>JBGUQN010000028.1:0-12590 GCA_045131085.1 Fibrobacter sp.
CTCGTGAACCTCGGTTACGAACTGTACGCGACCCGCGGCACCTCCACCATGCTCTACAACGAAGGCATCAAGACCCGCGCCGTGTTCCGCATCTCCCGTGGACGCCCGAACCTGCTCGACCTTATCCACGATAAGGAAGTGCAGTGGATCGTGAACACCACCGAAACCGGCGCCGAAGCCATGGTTGACGAAATCCAGATGCGCTCCAAGGCTGTCGTCTCGGGCATCCCCATCACCACGACCATCGCCGCCCTCACCTCTACCGTGGAAGGCCTCATGGACAAGCACGACTTCGGCCGCTTCGAAGTCTGCAGCCTCCAAGAGTATCACAGACATGTGAAGAAGTAGGGCCGCATCGCCGCCCCTCAACGTCATTCCGGCCTCCGAGCCGGAATCTCTCTTCAAAACTTTAAACGCAGACTCACATGAGCCTGCGTTTTTTCATTTTACCGAAAAAACTATATCTTGAACAAGGCTATTTCTTCTTGAGAAAGATTGTTGATGTCCTTGCCGTTCCTGTCGGCATACCGAGCCAGTTCCAGCAAGTTCAACTTGCAGGGAGGAGCATTCTTATACGGGTCGGGAACCGCCGAAAACGGAATTCGCACATCGGACAGAATGTCATCAGCTTTTTCAGTTCCATTCATAAGTGTACGTCTCCAATAATTTTTTTGCGGCAATCGGGCCTAATATGAAATGATACGGGTGAAGCGCGCCGATATGCGAGCACCCTAATACTCCAATATAGTGATTTAGCAGTTCTTTGTTAAGGGCAAAGCCGAAAATAACGCCGTCATAGCCCCATTGTATGGATTTGTCAACGGCAACAGCAAAAAGATGACCGCCAACCCCGCTGTAACGCTGCGTACCATACAATCGTTTATTGTTTTGTGGTGCAGTGCAGGCCCAATGCATGTACGCAGCCTTCGGTCCGTCATCGTTTCTAACGCCAACAAGCCCCTGAATTTCGTTATTTTCCTTCAAGGCAAGCGCAAACACTTCGACATCGTTAGGAACATCAATCCAATCGATTCCCCATCCGTTCTTTTCGTCGAATTTTTTCAGAAATGAGCGGCTCTCAATCCTGAACACCACGGTTTCCTTGATTTCTCCGGTTTCGGTATCCTTGAGGCAGGGGACGATTTCGTCAAGCCAGATTCCGACACCACCGATTTTTGCATCGCTATACATCTTTTACTCCTTTCCCCGCAGACATGCGTAAAACAGCGGGGCTTTTAGTTGTTTCATGCTCTTTTGAGCACTACAAATATGACCTATCCAAAAGCAGTTGTCAAGAGTTTTAGAGAAAAATTTTTTGACAAGTTGTTCGCAAATAATTGTATCTTTCAAGGGGTACGAATCTAGCACACCGGAGTTTATCATGAAAGTCGTCTTATTTAACGGCAGCCGTCGCGAAAAGGGCTGCACCTACACCGCACTGAACATTGTCGCGGGCGAACTCAACGCCGCGGGCATCGAAACCGAAATCTTCTTTGTCGGGGGCCGCGTGCTCAAGGGCGAAACAGACGCCGTCGTCCACGAAGCCAAGGAACTCTTGAAATCCGCCGACGCAGTGGTCTACGGTTCGCCGGTCTACTACGCCTCTCCCAGCGGCGAAATGCTGATGTTCCTCGACAGACTCTACGGCCTCGCCGAAGCGGAACTTCTCTTCAAGCCCGCCGCCACGGTCGCATCAGCACGTCGCGCACGCACCAGCGCCACCCTCGACGCACTGAACAAGTACCCCACATTCGCGCAGCAGCCCCTCGTGGCCTCGCGCTACTGGAACATGGTCCACGGTTCCAGTCCCGAAGACGTGCTCAAGGACGAGGAAGGCGTGCAGATCATGCGCGAACTCGGCCGCAACATGGCTTGGCTCCTCAAGAGCATCGAGGCCGGCAAAAAGGCTGGCGTCCCGCAACCTGTCGCCGAAAAGAAGGTGTTCACGAACTTCATCCGCTAAGAGTTAAAGCATGACCGAAAAAGAAAAGATGCTCGCGTGCGAGCTTTACGACCCCTCCGACGCTGAACTCGTGAGGCTGCGCCAGACCGCGCATTCCCTGTGCCGCCAGTACAACAACCTCGACGAGACGGACGACGAGCGCGAAAGCATCTTGGACAAGCTGTTCGTGAAGCGCGAGCCGGGCGTGTACCTGCAGGGCCCGATTTTCTTCGACTACGGCGTGAATACGCAAATCGGCGAAAACACCTACGCGAACTTCAACTTTACTGTTCTCGACTGTGCGCCCGTCACTATCGGCAAGAACGTCTTTTTCGGTCCGAACATCGCCATCTATACTCCCCTGCATCCGCTCCGCTGGCAGGAACGCAACATGTTCAAGAAACCCGACGGGACGCTTGCGAACAACGAATACGCGAAGCCCATCACCATCGGGGACAACTGCTGGATTGCAGGCAACGTCACCATCTGCGCAGGCGTTACCATCGGCGAAGGGAGCGTCATCGGGGCGGGCAGCGTCGTGACCCGAGATATCCCCGCAGGCGTCGTCGCTGTAGGAAACCCGTGCAAGGTGCTGAAAAAGGTGGAGTAAATCGTACCCCACCTATAGAGTTCTTCGCTGTTAGCAAAAATTACCGGCCCGTTGCCACCAAGTAGGCACAGAGAGCCGTGTAATAGCCGGTAACGGCTTCGGTATAGGAATCGCTGGCCTGCTGGCGCAACGTTTCCGCTTCGAGCATATTGCTGAGCGTTCCCGTGCCCGCGTTGTAGTATTCACGCTGCATGCGCAGGTTCTCTTCGGCCTGGGCAACGGCATCGCGGCTGATTTCAATCTGCCTGAACGATTCATTCAGTGTATTCCACTTGGCGTCAATATCCACCTTGATTAGGTTCTTGTTTTCGGCTTCGTCAATGGCCGCCTTTTGCGCCTTCAAGTCAAATTTTGCAGTGGAATAACTGTTACCCCACCAGTCCGAAATGGGTATGGTAAGCGAGGCGAACAACACCCCGTTCACGGCGTCATCATCGAGTATGTTTTGATACAAAAGGCTTGCGCCCACGGCAACCGTCGGGAGAGCCTTGCCGCGTTCCATTGAACGTTCCTTCTCAGCGACTTCACGGTTGATGGCAAGCAGTTTAGTTTCTACGCGGCGATTAACGGCTTCGTCAGCAGACATGGCGTAGGATTCCGGCGGTTCAACCTTTTCAAGATCGGCATCCGCAAGTTCAAAGTCTGCATTGTCTCGGTTCATTTGCCGTGCAAGCATCAGTTTCGCAACAGAAATGCCGTTTTCAAGCTTTAGACGATTACTTTGCAGTTTTTTCTTTTCGAGTTCGACACGGAGCAAATCATTTTTCACGGCAACACCCGCTTCTACAGCCGTTTTCACGTCGCCATAAATCGCTTCTATCTGTTTTTCGGCTTCAGCGAGTGTTTTCATCTTTTCCCTGAGCGAGACGATGAGCCAGTAGTACGTTTCCGTATTCGTGCGAACATCCGTCTCGGCAAGTGTTTCTTGGAGCTTGGCAGCGCGCGTCCCGATTTGGGCGAGCTGGTTGCCGTTACGAATTTGCCCCCCAACAAAGATTGGCTGAATCAAAGTCAAGTGGCCGACAATTCCCCTGTCAACCATATCCACATTAAATGTTGTCGGAAGTCCTGACAACAAAGAAGGGTCCATTCCCGCTTGCATCAAGGTAGGCGCGACCTGTTCTCCAAAACTTTCCATTTGTTTGGACAGATCCACTTTTTTTACAAAAAAATCATTTGATATGAAGGCAAAGCCGCCAGCATAAACCTTCGGGAAATACGCAGGAAAGGCACTTCCTTCAGTTTCTTCGGACATCTGGCGATTCACTTTTGCGCTTTTCAGTGTCGCATTATTCTCGCGGGCAATACGCAGGCAGTCTTCAAGCGTATAGACATCTGCCGCAAATGAAGCGGATGCGCCTAAAATAAGAGTAAGTATTATGCTATTCAATCTTTTCATATTAACCACCGACAACTTTCTTGCGTCTGAACTTCATGCAGCTTACGCCCCAATAAGCAACCGGCAGCACCGTCAGAATCAAGCACATGGTAACAAGCGTTCCCCAGAAAATAATGTTTGCCATAGGTACCCAAAGGCCATCTCCGCTCAGCATCATAGGCAAAACACCTGCAGAAGCCGCTGCCGAAGTAAGGAATATCGGTCGCATACGCCTGAGTGCCGAATTGTATATGGCGTTTTTAGACTCCAAATGTTCCTCGCGTTTCAATTCTTCGGCATAATCAATCATGATAATGCCATTACGCACCATAATTCCAAATAGACTTACCATGCCGAGAACACCCGTGATCGTGAAATCCATATCCGTAATCCACATGGCGACTCCCGTCCCGAAAATCGAAAGCGAAAGCAACGAGAACAACGTGAATGCTATACGAATTCTTCGGAAGTGCCATACCATAATAAAGAACATCATAGCGACTGCTACAACGAGACCTTTAAGGAGCCCAGGAAGAGTTTCAATAACAGAGGCCGCTTCGCCGCCAAGCTCCAATTTAACCCCTTCGCTAGCAGTCAACTTTTTCAGCGATTCAAAATGTTTTAAAGCAAGGTCATTCGCACTGACATTCTGCGAAACTTCGGCAGAAACAGTCACCGTAGGGAGGCCATTCCTTCTATCGCGCGCACCCTCGTTAAATACGGGCGTAAATTTTGCAATCTGACGAAGCGGCGCATTGGAAAGTCCGCCATAAGTTGTAATTTTCTCATTTTCAAGATCCGAGAAACTTGCAGAATCGGCATGCGTTCCCTTAAGCACTACAGGAATATTTCTATTGCCTTCCCAAAGAGTCGCTATCGGGAATCCGGCATTGTAGCGAGAAGCAAGCAGCGCCTCGACAGAGAACTGGTTTACGCCAAGTTTAGGAGCATCCTCGTCAAGCGATACCTTAATGCCGCTCAAGGGATCTCCATAAGAACTACGGACAAGGTAGACTCCAGGAAGGCTTCGTAGATAATTTTTCACCTTATCACTTGCGACTTTGCGACCTTCATCCGTTCCATCGGAGATTCTGATTTCTATTGGTGAAGCAGCATCGCTAAAACTGAGCTGTTTAAAGCGCACATATACATTTGCAAAATGGTCTACATACTTTTCCGAATATTCTTTGATAATCTCTTCTGTAGCGCTAGCACTTTCGGTATTTACGATAAACTGGGCGAAATTTTCACCAGCAAATTGCGGTGCATAAGTCATGTGAAAACGCGGCGAAGACATTCCCTTGAAAGTCGTAATGTAGGTGACTCTCGAATCCTTTTCTAGGATACGTTTCATACTGTCTGCCACGGCAGAAGTCTGGTTAATCGATGTCCCATTCGGCAAATAAAATTCTACAGAGAACTGGTTGCGTTCCGCAATCGGCATGAGCTTAATGGGGCGCGAAAGAATCATGGCAGCACCCAAGGCAACACAAACAACTGCCACGAAGATGGTCAACTTGGGGAACCTGAAACAGGTTCTTAAAACGCGTTCATAAATAAAGTTTGAAATACTCTCAAAAGAGAACTTGTTTTTCTTTCTCGGTTTCGGCTTTAAAAAAGCAAACTGTAAATAGGGAACAATAAATATCGCTACAAGTAAAGAAATTGTAAGGACAATAGTTACCGCCCAAGGGAATGTTGTCACAAAATCGCTAAACATTCCATTCATTGTCACCAAGAACGGGAAGAAGGTAATGCTTATGGCGAGCGTTGCTGAAAAGATTGATTTTAGGAAATGCACGGCACTATGCTCCGCCGCTCTCCAGCGTAAACAAGAACCGTAAATTCTTTCCTGATAATCATCCAATATCACTATGGAATTATCCACAATCATTCCTAGCGACACCATCAAGGCAGCAAGCGTCACGCCGTTCATTTCATAGCCAAGACTAAAGAAAAGCCCGAGCGAGATAAAAATGGATATGGGGATGGTCGAGGCCGCAATCAAAGCCACCTTGAAGGGCTGCAAAAGGACGACCACAATAATAACCGCCAATACGGCAATCAGAATTTCTCTCAAAAAGTCTTCGATGCTTTTGCCGACAACTTCTGTCTGGTCCGTAATGCGGAACATCTTGACTTCTTTAGGCAAGCCGCTTTCAAATTCCGAAAGCACACGTTTGATTTCCTTGCCCATTTTAACGATATCTTGGCCCTTTTTCATTTCGATGCTAAGCATCACGCACTTGTTTCCGTTCACCTCGATATAGGCCGTACGGTCAGGATATTCGCGTTCCACACGAGCGACATCTTTCAACCGGACCACGCTTCCGTCAGGTGCGCTAAAAACAATTGTTTCCCGGACACTTTCTAAAGAGTTTACGCCGCTTTCCACATAAATCGGGTGGTTGTAGTCGCCGTCCCTCAAGGTTCCCGCGATATTCACCAGGCCTTGCCCCGAGAGGAACGCGGCAACCGACTTGTAGCCAAGTCCATATTGGGAAAGCTTATCATTGTCCAGATAAATGGAAATTTGGTCTTTCTGCTCGCCAAAGCGAGTAATGCGGCCGACTCCTTCTAGCGGCCTTAAGTTGTCCGCCAGCCCGTCAAGATATTCACTCAATTCACGATAAGTCTTATTCTTGCTTTCTATCGCCAAGAGCATCGACGATGCATCGCCAAAATCATCCATCACGATTATCGCAAGGACGCCCGCCGGCAAATTCGACTTGAACTGGGAAACTCCGTGCTTGAACTTGCTCCAAAATCCGTCCTTGTCATACACGTAATCTTCAAGTGATACCTGGACGATTGCCATGCCGTCGCGGGTCATGGATGTCGTTTTATTTTTTTTGACGTCGCCGTAAGTGAATATGTAATCTTCAAGCGGTTTCGTTACGCGGTCTTCCACTTCTTTTACGGTTGCACCAGGATAAACCGCAATCACAACGCCCTGACGTACCGTAAATTCAGGGAACTCATTTTTTCGGTTGGCATAAAGGCCATAAATACCAAACAGCACTAAAATGCCGCAGAGCATAAATACAATGCCGCGGTAGCGCATGGCCGTTTCAACAAAGGAACGTTTCTTTTTCATAGAATTCCCCTATCGAGCAACAGCCTGATTTGCCGTCTGGACTCGTTCGCCTTCGCCCACCTTGGACATTCCCTTTACCACAACGGAATCGCCATCGTCAATTCCCTGCACCAGAAGTAGAGAGCCTCCGCCTAGAGATGTTTCGACATTTTTCCTTGTCGTTTTTCCATCGCGGACTACCCAAACAAAGGAATGATTATGTTCGTCTAGAAGCACCGCAGAAGCAGGGAGTTCTACACCAGCGAGAGAATTTTTGCTGTCGATGGACATTTCCAAGAGCATCCCCGGCAACAATTCACCGCTTTTATTTTTCAGTTCCGCCTCGATTTGGTAAGAACGCGAAAGCGGATTGGCAGAAATGCCCTTATTTGTAATCTTTCCTTCAAAGACTTTGTTGTCAAGCGCTCCGACACGAACTTCAACCTTGTCGCCTACATTGAGTGTAGAGACGTCTTTTTCGGGAACGGAGACGACTGCCTTGACCGTCGCGATATTCACAATGCGAAATACAGGAGAACTCGGCACCACATTCTGCCCGACTTCGAGGGCCTTGCCCGCAACGATCCCCGTCGCAGGGGCATAGAGTTTGCAATCTTCCAACATCTTCTGAGCAAGTTTTTCAGAGGCCACAGCCTGTTTGTATTTGCTATCGACGTCCATCCACTGGATTTCAGAAATGGTCTTGTTCTGGTATAATTTTTCCATGCGGGCTCGAGCGTCTTCAGCCTGGCTCTTCAAAGCTGAGGCTATTTCCAAAGCATTCTTTGCAGAGGTGTCATCCAAGGTGGCAACAAGCGCGCCCTTGTTCACCTTTTTTCCTTCGGTAATGTTTACTGACTTCACCGTACCAGGCGAAGAAAAGCTCACCGTCGTTGTCGCAACTTCGGCTACAGAGCCTGCATAACGCAGCGAATTTCCGACATTTGAGTTCTTGGCAACAATAGTTTCGACTTTAACTATCGGTGTTTTTTTGGGGGTATATTTCTTGTCGTTGCGAGAATTGAAGTCTCTTTCACAAGCAACAAGAGACAACATCAAAAGGGGGAATATGTAAAATTTTGCATTCATGACTAAAAATTATGATTTAGCAGTTTCGTTTTTAAGGTCAAAATTTCGCCAAAAAAGGAAATTTTTACCATTTTTTGCTTTTTTTCACACCTTATTTGGTGAAATTGAGGTATTTTTTACAAGGCAAAAATTTTGAATATCCGTTTTTGAATCTATGAAAAGAAAGCTCGTTAGCTCTAATGACATAAAAAAGGCAGACCTTTCCCTGTTAGATTTTTTAAAGCAGTCCAACACAGTTCCAGGGAAAATTGTCTTTTTTGACAATATTGATGGGTTAGATACATCCGGCTATTTTTACTTACAAGGTTTCGCCCTATGTTTGATTGAAGATGGTCACAGTTCAATCGAAATAAATACAACAACATACGAATTGAAAAAAGGCTGCATTTTTGCAGCATTTCCGGGTCAAATCCTTCATGTCATTTATACAAGCGATGACATAAGAACGTTATGCATCGCATGTTCTATAGACATGATGAACGATTTAATTTCTCAAGTCAAAGACAGTTTACAATTCATCCAGTATGCAAAGCAAATGCCTTTCCGGCAAAGAGACGGAAAAGACGTTGAACAAATAAAGAAATCATTCAGGCACCTGCAAGAGAAAATAAAAGTCACAAAAGACAATCGTTACCATTATCAAATCATCAAAAACCTTGTATTATCCATTGCATTCGAATGCATAGATTTTTTAACTGAAAAAAGTATTGAACCACAGGGTTCTAATCGCAAGAAAGCATTACTCAATGCCTTCTTACAAAAAGTTGAAGAGCGCCACCGCAAGGAGCACAGCGTCAAGTATTACGCCGACGAACTCTTCGTGACCCCCAAGTACCTTTCTTCCGTCATCAACGAAATAAGCGACAAGACTCCCAAACAGTGGATTGACGAGTATATCGCGCTGGACGCAAAAGTTCTTTTGCAATCCACGGAAAAAGATATTCAGGAAATTTGTGAAGAACTGAATTTCCCGGATGTCAGTTTTTTTGGTAAATTTTTCAAACGTATGACAGGAATGTCTCCCAAGGCCTTCCGCGAGAAAAAGGATTAGATATTATGAACGAAGCAGAAAACCGCCAAAAGGTCATTGTCAGGACAAGCATCATCGGCATCGCGGCAAATATCGTGCTATCGGCATTCAAGGCATTCGTAGGCTTTGCCACCAACTCCATCGCCGTGACACTCGATGCGGTGAACAACCTTTCCGACGCGCTGTCTTCAGTCATTACAATTGTAGGCGCAAAACTTTCGAACAAACTACCCGACAAAAAACACCCGCTCGGCTACGGGCGGATCGAATACCTGAGCGCGATGGTGGTCGCGGCCATCGTGCTCTACGCTGGCGGTACATCGGCGGTTGAATCGGTCAAGAAAATCATCCATCCCGAGGCGGCGGACTACTCCACTGTTTCGCTGGTGATTATCGCCTCGGCGGTGGTGGTGAAACTCGTGCTCGGCAAATTCGTGAAGCGCCAGGGCGAACGAGTGAACTCGGGCGCGCTCGTGGCATCGGGCGCAGACGCCCTGTTCGACGCCATTCTCTCCCTTTCGGTGCTGGCATCGGCCATCGTCTTCGTTCTCACGGGAATTTCGCTTGAAGCCTACGTGGGTCTTGTGATTTCTGGATTCATCATCAAGTCGGGCATCGGCATGCTCATCGAAACGCTAGACGACATTCTGGGCAAGCGCGCCGACGGCGACCTGGTCAAGAAAATCAAGGCGTTGCTCACCGAAGAACCGCAAGTCCACGGTGCCTACGATGTCATCCTCAACAATTACGGCCCGGACAAGTTCCTCGGTTCCGTGCACCTGGAACTCCCCGACACCATGACAGTCGAAGAACTCGATGAACTCACCCGCAGGGTGCAGGCCCGCGTGCACAAGGAAACCGGCGTACTTCTGACGGGCGTTGGCGTCTATTCCTACAACACCAAGAACGATGAATCCGCCAAGATCCGCAGCAACATCTTGAAGCTGGTCAAAGCACATGAATGGGCTTTGCAGCTTCACGGTTTTTACGTAAACTTCGAAGAAAAGGCAATCCGTTTCGACGTGGTCATGAATTTCGAAATCAAGCCGCAAGAAGGCCTCAACATCCTTTACAAGGAAATCGGCGATGCCTACCCCGGCTATGACCTGCATATTAACGCCGACATCGACGCTTCGTAATGGTTACTGCGCAGTTCTTTTAGTTTTTAAAACGGTTGCACGCCTAGATCGGTGTCGCCGTCTTTAACTTTTGCAAGAATTTCGAGGCCCGTCAGGTCCTGCATCATGCGGATGTTATCGTTTTCCATTTCCAAGTTGCCGCTAGAGCCATAGCGGTTTACGATGAGCCCGCGGACGTCTAGGCCGCGGCTACGAGCATATTCCACCGTAAGCACGCAGGCGTTAATGGAGCCGAGCGCAGCCGTCGTCACCACGAGAATCGGGAGGTTCACGGTCTTGATAATGTCCTCGAGGAAAATCTTCTGGCCATCATAGCGGATGGGGCAAATGATTCCCCCGCTGCCTTCGGCAAAAATGAATTCGTGGCGAGCGCAGGCAGCTTCAAAATCAGCCTTGACTTTCGCCAACTCTACGGGATTCCCTTCTTTGCGGGCAGCGAGATGCGGAGAAACGGCCTCTTTATAGACATAGCTCACGAGCTGTTCCTGCGAATCGGGAAGATTTGCAATGCGTTTCACGTAGTCGGCGTCACCTGCGACCCATTTGCCATCGCGGAGTTCTGCGCCGCTGAGAGCGGCCTTGTAGTAGCCCGCATCGATGCCGGAATCGCGCCACTTTTTAACGAGAAGGGCGGTCACAAAAGTTTTACCGACATCAGTTCCGGTAGCTGTAACGAAATATCCCTTGTTCATACACCCTCTTTTACCGCCTGCGCAATTATGGACGCAGCAGTTTGAAGTTGTCCTCTCGTATGTGTTGCCATCAGGCTTGCACGTAGGCGGGCTTGCCCCTTGGCAACTGTCGGATAGCGAATCGCGGGAATCAAGATTCCCTGTTCCTGAAGTTTTGCGGATACTTGCATTGCCTTCGCTTCGTCGCCGATGACAATCGGCACAATCGCCGAAGGAGACTGTTCTACATTCACGCCTTCGCGTTGCAGGGCTTCGCAGAATAATTTTACGTTATCACGCAAATTTTGGACGCGTTCAGGATGCGCATCGATGTAGCGCAAGTTGTTGCAGGCGGCAGCGGCAACGGCAGGAGCCATCGCGGTCGTAAAGATAAAACTGCGTGCCTTGTTGCGGAGGAAATCAATCAGTTGTTGCTTACCCGCCACGAAGCCGCCCTCGGCGGCGACGGCTTTGCTCAAGGTCCCGACGGTTACATCAACGTGAGCACAGCCGTAGTGTTCGGCAAGTCCGCGCCCGGTCTTGCCGAGCACGCCCGTGGCGTGAGCTTCATCGATCATCAAGAGGCAATCATTTTCTTTCGCGATACGCAAGAGTTCCGGCAAATTTGCGAGGTCGCCATCCATACTGAAAACAGCATCGGTCACAATGAGTTTGCGAGGGGCCGGCAACGCAGACTCGCCCGTTCTAGACTTATCCGCTTCTTGAATCACCCGCAGCAAATCAGCCATATCGTTATGCTTATAAACAAGGCACTTGGCGCGTGAAAGACGGATACCATCGATAATGCTGGCGTGGTTCAGTTCATCGCTAAAGATAAAGTCGTTCTTCCCGCACAAAGCCGAAATCGCGCCGACATTCGCCATGTAGCCCGTATTGAACGTGATTGCGGATTCTTCGCCCTTGAATTTCGCGATAAATTCTTCCAGTTCTTGATGCGGAGTCTTGTTGCCCGTCGTAAGTCGAGCGCCGCCGCTACCTGTCCCCCACTCCAGAACCGCCTGGGCCATCGCCTGCTTGAGTTCATCGATGTTTGCCAAGTCCAGGTAAGAATTGGAGGCCAGCAGAATCTGTTCCTGCGAAACGCCGTCGGGCATGCGGATTTTCACCTGCGACGATTCAGGAGTTTCCATCAAGCGCATCGAGCGATACGTATTGTTCGCCCGCGCCGATTCCAAAGCGTCTTTCGTAAATGAGTCTAAGATTCGTTCATTCATGTTATTTTGCTCTAGATCCTTCGACTTCGCGCCTTACGGCGCTCCGCTCAGGATGACACGGAGTAACATCTACTAACACTTTCTTCTTCTGCAAGTACTCGATGCATTCTTCGGCAGAGGCCGTGCGCGAATCAAACAGGAAAATGCGGCCTCCGTTTTCGTCGCCCATTTCCTTCATTTTCATGATGCGTACGTAGCCGAGTTCTTTGCTCGCGACGTAGCCCGTGATGTAATTCGGATCGTCGGAGATGCAGAGTTCCGCAACCATGCCGGGAGCGTTCGCTACCTTTGTGGCGAGAACGATGGCTTCGTTAAAATGGTTCTTGCAACTGTCTACAGTGCTGGAGTGGAGCGCGTCCATGTAGGTGGCGCGTACGCCGCGTTGTTGGTCGGGTTCCAGGCGCGTTCCTGTTGCGATGT
>JBGUQN010000029.1:0-19095 GCA_045131085.1 Fibrobacter sp.
GTAGATTTCGTCGTCGGCGACGGCGGTCTGGAGCTTGGTATCCCAGTTCACCAGGCGCTTGCCGCGGTAGATGAGGCCCTTCTTGAAAAGGTTGAAGAAAGCGTGGCGCACGGCCTTGGCGCAGACCGGGTCCAGCGTGAAGCGCTGACGGCTCCAGTCGCAGCTGACGCCCAGGCTCTTGAGCTGCTTGGTGATACGGGCTTCGTATTCGTCCTTCCATTTCCAGATGCGTTCCACGAGGGCGTCGCGGCCGATGTCGTGGCGGGTCTTGTGTTCGTCTTGGAAAAGGCGCTTTTCGACGACTGCCTGCGTGGCGATACCCGCATGGTCGGTACCCGGAATCCACAGGGTGTCGCGGCCCGTCTTGCGGCGGTAGCGGACCAGGATATCCTGGAGCGTGTCGTTGAGGGCGTGGCCCAAGTGAAGCGCGCCGGTTACGTTAGGAGGCGGAATCACGACCGAGAACGGTTCGCCCTTTCCGCTGGGTGCAAAACTGTTTTTTTCGGCCCAGGCGCTATGCCAGCGGGCCTCCACATCTTTAGCGTTATAACGAGTTTCCATAGTGGGCACAAAGATAGTAAAATACCTTCATTGTCATTCCCGGCTTGACCGGGAATCTTCCTTGTTTTTCTGCGAAAAAAGGCCTTTATATGAGGGGAAAGCCTTCCCCTCGCTCCTGCTACGTCGTCATGGCGGGCCTCGACCCGCCATCTAGCCGTATCATCCGCTACCCTTTCGAGCGGGGCCTCAGACGCCGGCCCCGCAACGCCCCAGGCTTAAAACCATTTCTTCAAAAATTTCTGCATACTAGGATTACATGCATACATATAACATCCCTTAATGCCTCGAGTCATCATCACTCTATAAGCGTTGATAATGTATTCTTTGACCTTCACTGGAGATGTCGCCGCCTTAACTTTTTTATCAAAAAATTTTTCAAGATTAACTTCTATTTGCCCAGTCTTTTCATCCCAATCAATCTCTTCTCCAAATATAATCCCAACATAATTTAGATCATATCCTTGAGTTGTATGGACGCAACCAATTTCATTAGCAGCATTAGGACTCAATATCCAATTTTTATCTGTCGTATTCCAGATATATTTATGGTTACCAATTTTTATATCAAAAAGTTTCTTTTCCTTAATTTGCTCCAAGGGGATGTTCTTTGTAACCCATTCCCAAGAAAAGCCTGCAACGGTGCGACAAAGTCCAACTGACGCGTCTTTTTTCTTTATGTCCTGAACCATATTGTCAACATCATCATAAACTCTTATCTCAAAAGTTCCGAATTTTTTCTTTTGGGAAAGGTTCGCGTCAAATGCATCTTTTACATAATCAATATAATCGTTCCCTCCGAGACAACGCATTTGCGATAACAAATAGTATTTAGAAAGTCTATCAGAACCTAAAGAGCGTTTATATTCATCTGGGGATATGTCTGCAGACTTGATGGATTGCAATGAATCATAAAAGAGAACTCTGTGTTTGCAACACTTAATTATCCAATCAAGCTGATTCGCTTTTGAAGAGACTAAGCCTATCTTCGCACAACAATCGTCAAAACTTTTATACTCCATAATGTTTTTACGTTTTTTCAATCGGTGCGATTCGTCAACGAAAACGATGTCATATTTCTTTTTTACGATGGCAGATGGACCGACAATTAAGTTCTTTTGCAATCCATCTCCAATTTCTTTTACGACTTGAGACAGTGTGGCACGAATAGACTGCATCGGTACAACGAATGCGATTTTGGGCATACCTTTCTTATTGACGTAATCTTTCCATTCCTTAATAAGAACCTGCCATTTATCTTTTGAATTAAAGGTGACATCATGATTAATGCGTTGGATGTTCGCTATTGTAAATATTATGTTGAGGGCAACGATAGTTTTTCCTGTGCCTGCGGAACCATTTACAATCGAAGTTCCTGGACGACTATTTTGCAAATCGTCAAGTAGTTGCCGAAGAACATTATATGCTACATCATTCTGTTCTTTTGTCAATACTGTATATGGCGAGAATTTAAATATATTGGTGTTAATCAATTCATCATAGGAATGATCAGTCAATTCTTCGTTTGACATCAATCCCCATATTTCTCTCATCTTTTTTTCGCAATCTTTCTTTTGCGGATACATATGTTCTGCAGACTGTCCCGCACTTCGATTCTGTAATTTGAACTTTCCATCAGCACTGCAAAGACGAATTAATCGTTGTTCTATATCTAGGACATAAGATTTATGAAAATCCTCATCACCCACAAGCCGAATAATGTCAAATAAATTCTTTCGTTCAGGATTTCTAAGATGTTGACGGAACCTTTCTTGAAAACTACTTGTTTCTCCTACATACATTTCTTTCTTACTATTGATCATATATACAACAGACCAATTTTTTCCCCACGAATCATTTCCAGACGATTCGCACCCATCCGCGTCAAAAGGAAAACGTTTTAATTCCATATATAAAATCCCCTACAACTCGTTATACTTCTTCGCGGATCCTTTAGCTTTATCAACGGGATACTTCTCCCCGTTAATTCGCAACTTATCGTCCATGATTTTTTCAATGTCGAGATTGTACTTGTCAGCAATCAAGAATGCATAATTGAATACGTCTGCGAGTTCTTCCTTGACTTTCTCAATTTTTACATCTTCAGGTTTCTTCCAAAGGAATGCATTGAGAAGTTCTGATGCTTCGCCAGAAAGGGCAATGGCGAGATCTTTGCCATTGTGAAACTGATCCCAGTCGCGGTCAATGGTGAATTGCTTGACCTTCGCCTTCATTTTTTCAAAGTCATTCATTTCCCACCTCGTCTGGAATCAAACATCTGCTTTGCCATATTGTAGGCGTCAGCAAAGGGCAACTGCAACTTGTCAAGCATTTCTGGATGCGAGATTGCCCAACTTACATAGTAATAAGCAAGCAATTCGTAGCCGCTAAAATCTTTTTCGGGAATATTGTTCAATTTGTATCCGCTCTTTTTCGCCGGACTGATTCCGTTTTGCCCAACCATGGCGCATTCAAAGGCGATTTTTTCAATGTCTTCCGGCAACAGTCCTTCAAAATATTCTAACGCCCCGACCATATAGGTTGACATCATTACAGTAATCATCGGGTCTGCGGTCGCAGGATTATGCGTCTCGTTGAACTGCTCCTGTTTTCTATCGGCTTCGGTTTTGATTTCGCTCTTTTCTATGCCGGAAAGCGTGAAGTACTTTACTAAGCCAAGTGCTGTAGCGATCTTTTCAAAGACGGTGTATTCATCGCCAGCGTTGAATGATGCAAGTGAATTTTCAAATGTTTTGAAGAATTCCGTCGCCCTGTTCATCATGTTTTGCGATGGTTTGTACTGATTGACAAAATCCAATCCATAGAGCTTGCGCAAAAGCAAGGACTGAAGCATGTTCAGCAACTTATTCGTGTCCTTGATAATTTGCGGAAATTCAGAAACATTGGCCGTTTGTCGTACTGCATCAATGTTGCTTGATTCCATTGCAAATAACGATGTCAATTGAAGTGGCCTGAATTCCGTCTTCTCATAGATTTTCTGTTCTACGAACAAGTCTAGCGGAGCGTTCATTACCTGTAATGACAATCCTTGGAATAAGTGCTTCGCCAATTTTTCCGATTGGACTGCACCTATTTTTTTCTTGACTTCATCGAAATGGCGTTTGTAGTCTTGCAAGAATGCATCAAAATTTTTCTGTGTAAATCCGATGGTCTGGAGTTTGCCATTCCTTTGGGCGGATAACATCATTTCAAGGTGAGTCAATTCATGCAGCATGTAGTGGCAATAGTTGCCATCTTTCTTGTATTTGACAACGTGATCCTTGCGATGATGGAAATCTGCGAATTCCAAATGTGCTAAAGTATCCTGCTCGTCATCGCGCTCGAATGTGATTGCTACATCAAACTTGGTTTCAAGGCTGTGCGCAAATTCGAAAACCTTGGATTCGTAATCTGTAGATTGAGCAATATCTCTTGCAATGGTCAATAGCAGTTTCAAAAGTTCTTGCCGGACGCCGGGATCTTCTGCGCGATTGACTCCCTTCAGCGCACCTTGACTCGCATATTCAAAAGCGTTGTCCAAATCGTCCTTTTGATAGTATGCCAAAGCAATTCCGTAATAGCTGTTCGTGTAGGTATTATCCAATTCAAGGGCTCGCTTCATGTAGCGAATTGCCCCGTCGTAATCTTTTTTCTTGATCAGTGTCCCGGCCACATTGTTGAGAGCAATTGCATTGTCGGGATAGTATTCTAAAACTTTCTTGTAATACCCATCTGCAGCATCGGCATTATTCTTGCCGTTGGCGAGGATGTTGCCCATCAGGATGAGCGCCCACATGTTTTTGGGATCGATGAGAAGCGCCTCAAGGACTTCGTTCATACCCTTGTTTATTTCACCTTGCTGGTAGAAAACTTGTCCTAGAAGGCGATGAGCTTCAGAAAACCCAGGGCAGGCCTTGATTGCTTTATGCAGCAAATCCATTGCCGCATTGAAACGTCCCTCGCTGCAAGCTAAAGACGCTTTCTGAAAATTCTTTTCAGCGTATTCAAGGCTATCTGTGTCAAAAGTGATTTTGACTGTATTGTCGGAAATGATTTCAACAGTCGGTGGACATCCTTTTTCGGCAAAATAGTGTACAATCTGCTTTTTCAGCTCTTCGGCGTTGGCTGCCTTGAAATTTGATGTGTCAACAGTCTGTATGACTTCGATTTTTGCCATAGGGGCATCCTTATCAGCGAGATAAGTCCCTATTGCAGAAGAAAAACTCTACCAATTATTTGAAAATAAAAAAGGCGTGGAGTCGTTTCGCGTGCTTATCGAACCTGCGGGCTACCACACCCTTCAACACAATAAGCACAAACGACCCACGCCCCAATTGGGACGTGAGCGTTCGTCTTATTCTCGTGTTGATTGAAAGTGGTAGTTTCAGGTTCGAGAATAAGAGACGAATCTCAAAAAATCCGGTCGCTCCGAACCATTCGGTACGGGGCTATGTCAACTGCAATATAGATTATTGGAATGACAAAAAATGCGAAAAATCTTGCAGGACAGGAAAAAACGCTCATAATGCGACGAGTTCTTTAGCCAAAGGTGCTGTAAACCAGCTACTGACAGTACGAAATAGGGTTATCGGTTGCTATCCACAGATTTGTGCGACATTGTCGCACAAATTGCAGGGAATAGACTTTTTTCCCGAAAAAAAGCTTTTGTTGGGAAAAATCAGGGGAACAATTTGCGAGACAGTGTCTCGCAAATTGCAAATGATTGACCTTTCTGAGTATTCAAAGCCGGGGCGTTGCGGGGCGGCGAGCGCCCGCAGAGGGGGTAGTGGACGATGCGAGGAGATGGCGGCTCGAGGCCGCCATGACGACGTAGCTGGAGCGAGGGGGAGGCTTCCCCCGACAAAAATCTTTTTTATATTTCTCGTATATGCGCAAGTTGCTACCTGTATTTCTTCTGTGGCTTTCTCCGTTTTTGGCCCTTTTGGCTGTCGTTTCGGCGTGTTCCGAAAACGAGAAGTATCTTGCGCATGGTACGACCGAAGAGGATAATGCCCAGATTACGGATACCGTCGCTTACATGAAGATCCTGTTGACGTGGGAGTCCGAGCCTGTCGATTCTTCGAAGGTTGTGATGGATGACGATTCGTCTATTTCTTGGTACGAGGTGAACTTTGACTCCGATGGAGAACAGTATTTTGCCTTTGCGCCTGCAGATTCCGGCGCGGATTCTTCGAGCATCTACATCTACAAGAAACAGAATGCCGTCCGGCTTTCGCTCTCCCTGGGTGAAACGAAAAAGACGCTGACCCAGATTCTGTCGCGTGATTCCCTGTACGCCGTGACCACGGATAGGCTTGACAACAGTTATGCGGAAGATGATGAATTGGCCTGTAGGGAGGATTCCGAGGCATTTGAGGAAGACTGCTTGAAGGCCGATGGTGAATTTGTGGACCAGCTCGGGCAAGAATCGTGTACGGAACTTCACCTAGTATGCACGCGCAAGTTTATCGCGAAGGTTGTCGCCGAAGAATACCTGGCTAACTTGGCTGCGGACTTGAAAAAGCGTGGCGAAGAAGAGTTGGGAATCAATTCAACGAAGGATACGATCGCAAAAAAGACGGGTTTGGAAGGGAAGGAACCTTGGCAGTACCTGAATGCCGATATCGAGTATGGCGAAGTCGTGGACGAACGCGACGGACAGGTGTACAAGACGGTGCAGATGGATTCTGCGGTGTGGATGGCGGAAAACCTGAACTACGCGGACAGCAACGCGACGCCGAGCCTGCTTGGAAAAAGCTGGTGTTATGGTAACGAGGCGGATAGTTGTACCAAGTACGGCAGGCTCTACACGTGGGCTGCGGCGATTGACTCGGTCGCCCTTGCGAACGATCCGGATAATCCGCTCACGTGCGGTAACGGGACGTATTGCAAGGATTTAGAGAAGGTGCAGGGAATATGCATGGATGGCTGGCACCTGCCTACGACAAAGGAAATGCATGATGTCGAGGACCAGGCCAGCGCGCTCTTGCCGAAAATTGAAATCGTGGACGAGGGCGAACCCGACCGCGTTTCCAACATGCTGAGGAGCGCTACCGCGTGGCCCTACGGCAGCGACATTTTCGGCTTTTCGCTGTTGCCGGGCGGCTACTACCTTTTTGATTCTGACGAATTCAAGAATGCCGGCGAGAAGGCGTTCTTCTGGTCGCTGGACTATGCCGAGGAATACGCCTGGATGTTCATCATGTACGATGACTATACTTCTTGGGCGACCGGGACGCATATCTCGGTTAACGAGAAGTACATGTACGCCATTTCCGTCCGCTGCGTGAAGGACTAGCGGGCGGCGTACCGAAACTATTTCGCCTTGACCTTGTAATACGCTCCGTGTGCGGCCTTGCCCGGAACGTTGCGGCCCTTGAGGTCGGTCAGCTTGTTGGTACGTGTTTTGCCGAGGGAGCCTTTGTCGGGGCTTAAAATGCGCGCGCCCGCGATGGCGGTGGTTCCGTTCTCGTCGACGAGCCCTTCGATGATATCTGCGCTTCCGTCGAGTTTTGCCTTGTAGGGGATGGTCGCGTCTTTCAAAAGCTTGTCGCCGGTGATGGTCACTTCGGGCGATTCGCTGTCGCCGATTTCAAGACCTGCGACAGTGTAGGTGGCTTCTTTGCCGGGCAAAAGTCCCTTGAGCGATGTCTTGCTGCGCACGCCCTTCACGGTCACGTAGGCGTTGTGGTAGAGCGGCGCGATGCCGATATTCTTCACGCGGACGGCGGCCGAAACCTTGTTGACGGCATAGCCCGTGATTTCGAACTTGTAGCCCGCATAGGAACTGGCCTCGTACACGCGCTCCTTGGTGGCGTACTGGCCTTCGGGCGCGTCGTTGCCGATCACGTACGTCATGTGGTACTTGGCGGCGGCATCTTCCCAGGTGACGCCGTAAAGGCCTGCCGGGTTCAGGAACTCGTGCTGGTCCTTGTCTTCGTAGTAGCTGATTTCACCGCCGGCGGGCGAGGTCTTCCAGCGGGTAGTGTCGAGGGCAATCCAGTTCTTTTCGTTGTCGCCTTCGCCCTGCGAAATGTCGTGCTTTTCGTGCATGAATGAATCGTCGAATACCCCGAAACCGAGCGCGAGCAGGGTCTTGTTCCCGGCGATGGGCGTATAGGCCTTGTCGGCGGCGTCAATCGAGATGCTCCAGGGAGTTTCCTTGAAAAGCGTGTCGAGGTGCGTCAGGAATTCGGTCTGGTAGTCTTTGGTCGGGAAATTTGTGCCGAGTTGAAGTTTGGTGCCGTAGATGTGGTATTCGGCCCAGTGCCCGAAACCCGCCTGCACGAATGCGATACGCGGGTCCTTGTCGTATTTGGCGGCGAAGTCTGCGTAGAATTGTTTGTAGAAGTACTGGAGTGCCGTGCTGCTCCAGTCGGCGTAAAAGGTAGGCCCGTCACCACCAGGATTCTCGGAGAAGGTCTCCATATAGTTGCTATTTGTCATGAAGTAGTTGGGAACGGCTGTCGCGCCTTTTACATTCTCGGTGCAGTTGGGAGCGTTCTTGATGGTTTCGCCCGGGTATTCGATGCGGAAGCGCACGATTGCCTGGTGCCCGCGGCTCTTGATGTCGTCGAGCATCTTTTCGAAACTGCTCCAGTCGTAGCTGATTTTACCACCGCGTTCCCCCGTGACAACGGCGCAGGGGAGGCAATACGAAAACTCGAGGGAAATGGCTCCCTGCAGGTTCTTCTGTTCTTTTGCCTGGTCGGGCCAGAACACGATTCCCTTCATGGGCTCGAGCGATTCGATGCTCTTGTTGAGCGCGACGGAACGGTCTGCCGCGAAGGAGGCTGCCGCAAGCATTCCCGTTGTCAAGACTGCGGTTGAGATTCCCGCTAAAACAGATTTTTTCATACCACACTCCATTTTTTTTACTTGATGTCGAGCAATATTACCTGACGCTTGTTGCGCCCGCGGCTGTCTGCCTGGAATTTCCCGAGAGCGTCTACGCGTTTGCCCGAGGTTGCTTGCGCCCGGGGCTGCAAAACGGTGTGGACCTTGCGCGGGGCAATGCTTGTCGGGTCATCGTGGAGTACCACGGCGATGCTGTCGAGGATCGGGTTTCCGACCCCTTCGATGTAGTCGTGCGAGACTTCCCACACCATGATACCCGCGTAGCCGTTGTCCTTGACCCAGCGGCTCTTGACTGCGGAAGAATGCGGGTCTTCGAAGGTCACGTAGCCGGTCGAAGATACGCCGTAAGGTGACACGGAAACGCTGTCGTAGAAGTATTCCCATTCGGTGTTCGCGACGATGTCCTTGTACGGGACCTGCTTCGCCGAACCCTTGGTGAAGTCGGTGCCCGGGCCTGTGGCTCCCTTGAATTCAAAACCGAACGAGGGTATGCCGAAGACCATTTTTTCGGTGGGGACGCCGCGCTTTTTCCAGTAGTCGCGCGTTTCTTCCCACGACCAGGTGGTGTAGCCTTCGTGCGGGTAGAGCGGCGAGTCGAACATGGCCTTGTCATCCCAGTCGCCGGTGATGTCGTAGGTCATGAACCCGAACCAGTCGAGGTTTGCGACGAGGACTTCCGGGGTAAAGTATTTTCCGTAATAAGGCGAGCAGGGGAGTGCTGCCGAGAGCGTCTTGCCTTCAGGCAATGCTGCGCGGAGTTCGGTGAGCAGCTTGTTGTAGGCGATGGTGTCCGCATCGGGCACGGGGTTGTATTCCCATTCCCAGTCCATGTCGAGGCCGTCCAGGTTGTGGTCGGCGACAAACTGCACGAGGTTCGTGATGAACTTGGTGCGGAGGGTATCATCCGAAGATACGGGCACGAAGTTTTCGCTCTGACCGCCACCGCCGAGTGAGACGATGACCTTCGTGCCGGCGGCGTGCGCGAGCGTAACCATGGAATCAAGGGCGCTCGGGTCCTCTGCTGCGTCGCCTTTGAGCGAACCATCGGTGTTCGGCGTGATAAAGCTCCACAGTACGTGCGTCAACTTCTCGTACGGCACCTTGTCTACGGTGTAGGCGGGCTTGTGCCACTTGCCCCAGTCGGGGTAATAGCCGATAAAGAGGGGCCCTGCCCATGCGGCGCAAAAGCCCGCGAGTGTTAAAAAAGAGAGAAAAGAGGCCTTCATGTTCCTAATATATCCTTTTTTGGGGCGAATAGTCCCGATGAGTGCGGGGAGGGTGATTTTGTCCCGTTTTTATGGGTGGAATTTGTCGCGTAAACGGCTTTTTTCGTTGAAAAACGGCATTTTTTAAGATATTATTGCAGTATGCATATCAGGAGTTATTCATTCTGGTGTGTGGTATGTTTAGGATTGGCATGCGTGGTGGCATGCTCAGAAGATCCCGGAACAGGTCCGGATTTAGGTGATCCCGGTGCCGGTGTGCCGGGTGGATCGTCGGCTGTTATTGGAGACGATGGCCAGCCGATTCCAAGTTCCAGTGTTTCAGGTGGCGGAGATACTCCGCTTTCTCAGGGTGGTTTGCCGATCGCGTCCTCGTCTTCCAAGAAGGATGACGGCTCGCACGAGGGGCCGCTCCCTGGCGAAGACCCGCAGATGATTCCGGTCGATACCCCGCTTACCTACGTGGGCAATTTCCCGGTTATTTTCTCCGAAGTCTCGCCCGAGAATGCAAATTTCAAGGATAACGACGGCAACGATCCGGGCTGGCTCGAACTCTACAACACGAGTGACGCTCCCGTGAGCCTCAAGGGTGTTGCGCTCAGTAACGATGCGAAGTACCCGCGTCGCTGGGTGTTCGGTGATGCGACCATCCCTGCAAAGAGCCACATGGTGGTATTCCTTTCGGGCAAGAACTACCCCAATTACATTGCTCCGTCTGATTCAGTTAACATGCTCAGCACAAACTGCACTTCCGAAGCGTCTAGCGGCTCGGGATGGGGCATGATGCCCGGCATGGGCGATTGGGGCGGTGGCATGGGTGCTGGCGCAGGTGGTGCCGGTGCCGGTGCTGGCGCTACGACAGGTTCTACGGACAACGTGACGAACCTGCCCGGAAAATCCGCGCTTTGCTATAACGAAGGCGGTAGCAATGTTGTGGGTGCCGTGATGAAGGTTGCCCAGGGCGGTGAATATTCCCGTGTGGTGGTCAATGCTGCCACGAAGCCGAGCAATGCAGACCAGCTTGTGGTGCGCGGGTTCATCACCAAGAACCACAAGATTCGCCTGAACTTCAAGGAAGGCTCCGACATGAGCGACTGGAGCGGCAAGAATCTCCGCGGTACGGGCGATTCTAGTTCCGTCTATTATGTGCGCCTTGGCGACAATGCTAGCGCTGTCAAGCTTTCGCAAGTTTCAGCGACTACGTTTGCGACGGAAACCCAGGGCAGCGAGACGACTACCCTCATGGTGACGTCGTATGTCGCCCGCAAGCGCGGTCACGAACCGCACACGACCTTCAAGGCCGAGAATTCGGGCTCGCTCTTCCTCGTAGACGAGAACAACGCCATCCTCGATTCCGTAAGCTATGCTGCTGTCCCGACGGGGGCTTCCTGGTCCCGCGACGCTGCGGGCAAGTGGGGCTTTGCTGAACCTTCGCCCTACGGCAATACGGCGGGCGAGGTGTTTGCGGTGCAGGCTCAGTCCAATGCTGTGAACGTTCCGCCTTCGGGATTCTATTCTTCTGCAGTTTCTGTCTCGCTCCCGGCCGGAACCCGCTGCGAGCAGGGCGGAACCGAACCTACGACGAATTCTCCCGTAGTGCAGTCCCTGAATATCTCTAGCACGACCGTGCTGCGCTGCCGCACCTATGCCGAAGGGAGTTTCCCGAGCGAAGAGTTTATCCGTACTTACGTGTTCGAACAGCAGCCGTCCCTTGCCGCCATCTTCGTGACAACCGACCCGCTTTCGATGTTCAGCGCTGATACGGGCCTCTACATGACGGGTAACGGAGCTTCCATGATGGACCCGAAGAAGGGTGCGAACTTCTGGAGCAACCGCGAACTCCCTGTTTATGTGGAAATGTTCGAGCCTGGTTACCCGAAGACCCCTGCGTTTGGCGTGATGGGCGATTACAAGATTTCGGGCCAGTACAGCCGTGCGAAAGAGAAGAAGTCCTTCTCCGTGACGCTGCGCGAGGAATATGGCAATAAGCGCCTTAAGTACCCGCTGTTCCCGGATTATCCGGAACTCAAGAAGTTCAAGGCTTTCTCGCTCAGGAACTTCGGTAACAACAGTGGCGACGACTATGTGCGCGACCGCATTGGAACCCAGATGACGGAAGGCTTGGACGTAGATTACCAGCACGGGCGCTACGCCATCGTGTACTACAACGGCAAGTACTACGGCATCCATGACCTGCGCGAACGCAATAGCGAATACTACTACGAAACGCGTTACGGCCTCGACCCCAACGATATTGACCTCATCGATGCGAACAACGATGCTTCGGCCGGTTCGTCCACCGATTTCAAGGCGATGATCGACTGGCTCCAGACTAACGAGCTCTCGAACGAAGCGAACTACAAGAAGATTGACGACCAGATTGATGTCGAAAACTTCATGAATTACATGTCGGCGGAAATGTTCCTGAACAATAGCGACTGGCCGCACAACAACATGAAAAAGTGGAGAGTCGCTAGCGAGAAGAGCAAGTGGAAATGGTTCCTGTACGATACCGACTTTGGCTTTGGCGTGAGCTACAATACGCAGAATGGCAACGTGTTCAGCTACGTGACCAATGCAAGCGGCACCAACGGTATGGGCATGGGAATGATGCCGGGCATGGGCCAGCAGGGCGGTCAGCAGACCGGTGGTTCCATCTCGGAACATACAATCCTCATGATTCGCCTGCTCGGTAACGAGGGCTTCAAGAGTGCGTTTATCAACCGCTTCTGCGTGCTCCTTTCCATGAATTTCGCTGGGGACCGTCTCGTGAAGCAGATTGATGCGCTCCAGAGCCAGGTTCAGTCCGAAATGTCGCGCGATGCCGAATTCTGGGGCTACAATGTAAGCTCCATGAACAGTAACCTTGAAAAGGTTAAGAGCTTTGCGCAGAGCCGCCAGCAGACCATCATGAACGAAATGCAACAGTACTTCAGTCTGAGCACGCCCGCCCAGGTGACGCTATCGACACAGGGCTCGGGCCAGATTCTGGTGCACAACCTGCCGCTTGACCAGTCCAGCATGACGGTGAATTTCTTCAGCGGATTCCCTGTGACGGTGACTGCGGTTCCGAATTCGGGTGCGGTATTCTCCGGCTGGAGCGACGGCAACCAGGAAACGACCCGCACGTTTAACCCCGGCGAGGTCCAGACGCTTACGGCTACATTCCGCTAGTTTTGAGTTCTCCTTCTGTGTTAAGTGCGGGCCCCACAACGGCCTGCACTTTCTCGTATGGGATGTTGTTGCGTTTGCCTGAAAAACAAGGCAAATGGGCGCTTGCAGGTTGGCCTCTGCTTGACTTTTGCAGAATGAAGATTTAGATTTCTTTGCGATGAAAACAAGTGTTCTTTTATTCCGAATGACAATGACGCTTTTGGCTGTTTTGGCCATTTCGGGTTGTTCTTCGAATGAACCTACACTTGTTCCGCTTGGTGAAGAATTGCGCATGCAGAGGTGCCCCGAGGCAAACCTCCAGGGAACGGCGACCGCCGAAGACTATGACCATGCCCTTGATATTGCCGTCACGAAGATTGCAGTGCAGATACAGAGTTCTGTTACGGCGAGCAATACCGCTGTCAAGCGTGAGCAAGTTAATGCCAATGGCAGGGATAATGTTGAATCGAGTTTTGAAATCCAGTCCAATGTGTCTACCCAGCTTAGGAACCGCCAGGATGTGCATGTGCAAAAGACTCTCGCCCGTGATGGCCTTGTGGGTGTGGTAGCCTGCATGAGCAGGGAAGATGCCGTAAAGCCTTACCGCCAGGATTACCAGACGGCGCGTGATGCGCTCGTGTCGTCGATGGCGGTACTCCAGATGACAAGCCACCCGCTGGAAAAGTTCAGTAACTACGACAAAATGGTCGAGGCATATGCTACGTACAAGTCGTCAGTACAGATTCTGGAATCGCTTGGATTCAAGGACGGCTATGGCGATATCGAAGAAAAATACATGAAGGCCCAGGAAAGTTACAATGAATTCAAGGGCCGTTACAAGATTTATTTTGAAGGTGCCCTTGATGCCGAAGAAGGTTCCAAAATTTTTCAGGAACTTTCGAAAAAGATTCACATGCAGACGATTTTAGATACGGCCTGTGAAGTCGGGTTGGTGCTGAGCCTTGAACTTTCGGACCCCAAGTGCAAGGAAGGCGGCCTGGGTATATCTTGTACCGAGGTCGTTGCGCTGAATGGCAATTCCTGCACGGGCGAAACGTATTTTACATTGGGTGCTACGCTCAAGGGTGTGGGCCGGTTTGATGAGGCCGAAGCCAAATCCAAGATTGTAAACAGTATTGAAAAGGGTAATATACTTGCCGATTGGTTTAAGGAACTTGGCCGCTGGGTTCCGAGGTAATATGAATAGTTTCTTTGTCGTTCTCTTTGCGATTGTAACGTTTGTTTCTACTGGTGCTTTTGCCGCAGATTCCCAGAAATTGCCTTTACCCGAAGCTATCAAGGATTCGCTCCCGTGGTTTGCCGTACGTGAACTGCAGAATGACAATATTCCGTTTACTCGGACTCATTTGCAGGGGATTGCTCAGAATCATGACCGCGTGGCGCTGGTCTATTTTGCAACATGGTGCATCCCGTGCCGGGCGGGCATAAAGCAGATTGTTGCGCACCAGGCCGAAATCGAGAAGGCGGGTACGGCGATTGTGCTTGTGAATGTGGGTGAGCGTGAAACCAACAAGGTGAAAAATTTTCTTGCAAAACTCTCTGCCGACAAAATTGCTTCTGTTACCGACCCTTATGGCCGTTTGACTGAAGGCTTTGGGCTTGTAAAGGAATGCCAGAATATTTCCCTTCCGCGCACGATTGTTGTTGACAAGTCTTTGAAGGTCTTGCAGTTGATTGGCGAAGAAGGTGGCGACTATATCAAGCTCCTTATGGGGCAGTAATCGTTTTTTTCCTTTTTTTTTAGTTTATTTATTATATTAAAACTTGATGAAATTGACTAGGTTCAGATCTTCGGTGCCCTGCGCGCTCGTCTTGGCGTGGCTTGCATTCTGTTGTATGGGCTGTGACCCGGATTGGGAAACTGACCCTGAATACTCGACTGACATTGCCGCATATAAGCCCGACAAGGTAGATTCCCTGGAATTGCGGATTACGTACCAGGCCGGAGATACCGTCTGGGCGGATACATCCGTAGTACAGGATTCGGTGAATAGGATTGTTTGCAGGGACACTTGCGACAGCCTGTTCTCGCTTGGCCGCGAGAATAAAGTTTCTGTCGATATTTCTTTCTATTGCGGTGATAAGGTTGTTGCGCTACCCACGTACGAGATTGATAGCCATTCGGAATACTGGAAACCGGATGACCTCAATTTTCGCTTTGTGGAATTCGACGAGCGCAGTATCGCCGGAGATTACGAGTTCGATAAATTCCTGCCGCCGGAGGATACATCCTGTGGCAAGTTCGTGAATTACGCAGCCCTGAGGTTGAAATGTTCCAACGGATGGTGCAATTAGTAGCGTGCTTGGCCTGTGCGGCGCTTGCCATTTCGGACGATTCGGTACTCCCGTATTTCGAAGTATCCCTGGGTGGCCATTATACCAAATCTAATTACGAGACGGAATCCTCTACCCACTGGTATCACGACAAGGACCGCGACGAGATGGTCTATGACGAGGACCTCACTTACGACATCTACTCGTTTGAAGGGGGTGGCCCGATACTCGATGTGCAGGCGGGGCTTTCTCTAGCCAAGCGGTTTATTTTCCTTTTTGATTTGGGCCTTGCCGTATCGATAGGTGATTCCCGCTACAAGTTCTATTCCCGCGACAAGGAGGAATACGATAGGACCGAAGTCATGGTCCGCCCGATCTTTGGCTTTGGATTAAAGGTGTACCCCTTCCAGACAGAATCTTCATTTTTGTACGGGACTTTTATCGGGACGACACTTTCGTTCATGTTTACCGACAACTTATGGGAAGACTACGGAATGGCGTACTGTAATTTTGAGGTCGGTGGCAAGTTCGAGGTAGGCAAACTCTGGAAGGTGTCAGAACATTACTTTGTCGGTTTTAGCCTGAATATGGGAATATATGAAAACGCGACTGGCTCGAATTACGAATACGGCGACGAGAACTTCCGGATAGGGAAGAACCCGAAACGCGACCCTGTTGAAGAAATAAATAACCTCCATCTAGGGATTTCGCTGACTGCCGCCTGGAAGTAGCGCTTTTTTGCCTTTATTTTGTGCAGGTTCCCGGCTTGCCTACGGTGTAGAATGCAAAATAGCCTGTAGCTCCGGCGGGCTCGCTGAACACGAAGTTGACAAAGTTTACGGTACTTGCGTCAGACGGGCTGAACGAAGACCAGGGCAAGTCGATGGTCGTGTATTCCAATGATCTGGGTACTAGAACTCTAGGAATCTCTTGGCCTTCGGTGGCGTTGGACGGGGTTAATTCCGCAAAGAAGTCATGGCTGGATTTATAGGTGATGCAGAATCCGCCCCATTGTGTGATGTCGAAATTTTGATCGGAATTGTAGTTCATGTTGAAACCGACCTTTACATAGGGATTTTCTCCATTGCCCAAGGTGAATGTCCCTGCTACGCTGTTATACATTTCAATAACCGGGAGTAGAGATATGGGGTTATAGGTGTGTCCGATTTTTGCGGGCCAAGTCACGGATGAGGTTGCGTCTGTCGTGGCTATCCAATCCCCCAAAGACTCGTTGCCGCAGTCGGTATGGACCATATCTTCTGCATATTCGGCGCACCACATGTCACCGCAAGTCCGGTCAAAGGAGTGATCTTCATCCCGGTAGGCTCTTATGCGGATGAGGTTGAAATTGCTTCCTGATGGTTGATTGATTTTGAAACTGGCGATAGCTTTGGCGGCGTCATTCCCCGATATGGCGGGGCTAGCCCAGCGAGGCTGCTTGAATGCTTTCCAACCGAAACACCTTTCTGTGGGGAGCGGAGCCTTGTTCTTGAGCGTAACTTGCGGCAGGTTGTTGTTCAGTTCCAGGTTCTTTGTTTCGCCAAGGTCCATGATAAGATATGCTGCAGTATCGGATGTATAGGTGATGCAGATTCCTTCCCAGTCTGTCAGGTCGTGAGTGCCCGTGCTGGCGAAGAAAAAGCCTTCGTTTTCTCTGTAGGTCATCTGAGTGATGGGACTCTTGTCTGCTCCGTCTATAATCGGGCTATAGCACCATAAATCAGTGTCTTTGCAAGAAACGAGTTCGGGCGCAGCAAACAAGCCTATGCCCATGTCGCTAGGCTTGTTTGCTGTATAGGTGTTTGTGCCGCAGGTGACATCAACAGTGCCGTCGAGGTGGTCGTCCAAGGTGCATTTTTGACCACCGGCTGCGATGGGGAGATTTTCATTGGTTTCGTTATAGATATAGCCCAAGGAGACTCCGTCGCAGGAAATAATGTAACGCATATATACGGTGTCTTTACCTATGATGCGCCAGTCTACAGGATCTAGGCTTACGAAGCATCCTCCGGCTATTTCACTGCCGTTGATGCTGGAACTTGATGAAGTTGTGTTGTTTTTCCCCGAACTTGACGAGGATGCGCCGTTCTTATCTGAGCTAGATGAGGAATCGTTGGTGGACGGGGAACTCTTGGCCGAAGAGGAACTGTTTTTGTCGGTTGTAGAACTGTTCTTATCTACGGCAGACGAATTCGTGATGTCGGATCCTGAATGGTCGTCGGGTCTGGCGATGTTGCTTGATTCGGAATCTCCGCAGGCGGCGAAGAACGCAAGCGATAAGACGACAGATGCAATATAGATTCGCTTGATGAGATCCATGGTATTTCCTCCAAGAAGAAATATAGGATAAAATAACGTTTGGATGTGTGCTGCCGGAATTTTAGCGGAGATTCAGGGGGCAGATTTCGCCGGGTTTCAGGTCGCCGAGGGTGTACTTGTCGAACTGGATGCGCATGAGGCGCAAGACTTCGTAACCGAGGTGGGCGAGCATGCGGCGGATTTCGCGGTTCTTGCCTTCGGACAACGTGATTTCGAGCCAGCAGTTCTTTTCGCCTTCGCTGTGGAGAACGGCGCGCTCGGCGTGCATGAACTCCTCGCTTTCGCCGAATACGCGGGGCGCTACGTTGAATCCTGCTTCCATTTTCGCAAGGTCGGCTGCGGAAGGTTTGCCTGCGACTTGTACGCGGTAGATTTTGATGTGTGCTTTCGGGGCGCGCGGGTCCAGCAATGCGTCGGCCCATTGCGTGTCGTTGGTGAACAGGAGCAATCCTTCGCTGGCTGCATCGAGGCGGCCCACCGGCGATATGTGCGGTACGGGCTTGCCGGGGAACAGCTTGGCGTATTGCTCGCGGAACAAGTCCATCACGGTCTTGCGGCCTTTCTCGTCGCTTGCGGTGGTGACGATGCCGCGCGGCTTGTTCATCGCGAAATAGAACTTCTGGGCGGCCTCGACGGGAGTGCCGTCCACTGCGATTTCGTCGTTCTCGTAGGCGGGCGTATCGGGGTCGTGCACGATTTTACCACGCAAAGAAACCCGGCCCTCGCGGACCAGGTTTTCTGCTATGCTACGGCTGCAAAAGCCGCGCTTCGATATAACGCGTGCAACCCCGTGAGGCTTTTCGCCTGGCACGGGCTTCGCGTTATTTGTTCCTCGGTTTATTTTCCGAGATATGCCTTGATGTTTTCGAGGCATTTCTTGTTCTGCGCTTCGGTGCCCACGGTAATGCGGAGCACGTCACCCATGGCGGGCTGCGGACGGATGATGGTGCCCTTGGCCTGTAGGAACTTGAAGGCGTCCATCGGGTCCTTGAAACCACTGACGGCGATGAAGTTCGCGTGGCTGTCCACATAGGCGAGGCCCAGTTCCTTGAAGCCGGCCTTGAGCTGGTCGAGGCCTTTCTTGTTGAGCTCGCGGACCTTGTTCACGTATTCCTGGTCGTCGATGGCGCCGATGGCGGCGGCCTGGGCGATGCTGTTCACGTTGAACGGTTCACGCACGCGGTTGATGAGGTTCACGATTTCGGGGCGGGTGATGCAGTAGCCCACGCGGAGGCCGGCGAGACCGTAGATCTTGCTGAACGTACGGCAGCAGATGATGTTCTTGCCAGTGGCGATGCGGCTGTTGAAATCCGGGACGAGTTCCGGCGTGTCTTCAATGAATTCGGTGTAGGCTTCGTCCATCACCAGCACGCAGGTTTCCGGGAGGCTGTCGGCGAAGTCGATGATTTCCTTGGCGGTGAGGTCGGAGCCCGTCGGGTTGTTCGGGTTTGCGAGGAACACGATGCGGGTCTTCTCGTTCACGGCGGCGCGCATGGCCTTGAGGTCGTAGTTGTAGGCCGGGGCCGGCATGTCGACTTCGATAATCTTTGCGTTCATCGCCATGGTGGCGAGCTTGTAGACGGCGAAGCTGTGCTTGCCCATCACGGCTTCGGTGCCGGGGCCGAGGAACACCTGGGCAATCATGTCCAGGAGCTCGTTGCTGCCGTTACCCACGGCAATCTGTTCGCGC
>JBGUQN010000030.1:0-74718 GCA_045131085.1 Fibrobacter sp.
CTTTCAAACGTTCCTCGAAATCGCCGCGGTACTTTGCGCCCGCCATCAAGGCAGACAAATCGAGCGCAAACAGCTTCTTGCCCTTCAAAGCGTCAGGCACATCGCCGCGATAGATTCGCTCGGCGAGCCCTTCGACAATAGCGGTCTTACCCACGCCAGGCTCACCGACCAGGCACGGGTTGTTTTTCGTCTTTCGGCTCAAGATCAAGATGACACGGCGGATTTCTTCTTCACGGCCAATCACCGGCGAAAGTTTTCCGTCGGCGGCCATTTCCACAAGTTCACGGCCGTAGAGTTTCAACGGAGACTGTTCCTCGGCATTGGCGGCCCCTGCAAACGGGTCCGACAGCCAAGTTTCCACGACCTCGACGCTACCAAGCGCATCTTCGAACACCTTCGCAAGGCCACGGTCGCCCGAGAACTTCATCAAGGCCACGAGCATATCGCCCGGGGTCACCATGCGGTTCACCTGACGCGCCGCCTGCACAGAGGCACGCAAAATACGGTTCAAGTCGTTATCGGGTTCCACGTCGGGGTTCACGCCTTCCATACGTGGAATCTTCTGCACGAACGGTTCCAGCTTGCCGCGGAGTTCGTTGGTCTTCGCACCTTTGGATTTATAAAGTTTCTTCAAGGTGGCATCCGGGCCTTCTACAAGCCCGACAGCCAAATGTGCCGCACCTAAGTAGGAATGCGAACAACGGTCACGCAGGCTCTGCGCCTTGGCCAACACCTTTTCTGCATCGTTATTAAAATCGGACATAAACGAACCTTCTTTTTATTTTTACCGCTTTCCAGATGCAAAACCCATGCCAAGGGCCTCGCTCGGCAAAAAACGCCCCAAATAGCGTAAAAAAAGCAATTTCCGCCCTTAATAGCAAAAAATGTCGCATTTTTCAGCGGCATTTTTTCAAAATAAGACAGTCGGGTGTTTAAGACTGTGCTAAAACGCGATGTCGTCTATACTTTGAGTCGTGACGCAGTTTTCAATAATGCGCCGTCCATACTTTTCCCAATGGGGATCCTTGTAAGTCGGGATGCCCTCGGTAAAAGTTAGCGGGATGCTGCACGAAAGCTCAGTATACGTACGTCCCAAAATGCTTTCGGTCCAGTCCATCATCTTGATTTCGCCATTTTCAAGAGCGCAATCCTGCTTGAACTCTTCCTCCGTATCCGGGTCGAAATAAACCAAGGTTTTTTCTAGAACAAAGCCAGAACCATCACCGGCTTCATTCAAGGAAAGCGCATAACGATAATCCAGGGCCCCGCCATCCTGCCTGATATCCTCAATTTGTCTCAAGCAAACTACGCCATGATGTCTTTCAGGGGATTCCACAGACCCGAAATACGAACCGATTGGTCCATGGACCAGGCCTGCTTCATCTTTCATAACGATCATGACTTCATTATTCATCTGAAAATTCAACCGATACTCCGTCAACGCAATACGCCGATTTTCGTCAGGAGGCATGTTCATGATGCTTTCATATACTGAATCTCCCCCCAAAAAACGAACGGAATCCGTTTCTAGAATAGAGTCGACGACACTCTCATAAACACCGGTGGCATCAACCGTATCTTTCCAGTACGAACCGGTTTCATCCAGCGATAAACGAATTGTCACTGCAACACCCTTGCCGACACTCTTAAGCAATGCCAGCGTTTCCTCGGGAATGAGGTCCAGTTCGCCAATCGAACTGGATGATTCCGGCTGGGCAGACGAGCTGGAGTTCAAAGCCATCGTATTTTCATGTTCATCGGCACCAACCACCTTATCATCGGAACAAGCGGTCAAGGCGCCCATTACGCTCATGGCAGCGAGCGAAAGCGGGATAATTTTTTTGATTTCCATAAGATCCTCCTTATACTTTTTCCGAGAGCGGGAAAAACTGTAAATTTAAACGGTAAACTTGATTGATTTTTTTAGATTCGCCTGCGATGGCGATAACTTGTTTGCGGAAATGGTTCACTTCCTCCAAGATGCGCTTGAACGCGGTCTCGTCCACACCAATCGTCACACCAGAAATATTGCGTTCATCCGGTGCAACTTTTTCGAGGGCTTCGCGGGCAAGGTCAAGCATCTGGCCGTTCATAGAGCGAAGTGCAAGCGTCAGTGCCTCGCCGGAGCCCTTGATGACTTTATCCGTTTGCTCATAGGCATTTTCACCCAAGGTCTTGAGAATGTTCAGCTTGACCAAGAGTTTCAGCGAATCGCGGACCTGCTGCGCCGTAAACTTGTGCTTGATTTTCTTGGCAATGTCACCCGGGAGCGCACCCGGCATAAGCGGGGCCAGTTCACGAACGACGGAATTCACGGCAGACTCGTAGTAGTCAAATGCTTCGGCATTCAAGACCCTAGCACGCTGTTCGCTTGCAACCGCCTTCATTTTGAGGAAAGCCTCCTTTTTCTTTCCATCATCACTGGCATTCGTGAAATCGACCATGTGCTTGAAATATTCAAACTCGCTGTCAGCCAGCCCCATAGCCGCGGCAACCTGCACAACGCCCACGCGGCTCAGCGAACTTTTGCCGTCACAAACGAGCTTCAAGTACGACGGCGACGCGAATCCGGCAATCTTCGAAAATTCCCTCCACGAAAAAACAGAACTCTTTTTGCGCCATTCAAAATAATCAAGCATGTACTTTCGATAATCTTGATATTCTGTTATCGGTTTCATCTTTAACCTCCTTGTACCTAAAAATACCTCTTTTGGAACGCTTTCGCAATAGGTAAAATGATACAAAGTTTTCAATTTTTATTCAAAATACGCAAATTTTGCGATTTTCAAAAATTTTCACTTTTCAATGAATCACTTGAGATTGTAGATGAATCACTGTAAACCTTTTTCAACAAACAACGGCAAAAGAGCCTAAACACACGCCTTTTCCCTGCAAAAAGCGCAGTTTTCCACATATTTTACGCAATAACGTGTTGTAAGTGTTGTAAAGCGTTACAATGGAATTTAGTCCAAACTACTCCCCGATGGCCGTTTATGAATCTACATTACTACATGTAATCCAAACATCCCATACACCAACAACGGCATCTCCTCGCGGGGTGTCGTTGTGGTTTATATAGGCTTTTTTTGAGGATTGTTGGAGTAACCGGCTAGCGGCCGCCAACGAGAATCTGGTCAACCTTGATGGAGGGCTGACCAACAGTCACGGGAACATGGCCGGAACTTGCACCGCACACGCCGGCAGCAACATCCCAGTCGCTCCCGACCATGCTTATGCGCGGCATGATTTCGTGGCCCTTGCCAATGAGTGTTGCGCCACGAACAAGTTCGCAAATCTTTCCGTTACGGATAACATAACCTTCGCCGACAGCAAAGTTGAATTCGCCGGTCGCGGGGTTCACGGAACCGCCTGCCATGCGCGCGGCATAGAGCCCGTTGTCGACACTCGCAATCATCGATTCAAGGGTATCCTTGCCGGGCGCAATGAACGTATTGCGCATGCGGCTCACGGGCGCATACTTGTAATTTTCGCGACGGGCGCTACCCGTAAGAGCTATACCGACCTCGGCTGCACCAACGCGGTCGCTCATGTAGGTCTTCAATATGCCGTTTTCGATAAGCGTCGTACGCTGCGTCGGGGTTCCTTCGTCATCGTACTTGAGGCTGCCCCACATGCCTTCGATGGTGCCGTCGTCAATCGCGGTAAGGCAAGGTTGTCCAATCGCCTCGCCAATCTTTCCGCAGAACGGGCTTGCCTTACGGCGTACCGATTCCGTCTCAAGCGGGTGGCCACAGGCTTCATGGAAAATCACGCCGCCAAAGCCGTTCCCCATCACCACAGGCATCTGGCCACCAGTAATGTAGCCTGCATCGAGCATGCGCAGCACGCGTTCGCCGCATTCTACCGCAAGAGCCTCGGGGGAATAATTTTCAATAAGTTCGTAACCGCCAAGTGCACCCGGAGATTCGTGGGTCGTAAGGCGTTCGCTGCCGTCGGTCGCGGTAACATTCACGTTCACGCGCAGGCGCCCGCGGTTCATTTCCAGATGCAGGCCTTCGCTGTTCATGAGCGTGATGGTGCTGCAGCTGTCCGTAACGCTCGCACCCACCTGCGCTATCTTCGGGGAAAGCGCACGGGCGGCCTTGTCGGCGCGGAAAAGGAAATCCTGCTTAATCGCCTGCCCCAGCACACGCGGGTCCTGGTACGCAGCCGGATTGTAATCGCAGACACGCTTCTCGGGCGCGAACTCGAAAGGCTTCACTCCCGCGGTCCCGGACAAGTTCATGCCCGCGATACGCCCGAAGGCAAGGGTCTTGACCAGCTTTACCAGGGCTTCTTCGCTGTCGTCGCTCGTGAACCCGTACAGGACTTCCGTCCCGTAGAGCAGGCGCACGCCTATGCCGTATTCCGTGCCCGCGGTCGCCGTATCTATCTGGCGGTCCTTGAGCCCGAGGCTCGAGCTGCGGGTTTCCTCTTCGAAAATTTCTACGAAATCGGCACCGGCACTGCGGCCAGCCTCAAAAATCTTTACCGCGGTAGAAGGATTCACGCTACACCTCGCCGTTCATCTTCTTGCGCACTGGGATTCCCGCAGCGAGCATTTCGGACTTGATTCCGGGTACAGTGTAATCGCCAAAGTGCACCATCGACGCCACCAGCGCCGCATCGGCAGATGTCTTGCGGAACAAGTCTACAATGTGCGCCGGAGTTCCCGCACCGCCACTTGCAATCACGGGAACCTGCACGGCCTTCGCAATCATGTCGGTAATCGTAAGTTCGTAACCGTTCTTCACGCCATCCGTGTCAATAGAATTGAGGCAGATTTCGCCCACGCCCAAATCTTCGGCCTTCTTAGCCCACTCGAGAGCATCGATGCCCATCGCCTGGCGGCCACCACGGATAAACACCTCGTAGCCGCTCGGAATCTTGTCCGAAACGCCCACAAACTTCGCATCCATGCCGAGCACCACGCACTGGCGCCCAAAGGCCTTCGCCCCGTCGGCAATGATTTCAGGGTGCAACACGGCAAGGCTGTTCACGCTCACCTTCTCGGCACCGGCCAACAAGGCCTCGTGCATGTCGTCGAGGTTGCGGATACCGCCACCCACCGCAAACGGGATAAAAACGCGCTTCGCGATCTGGCGAATCATTTCCATGTCGCACGGGCGGTTCTCGGCACTTGCCGTAATATCGTAAAACACCAGTTCGTCGACACCGTCGGCGCTGTACTGCGCCCCCATCTCCACGGGGTCGCCAATATCGATATTTCCCTTGAACTTGACGCCCTTCGTGACCTTGCGGTTGCGGACGTCAAGACATACTATCAAACGTTTAGTCAGCATGGAACTACAGGTTCCTGTCGATGACGCCCTTCACGGTCGCCTTGGGAACGGCGCCCACAACGTTATCGACTTCCACGCCGTTCTTGAACAGCTTCATGTTCGGGATGTTCGTAATGCCGAAACGGGCGCAGATGTCTTTCGCGCCGTCATCATCCACATTCATCTTGGCGATAATGGCCTTGCCTTCGTATTCAGCGGCAAGTTCATCCACGATCGGGCCCATCATCATGCACGGACGGCACCAGGTAGCCCAGAAGTCTACGAAGACCAGCTGGCCAGAACTGATGGCCTTGTCAAAATTTTCTGCGGTCAGGTGAATAGCTGACATATGGATCTCCAGTTTTTTCCCTTAAAATAGCAAATTCCAGGGAATCAGTACAGGAGACGCATCTCGTCGACCCAAAGAGTCGCCCCAACCGTCCCCTTGTAGAGATTTCCAAGCGCACTGGAGGCCACAACTACGCGGATATGCGTCACGTCAAAGTCGTCCGGAGAATCGGTCCGAAGCATGTGATTATCGATGCCGGCGGAATTCTTGAGGTCCTTGTTAAAGACGCTGGAATTGAAAATCGGCGAGCCTTCCAGGGGTTCCCCGTACTTCAGGGCAAGGCGTATGGTCTTGTAACCCGAGCGCTTTGCATCGGTAATGGAGACCACGTCCGGGTCGTCTTCGCTATTGACGGTCGTCGCGCGGTACCAGGCAGAAGCGACCATCGTATTCACGTCGCTGGAACCCCTGTACTGGTTCTTGCCCTCGTTGCTCGTGCGGCTACGGTGTTCGAGAATCACATAGAGGTCGCAGGAATCCTTCTTGCCCTCGTACTTCACGTCGAATTCCACGAACTTCGGGCGACCATAGAACGGCCTGCCGAAATCGATGAGTTCGTTACCGTCATCGTAGTTGGTCAACTTGAGCGTACCTACGCCCTTGGGATTGAAATAGCCGATAAACATGTTGCCACTTGCAAAGCGGCCTATGCCTAAAACAGTGGCATTTATCGATTCCATCTTGATAACTTGTTCATTCTCGTTCACGGTAAGCGTCTTGGTCGAAGATATGGCATCGTTGTTGCCGTTGTCCCAGCCATTGATATCGTTCTTTTTGCCAAACGCATCCTTCACCCAGTGGTTGAAATCGCTACCCGGGTACTGGTACCCAGCCTTCACGGTATAGGTCCGCTCGCCGCCGTCGCTTGTAAGCGTCACCTTGTAGCCACGCGTAAAGTCGTAAGATTTCCCTTTCTGGATATTCACGCTGGCGCCTTCAGAAACCTCAATAGATTTCACCTCGAGGTTGCGGAGGTTCAAATCCGTCGCATAGTCCATATCCAAGAAGACCGTCCCTGCATCCTGGTCTATGCTACCGACAACGTTGCCTTCACCCACCGATATCTTGAGGAGCTTCGGTGCATCTGCCGGAATTTCTGACGACGAAGATTCCTGTTCTTCGCCACTGGACGAAGAATTGCCCTCGGTACTCGACGAAGAATTCGCCTTCGAAGAGGAACTCCCGTCGCTGCTTGCCGAATTATTATCGGAGCCCTTGCTGCTGCTGGAATCGCCGCCTTTACTCGAAGAAGATTTGCCCGACGAAGATGACTTGCCCGAATCCTTCGCAGAAGACGAACTGGAGCCGGAATTCTTGCCCGTAGAGGACTTACCGGTATCTTCTTCCGGATCATCCTCCGGGTCTTCGTCCTTGCTACTGCTCGAAACTTCCGGCTTTTCAGGAATTTCGAAAGCTATCTGCCAAATGACAGGTATTCCGCTCTCCGAAACGACAACCACATAGACTACCCCGCTGGAGGGGATTCGAATCTTGTCGCCCTCGTGCAAGCTACCCTTTGCATACGAAACCTTTTCGGCAAGGGAATCCAGCGCGACAGAATCCTCGGGAAATTCCTTGAACTTGCTCGTCACCAGGTGGAGCGTCGCCATGGAACTTATATCCAGGTTGCCTATGGTCACAGAATCCCATGTGTCGAAGCTGTCTGGAATATCCACAAGCGATACGATAACCTTGTGCTCAGACTCGTATATGGACGGGTTGCCGTCCTGTTCCTCGAAGGCGATTTCGTTCAACTTCCTGTAATCCGACGTACCGAAAGTATCGTAGTCGGCAGTACAGCCTGCCAACACAAGCAAGGCAGCACAAATGGCAAGCAGGAATTCAAGAGGCAATGCGGAAAACTTCTTCATTTATTCCTCCAAGTATTCCAGTTTAAAGTCATCGAGCACGAGCGCCGAATTTTCGCCGCCACGGTACTTGCCCGAATTGCCCGCCGTTCCGCCGCTTACGACATGAGCGTATGCAGAAGAAGCGAACATCACGTGAATGGAGGTGACATCCTCGTCGCCCTTACCAAGCGAAAGGCCTTCCGCAACCGCATAGTCGCCATCCAAAAGCCCGAACGGATCCTTGCCGTAAGAAAGTTTCACCCGGCGCGTCACCATGTCGGTACTTTCACTGTCCGAGAAGGCGCCTGTCGCAACAACCTTGCCATTCTTGCCCACAAGCATCACATACACGAGGCTCTTCTGCGGGTATTGCGTAGACGTATTGGCTTTATGGATGTAGGAATACTTTACCGTGAACGCTGTCGGGCGCGCCGTAAAGGGCTTGCCAAAGGTCATATCATTTGCGATGTAAGAATCGCCTGTCGAAGGCGTCCCGCTCGTATAGCCCTGCTGGTAAATATCGAGCGCTGTCGTGCCCGCGTATTCCCCGCTAAAGTAGAAGCCGCCCGCCATCTTCCAGCTGCCGTCAATAATCACAAGCGAGCCCTCAACCTCGCGGGTCGTTATTGTCGCCATACCGCCATCAAATTCAAGGTTCGCCGACGACGAGACCGTAATCGCCGCAGCAGTCTTCTTTGTCGCCATCGCATCGCTCGTAGTGGCCCAGAAATCATCACGTGCACTAAAATTCGAACCGGGCAGCTGCACGCCGGCAACTACGCTGTAAGTGCCAACGGTACCTTCATCGTCTGCAAATTCCATTTCTACCGGCCGGCGCAAGTCGTTCACCGTGTCGAGGGGCAAAAGTTCCACCTTCGAGAGGTTCGTCCCATAGGGCAGTTCCACGTACACAAACGAATCCTTCACCGTGATTGTCCCCTTCGCGACAGAAAGTTCGGACAGTTTTACAGCCACGTGCGAGTTAATTATCGGATCCTCGCTACTGGAAGATTCTTCCACACTGCTGGACGATTCCTCGCTGCTCGAAGACTCCTCGACACTGCTAGAAGAAGGCTCTTCCGCGCTAGAGGAACTTTCGGCGGGTTCCTCGCTCGAAGACACAGCCTCTTCCGAAGAACTCGATTCCACCTTCTTTGAAGACGAAGAGGATTCCTCTTTCTTCGAGGACGAAGACTTCTCGGACGAAGACGACTTAGCCTTCGACGATGAAGACGATTTCACGGACGAGGAAGACTTCGCCGAAGAAGAGGATTTTACGGACGAAGAAGATTCCTCACGTACAACCACCTGCCACACCTTCACAATCTGGCTATTAGAATCCAGCACGACAATGTTTACAAAGTCACTGCCGCCCAGGTCAAGCACTGTACCATCATCAACAGGAGAATCCCAGTCTATCTCGGGGTCGACAAGATCGTTGTCCAGGGCCAGGTAGCACTGCGCACCGCCCAGCGACGACACATCCTCGATAACAAGGGAATCGAGCCCGGCAGGCACTTCTATTATCCCACTCTCGAAATCGGATTCCACACCCTTTCCATTCTCGAAAAGGCCAGACAAATCCGTATTGGGAACGACAATATCCGTATTGCCGCCATCGCAACATACGAAGGCACAGGCAACCGCACACAGCGCCATCGGGCCCAGAATTTTTTGAATAGCACGCATTACCGCCTCCTAGAAGAACGTCACTAGCGAGAAATCTAGCGCCAGAAGGTTTATGGTGAAATTCACGACATTAAAGACGAACCTGCTACTTGTTTCGCCGTTCTCTTCCACATCGACAATGCTAGAACTCAGGCCCAGCAAACCTACCGAAGTTTCGAAAGCAAAGCGGTTCAACACCATCACACAAATGCCCGGGTTGATACCCGCCTTGATGGCCCAGCTCCTGTTGCGAGTCTTCTTCATATCCTCGCTATCATCCGTCTGCGAAATGCCGTACGAATATTCCACCGAAACGGAGGTCTCGTTGAACAGATAGAACACGCGGGAATTCAGCACCTTCAGGTAGTTCTTCAAGAGCGGCTGCACAAAGAACCCGTTGCTCACGTACTTGCGCCGTTCCTTCAAGTCCATGAGGTCTTCCATGAGCGAGAAATCTATATCGAACCATGTACGCGAATACCCGGCACGCAAACCGAGCGCCATCGCGTCGCGGATAAAGTACCCTCCGAACGCCTCCACCGTAAAGGTGTAACCGTAAGCTTCGTAGACATCGCCTATCATGATGTTCAGCGCATCGTCCTCGGTATTCGCCTGTATAAGGGAAAGCGTCGCGCCCGCATAGAAATGCCTCTTCGCAATAGATTCGTTCGGCTCGACTGGGAAAAGTGCATCCAGAAGGCCCGATTTTTTTGCAGGCTGCGCGACAGCAACAGAATCGCTCACCGGAGCAGGCGTTTCAGCCGCAGGCACAGGCGCAGTTGCTTCTGCCTGCTGGGCTGCGGGCACAGAGTCCTGCACAGGCGATTTCGCCGATGAATCCTGCACGGCAGGTGATACCGACACGGAATCCGGAGCCGCATCTTGCGCAAACGCAGGCAAAACGGCAAAAAGAAGGATTACAGAAAAAAGGAGTCTCCGCATATACACGAATTTACATTTTTATCGTACAATGCGGAGCCCTATACTACATGCTTGTGAGAAATTTCAACCAATTTAACCCAATAAAAAACTCATTTTGGCAAAATGTTACTCGGGACACGTCGTGTCACAGCGCGATTCCCACTCGCCTCCACCCCTACAGATGATGGTACACGAAGGCTCTTCGGGCTGATCAAGTTCGTAATCAACAAAATTCCCACCTTGATTCGGGTCATCGCAAGTCCACAAAGGAGATTCCACCGAAGACCACCGAACGACAAAATCCTTTTCGGGAACCACGCTATCGCCACAGTCCTCTATCAAGAACCCACTATACAACATCGCATTATCGAACCGGCACGAGAACCCGTCCTTGGGCGACCGCTCTATACTCACCATGTCGATCGAATCTTTGGCTATGCGCGTCACGACATAAGCGTACGGCTGCTGCCCGGCGGTGTAACCCAAAAGATAATACCGGCAATCCGCTACATGCAATTCAGTCCCTGGCGGAGCAAAGGAATAGACATTCGAATCAGGAATTGCCGACAGGAACGGGGCATAGCCGTTTGCATATTCTGTTTTTTGAATAAATTCATGAACACGTTCATTGTACTGCGATATGGAAGAAACCACATGCACATCAAATGCGAGCCCATCAATGCCGAACCGTTCCAGCGCCATGTCCATACGGGGCACTATCGCAATGGAATCTATAATCGGTTCTGCGATATTCTCAGGATACTTCGCCTGTACGAAATACCCCTTCTTGCCGCTTGCGCTATAATCTTCTGAGCCCTTCGAATCAGAACCATCAATTGCCGATACCGAACTCGAGTCCTGACACGCCATGAACACGAACGGAAATATAACCAAAAGATGCTTTTTCATTGGAACCTCCATTTATTTTTTTCATTATACACCTCTTGTCCAAAGATACGCTTGTTTTTCAACAACAAACCGAAGCAAGCCATTCCAAATTCGAGTTTTTACATTTTTCTTGACAAACCGCTTCCATATGCTACGAATCGTAGCACAAAAAAAACACCAAATTTTTAACACTTTGCATAAATTCGCATTTTTGTTAAAATTTCATTGATTTTGTAGCATGGATTGGTTATATTTATAAACATGAAATCCATATTTGAATTCTACGACTACAGGCTCTACATGCGCACGTTCTACGAAGAACGCAAGCGTACTTCGGCCTTTTCGTGGAGGCAATTCTCGAAGCTCGCCGGATTCTCTTCGCCAAACTACATGAAGGTTGTTTGCGATGGCAAAAGCCGCCTGTGCAAAGGAGGAATTGAGCAGGTTGCGAATGCGATGGGACTTGTCAAGCACGAGAAAAACTATTTCCAGTTGCTCGTCGAATTCGACAACGCAAAGAGCGAACCCCGCAAAGAAGCAGTACTACAGCAAATACAAGAAATGTCAAAGGATTACAAAATCAAGATGCTTGACGGCGACGCTTTCATGTATTTCGAATCTTGGCTGAACCCGGTCGTACGCGAAATCGCACCGATGAATCCGGGAGCAAAGCCGCTCGCCTTATCCAAGTTGTGCATTCCCGAAACGAACGCAACAGAAATCAGACGATCCATCGATTTCCTGCTCTCCACAGGCCTTCTGAAAAAGATAAGTGAAAACCACTACAAGCAAACAGAAAAGGTCATTTCCGGTTCTTCAGAAATCATGCCGCTTGCGCTGCGCTCCATGCACCGGCAGATGGCAGACCTAGCGAGCAAATCCATCAATACGGTCCCTGTCTCCAAACGCTATTTTTCAGGCTTGACAGCGACGCTCACCCAGACAGAATACGACCAAATTATAGAAGAACTGGAAAATTTCAGACAAAAAATCATAAGGATTGCAAGCGGTTCAATAAACGGCCAAAAGGTCTATCGTCTTAATTTGCAATTTTTCCCGTTGACAAAGTCAAAGGAGGAAATTTATGAATAAGCAGCTTTCAATTTTCACCGGATTATTCCTGGCACTGCTTGTGGCTTGCTCCGACACGGATTCCGGCAAAGCGGCGGGCGTGACGACCGAGCCGAATTCTTCGGCATGGCGTGATGTCCGCGACAGCGTTCTGGACGCACTCGCTGGAAAGCCAGGATACAATCAAGAAACAACAGATACCATTCCCACGACGTCTTCCTCAAAGGCTGACTACATGTTCACGACGGAGAAGACGCCCTACACCACAAGCCCTGATACGCGCTGCTATATCAATCTATACAAGAGCAATCCCGAAAAAGAAATCGGAGTACAGATGTTCGGTGGCGACAAGAAGGGATCCTATTTCCTGACCAGCCTTGTCATGCCCAACGAAGGGGTCCTATTGCAACTCATTTCCGTTGCCTATTTCGAAGGAAAGGCCTTGTGCCAAGACGACCTCGTCCTATTCCAGGAAGAATGCCTTCAAAACAACGGCATCTTCCGAGACTTCGGAGACAACTGCACCAAAGGGAAACAGGATGCTGCCTGCGCTTTACCGTGGTTGCCCGAGACTGATTGGTCACAGACCCTCGAAACCGAAGCAAAGAGGTACGAACTCTATTGCAATAGCACATTCGAGCCCGAGGAACCCGAATGCACTGTCATTTGCAAATTTGACGGCGAGTCGCATTGCGATACGAGTTGCCCCAACACGGATTCTAACAACTAATTATCCGTAGTTTTCAAGTCCTTGACGCAGCGGACAGCATAACCGAAGGCCTTCTGGTACACTTGAACATCCAGTTTGTAAGACCCTATACTGTTGTAGCCTTCGTAAGCCGAGAGGCTACCGCTTTCGTCCGCAAGCCAGAAACGGGCATACATGTCATACCTTACGGAACCATCTGCCTTGCGTTCCCCCGTCGCGATAAAATCAAGAGCAGTGAGAATGTCCTTGTTTGCATGCACCTTATCGTCTAACGTCAGCCAATCATTCCTTGTCGGCAAACGCCAGCCATCCGGACAAATTCCCTGTAAGGCGCCATACGATTCAAAGCACGTTGTCGTTGCGCACTCCGAGTTGCCTACGGCCGCAGAATAGGTGTAAAGGACTCCCAAACTGCACTTGGTTCCACCGTCAATCTCGATACACGCCTTATTCCCCACGAGTGCAGGAGTCGCGACGGAATCCGCATAGCGCAGGTTTTCCCCCATCCATATCAATTTTTCCACCTGAACAATACGATACTGGTTCCCATCGCGCACATCCGTAATCGGAGCCAATTCTATCGCGACAGGCATCGATGACGAAGATGCTCCGGAAGACGAAGAATTACAAGTGTAGTCACACGAAGACATTGGAACCGAGGACGATGAGGAGTTACATGTGTAATCGCACGAAGATTTCGGCTCAGGTTCCGGCGAACTCGATGACGACGAATTGCAGGTGTAATCACACGAGGACTTCGGTTCGGGTTCAGGCGTGCTCGACGAAGACGAGGAAGAAGGCATGGAGCTGCTCGACATCAAGTGGTCCACATGCTTGTCCAGCCTGACTTCGCCCGAATCGGCGACGCAGCGAAGCGCATAGCCAAACTTCTTGGAATAGCCCTGCACCTTCAATCCATCGCCGCCATTAAAGTCGCCATACCATTCATCGGCACCCGAGGCATTGTTCTGGCTCGCAGACCAGAAACGCGCATAGCGATGGTCCGAGCCTTCTTGCGAGACGGCACGGTTAATTGCATCGTATTCAAAATTCCAGCCCGCATCAAAGCCCTTATTGTCGAACAGGGATTGTTCCAAACTTCTCGCAGTTTCCACAAGGGTATGCCATTCGGAACTTTCAGGGACATGCCAACCTTCCGGGCAGATACCCCTGTGCGGGTACGTAACAGTGCACAACGTTGTTTCGCAATCGACATCGCCCATCACCGCACCGAAGGAATACAGGTATTCATGCAGGTAAGTATCCCATTCCCAGTGGTGGCCTACAAGCGCCGGAGACGCCACGGAATCCGCATAGCGCAAATTTTCTGCCATCCAGACCTGCGAACCTATCTGGAAAACGCGATAGACGTTGCCATCACGCTTGTCTGTAAAGGCGTTGAGCGTCGTGTCTTTCACGTAGGATTCCCACGAAGAACAGCTGGAAACCTCAGAAGAACTTGACGACTTGACAGAAGACGAACTTTCTTCCGGATCGCTTCCCTGCTCCGAACTAGACGAATACTCAGGCGTCTTGGACGAACTGCTCGAATTTGCCGCAGGCTTTACAAATTCAACAAAGGCATCGAATTTCGGCATAGAATCGGCTACACAGCGCACTGCATAACCAAAATTCTTCGTGTACTCCTGGCTATCAAAACTGGAATTATTTCTACAACGGTAGAATTCACGCGCCGTGACACTGGATTCTTGCGTAGAGGTCCAGTAACGGGCACAATCGTCCTTTACCACAGAAGCATCAAAATAATTGTATTCACCCGTAGCAAGCGAGGCAAAAGGCGAAAAACCGTCTAACGAAATATTCATTTCTTCCGCCGTGCTTAACAGTTCTTCCCACTCGTACTTATTAGGCACATGCCAGCCCTCCGGGCAAATACCTTGTAGCGGGAAATCATAATCGCATTTATTCGTGTTACACGAGGAATTCCCAACCACTGCGGCAAAATCGTACAAGAAGCCGCCACGTTCGCAGCGTTTCACGGTAGTAGCGCACCAGCTGTGTTCCTTGAGCAACGGGTCCGCCTTCTTGTCCCAGTAACGGAGGTCTTCGGCCATCCACGCCTGCGAACCAATCAATACCACGCGGTAAACGTTTCCATCGCGCTTGTCCGTAAACGCATTGTAGATTTCAGTGGAATCTATTTTTTCGGAAGGTTCCTTGTCATCCGGGTTATAAATGGTAGACCTATCGTCTCCACAGGCAAGGAACGTCATTGTGCCGCAAGCGAGCACTGAGTAAAATACCGTTCTAAGAAACTTATTCATTTCCATTCATCCTTCTCATTCCCACAAATGCGGGAAAATTCTTCCCTTAATATATACAATTCCGTTTCACTTTTTCTTGTAGCGCAGATAAAGGCCCTCAATTTCGGAACGAAACGCCTTAAATAGCGATAAACCTTCCAGGGCATCAGCAAAATATTCCACTTCGATGGTCTTCGGGGCATCAACGTCGGCATTTTCCATATCCGTCGTCATCTGGATGTAGTTCGACGGGTCTGCAACGACAACGACGAGCATCATCCAGTCATCTGCTGCGGGCTTCGAGAATTCTGTGACAAAGTCTAGCACAAGTTTGCCCTTCGAAAGCGACGCCTTGAAATCCTTGATGCGGGAGACCTTCAGGAAATCCGCACCGGCCTGCACGTAGTTATAATAATTGTTACTCTCGATAGGCCCAAGAATTGCGGGTTCAAGCCCCTTGCCCTCTTCTGGCGACAACTTGCCATCGTCATTCTTATCGACCGAAGCCACCATTCCGGCGCTATAAATTTCATCGAAGACCCAGTGATTGCGAATTCCGCAGAATCCGGCCTGGTCGTAAAGCACCTTTACCGTGACATCGGCAAACACGTGCGGATGCGCCTGCGCAAATGTCGCAAAGCCCAAACAAAAAAGCGCCGCCACAAGGCAGCGCCTAAAACAAAGTGCGCTAGAACGCAAAGACAACTCCCGCTACCAGGAGGCCCGTACCGAGGACGCCGAGACCGATGGCCACTCCACCCTTCACATCGCCCCGCTTGTTCAGGTCATGGTTATCCTTGATAAGGCGTTGCGCCTTCTCGCTATCGAACACAGAGCGGCTGTATTCGTGCCTCTTGTCGGCAGCATCGCTCCAGTTGCGTTCGGCCAGGTACCAAAGCACACCGCCCGCCACAAGCGGAGCGATGGAGCTAAGCAGGAGAACCTTACCCACACGGCGGTCGCGACGGGTCTGGTTGAATTCTCTCTGCCCCTGGATGTATTCAATATCGTCAATCGACTGCAGCTCGACATTGATAAAGTTCGGCATGAACGCCTTGACTTCGGTCGTAATCGAGGTGTCGCGGTAACCCACCTTGCGGAAGAAAATCTGCAATTCCGGCTGCGGCTTGACATCGTCAACAACCACGTCGGTCATGTAGTCGGGCATGTGGTTCACCGAAGGTTCGGCCCCAATATAGACTTCGACCGCTTCGGGGTTCGTATTGAGCGTGAGCCTCGTAGACGGGCGTTCCACCGCAATTTCAACCTTGTTCAAGCTGTCGGCATTAATCTTGACCGTAGCAGAGCCCCACCATTCCACGTCGCGCAATACCTTCATCACGGAGATGTTGTACTTGCCCGGTTTGATGTTCTTGATGGTGTCGGGTGCCACCTGGTGGAGCGGAATTCCGTTCACAAACAGCGAGCAGGCTTCCGGGTTCGAAACCACGAGCAGGTTTGCCTTTCCCGGCGGGTAAAGTTCGATTTCTTCCTCTTCTTCCTTGATGACCGGCACCACATAATTCGAAAGCGAGAGGTCAATCATCGCCCTGTCTTCAAGATTGTACAGGCGCTTCAGGTCGAGGCGGAAAATCTTGATGTAGGGGTTCTCGACAACGTTTGCAAGGCTGTCCTGGATTTCGCGTTCGCGGATTTCAGCTTCGACCTTTGCAATCTCTTCCATCTTCAGGCGCTTTTCTTCTTTTTCCAGAGCCGCTTCGAGGTCATCTTCGGCATCGGCGGCAATTTCTGCTGCCTTCGCGGCTTCAGCCTGGGCGATGGAATCCGCAGCAGTGGCGGAATCAGACTTCGCGGCAAGGGAATCCTTCACGGCATCCGTCATGATGACATCGGCCGGCTTCTTTTCTTCCACCTTGTCGTCATCTTCAAATTCATCTTCTTCTTCGACTTTCTGCCCGTTACTTTCTTGCAGGGCGGCAGCCTCCGCCTCGTTCAGGCGTTCGAAAAGTTTCTGTGTCGATTCATCCACAGCGCGCAGGTAGACGGTATCTTTCTCGATTTTCACGAAAATAGCTTCTTGCTCCACAGAATCCCCGATGACCCAGTAGCGCACGGGAACTTCACGGGTCGTGGCAGTATCGGCCGGACTAGCAACCGCAGGCTTGGCCTCCTGCGCAAACGCAAAAGGCACAACAAAAAACACGAAAGGAATTAATCGTTTCAACATGCTATAAAGATATATAAAAATCGAGGAAAAAGAACATGAAATCCCGGCACAAGGCCGGAATGACAAGCCCGCTACCCCTTCACTAGGCGGGCGCAGTAAATTGGGCCACGGCCAGCGGCGCGGTCGGGCAAAATATGCACACCGCATTCGGTGCGGTCTGCCCCGTCCGGGATTTCCGCAATCTCGTCCAAACGCATCGAGGGGCGTTTTTTGAGGATTTTTTTTACCACATCGTCATTTTCGAGAGGCGAGAGCGCGCATGTACTGTACACGATTGTCCCGCCCGGAGCAAGGGCATCCACCGCCGAGGCAAGCAAGGATCCTTGCTCCACCGAAAGGCGCTTTACCCGCTTGGCCGACCACACTTCCAGGTGCTGCGGGGAATTCAGCACGTGCCTATCCGATGAACAGGGGGCATCGAGCAAGATTTTGTCGTAGCATTCCTTCTTGTGCATGCCGAACTTCACGCCATCGTAACCCGAGACGTTCACGACCTTAAGCCATTCTGCCGGCAGGGAATTTTCGAGCACATGCGAAAGCCTAAGCCGCCTGTCCGGAGAACGGTCGTTACTCTGCAGCGAGCCCTCCCCCTTCAACTTCGAGGCCAGCACCAGCGACTTCCCGCCAGGAGCGGCGCACATGTCCAGCACGCGGTCTCCCGGTTCCACTCCGAGCGACTCCGCAGCAAAGACCGACGCCTCGTCCAGGTAATACGGTTCCAGACCATCGCCAAACCGCAGTTCCGTAGCGCAGCCCTCACCCTTCAGGGCTTCGAGCAGGGCCGGCCAGCGTTCGCCAAACAAATTCGAGAAGTAGTCAAAAAATTCCACGGCAACAAGATAAAAAAATCCCCTGCCAAGTGACAGGGGTTCGTTGAGCTACCAGGATTCGAACCTAGACAAACAGAGTCAGAATCTGTTGTGCTACCGTTACACCATAGCTCAGTGTGGGCACAACATTAGAAAAAAATTTCCAGTTGTGCAAGGGGTAATCCCTAATTATTTTGCGTTTGTGGGCAATGTAGGCGGAGTGTAGGTCATTCCCTGCCATTCCAGGTCATCACCCTTCGGCAGGTTCACGAACGTACTCACCACGTATTCCTCGACAGGAGTTTCCGCCTCTTGCAAGGTCGAAATCACCTTTGTATCGCCGGAATAGAGCAAAAGTTCCTGTTCGCCAGACGGCATCTCGTTGATTTTCAAAGAGTTGCACGTCACCGCACGGACAAAGTGCGCCGTACCCTTCGCACCCACGACAACGCTGTTCACCATGCAGTTGCTCGATTGCGTCGAATCAAGCGGATCGATGACCAGCGCAATGGTGCTAATGAGCCCCGACGAGGCCTCCAGGTCTACCGTACCGACATCGAGCGTATCTTCCAAATCTTTAACTTCAGATGCGCTCACGTAACGGCTAAGGCCCATCTTCACGACGGAATCTTCTTTTTCGCGGAACTCCACACGGAAACTATCATAGGGGACATCGGCCGGCACAGGGAGCCACCAGCGTCCGCTGCTGTCCGTAACGGTCTGCGGCTCGAAGTCGGAGGAATCTCCGGCAAAATCGAAACCGTAGATATCGGTAATCGCCATGACTTCGACGCCGGCGCATTTCTTGACCGTGCTGCAGTCCACCTGGCCCGAAATCCTGGAAACATTCTTCGTCTCGTTTTCCTTCATCAGGGTATCCACATCGCTCGTGGTGCTCCAATAGAACGGACCCACATCGAACGTTTCGCCCGATTCCACCTCGGCAGAACCCATGTTCCATACGCGGTAGATAAGGCTGTCGGCAACGCCGGAATCCTGCAGCTTGGCGACCATCTGCGGGTCACCCGGGCAGAACCCGAACCACCAGGAGCCGGCAGGAATGAGCATGGTGAAGGAATCCTTCGCGAACACGTTCTGCACAAACGGCATTCCCGGCATGTACACCAAGAAATGCGAGCCGACCTCGACCGCAGGCTCGGACTCGCGGTCGTAGTAAAGCACGCTGCTGAACACGGCAGCCTTCTCAAGCTTGATGGTATCCAAATCCTTGGAATCGTGCAGGACGCGCGGCAAGTACGAAATTTCTTCGGCTTCCTCGTCGATGACGGCAATCTGGAAGGTATCTGCCAGAGCGGAATCGAACGCGAACGCGCCCGCCGTATCGGTGAGGACCTCGACATATTCGGGAACGCCCAGTTGTTCTTTTTCGGAATAGACGCGCGACATGCGGACAACGACAGAATCAGCAGGAGATCCGTCAGAACGCTTCACAAGCCCGGCAACCTCGGCAGTCAGCATGTTCTCGGTATCGGTCGCCGTACCGGAAACCTTTTTCCCTTCGGAACAAGCCATAAGCAGGGCACTGCAAGCAAGAGCCATGGTCAAAGAGTATTTCATTTCGCGTCCTCCCCGTCCTTAACGGACTTGGCTTCCTTCTCCTTGCTGAGAGGGAAAAATTGAACGTTCAACTCACACACCATGGTTTCTCCGCTATCCGATCGAACGATATCCAGCACTTCCTTGCGGAATACGTCAATCTTATTGATGATGCGTTCCAGCCCTTCGGCAGACACGCTCATCGTAGTACAAGATACATTTCTGCGTTCCGTGCTGTAATGGTCCAGAGCGCCTTTCGCAAGGTCAATCATCTGTTTCTGGAACTGGTGACCGAAAATCGGGGCGATTTCGCGACCGCTCGATATGGTCTTGTTCACGGAACGATAGAAGCCGTCTTCGGCCAGGTCGATAAGCCCGAGGTCAAGGAGCAGCTGTATAGCCTGCTTTGCCTGCGGGAGCGTAATCTTCGGGTTCAGGAAGAGAGCCACTTCCTGGATGTTCTTTTCATTGATATCGAGTACAGAAAGAGATTCGCGGACAGCGACGTAATACCACTTACTATAGTATTCCTGCTGGTTCCGGGTGAGCGTCTTGACAGTGCGCGGGAGCAGCGCCGACATCTGGTCGAAGATCTGCTGCTTGGACGCGGGCGTTGTCGCGTGGGTAAAATCCACCATCAGGGAGAAGTAACGGCCTTCGCGTTCGTTCAGCCCCAATGCGGTAATAAACTTCGGGAGCATCTGCGGCGTAAGCGACTTACGACCGCGGATGAGATCGAGGTACAGTCCAGAAGACGAATACCCCGCCTTCTTCGCGAAGGATCGGTACGAGAAATAACGCTGCACGGACTTTCTGTACTCGTAATAGTCCTGCAGGTATTTCCTGTAATTATAGTAAGCGTAGACGTTCATTGAATATAAAAATAATTTTTTATTTTCTTGGGAACACCCCCTGTTTTCAAAAAATTGCATAAAATCACGAATTTCAAAAGAAAACGGCAAAAAAGAACACTTAGAGAACACTTTTTGTTTTTTACCTATACCTTTCGCCAAAAAAAATGGGTATATTTGGGGAACACCCAATCCCATCCCTCGGACCTTCACTGATACTCCCAGTGAAGGTCCTTTTTTAGACCGCTCACGGGGATACTGCCCGGTCGTCCTTTGTGGGGAGGGGCGGCGGAACACGCTAATTTATGATTACATCCCGCAGACCCGCATTTTTCTATATTTGGCGCATGGATTTCAAGAAGAAGGCTTTAGGATTCGGCGCTCGGATCCTCCGCATCGCCGGCATACTCCTGGTCATCTATATTAGTATGGTATTCTACCTGGCGCTCACCGAACGCAGGAACGCGTTCCCCAGGGCCATCACGCACAAGGAGGCTCGCGAGGCAATCGCCGACAAGGCCAAATCCATCTCCTGCACCATGGAAGACGGCACCGTTCTCGAAGGCTGGACCACAGGCAAGTCTAGCGACGCCACGCTCCTCTACTACCCCGACGCCGACGAAGACGCCGCCCAGTTCATCGCCGAAGTCCAAGAACTGGAAGGGACCGCCCTCGTAGCCTTTAACTACAGGGGTTCCGGCAACAACAAGGGCACCCCCTCTGAAGAAACTTTCGAACCGGACGCCCGCGGGATTTTCGAATGCGCCAGCCAACTGAACGGCCTGCCCGCCTACCTTGCGGGGCGCGGGACAGGAGCAATCCTTGCCGCCGAACAATCCGGAAAAGAAAAAAATTTGATACTTATCGACCCGGTGTCAAGTATCGCCGACGCCGTGAGCGCTAAATATAGACTTCTTTATCCCAGTTTCTTAGTCCGCGCTAACGTTGCCATGCCCCGTGAAAAGCTTGCCAATGCTGGGAACCGCACGGTTTTGCTCGTTGACAGAAAAATGTTTAGTGACAGAAATCACAAGTTCCACAAGGATTTCGGGCAAATTCGCATGGTCGAACGCGGCGAGAAAAACCTACGTAGAACTTTGTCTATTTTGACAAACGAAGGTTTGTAAATTTCGTTAAACCCTTATAACACAAGGATTCCAGCGAGGTAAGGTTAAAATAACATTCCTAAAAGTCAAGGATAATTTTGTCAAAAAATTACATAAAAACGAAGCAAAAGCATTTGATTTTTTTCACACCGGTACTTGACACTTAGGGATAAAATATTTTAATTTATCCAACAGGGGGCGTTTAATAACAAAAGACGAGGTGTAATAACAATGGACAAAATCAACATCAAAATGGATATTCGCGGTTTCATCCGCTTCTCCAACGAGGCCTTAAAAGAGCTCAAGCTCGACAAGAATCCGTTCGCGGACATCGAAGTCGACGTCGAGGGTAAGCGCATCGCTGTCACCCCGACCAAGACTCTCAAGACCTCTTCCTTCCGCTTCATGCCTAACGGCGCTGGCTACCTGCTCTACTTCAAGGGTGCCATGAACGCAACCGGTTTCCAGGTCGCTCCCGGACCCTACACCATGGTTAAGGAAGGCAACAAGTTCGTATTTACTGGCAAGGCCCCTGCCAAAAAGAAGGGCGCCTGGCAGCCGTTCGCATGCCGCAACTCCGTCGGTATCCCGATGCTCTCCATCGACAGCCGCGGCACGATCATTTTCGACAAGCGCACCTGCACTGCCGTCGAAACTGCCAAGAACGACACGATGGTCGCCGAATACGACGCCAACAAGAAGGTCTTCACCCTCACGTTCAGCAAGAAGGGCTTCATCAACGTCCGTACTATCGCAAGCCACGCCAACGCTTCTTTCATGGGCACGCTTTCCTCTCACGGCATCGCGCTCCCGACCAAGAGCTTCCGCACGTCTTGCAAGATTGACGGCAAAGTAGTTTCCTTCAGCGTTGCAAACCTGGTCGCCGAACAGAAGGCCAAGGTCAAGGCAGCCAAGGCAAAAAAGTAAAACACAGGCTCAAAAATGATTGACGTTCTGAAAGCATTCTACAGTGTTCACTACAACTTCGGCATTCTGGCCATAATTATTGCGCTGATTGCCATATTCTTCCTCACAAAGAAGATGTGGATCTTCGCAGGAATTACGCTGCTCATCGTCCTGGTCTTCAACATTGCCATGTACAAGATGACAGACGGCAAGTCGTGGACCATCGAAGCAGTCCCTGTGAAGGACCAGTACGGCACGGAACAAAAGGCTGACCCCATGACCTTCTCCGTTGCCAAGAACTGGGTTAACAAGGAAGGTATCGTAGTGGACCGTGGCGACACAATCCACCATTGGTGCTGGGTTGACCAGATGTGGGAGAACTTCTCGGAAACCGATGTCATCGGTGCGCTGTGGGGCGAAAACAAGAGTAAGAAGATGATCAAGGCGTCGGAATCCCACGCCAACGGCGTCTCCGAATAAGTTTCGCTCTATAACATCTTCAGGGAAAGCCCGCTGTCTTCCATACGGAGGACGGCGGGTTTCCATATCCACTCCCCGGGAGAGGCGACAACACCGCCCTTCACATCCCAGATTCCTGCGATGTGGTGGTGGCCGTGGATACAGATATCGCATTCCTTGCGTTTGAGGATAGATGCGCCCCACTCGAGGTATTCTTCAAGATTGATTTCACGCGATTCGCCGATCTTTCGGCTATTGCGGCCAACAAAGCGGGCCAGAGCCATACCGCGGTCAGGGTGAATTTGTCTGAAAAGCCAACGGTTGAGCGGCATATCTAGAATGCGCCGCATAAGGCGGTAACCGCGGTCCGATTTTGCAACACCATCGCCATGATGGAAATAGACGCGTTTGCCCTGAATTTCGAGGACCAGATTCCTATGGACATTCACGCCTATCGACTTCGGGAAAAAATCGCCATAGGCAAAATCATGGTTCCCGCGAAGCAGGTGAACCTCGCAGCCAGAGCGTACCAGTTCTCGCAACGCAAAAAAGAGTTCAAAATGGTTGCGGTTCACGTAATCGTTGTATTCGTACCAAAATTCAAACAAATCGCCCACAATTACCAAATGCGAAGCCTTCCCGCGGATGCCCTCCAAGAAATCGAGCAGCATTTTTTCGCGTTCCGGCACGGCACCGGGAGGGTTTACGCCCAGATGGGCATCGGAAATAAAGTAGGCAGGCAAACTCATCTCGAAGAAAATAGTAAAATAACTATCTTTAAAATAATGAGACATCATGCGTACATTGCTTTGCCAGGGCTGTTAGGAGCAGGGTTGCTCATTGCGGGCTGTTCTATGAACCTCGCAAAATACGACCTGCAGGAATTTCCGAAGACGGTCCCGTTCTTCGAGCCCATCACAATAACCTATGGCGGAGATACCATCCAGCTAGAAGCAAACCTCCAGAGGGCATATACCCGAGCCGTAGACACCGTGAGCTACCCCATGGAAAACTGCCGCGGGGTTGCAAGCATCGCCGCTAGCGTCGAACAGGACGAAAGCCCGAGCGCCTGGAATATCGGGGCGACAATAATCCCGTTCTGGCCCGCTCTCCCCGTAAAGGAAACGTGGCACTACAGCATGGACATGCGCATATTCTGCAATGGGACGCTCACATTCAAGGCGACATTCGAAGAAAGCGAACATGTCGAAGCCTTCTGGTACGGCAAGATGCGCGCCGACCTCGTGAACGACGCCTCGCAAGAAATGCACCGCAAGCTCATGGAACGCATCCGCTTCGAGACAAGCCTCGGACGTACCACCGACCTGAATTCTGCACAGGATTTTTAAAATGCACACACTCTATGTAGTCGCGACCCCCATCGGGAACATGGAAGACATCACCTACCGCGCCGTGCGGGTATTGAAAGAAGTCCATCTCGTCCTTGCCGAAGATACGCGACACACGCGCATCCTATTCGACAACTACGGGATTAGCACCCCGATGGAAGCTTACCACGACTTCAACAAGGAGAAGGTAACTCCCAAGTACGTAGAGTTCCTGAAAAACGAAGGCGACATTGCGCTCGTAAGCGATGCCGGAACGCCGGGCGTTGCCGACCCCGCATTCAACCTTGTTCGCGAATGCGTGCGCGAAGGGATAGACGTGCGCGCCATTCCCGGGCCCTGCGCGATGATTACCGCGCTTGTTTCAAGCGGCATGCCCACCGACCATTTCACGTTCCAGTATTTTTCTCCCAAGAAGAGCGCCCAGCGCATTCACCTGCTTGAAAAACTGAAGGACGAAGAAGCAACGCAGATCTTTTACGCAAGCCCGCACAATATCGACAAGTTCGTCGAAGAAATCGGGCAAGTTTTCGGTGAAATCAAGATTGCCCTAATGCGCGAACTCACCAAGAAGTTCGAGGAACACCTCATCGGTACGCCGACCGAGATTTCGACTCATTTCAAGGCTCACCCGCCCAAGGGAGAATTCGTACTGATTTTCAACCCCCAGGATAAAAGCGGGCTGTAGCGTATAGGAAGAAGCATTAGACTCTATCAGTCGTCCTACGGACTCCTTCCAGAGTGACAAAAGCAAATGACTATTACAATGAACGAACTGTTTAACAAACTGAAATCGCAACTTAGCGCTCTCCCGAAAATTTTCTGGATATACCTTGCGGCACTTGTCGTTGCCGAAGCAATCGGTTTTGCACTCAGGCCGAACGAGCCGGGGCTTTACACGGAATACGCCCAATTTGCGCCGCTCGCTGTCGCACTCGGATTCCTTTTTGTACGCGAGAACCGCAAGAACTTCCGCCGTAGCATCTACACCTACGGCATATCGCAGTTCCTTTTCCTTGCACTCGACTACACGCTTGGCGATGCCAAAGGCGCCGGACATGCAGGCCTCTACCAGATAGCAACGCTCTTCATTCCGCTCTTCATCTTCTGGTTCGTACTTTTTGCCCGCTGGAACGTATTCCGTTTTCGCGAGGCGGATTCCCGCAGGGCACTCCTGCTCAGCACCTTCGCATGGGGCCTGTACGGCTTTGCCTTCCCGCCACTCCCGCTGGGGCCTGCCGCCCTCGTATTGCTCGTGCCATGGTTCATCGTTCTCAACCGTTTCAACCGGAACACCGCCATCTTTGCGACATTCTGGTCGGGCATGGTGTACAACACCATCAACTACTACTGGATATATAACGTAATGCACGTGGAGACGGCCCCCTCCGGGCTCATATGCCTCGGGGTCATGCTCCTCATCGCATTCTTCAGCGCCTACAGCGTATTCGCCGCATTCATCTACACGCTCGCCAAGAATGCGCCACGCAAGTTGCGCACCCCGCTGCTCGTCCTCTACCCCATCTTTTACGCCGGCCTCGAGATGACCCGCACGCGTGGCGATTTCGCCTTCCCGTGGAGCCACCTGGGGTACGTCTTCGGCAACAACCTCGAAATGTTGCAGGCACTCTCCGTCATCGGCATCTTCGGCTACACAGCGCTCATCGTCGCCTCGAACATGGCGGTGGCGAAAGCCTTCGAAAGCCCGTGGAAATTACCCGCAGTCGGCAACCGCACAAAGTTCATCCTCGCAAAGTCACCGCTCGCCGTGCCGTTGCTGATTCTAGCAATCCTCCTCGTACACGGATCCGTTGTACTTTCCAAGCCCGAAGCCCAGCCGTTCTACGGAGCAGATGCACCAGACACGCCCAAGATGGCCATGATCCAGCCGAGCATCGAGCAAGGAGAAAAATGGAGCAAGGCCCGTTACGATTCCATCACCGCGAAAACATTCGGCATGGTAAACGACAGCGTCGCGAAGGGCACAGACCTCATTATCCTCGCGGAAACCGCCATTCCCGACCACATTCGCAGGCAACCCGAGACCATCAAAGAATTACACAAACTCGCAACAAACCATAATGCCGGAATCCTCACAGGGGCGCTCGACTTCCGCCGCAACGAACCGGGAAGTTCGCGCAAATACGACATCTACAACGCATCGTTCCTGTTCACGCCCGACAATTTCCATTCTTACCAGCGCTATATAAAGAAGCATCTCGTACCTTTCAGCGAGCGCATTCCCTTCGACGACATCTTCCCCATCCTCAACTACGTGGACCTGGGCGAAGGCGATTTCGTACCTGGCAAGGAAACTCCCGTATACGAACCGTTCAAATGGACACCCTTCATCTGCTACGACGCCATCTTCGGTGACCTGGTGCGCGAGGCAATCAACGCAGGTTCGCGCCTGATGGTGAACATTACGAACGACGGATGGTTCGGCCGGAGCACCGCTCCCTACCAACACCTGAACCTGGTACGCTACCGCGCCATCGAGAACGGCATGCCCACCGCAAGGCTTGCGAACAGCGGTATTTCTGCGTTCATCGACCAGTACGGCCATTACGACCTGAACACCGACATCTTTGTCGACGCCGTCATCCAGCGCAAGATGCAGCTCAAGACCCGCGACACGCCCTACCAGCACTACGGCGACAGCGTAGAGACTGCACTCCTGTGGTTTTTCCTCATCTATGTGATAGGGGCGTTCGCCGGAGCCATCATAAAAAGCCGGAACCCGTAAAGGAACCGGCCTTTCTTGTTCTATGACGAAGGGAAACAAGTCTATCCCAAATCCCTCAAGTCATTCCACTTTATAACCGTCGGTGTAATGAAGGAATTGACAAAGTCAAAGATGAGCAAGCCCGTAACAGGCCGTTCGGTTCTCCCAGCAAGATACTCTATGACACGCGGATTTTCGTAATTCGCATAGTCTCTTGGGTCCCACCCTACTACAATACCTCCGGTCTTGCCGGTCGCACTGACATGATTGATTTTCATCCTTTCCGGATTATAGGACAACTCTATATTGTCCTTTATTTTGTCAAATTTTTCATCTTCATCCGGCCCATTATAGTCATCCTGAATATCAAATTTGCCCTCCTGGCTGTACATGTAACCGTACCCTCTACCACTAATATAGTGGCCATCCAGGCTATCAAGGACAACTATTTTCCCTCGGACATCATTCAAGATAGGGAATCCTCTAGACAGATTATTCCTCCAGAAGAGGCTTCTATAATCATCAAAGAATTTCTCAATATTCTTTTTATAATCGCTATTATCGGCGCCGCCGTCGTATTTCATCCTCATTACAAGAGTTTCATCTGGGTTCGCGGCAAAGAACTCCTTTACCCAACCCATTACATCTCTCCAATTGTCATCACATTTTACGATTCCATGGCACCCACTCAAGTTCTTATCGCCTCTTAAATCAAAGTACCTACACCCGCAATTCAGCTGTTCCACAAAATTCTCTTTCTGAGTTTTAGCAGTGTTCTCAAGAACCCCACCCACTGAATAAGTTAAAGTATCATGGGTTCCAGGAATACAAAGTTTATTAATGGGCGTATTGCCATCAATTTGCTTCATCCATTGCTTAAAATTAACACCCTTTTCATAGAATACGAAAACAATTTCTCCCTTATTCACCCAATCGACGTTTTTCGCATTACTATCAATATCTTTAAACCCAATCTGCTTGACGGTAAAGTTATACTCCTTGCCGTTCCACATGGCAAATTCTATTCTTTTGCTGGAATGATTTTCTAGTTCATAATAAGCCTCGCCGGCATCGTCTTTCTGGTGCTTAAAAAGCGTTGCACACCATTCCACTTCAAATCTCTCACTTTCACCCGCGCCCACTTTTTTCGGGAAATTCCATTCATTCATTTGATACGAATGGCAATGCACCAATTTCATTGCCGAACCTGTTTTGTTGACGATTGTAATGTAAGCGTGTGATCCCATGTGGGTCTCCTTTATTGTGTTTGAGATTTGTTCTATTGCATTAACAATCTATTCCAAAATTACATACAAAATAAAATAATTTACAATTAATTGAGTTTAGTTGCGCGTAAACAAATTACAACAGATAATACTACATCATTATACTAACACAACGACATTGTATTACAAAAGCAGCACGATAAGCAAACATCAAAACGTTAGCTACATACAAAATAAAAGCATAAATTAAGAAGCCAAACGGAGCCTTTTCACATAAAAAATCCCCCTTTTCAGGCCACCTTCGGACAAATTCATGCACAAATGAGCAAAATTTGCTATATTTGGCGCGATGAATTTTGGAAAGTACGGGAACACTTGGTGGTGCAATAAATGGCTAGACGGCCTTTTCCGGTCATGTGACGAACAGACCGTCCTCCAAGGTATGCGCTTCGTGGAACGCGGCCAGGTCACGAGCATCGACATCATCGACAACCGCGTCATTTCAGTAGTGAAGGGGCCAAACGGCGGTCTCCACAACAACTACATCGTATTCCCGAAGTTCCACGACGAAAAAATCGGAGTCTTTGTAAACCTGCTGATGCAGCAGCCCTCCGAAATGCTCGCCCTCAAAAACGGGGCCATGAACCCGCCTATCGAGCTTTTGCTCGCAAAGAGCGGCATCAACATCTTCGATAGCAGCGAAGACGTGAAGATGGGCTGCGACTGCCGCGACCCCGTCCCCTGCAAGTATATCGCCGCAACATTTCTCAAGATTGCCGAAATGGCAAACGCCGACCCCACGCTCCTCTTTAAGCTGCACGGGCTCGACCTTACGCACTACCAGGACCGCCCCGCCATGCAGTCCGACATCGACGCTCCCTACGAGAAAAACCTCGTGCGGACCGCAGGGAGTTCGAACAAGATTTTTGAGGAGAAAGTCGACAACACCCTCGACTTTGCCGAAGACGCCAGCACCAGCCTCTTTGCAGGTTCACCGCAGAACGCTTCGCGCACCCCGCCGCAACGCCTGCCCGTATTCAACTACGGCGAGTGGAAGGACTATTCGCGCATACTGCCAGCCATGCTGCAGAACTTTCCGTCGTTCTGCACTGCGGGCAACTTCCGCAAGAGCTATACCGACGAACTGGAAGGCTGCCGCAAGTTCTTCTTGAACTACGAGAGCTTCGACGTGTTCGCCGAGCACTTCCGTGCGAACAACGCAAAGACCTTCCTGATGGAAAAAGAAAACCTGCGACTGTTCCACAAGGACGGCTGGCGCTGGTATTTCGAGCAATCGGGCGAAAACGGGAACGTCATCAAGACCGGGCTCAGCGTTTCGAGCGTGATGGGCGCACTATGCTGCCTCGACAAGGGGAACCTCTCTTGGCACAGCTATTCCGTACGGTACCTGCTGCTGCTCTTGAATGTTGCATACAACCTTGTGCGAACAGGAGCAATCTACCCTCAGGTTTTCTGGATTGGCAAGGACGTCGCGCAGATGCGCTGGCTCCCCGCAGAGATGCTCCCCGACATTCTCGGGATTGTCGCAGACCTCGAAGCTGCCGCACCGCCGCATTTTGCCTTCTCAGCAAAAGAAGATGAATTTGTCGAAATTGCAGAACCCGCAGAGCACATACTCTCGCTGTTTATATCACAACTGTTGCGGTTTGCACATACCTACAAGGCTCCCCTCAAGACAAATCACGGGAACCTGCTCGCATTCTTTTTCAACTGCGTTTCGGGCAAACTCGCCAACAGCGCGCACGCCATCCCCGGGAAAATCCAGAAGTGGTTCTCCGTCTATTCGAGCCTCGATTTCCGCACGCAACTACTTTTCAAGTGCTATGAGACAGGCGAACAGGTCGCGCTCGAAGTTTTCGTCTTCGATGTAGACAAACTTGCTCCCCTGGCAAAGCTATTCGAAGAAAACGATGCCCGCCTCCTCTCGATTCTGAACATCCTGAACGGCATCGCGGATTCCTTCAAGCCGATGGGCACCTACATCGAGAACCGTGCGGCCTCCCCCATCATGATGCAGGGAGCCGTACTGCTTCAGTTTTTGCAGGATTGTCTCAAGAAGCTCGAAATTTTCGGCATCAAGACCGAAATTCCCAAGAACCTGATGAACGTGGGCAAGCCCAAGCCCAAGATTCGCCTGCAGGGCAGCATGAGCTTCGGCGCGTTTACCGCAAACGACCTGCTCGATTTTGACTGGGAAGTGGCGATTGGCGACGAGAACGTGTCGGCGGAAGAATTCCTGGAACTTGCCGAGAATGCAGACGGCCTGCTGAAATACAAGTCGCAGTACGTGACCGTATCGGAAGAGGATTTGAAGGCAATCCGGGAAAAGATTGAAGGTCGCGCGGAGGGCGCGAAAGGCTCAAATACGGATGCGGAAGGCGCCGAGAGCAACGACGGCGAGAACTCCGACGCTGGTAAAGACGGCGCAGACTCCGATGCGGGCGACGATAGCGCGGACGACGAACCGGTCATCACGCAGGCGAAACTCGTGCAGGCTTGCTTCACCGGGGAATGCGACGGCATCCCGGTCGACATGGCGGGCGAATTCAAGCAGCAGTTCGATTCCTGGCGCAGCGAAACCGAAGTCGCCCTCCCCGAACACCTGAACGCGACCATGCGCCCCTACCAGGTGCGCGGCTACTCATGGATGTACAAGAACCTTGAAATCGGTTTTGGCTGCATCCTGGCTGACGACATGGGCCTCGGAAAGACCCTTCAGGTCATCGCATTCCTCCTCAAGATGCACGAAGAAGGCAAGCTCGCCGAAAAGAAGGCACTCGTGGTGATGCCCGCGGGCCTGTTGTGCAACTGGCAGGTCGAAATCAAGAAATTCGCGCCCGACCTCACGTTCTTTGCCTACCACGGCGGGAGCCGAGACCTCGAGAAGTTCCACGCCGATGTGCTGCTCACGACCTACGCCACCTTCCGCAAGGACTTCGAAGAACTGAACGAACGCGAATGGCAGGTAATCGTCATCGACGAGGCGCAGAACATCAAGAACGCAGACAGCGAGCAGAGCAAACTGTTGCGCCGGATGCGCGCCCCGATGAAAATTGCCATGAGCGGCACTCCCGTCGAGAACCGCCTCATGGAATTCTGGACCATCATGGACTTCGCGAACCGCGGGTTCTTCCCAAGCGCCGCCGAATTCCGCGAAAAGTTCGAAACGCCCATCCAGAAAATGGGCAACGAGAAGGTGGCAGAAACGTTCCGCAAGATTACGGCACCCTTCATGCTGCGCCGCCTCAAGACCGACAAGAGCATCATCAGCGACTTGCCCGACAAGATTATCCAGGACGAATACGCCGAACTCACCAAGCCGCAGGCCGCACTGTACCAGAAGACGCTTGAGCACTTCATGCAGGAACTCGAGATGGAGCAGGCGCTGAGCGAGAAGGCGAACGACGCGCACGCGCTATTCAAGCGCAAGGGAATCATCTTGCAGATGATTCTCGCCCTCAAGCAGATTTGCAACCATCCCGCGACATTCCTGAAGGGGGCGGCAGCGGCACCGCAAAACGCCACCGAGGCGAGCGACCAACCGGAAGAAAAAGCGCCGGCCCTTACCTCCGGCAAGTTGCAGATGCTCCTAGACCTGCTCACCTCCATCCAGGAACAGGGCGAAAAGACGCTCATCTTCACGCAGTTCGCCGAAATGGGCGAACTGCTGAAATCGACCATCGAAAAGGAACTGAACCTTAAGGTGCATTTCTACCACGGTGGCTGCTCGCAGACACAGCGCGAGGCCATGGTGCGCGACCTGCAAGAAAACCCGGATTGCAAGGTGCTCATCCTCTCGCTCAAGGCGGGCGGTACGGGCCTCAACCTCACCGCCGCATCGCAGGTCATCCATTACGATTTGTGGTGGAACCCCGCCATCGAAGCGCAGGCCACCGACCGCGCCTTCCGTATCGGGCAGACGCGCAACGTGCAGGTTCACAGGTTCATCACCAAGGGAACGTTCGAAGAAAAAATCAACGCACTTCTGGAAACCAAGAAGTCCATCGCCAACATGACTGTGAGTGCAGGCGAAACCTGGCTCGCCGACATGGACGACAAGCAACTCGGCGAAGTCTTCGGGCTCGACAACACCCTCGTCTAGCAAGATTTCAGCACAAACTAATCACAGAAAAAGGCCGCCGGGGCGACCTTTTTAGCAAAACAAAAAATTTGAATCAATCTCTTAACGAGATAACATCTCTTCCAAAAAAATCCCTTTCGGGGTTGTATCGATATATTCGTCGGGTTTCAATTTTATTTTCCCACTATATATGTCGATTTTTATTTGACCATATCTGCAAGGGATGACATCTTTTTTGCAAAAATCGTAATGACTCAACAAGGTATGCACTCGATATTTGCCCTCATCTATTTTTTCAACAGACTTGGCTATGCGAAGCAACATATACTTTGATGATAAAAAGTACAATAGCATCATGAACAATATGAAAAAGACATACGCTTCAATAAACTTACTAGCATAAGGGCTTGCAAAATAGACTACTGATGTATACGCAATTATTGAAATGATGACAGCAGACCATACCGCAAAGAAAAACCAAACAAACTTCAGCAAACCTTGCTTCATCACTAACATATTTTTCTCCGGAACCATTTTGAGCCTCTTGATGAAGCCCGTTATTCCGCCCAGTGGTTGCCGTTGTAGTTCTTGGCGGTGTCGGCGTCCATGCCGATTTGGCGCACAAGGTCTTCCATGCTGGCAAATTTCTGTTCGGGGCGCAGGTAGGCCATCAGGTCGAGCACCAGGTGCTGCCCGTAGATATCCTCGCTAAAGTCGAGAAGGTAGGCTTCGATGGCCATCTGGTGGGGCCCGGGCGCAGAGGGCTGCACGCCGATATTCACCACGGCGCGGCAAATGCGGCCATCCGCAAGCCTCGCGGACGCCACGTACACGCCGGATTTCGGCAGGAACTTGTACTGTTCCACCTGCAGGTTCGCGGTCGGGAACCCGATGGTATGCCCGAGGCGCTTGCCCACGACTACGGTTCCGGAGAGGCGGTAGGGGCGCCCGAGGTATGTCTGTGCGCGGGAAACGTCGCCGTTCAATAGCGCGTTGCGCACGGCGGAAGAACTCACGCGTTCGCCCTTGTGCAGCACTATGGAAAGCATCTGCGTGCTGAGTTCCGGGAACGCGGCAGTAATCGTCTCATAGTTGCCCTTGCCACCCGCGCCAAAGCAGTGGTCGTGCCCGAAGAACATGGAGCACACGCCGCGCTTCTCGATAAGTTCCTTACGGACAAATTCATCGAACGGGAGTCTAGCGACTTCGGGCGTAAACGGCAGCACCAGAAAATCGAGCCCGAGGCTCTCGATGAACTCGCGCTTTTCTTCGGTGGTGGTGAGGAGCAGCGGGTCGCCGGGGCCGCGCAGCACGTAGTTGGAATGGGGTTCGAAGGTGATGACAGTCGGAGTCCAGCCGTTGACCTCGGCGACGGCCTTGAGCGTGCGGAAAAGCGCCTGGTGCCCCAGGTGGCACCCGTCAAAATTGCCCATCGTCACGGCACGTTTTACTTTATCTGCACACATCCGTCAAAAACCTTTATTCATCCCCGGCCAAAAAGAACTTTGGGCAAATGCGGCCCGGATCATACTTGCACAAAGCAAGCACGACACCATCGTTGCGAGCAGCAAACAACAGTCTTTCGCCTTCGGGTTGTTCCACAAGCCCTTCTATATTTTCGTGCCATGGAATCCAGTTCCCCAGGCGAATGCTCTCCATCTGCGCATCGTTCAAGCGCACCACAGGGAAATCGAGCACCTCATTCACGGGGACGCTGTGTTCAACAGTCAAATCCGTGCCCTTCACAGCCGATTCCACGTTCACTTTTCCAATGCGGTGGCGGCGAATCAAGGATACGCAGCCGCATGTTCCGAGGGCACGGGCAATATCGCGCCCAAGCGCACGGACATATGTACCCTTCGAGCAGGTGCATTCAAAGTCAAATGTCGCAAAACTCTTGCCCGATTCACCTTCCGTAACGCCGCCCTCGCCCACGACCTTGAGCGATGCGATATGGATTTTGCGCGGCTTAAGTTCGAATTCCCTTCCGCGTTCAGCCAAATCGCTTGCACGGCGGCCATCGATTTTCACCGCACAATAGCGGGGCGGAACCTGGTCGATATCTCCCGTAAACTGCGGGAGGATAGCTTCAACGGCGGCACGATTTACGGATTGGACCCTATCGCCTTCGGCTCCAGGATGACAGCAGGCATCCTGCTCCACGACATCGCCGTCCCATTCAAGCGTGTCGGTCTCGTAGCCCAAATGCAGCCGGAAAGTGTAGCACTTGTCCTTTGCCTCTACATACGGCAACAGGCGCGTAGCGCGCCCCACTGCGGCAATGATAAGTCCGGAAGCCCGCAAGTCCAGCGTGCCTGCATGCCCGACGCGTTTAGTACAAAAGACCCTTTTCAACGGGAAAAGGGCCTTGAAGGATGTTTCTCCTGCAATCTTGTCGAGCAAAACAAAGCAGGGGGATTTCAACTAGAGTTCCCCTTTCTGCTTCAGTTCGGCAAGAATGCTCTCGATATGCATGGCATGTTCCAGATTTTCGTCCAGCACAAAGTTCAGTTCGGGTATCTTGCGAATCTTGAGGGCCTTGCCCAAAACTCCGCGGATAAAACCTGCGGAATTGTTGAGGCCAATCAGGGAATCGCGTTTTTCCTTGTCCGAACCCATCACTGAGACGAGAACCTTCGCATAGCTCAGGTCTTCGGTAATCGTCACACGGGTAATGCTAGCAAGGCTGCTCACGCGAGGATCCTTAAGCCCCTTCTGCAGGAGCTTGCCGATCTCTTCGCGGAACTGCTCGCCAAGTCTGTCTGTCCTACGACTCATTAGACTCCTCGGCGGCCTTCTTAGCCTTTTCTTCAGCTTCTTCGCGGGCAACATCCTTCAACGTACGTGCCACCTTGACTTCCTTGAAGAATATGAGGCTATCGCCTTCCTTGATATCGTCGTAACCCTTGAGGCCGATACCACATTCGAAGCCGCGTACAACGGACTTCACGTCGTCCTTCATGCGCTTCAAGGACTGGACCACGGTAGTACCGAGTTCCACGCCATTGCGGTACACGCGAACGTGAGAGGTACGGTCGACTTCGCCATCGGTAACCATACAGCCGGCGATGAGGCCAATCTTCGGAATCTTGAACACCTGGCGGATTTCTGCTTCGCCGGAGAGTTCTTCGCGCATAATCGGCTTCAACAGGCCTTCCACAGCATTCGTGATGTCTTCAATGCAGTCGTAAATCACGCGGTAGTTGCGGATTTCGATGCCTTCCTTCTGCGCCATTTCGCGGATGGAAAGCGAGGGCATCAAGTGGAACGAAATGATGATTGCCTGTGCGGTCGTTGCAAGGAGGATATCGGATTCCGTAATGGTACCCACACCCTTGCGGATGATGTTGACGCGCACTTCCTTGTTGGTAAGCTTTTCGAGAGAGGCGGCAAGAGCTTCGGCAGAACCACCCACGTCGGCCTTGACGATGAGGTTGAGTTCCGAAAGTTTGCCTTCCTTTCTATCGTTGAAGGTATCTTCCAAGGTCTTGACGTTACGGGAGCGCAGGTCGCGTTCACGAGCGGCCATGCGGCGCTTGCTCGCAATTTCGCGTGCGGTCTTTTCGTCATCGACCACGATAAGGTCGTCACCGGCCTGCGGAGTACCATCGAAACCGAGCACCTGACACGGAGTAGACGGAGGAGCGGCCTTCATCTGCACACCGCGTTCGTTGAACATGGCGCGCACCTTACCGGCGTAAATACCACAGACAAACGGGTCACCCACATGGAGCGTACCGTTCTGCACGAGGATCGTAGCCATGGAGCCCTTGCCCACGTCGAGCTTGGATTCCACCACGGCGCCACGGGCGTGTGCATCCGGGTTTGCCTTAAGTTCCTGAACTTCGGCTTCGAGGGCGAGCGTTTCCAGGAGCTGGTCCATACCCTGACCTGTACGGGCAGAGACTTCCACACAGCTCGTGGTACCACCCCACTGTTCCACTTCCACGCCGCGTTCGGCGAGCTGGGCACGGATCTTGTCGGGGTTCGCCGTCGGGAGGTCCACCTTCGTGATGGCCACAACCATCGGGACCTTCTCGCGCTTGGCAAGTTCAATACATTCAACCGTCTGGGGCATCACCATGGAGTCGGCAGCCACGACGAGCACGATAACGTCGGTCACCTGAGAACCGCGGGCACGCATGGCGCTGAACGCTTCGTGACCCGGAGTATCGAGGAAGGTCACCTTGCCCTGTGCCGTCGTTACTTCGTATGCACCGATGTGCTGGGTAATGCCGCCCGATTCGCCGGAGACCACGTGAGTCTTACGGATCCAGTCGAGGAGCGAGGTCTTACCGTGGTCAACGTGACCCATGACGGTAACGACCGGATGGCGAGACTGGAGGTTTTCGGCGCTTTCTTCTTCGACGCCGAGAGCCTCTTCTTCGTATTCTTCCATCAACTGCGCTTCGTAACCGAATTCGTCAGCGAGAATCTGGATGGTTTCAAAATCGAGACGGGCGTTGATGGTCACCATCATGCCCATTTCCATGCACTTCGCAATCACGCGGGCCGGCATCTGGTCCATAAGGCCAGCGAGTTCGCCCACAGTGATGAAGTCGGACGTCTTGAGAATCTTCTTCTCTTCGCCCGTAGAATTGTCGTTGTGTTCCTTGCGGTAAACCTTCTTGACCGGCTTCTTGGAAAGGTCAGCCATCACGCGGGAAACGTTCTGGCGAACCATTTCCTGCTGCTGTTCCTTCTGCTGTTCCTGGCGGTCACGGCCGTTGCCGCGACGGTTCTTGTCGTTGCCGTGACGGCCATTCTGGCCCTTGCCCGGAGCGTTACCGCCCTTGCCTCCGTTATTGCCTGCGGCCATTCCGGCGCTGGCATTGAAGGCCTCTTGCATGGAGCCGCTGGAGAATCCACCACTGCGGCCAGTGTATCCGCCGCGGGAGCTGCTTGCTCCCCCGCCCTGGCCAGGCCTACGCTGACCATTGCCGCGGTTGTCACCTGCACCACCAGTACGCGGGCCAAACGAACCCGTGTAGCCCTGGGCATTGCCCTGGCCGCGGGCGCCCGGTCCACCGGGGCGGCGGTTGTTGCCGCGAGCGTTGCCAGCCTGCTGCTGGGACTTCGCGATACGTGCAAGGATTGCTGCATCAGGCTTGAACACCTGCGCCTTCATCGGCGGCTGCTTGAGTTCTGTATTTGCAGTCATCATCGTCGGCTGCGGAGCAGGCGACGGTGCGGGAACTTCGGGCTTCGGAGCCGGAGTCTCTTCAACCTTCGGGGCCGGAGCCTTGACTTCGGGAGCGGCCGGCGCTGCAACAGGCTCGGGGGCAGCGGCGGGCTTCTCGACAGTCTTGGGTTCGGCAGGGGCCGGAGCAGGCTTTTCGACCTTCGGGGCCTGCGGCTTCGGCGCTTCGACGGGGGCTGCGGGAGCGGCGGGTGCAGCCGGAGCGGCAGGCGCCACAGGAGCCTCTACCTTCTCGGCGGGCTTCTCAGCAACCGGCTTTGCAACCTTCACGGCTGTGGCCTTCGGGGTGTCCTTCTTCACGGTAGAACGCTTGAGGCTCACCTTCACGCCGTTCTTCGTCGTAGTCGAGGTCGTAGACTTCGACTTTTCGGCAGGCTTTTCGGCGGAAGCATCCGAAGAAGCGGACTTCTTCAGGTTCTTGGCTCGTGCGTCCTGCTTTTTCTTTTCTTCGGCAACGGTGGCTTCGATTTTCTCGAATTCAGAAGCGTTCACCTTCGAAACCTGCGTCAAAACCTTGACACCGTTTTCGCGCAAAAGCTTCATCACGAGTTCGCTCTTGACACCGTGTTCCTTAGCCCAATCGATTGGTTTAATCTGTTCTTCTATACTCATTCAGTAGCCTGTTTATAAAACCCTTTTGATGAAGAAAGAAACCTTAGTTGCTCTCTTCCTGTTTTTCGGCATCGGCAAAAAGCGCTTCGGCCTTCTGTGCGGCGGTGCGGCGGAGTTCCTGCGGGCGCGGAGCCAGGACCTGTGCCTTGGCTTCGTCATCCTTCTCGGACCATTCCTTTTCGCCAAACACGTCGAGGTCGCGTTCCACCAACTGGGATGCGAGCTTCACGTTCTGGCCGTTCTTACCGATTGCCTGGGCAAGATTGTCGTCGTTGATAACGACCACCACGCGGCGCGTACCCGGGACTTCGGCGAGCTTCACGACATTCGCCGGAGAAAGTGCACGGGTAATGAACACGTCGAGGTTTTCGTTCCAGTGCACGATGTCGATGCGTTCGTTGCCGAGTTCGCGGACAATCGTCTGCACGCGGGCACCCTTCATACCCACACATGCGCCGACCGGGTCGATCTTTTCGTCACGGGAGTAAACGGCAATCTTAGCGCGGTAACCCGGTTCACGGGCAACGCCCTTGATTTCGACGGAGCCTTCGTAGATTTCCGGAACTTCCTGGCGGAAGAGTTCCTTGAGGAATTCGCCACTGGCGCGGGAAAGGATAACCTGGGCGCCGTTCTTTGCGGATTCTTCCACGCGGGCAATAACGGCCTTCACGGACTGGCCCTGCACGAGGCGTTCGTGGCCGATCTGTTCACGCGGCGGAATCATGGCTTCGGTCTGCTTGCCCAAGGAAACAATCACGTTGCGGCCTTCAAGGCGGAGCACTTCACCGCTAATCATCGTGCCGACACGGCCACGGTAGGTGTTCATAATCTTGAGGCGTTCTGCATCGCGAATCTGCTGCGTCAAAAGCTGCTTGGCGGTCTGGATGGCCTGGCGTCCGAAGGAAGTCGTCGGCACTTCCATTTCAAGGAAGTCTCCCGGCTGAGCATCTTCGTTGTATTCCTGGGCTTCGGGCACGAGCATGTAGCCCTCGTCCATTTCTTCAACCTCTTCGGCGGTCATGTTCGGGTCGTAGTCCGGATAGTCGTCCACGACTTCAACGCGCAAGAACACATGGATATCGTTCGTTTCCTTGTCGATGTCCACTTCGATCTTCTTGTCGATGTGCAAATACTTGCGGGCTGCAGAAATCAGGGCCTGCTTGAGAGCACCCTCGATGATTTCGTCGTCCATGTTCTTGGCTTCCATCACTTCCTTGAGCACTTCAACCAAATTAACCTTGGGTTCGTTCTTTTTAGCCATTTTAGACCTTCCTATTATATTTGTACATCCACTTTCGCGACCAGTACCTCGGACCTCGGTACGGACACGTTACCGGCATTGCCCTTAAGGGCAAGCGTAATATTCGTTTCATCAACTTCCAGGAGTTTCCCGGTGACGGGCTTTCCGGTACTGCGAGTCACGCGTACAAAGCGCCCGATGTTGCGTTTAAAATCGGCATCCGACTTGAGGGGCCGGTCAAGTCCGGGAGAAGAGACCTCCAGCGTGTAAGCGCCCTCGATAATGTCGGGATCGAGATCCAGAGCGTCGGAAAGGTGGCGGCTCACTTTGGAGCAGTCGTCAATCGAAACCCCTTCGGGCTTGTCGATGTATAGGCGGAGCGTCTTGCGCTTTCCGGCACGGAACATGTCCTGTTCCACCAAAGTCACGCCAGCAGCCTCACAAGCCTCGGCGATAAGCGAATCCAACTTCTGGTTAACCAAATAGACCTCGTATAATAAACGGCGTTCGTATACGGCCCCGAAATCTGCTCATTTAAGCCGAAATCGGGTCCACGAACGTCAAGACAGACCAAATAGAGAAATTTTTCAGGGTCTAGGCAACCGCGATTCTCGAAAAACAAGGGCTTAAAAGGCCTAAACGCATGGGAAACGGCAAAAATCAAAATGGAAATGAGGAAAAATAAAAAGTAAATCAATTCACTTATATTTTTTCATTTTCAACTCTTAATTCCTATATTTACCGCATGGCTTACGTACTTTTGATTCTCGCATCCCTTGTCGGCATCGCCGTCTCCGTGTTCTACCTGCGCAAAAATATCATCCGCATACGCGAAAAGAACAAGGCCGAACCGAAGGCCTACAAGCGTGCGTCAAACTACGTCCTCACTGGACTCTGGTACGGTTACCTACTCGTCTTTTTCGTAGGGCTCACCATCAACAATTTGGGGAACTGGTAACCTTACCTTCCCTGAGCCTTTAGCCAACGTTCATAGAGGAACATCGCTATCAGATTCTTGCCGTCCACGAACTTGTGGGCGGCTTCTTCGTACGGGAGCACTTCCGTGCGGATCCACTCGTTCTCTTCTACGTAGGTCTGGTTCTTGCCGTTCATGGCATCGAGCTGTTCGCGGGTCACGTCGCGTTCTATCGCATATAAACGAATACGTTCGTCTATGAGCCCGCAACTGGCGGCAAAACCGGGCGTCGAGCCTTTCCACCAAAAATCCGTAAGGTCAATCAGTTCAGAATCGTCGGCCACAATCTGCGCTTCTTCTTCGAGTTCCGAGAGGGCCACCTTGCGATAGTCCCCGCTCCAATCGAGTATTCCCGCAGGCATTTCGAGCGAAGCCGTCTCGGTAATGGGGAAACGGGGCTGGCGCACGAGCAGCAAGTACTTTTCGCCTTCGCAGCGCAACACCACAAGCACCCCCACGGCATGCCCGCGCACAACGACAATCCCGTGCACTGGGCGGCCATCGGGCAACGTCGCCGTGGCCGTCAACTTGATAAACAGCGGGCTATGGACTTTTTTCAAAAAATCCACCGATGTAAAATGGATTTTCTGGACCACAAACTTGGACTTTGCCAAAGCAAGCCATTCCTTGAAGAACTTGCAATCGAGAATGCACTGATAATCGTCTGTCGCAATTTCTGACGCAAACGTAAATTCAACACCGTCAATAGTCATGATTACCTGCCGGAATTATTTTATGGCACGGGCCTTGGATTTCCAGATTTTGGCAAGCGGGTCTGCATCAAGTGAATCTGGGAAAATCCGGTTACGGCCTATATCAAAAATGAAAAGGTCCTTTGTTGCCGAAGGCCCACAGAATGTCTCCGATTCGTCGGGCACCATGAGTTCCCGTACCACTGCAAACTTTTTGCCAAGGGAGAACGCCCCCATGGAAAACGAATTCACCGAAGCGCATTCGGGGATTTCTTCTACGTAGTAGAGGCTGGTGTGCCATACCGTATCGGCATATTCCTGGACACTACCCAGGGAACTCGTATCGTTTACCCAGCGCGAACTCACACAGTACACGGAATCACCCAGGGCGCAAGCCTTGCGTATGGGCACAAGAGCCGTATCCATAATGTTCCAGGACGAAGGAAGAATCGTATCGTTTACAACGGAATCGCATATATCGACCTGCAATTCGCAATTCGATTTCATGGCACGCCAGTAGAACGTGCGGGGCGTGAGGCTATCGAGCACCTTCAATATTGACGGGGATTTCTTTGTCCGAAGCGGCAACGCAGACACGCTATCGAACAGGGAGTCCACAAATATCTCGAACGAGTCGAGTTCAAAATGCCCACGGCGGAGCATGATGGTATCGAGCAGGGAATCTTCATCGTTCATCACGCGGATTTGCGAAATTCCCTGCAATTCATCTTCACTGAACGTGAGCGCAAGAACCGTATCCGGATGGTAATAAGGCGCAGGGCAATCCTCGCCATCAGTTTCAAGAATTATTTTAGGCAAAAGGGTAAGCGATTCGCCATCTTTTTCCTTATCGATTTCAATCCGCTTGAGGGCACAATTAGAAAACGTCCAGAGGTTGCCCATCTGCAAAAAGAGCGTATCGGACACCAGATGGATTCGCGCTCCGGAATCGAGAACGGCCTTGCGGAAAAAGCCTACGCCAGAATAGGAGTCGTCTCCAGAAGAAAGCGGAATGGCGCCATCGTCATCTTGCGTGCAAGCCAAAACGCAGAAGCACGCAGCAAAAAGTGTTGCAAAAAGAACGGCAATGGATTTTCTAGAAGTCATTCGCAAAAGAGCCCCGAAACGCTATAGTTTTATCTGCTTTACGAATGTAGCAATTTCGGCACTGTCGAGCGGATGCGTTTGCGCATAGAGATCCGCCCAGCGCACAAAGAAACCGTTCTGCCGCACCGTAAGGAAAAACTTCGCGCTATCCCGCGGGGCAAGGCGGCCGACAATAGAATTCATGTCGAGGTATTCCCCCACGATAAACGAGGTCGTATCGGCACGGTTCACCGGATACATGCCCGACATGCGCGACGTGATGTTGTTCCCGTGGTCGAGTTCTACAAAATTTCCCAAGGAATCCTTGCCCGAAGCGAGCACATATCCCGGAAGAATCGGATGGATGGGGGCCTCGCCGATCCCTAGCATGGCATCCATCGTAAGCATCGATTCCTTACCCTCGAAGTCGAAATCTCCCGTAATGGCAACGGCGGACCAGTCCAAGGGCTGCCTCGGGCATATTCCCGGAAAACGGCAACCATTGTCGAGACTCACCCAATAATAAAGCGAATCCTGGTTCATCATGCGCAAGTACGTATAAACTAAGGAATCTTCACACTGGACAAGGACAGGGCTCGAAAAATCATCCTGCGGAGCAATCCAGTGCAACTTGGCGCGTGATGTCTTCACATTCGAAGCGACATAGCGCAAAAAATCATTCGGGAGGAAAAACACCGAATCCGATACCACCCAGGAACACTGGCCAAGCCCGCCATTCAGTTCAAAGGCCGTTCCGCGCATCGATTCGCACTTCGTTTTCCAATCATCCACCACCACCTCTTCGTTACCCGGAAGCGGCAGCAGGTTCACGAGCTTTTCGGCAAAGCCCAACTTTATGAACAGGAAAAAGGAAATACACACGAGCAAAATCCGGACAACCGGATAGTTTTGCCGTTTAGACTTGTATTTCTTTTTACAGCGATGTTCCGAAAAGCCTTCAGACATCCGTCAAATCACATCAGGAAATAGGCGACAACGCCACCGAGCACCAGAAGGATGAGGATAATGAAGACCACCGTCTTGCCCGAAGAAGATTCCTCTTCGAAAGGCATGTTCATGCCCTTCGCGGCAAGTTTCTTTTCGTCCTTCACAACAGCGTTGAAGCTCTTGGTAAAGCGACGGTTGTGCCCGGTGCGGCGTTCGGCCCTCACTTCGCCTTCCGCCAAAGAATGCCCATTCTGCGATGCGACCGGAGCAGGAGCCGGTTCCACCGGTGCTGCCGGTGCAGCCTCCTGTGCGGGGGCGGCGTCTGCCGGGCCATGGGAATGCAAGGAGAACGACATCATCTCCGCTTCGAACGAGAACACCTTGAGCGAGCGGTCGAGACCGGCCTTCCTCAGGCCGTCGGCGATGGTCGGGCTGTTGCTGAGGAGAGCAAGCATGCCTCCCTTGCTGGAAAGTTCACTCTGGAACTGGACGAACGCATTGTAAGCGTCGCTATAGACAAAATCCAGCCCCATCAGGTCGACGGCGACAAACTTATCGTCGGGATTGTCATCGATTAACTTGCGAACGTCCTTCTTGAACTGCTCAGCGTCAAAAGCCCCAATCGGATTAAGGGGGGCGGACAACAAGTCAAAAATGCCAACTTCGCGATAGTTCTTCAATTGCGTCATATGCAGAAATATAAACTAAAAAATGGGAAAAGAGAAAAGAAACGGGCAAAAAACGCTAAAATCGTGCTTCATCGACTACTCCTCCCACTGTATACCGCCGGAGGGGCGGGTTTCAAGAACCTCGTCGGAAGATTCCAGGACTTCGGAAGAAGATTCCTCCACGACCGGAGTGGCCGGAGCGTTCTCCTGCGGGGCCTGTTCCGCCTCGAGTGCCGGCTTGGATTCTTCGGGATTTTCGCTCTCCGCACCGAGGAGGGAGGTCGGGGCCGCAGTGGGCCGTACAGGGTCGGGCTTGGGCGCATGGCCAAACAAGTACGGGCTGATGCTCACGCTCACGCGGTGCACGGGGGATAAAACCGGGTGCGATTCAAATGCATAGTCGACCCGCAAAAACTTCGCGATGACAAGACCCGCACCCGCGGTAAAGCTCTCGAAGGTGGTAAAACTCGAAAGGCCCGCACGCAGGCTAAGCCCGAAATCGAAATTGAACTCGATACCGGCGTGGCCGCCCGAAAGCCAGTCTAACGGGCTTTTCCAGAGGGGTTTTCCACGAGATTCATCGGTCTCGTACCCCAGGTCGCGCGGCTCGTGCCTGAACACTCCGGCGCTCTGCCAGTAGAACCCGAACTTTCCGTACAGGTAACGCACGTCCAGGCCATAGCTTGCCGCAAGGTAAAGGTCCGGTGCAGCATACTCGAATTCGCCCGAACCCCAGACCGTCGCCGAAGACGTCCAGCCCTTCAGGAGGCCCGATACATAAAAGTCATCCATGATGCGGTAGCGCAGGCCTGCGTCGCCGCGGAAACCAAAACCGGACTGATCCATATCACGGTAGAGCAAGTGGAATCCGACGCCCAGTTCGAACCGGTCAAACAGCCTTTTACCCCAGGTAGCCGAAAGCATCCAGTCAGCAATGGAAAGTGTCTCGTAATCGCTCCCTTCGGGCAGTGCATCTCCCTCGCGGATATAAGGAATGTCATCAGCACCGAAACGGGCAAAAGAAATCCCGAGCCCCTGGTCCAAGCCCAGCGGAATAACCACGGAAGCAAAATCGTACTGAGTATCTTCGTAATACGCCGTATGCGAGAAACTCGCCCACAGGTAGCGCACATTTGCCAACTGGTACGGATTAGACACTAGCCCCAGATAATCGCCATCTACGGCCATCGTCGCAGAACCGAGAGCCGCAGACCGCGCTCCGGGTTCCATGTTCATGGTCTCGTTGGAACCGCTGACTAGAGTCGCCGCAAGCGAACAGCACGGAAGCAACAGAACTATTTTTTCCAGGACCTTCATTTTACACGACCAAGATAGATTATTTTTTATCAAAGAAATGCTCCTTAAAGACTATATACAAAATTTCATGGCATACCTTTCAGGCCAAAGGCGCTATTCCGAGCGGACTGTCGACACGTACCGCAAGTCTTTCGAGAAATTTTCCGCCATCGTGGGCGAAGACGCCCCCTTGAGTTCCTTTTCCGAGATGCAGCTCAAGACATTCGTATGGGAGCTAAAAATGAAGCAGGGGCTTGCGCCGACCAGCATCTGCGAGCACCTGGCCGCCATGAAGAGCTTCGGCAAGTATCTAGTCCGTTCCCTGGCAATGCAGAAAAACCCTGCCGAAGCAATCCCGATGCCCAAGCGCCCTAAGAGACTAGTGAACGTTCTTTCACAAAAAGACCTCGCCGAAGAAAAATTCCCCGACCTGCCTGCCGACGCCAAGCTTCCGCAGGTCCGTGCCCGTTTGTTGTTAGAACTCATCTACGGTTCGGGGCTGCGCATCTCGGAATGCCAGAGTCTCACCTGGGACCGCATCGACACAAACGCGAAACTCGTGCGCGTGCTCGGCAAGGGCAACAAGGAGCGCATCGTGCCCATTACCGACACCCTCACAGGATGGATTAATTTATTCAAAGCAAAACTTGCAGAAGCAGGGCACGTCGTTACATCGACAAGTAGCGTATTCTTAAGCGAAGACGGCAAGCCCTACAGCGTGCGCACCCTACGCAACGACATCCACGACCTGTTACGCGAAATCGGCTGGGAAGGCAAGGCGAGCCCGCACGTACTGCGCCACAGCTTCGCCACGCACCTGCTCGAAAACGGCGCCGAGATTATGAGCGTAAAAGAGATGCTCGGGCATTCGAGCATCTCCACCACTCAAGTTTACACACATGTAAATGCAGAACGCTTGCGAGACGCCTTCAAGAAGACTCACCCGCGGGCTTAGCATAGTTACTGAACGCAACGGACAGGGACAAGAGGCGATTCATTCACGCCATCTATGTTGTAGGTTAACGCACCCATTACGCTATAAGAAGAATTCGACCAATCCAATATCGTCACCATAAGCAAGCTATTCATGGAACTTAGCCACATGTGGAACGACCCGGAACTGAAGCCCAACTGAGGTTCTGGGCGACCATAACTATCTGTAGTTTTCCCCCAACGGAATAAACCGGTCGGCTTTGCAGAAAAACCGTAAGCATTTATGCCCGGCAAATCTCCGCCCCACTCCGTCGAGCGCAGGTAAACGGCGGCATTTGCCGACCCCCCAACGTTCTCTATAAGTTCAGAAAAATCGTTCTCGGTAGGCAATCTCCAGCCGTCGGGGCAAACAGTCCGAGATTCTTCATAAGTATAGTACCGGCCATTCTCCGAGCAGTTTTCATCGTCATCCCAGGAGCACTTACCCAGGCTGTCGTTTCCGTAATTCAGGTTCTCCGCCATCCACCTTGTATTTCCGATATAGGCGTACTTGTAATATTTTCCGTCACGCGAATCCTTGAACTTTCCGGTAACCACGTCCTTATCTTTCACGCAGCGGACATAGGCATTCCAATCAGCATTTCCTCCGTTAAAGAAGGTGTAGTTCTTATTGGTTTCAAAAGCAATCCTCGTTGTCAATTTGTTTCTGCCATAATCTACATCGGCTAGCCAGGCATAGCCCATGAACCCGAATACCGTAGATTCCCCAGGAACAAACGAAAAACCGAATATATCGTTGTCTGCACTTAGGGAATCATTCCAGCCCACCTTCGACTTCAATGCGACCCCCTGCTTGCTTTTGCCAAGCTTTTCCTCTATCCTGTGAAACAGAGAAAGGTACTCGTCCATCACCGGCACATGCCAGCCAGCAGGGCAGACTCCCTGATGGTTCCTGATAGGCACAATATTATGAGCACTCGGAATAGAATCCTTGTAGCCTTCGCTGATGTTCATCGCCGCTGTCCAGGTATAGAGTCGGCCCAAAATATCGCAACTTTCCGCCTTCCCGAACGGGCACGACGTCTGGGCTTTCAGGTTAACAGCCAGCGCACTGTCCGTTGTATTTTCCGAGAAGTTCAGGTTCTCCGCCATCCAAGTCATCGCGCTGTCACCCGTACCGATGGTCACAATCCTATAAACATGGCCGTCGCGTTCGTCCGTCATTGTCTGGTATTCAATGTTCGGATTCTTGAAACTGTCCCTCGTAAACGAGTCCAGGGGGAACTCCGCCAAGGATTCGGAACTGCTGGGTACGGCAGAACTGAGGAGCAAGGGCGGCACGCTACTGCTGCTGGATTCTGCGCTGCTCAGGGTATCGCCCTTGGAAGAACTGCTTGACTGTTCAGAAGAAGACGATTTGCCGGAACTACTGGATTCGTCCTTGAGCAAACTTGAAGAACTCGGGGCAACGTCCTTGGAAGAACTGCTCGGTTCTTCGGACGAAGACGAAATTTCCGAACCGGGATCGTCGTCCACCGGCTTTACGGAAGAGGCATCGTCCCCGCAGGCCGCAAAAAGCGCGACCGTACCCATCAGGGCAAAATGTTTCCAAACAGACTGCGTGTTCTTATATGCAAATTTTTTCATTTTTTTCTCCTTCTCAAATTTCAACTGCGGCATTGCCGCGACTCTGCTCAAACTAGAAGAAACTTCCCTTGATACCGACGGCGATGGTCCACTGCTGCAGAATGTCGCCCCAGTCGGGAGCGTTCCATTCCTTCATGGGAGTCTCGTCGTATTCATCTCTGGGGTCAGCCGCATTCGCCTTGTCGTGAATGGGCACAGAGAGCGCAAGGAACACCGGGAAGTCCGCATTCGAGAACTCGATGCCATAGGCAATAGCAACAGACCATGCCTGGTGATCGGGGTCAGGGCGCGGGTCGTACGTGCCCGCCTTTTCGGAATTGATCCAAGCAACTCCCAGCGGTACGGAGAAGTTGAGGCCGAGGCTCTGCACAATGCCCGGACGGCCGCGGTAGCCATAAGCGACAGATGCACTCACGGAAGGCGGAGTGAAGGCGCCCAAATCGTTTTCACCATACGGTTTAAAGCGGTATTCAAAGCGGTCACTCTTATGCTCAATCTTTTCCCAGTAGGAATCGTTGAAATCGTTCTCGCCCGAAATCAAATGCATCGCAAACGGATGCGTGTAACTCAAGCTATAAAGCCAGATTCCCTTGTCGGTATCACGGCTGTAATCCCACCCGAGGGTAAGCGAGTAAAGGCCCGAGCCCTTCTGGAAACTAGCCGGAAGGATTTCCTGAGAAGCATCCGTTCCACGCTTGATATCGTACTGGCCAGTAGGGATTGTGAGGGATGCAGAAAGCGATGCCGCGCCACCACTACCGATGGTCTTACTGAAATCGAAACTGATATCGCCAAGCCCGCCCGTACTTCTGTCCGTCGGGGGCTGGTTACTGCGGTACTGCACTTCGCCCTGGTGAGAAACGAACGGGATAGACACGCCGAGTTTCGTAGACCATGTCGGCTTGATAGAGAAATGCGGCGTAAGCGTCAATGCAGAGAAGTTCTGGCCCACATTATACTTGGTAAAGACTTCCGTCTCCAGGTAACCACCTGAAACGCCCTGTCCAATCCACTTGATGCCATCGCCGGAACCGCCACCGGAACCGCCTGCACCGCAGCCGCCAATGGATTCCCAAGGCGTAGCAGGTTCAACAGGAAGGTTATAAGAAACAAGGAAAGAAGCAGCGGCAATTGCCGAGAAGGCTGCAACCACACCGTATTTGGAAATGCTAATCTTTTTCATGGTGCGCCTCACGGGAGTTCCAGCAAGAAGCCATAGTTAGTACCGGTGGCCAGGAACTTGGCATCGGGAGAACGTCCGCCAATCATGGGAACGGGAGCAACCTGGCGAACATCGCCCACCCACTCCACAGCAAGGTCGTTCGGAGCCCCGGCAGACAACTTAATTTCACGCATCGCGGTGCGGCCCGCGGAGCCGTCCTGTACGGACTCTTCGCGGAGGTCATTCCTGCTGAGCATCGGTTGACCCTGCGGGAACTCTGCCCAGATAATAAACAAGCGGCCATTGTACTCGAACCAGTGCGGCTGAGCCGGAGCAGAAATCATTCCCTGCAGCCTTTCAATTTTCACAGGCGTAGATGTCGGAGAAAGTTCCTGGATATAGGCCTCCCACACCTTGGAGTTTTCATTGATATTGTACACGATGAACTTGCCATCCGGCGAAATCATGGGAGCATCGACTAGCGACGTGCCCGTACCAGCAGGCTTCTTGAGTTTTTTCGCCTTCTTCAGGCCTCCGTTTGCAAAGTCTGCAAACACGATATTTTCGTCATCGTCCACATATACAAGGCGCACTTCATCTGTACCGAAGAATCCTTCCACGGTAGAATCGTCGGCATCTTCCGCGACCTTTGCACCCGGCTTTACCCACAGGTGCGGAGAGGCGTCTTCGCGAATGTTCTTATCGAAGAACCAGAACTTTTTCTTGTCAGAGATGCGCAAAGCAAACATCCCGTAGTCAAGATTTCCGGGCAGACACAGGTTCTTCTTTTCCTTGTCGTAGGCGCGGAGTGCAACAGCAAAATCAGGGTGCGTGCTCCATTCCGGGTCCTGGAACTGGCATTCGCCTTCTGCCGTATCGCGCATCATGTACCAGAGTACCTTGCCCGACGTATCCGAGATGGTAAGGCGGTCGTGCTGTTCAACAACATACTTCGAAACCGTATATTCCGAATCAGGAGGAGTCACGATAAGGTCGCTACCGAAGTTGAGCCAGAGCATCGATGCTGGGAAATTCACCGTATCTTGCGAGACAGACGGATTGCAAATCTGCTGCATCGTATTCACGGGGAACATCGTCCCGATGCCAGACGCCTGACTCGAAGCGGAATCAACAGTCTCAGCCTCGAACGGCTCGGGAGAGTAGCAGCCCACAAGTAGCGCAGGCAAAAATAATCCAAATAGTTTTTTCATCAACATTCTTTCCCAAATGGCCCCTATCGGTCATCCTACGGATTCCCTCCAAGGCGATTGTTCAAAAAATTACAGTTCCACCTTGACCTTTTCGCGCATGGCCATGACCTGCGCCTTGGCTTCTTCCACAGAGTTGCGGCGAGCAAGCAGCACGCCGAGGCGACGGTGGCCCTTGAGCTCAGGCTTGCCGAACAAGCGGAGAGCCGTATCCGGTTCAGCGAGGACATCTTCCAGGCCGCCGAACTTCACGTGATCAGAGGTGCCGTCCACCACGATGGCCTTCGAGGCGCTCGGGCCGTGGAAAGCGATGTTCGGGATAGGCAGACCGAGAATAGCGCGAGCATGCAACGCAAATTCAGAAAGGTCCTGGCTAATAAGCGTCACCATGCCGGTATCGTGCGGACGCGGAGAGACTTCGCTGAACAGGACTTCATCCTTGCATACGAAGAGTTCCACTCCGAAGATACCGCGACCGCCGAGAGCGTCGGTCACCTTCTTTGCAATGACCTTTGCCTGTTCCAGGAGTTCCGGCTTCATCGGCTGCGGCTGCCAGGATTCCTGATAGTCGCCGCCCACCTGATGGTGGCCGATGGGTTCCAAGAAGCTCGTGCCCGCCACATGGCGCACTGTGAGCAATGTAATTTCGTAATCGAACGGCACAAAGCCTTCCACAATCACGCGGCTGGCATGGCCCGTGCGGCCTTCGTGCTGGGAGATGTCCCAGGAGTTCTGGATGTCGGCCTCGGTCTTGATGACGCTCTGGCCGTGGCCCGAGGAGCTCATCACCGGCTTCACCACGCACGGGATGCCGATTTCTGCGACAGCGGCCTTGAAATCTTCAAAATTGTCGGCGAAGCGGTACGGGCTCGTCTTGATGCCGAGTTCCTCGGCGGCCAGGCGGCGGATACCTTCGCGGTTCATGGTGAGCTTGGTGGCCTTCGCAGTCGGGATGACGGTAAAGCCTTCCTTTTCCATCTCGACAAGCGTATCGGTCGCAATCGCCTCGACTTCGGGAACGATGTAGTCGGGCTTCTCCAGTTCAATCACACGGCGGAGTTCGGCACCGTCAAGCATGTTGATGACGTGGCTGCGGTGAGCCACCTGCATGCCCGGGGCGTTGGCATAACGGTCCACGGCGATGACTTCAACGCCGAGACGCATCATCTCGATGATGACTTCCTTGCCGAGTTCGCCAGCTCCGCAAAACAGCACCTTGGTGGCGCTAGAACTTAGAGGGGTACCGATTTCTGCCATACTAAACTCCTTGGTTTACAAGAATAATATAGGAAACTAGAACTTCATATTGACAGGATTGAATTCAAACTTCACGCCGGAACGAAGCCATCCATCTACACCATCATTTCCTTTTTCATGAGAGAGGTTTTCGTACTTGCGAAGCCCCCCGCCCAGGTAGAAACTGAACCATCCATTCACCTTCATACGGTATAGTCCGTCAATCAAGTACTGGGCCTCTTCAATTCCCGACGGAGAATTCTCGCCACCGGCAAGTGCCACATTGTAGTCGGTGAACATTTCCTTGTCCCCCTGGCGGAGCCACGCAAGCGTCACCGAAAGCGAATGGATTCCGTAAGTCCAGCCAAAATCAAACCAGACGTCAAGAGCGTCGGCACCACGGCGGTAGCCAATCGGGTAATCCACAAAGTAGGCATCGGCGTAATCGATGTCGTCCTGTTCGCGGTAGTTGCTGCGGTAGTTGCGGCGGCTCGTGTACTTGAGGAGCGGGAGCCTGCTATTGCCAGCCACCGGGTCGGTGCGCACCACGTCGAGGCGCCAGCTGAACTTGCCGTAGAGCGCGGTCGAAAGTTCGTGATAGTAGCCCACGAGGTAGTTGATGACGGAGCGGCTCGTGCCCTTGTCATCGTCCTCGCCCACCGGGCTATTGATGTCTTCCATGTTCACCTGGCCATAGAACTTTGCCCCGTTGCTCGTCTTGTACCCCAGTTCCACTGAAGTTGCAGCCGAGGTGTATCCGGTCGCGTAGTTGTCGTGCCAGTAAATAAACGGGCTCATCGAGCGGAACTCGGGAGCCTTGCCGCCAATCATGCTCTGCTCGGCCACGTAAATCCAAAGCTTGGACGTCTCTATGCCGAAACGGTGGAACATAAACGTCTTGATGTTGTCGTCATACACGCGATTGCGCTGATTCGGCACCTGGTTACCAGGGTCGGTACATTTCTGCGCATAGGCTTCGGTCCCCACAGGCGGGCAACCATTTTCGCCGCGCACATCGCCATAAAGCCATGCGTTGAGCGAACTAAACAAGAAATCGTAGCGGAAAATGCTCGGAGAAAATTTCCAGTGCAAGCCATCGTGATACGGGGCCCCACCCACAAGGATATCGTTCTTGGAAACTTTCAGTTCGTCAACTGCAAAACGCCCGAACTTAACAAAGCCCATCGGGTTAACCCACGTGGCATAGCCGTTGTTCGGAACGTTAATATCGAGTTCGCTCGGGTCGTACGTAAAATTCTTGTGCAGGTTATCCTGATACCAGGCCTCGAGATCGCGCCGAAGAGGCAAGTCCAACAAGACGTGGAAATTCTTGTAGCCAGACCGGAAACTGAGCGTAAAGAACGGGTTCACGCGCTCTTCGTAACTGCGGGCATTTTCGAGCGGGATTTGCAAGCCACGCCAGTTCGGCCCGAACCAGTCAGCGGTATCTGTCGCAAAATAGGGGTCAGTAGGGCCGCCATTGAACCCGATATCCAGATCAGTGCCAATCTGGAAATAACCGTTCTTGCCCGACTCCGGAAACTCCAGAGACGCTTGGGCCACAATGGCGCAGGCAAGGCAGAAAACCGGCATTACGCAACGAACAAAACTCATCTACAGGTAATTTAATAAAATCCCGCCAAAAGCGAACGCCTGGCATTAAGCCAGGCGCGCAAAAATTCAAAAGAAGAGTCGCCCGAGCAGGGAGACCCGGGCGACTCCCTTGTGTTGTGGTGAGTGCGCTAGAGAGGCGCACTCTGTGTGTGTTGTGTGTGTTACTCTTTTACAGCAAGGCGATGTCCATTAAAATACGTCGCTTCCGCGGAGGAAGGCCGGCACATCGTAGTCGACGCCGCTGCTCCTGAGAGCGCAGGCTTCGTGAGGTGCGGTAACTGCGGCAGGAACGCTCTTTTCGGCCATCGTGTTACGGATGTACGTCGGAGTTTCCAGCGTCGGTTCTTCGCGCATGGCAAAAGCAGGCTTCTCGGAAACCGTATTCATGATATCCACGTCGGCAGCGGCGGAGAATTCCTGAGTTTCGGGAAGAGAAGCATTCGGAGTTCCGAGGATGGTTTCTTCGGCCGGAGCGGTTGCGGAGAAACCAGGAGCGGCGAATCCGCTAGCAGCAGGCTGCTGCACGGCACCATGCTGCGTAAACACGGACTGAGCGTTATTCACGGCAGGCATGGGAATAGTCTGTGCGAGGGCCACAAAGTTGAGTGCGGTCGGGCGCGGGGTCGCAGCAACAGGCTGCGGAGCTGCCGGGGCTGCCTGCGGAGCCGGCTGCTGGTAACCAGCAGTGGGGCCGCCAATGGTGTTCACCAGGTCGCTTGCACGCGGAGTGGATGTCGGAGCGACATAGGGCTGTGCCGGAGCAACCTGAACAGGAGCCGACTGCTGGGCGCCAGTATTGCCGCAACCCGTCGCGATGACGGTGATGCAAACCTTGTCACCAAGTTCCGGAAGCAGGATATCGCCGATGATGATGTTCGGGTCACCCATGTCACCCACGGCCTCATAGATGTGGTCCATGGCTTCGCTGTATTCGATCATGGAGAAGTTTTCGCCATGAGAAACGTTCACGAGCACGCCAGTAGCGCCTTCCACGTTCACGTCTTCCAGGAGCGGAGAAGAAAGTGCCAGGTCGACGGCCCTGATGCCGCGATTGTCACCTTCTGCAATGCCCGTGCCCATGAGAGCGGAACCGCCATTCGACATGACCGTACGGATATCGGCAAAGTCAACGTGGATAAGACCATGACGGAACATGATGTCGCAGATGCTGCGCACGGCGTTGCCGAGGATTTCATCGGTCAGCCTGAAGGCACCATCAAGGGTAAGGGTCTTGTCGGTAGACTGGACAACGTTCAGAAGCTTTTCGTTATCCACCACAATCATGGTGTCAACGTTATCGCGCAGTTCCTTGATGCCCTTCCCGGCATTCCTGGAACGTACGGGACCTTCGTACTTGAACGGCTTGGTCACCACGGCCACGGTGAGGATACCCATTTCGCGGGCAATCGCACCGACAACCGGAGCTGCACCCGTACCGGTTCCGCCACCCATGCCGGCAGTAATGAAGATCATGTCGGCACCCTTCATGGATTCCTTAAGCTCTTCGATATTTTCTTCGGCGGCCTTCTTGCCTACGTCAGGCTTTGCACCTGCGCCAAGCGTCTTGGTCGTCTTCATGCCAATGGCAATCTTATGGTCGGCAAGGCTCAGTTCAAGAGCCTTCGCATCGGTATTCACGGCGTAGTATTCTACACCTTCGATGTTCATACCGACCATGCGGTTCACAGTGTTGCCGCCGGCACCGCCGACGCCGAACACCTTCACCTTGGCGTTGTTGAGGATGGATTCGTCCATTTCGATGTGGGTCGCCCCGTTGATGAATTCACTCATGGTTTATCTCCCTGTGATTTGTTGAGTGTTTGTTTTAGTTAAAAGTACGTGCGGACAAGGTCCTTGAACCACTGTATGCCCTTCTTGACAGAAACCGTAATCTGAGCTCCGGTTTCATGCTTCTTGTTTTCCATGCGCTGGCGAGCAGCATAGTGCAGAAGGCCAATACCTGTTGCATAGGACGGCTTGCGGAATGCTTCCTGAATGCCAGTCGTTCCCTTCGGGTAACCGATACGCACCGGCTTGCTGAACACGTTTTCGGCAATCTCGTCGATACCGTCAAGGGCGCAGCAACCGCCAGTAATGACGATGCCGCCATTGATGACGCCAGTAATGCCGTGCTTGTCCATGTCCTTCTTCAGGAGTTTGAAAATTTCTTCGACGCGGGCCGTAATCACGCGGGCCAAGAGTTTGCGAGAGCAAAGCACGTCGCCGCGATCACCGACACCGGGCACCGGGAAGGTTTCGTCTTCGATAAGGTTGCTAATCTTGCATGTGCCGTATTTCTTCTTGATTTCTTCGGCCTTCGAGAGCGAAATAGGCACCTTGAGGCACTTGCTGATATCGCTTGTAATGCTGTTGCCAGCAATGTCGAGCGATGCCGTATAGCGCAGCGATTCGCCCATGAAAACAGCCACGTCGGCAGTTCCCGCACCAATGTCGACCAGAGCCACGCCCAGTTCCTTTTCATCCGGAGTGAGCACGGCGTGCGCAGCCGCGAACGGTTCCCAGACAAATTCGACTGTGTGGAGGCCTGCACTACGAACGCACTTGTCCAAGTTCTGGATAGCGCTCGGGCGCGAGGTGACCACCTGGACTTCTACGCCAAGGCGACGGCCATTGAGTCCCTTGGGGTTTCTGATGCCCGCTTGATCGTCAAGCGTGTATTCGCCCGGGAACACATGAATAATCTGACCGGCAGATTCCGGAATGGTGCTAGCCTGGTCCTTGACCGTTTCGATATCCTGACTGCGAACCTCGCCCGTCGGGAGCGTAATAAGGCCCTTGTAATTGACCGAGGAGACATGCATCCCTGCAATGCCCACATATACATCGTGGACATCGATACCCGTCGTCGTTTCAAGGCTCTGCGCAGCACGTTTGAGAGTATCGACCACATGGTCAAACTCGTCTGCACTGGTCAGCGCAAAATCGCCGCATTCCAGCACGCGCACGTTGGCTTCGTTCGCAACGCCGACGAACAGGTTTATTTTCGAGGCACCGATATCCAGACCGAATATCAGGTCTTCTTTCCTTATCTCATTTTTCGATTCATCCATTGGCGCACCTCTTATCGAAATTCCTTACATAGGCAAAACCGGCGTAACGCAAATCAACTTCACCGGCACAACGCAAATCCTGCGGGAAACCCGCCTTGACCATATCGTACATGGAGAACAGTTCGACATTCCACCCCGTCGACGGGTAGAGCACATGGAATTCCACGTCCCTGAAAAACACTTCGAAAGCATTGTCGCTCTTCGACCAGCCTACCTGCGAAACAAGCGCATACTGGCTCGGGTCCACCTTCTGCATTTCGGCGAGGAACCTGCAGATGGGCTTGATTTCACTCATCGATTCCGCTTCCACGATAGGCAAATGAAGCGCCGTAGACTTGGACAGCGGCAGCGGCACTCCTCTTTCAGAATACACCGTAGCCTTTCCGCCTTCGAAAAACGAAGCTACAGCCTTCGATTCCTCGAGCGTTATCGACATCGAAGACGGGAAATGCTTCTGCACCTGCACCGAACGAATCAGCGGAACCTGGATAAGCATTTTCTCGATAGAATCCGGATAAACCTCGGACATGAGCATGCCCGGTTCCACCTGTGCATTCTGGATAATGTCTTCCCAAGAAAGCATGCGGTTCCCTTCGATATCAATATAGCGGAGGTGACGCAGGTCCATCGGGTTAAAGCGCTGCACGTAGAAGCGGTTCATCCAGAGGGCAACCCCGGCGGCAATCAGAAGGACGCACAAAATCCAGCCACGACGCTTAAACCAGCGGAGAACGCTCTGGACTCCGCGCTTCATCTTCTGCGCGCGGGCCTGCTTCCGCTTGCCTTCGTTGTAGCCGATACGGCGACCCCAGAATGTCGTCTTGGATTCGGTCAAATGCATTCCTCCAAAATCTTGGTTCCGAGCTTGTAAATGTTTCCGGCACCCATCAGGACCACCACGTCATTTTCGCGGAGTTCTTCCTTGAAAATCGGGAGCAGGTTCATCTGGTCGCCCACAAAACGCGCGTTTCTGTGACCGCGGTCGCTAGCGCTGTTCGCTACAAGAGCGCCAGTCACGCCTTCAATCGGGCGTTCGCGCGCTGCATAGATGTCAGTCACCAAAAGCACGTCGCAGTTTGCAAAAGCCATACCGAAAGCTTCGTGCTGATCGCGCGTGCGGGAATAAAGGTGCGGCTGGAAAGCGACAATGATGCGCTTGTCCGGGAAGGCCTCGCGGAACCCGAGAAGGGTCGCGGTCGATTCCGTCGGGTGGTGTGCATAGTCGTTGAACACCATCACGCCATTCTTCTCGCCCATGAATTCGAAACGGCGGGTCACTCCCTGGAAGGCTGCACAAGCCTTGCGGGCGATATCGGCCGAAATGCCTTCTTCGATGGCAAGCGCCACTGCGGCAGTCGCATTCAGGACGTTGTGACGGCCCGGAATCTGGAGGCGGAATTCGCCAAGGCTTTCGCCATCGTTCAAAATTTCAAATACAGGGTATCCCTTTTCGAAGCGCAGGTTGTCGATACGGTATTTGGCCTGACGGCTGAAACCGTAGGTAATCACCGGCTTGCGCACGCGGGAAAGAATAGCCTGAACATTCGGGTCATCAAGGCAGAGGATCACCTGCCCGTAGAACGGGATCTTGTTCACGAACTGAACGAAGGCATCCTTGATATCCTCGATATTTTCATAAGTATCCAAATGGTCTGCATCGATGTTGGTCACGATGGCAGAAGACGGCATCATCGAAAGGAAGCTGCGGTCAAACTCGTCGCTTTCGGCAATCAGGTAATCGCCCTTGCCCACCTTGGCGCCAGAGCCCTTGCCCTTCACCACGCCGCCAACGATGATCGTCGGGTCAAGGCCAGCCTCTTCCCAGATTTCACCGACAATGGAGGTAGTCGTGGTCTTGCCGTGCGTACCGCAAATCGAAAGCGTATACTTCATGCGCATGAGTTCACCGAGCATTTCGGCGCGGCGGATTACCGGAATACGGCGGTTGCGCGCTTCGACCAGTTCAGGGTTATCGTGCGGCACGGCAGAGGAATAGACGACCAGGTCGGCATCTTCCACATTCTTCGCCTCGTGCTTCGGAGCAACCTTTATGCCCAAGCCCTTGAGGTATTCGATAACCGGGCTTTCACCGGTATCAGAGCCACTAACTTCGAATCCGTTAGCATGCAAGACTTCTGCGATGCCAGACATTCCGGCACCACCGATACCCACAAAGTGCAGGCGACGTACGCGCTTACAATCATTAATCTGCATTATGCACTTTCCTTTTCCAAAATGGCCTTTGCAATCCTGTCTGCAGCATCGGGCATACCGAGGCCCTTGGCGGCAGCAGCCATCGAACTAAGTTTTTGGGAATCCGCAAGGAGCGATTCCACCTTGTTCCACAAATCGTTCGGGTCGTTATCAAGTTCCACGAGGCATGCACCGGCCTTTTCGACCACGCGGGCATTGTGTTCCTGGTGGTTTGCGGTAGCATGCGGGTACGGGAGCAAAATGGAGGGCTTGCCGAAGGCGAGGATTTCGGCAAGTGCCGATGCACCCGCACGGCTGATGATCAAGTCTGCGGAGTTCATGTAGGCATAGATCCCATCGAGGAACCCGCGAATAGCGACATTCGGGATATCGCCCACGCGGCTGCTAATCGCATCGACGTTCTTCACGCCCACCTGCCACACGACATTCACATCTTTGCGCTCAGCAATCTGCTTGATACTTTCTTCAATCTTTGCATTGATGCCAGCGGCGCCCTGCGAACCACCCACGATAAATACCGACTTCTTGCCTTCCGGAAATTCTGCCGGGCGGGCAAGTTCATCACCAGTGGGGAGTTTGCGCACAGGGTTCCCGAACACCATGGTCTTTTCGGCCGGGAAAGCGGCAGCGGCAGCATCCGAGGTCACAAAAATCGTCTTCGCGTAACGGGCACCCACCTTATTCGCGACACCCGCAACCGCATTCTGTTCCTGCAGATAAACAGGAATGCCAAGCCTGCCTGCAGCAAGCACGATAGGCAACGACACATAGCCGCCAGTTGCCACGACCACATCGGGATTCACCTTCTTCACGACGCTCTTTGCATGCACAAGCGACTTCGAAAGTTTGAAAGGCAAAGCAAGGTTCTTGAGGAACGGACCACGATGGAGCGGCTCCGCCGTAATGTATTCGTAGGGCCAGTTCTTAGCCACAAGGCGTTCTTCCATAGAACCCTTACGGCCTGCAAACGTAATGTCTGCAACGCCCATCTTCTTAAGGCTTTCGGCAATCGCCACTGCCGGGAAAATGTGGCCACCAGTGCCACCGCATACAAACAGGAACTTTTTCATGTTTCAGTCCTCGCTATGTCAAAACCACCGAATGTATAGACGTTCATGCGCTCGTCACCCGCATAAGCCTCGTCAATCTTCTTGCCGGTACCGGTCTTCGAAATGTTCAGCAATATGCCGATAAACAGCCCAGAAATAATCAAGTTCGTACCGCCGAAGCTCAAGAACGGAAGCGGCTGCCCCGTAGTCGGGATAAGGCCCGTACTCACGCAGACGTGAACAATAAAGTTCAAGAACAGCGAAATGGTCAGGGCGACAGCCAGGCACTTGCCAAAACGCGTCTGGCTATTCTTCGCAATCTCGAAACCCTGGTAGAAAATAATCGCAAACACGCCCAATACCGCAGCCGTCCCGACAAAGCCAAATTCTTCGCCAATAACACTGTAGACCACATCCTTGTGCGCCTCGGGCAAGTAACCGAACTTCACCGAGCCATTACCAATACCGGCACCGAAAATACCGCCGTTTCCAAGAGCCTCGAGGGAACGTTCTCCCTGCTCGACGCCGTTCTGGTGTTCCGCCGGGTTAAAGAACGCACCGATACGATCGGCCACATGGAAATGTTTTTCGCCAAACATCGCCTTCAAGGACTTTATCAGAACGCCTATGGCACCAATACCACCATACACGCCAAAGCCTTCCGCCACATACTTCAGCCTGGCGCCGGCAACAAAAAGCATCGCAAGCATAATCCCGCAGAACATCACCAGCATGGAATAGTTCGGCTGAAGCACCAGCAAAACGGTCACAATAAGCAGAGGCACAGCAGGCTGCTTCAAGCTGCAAGTAATGGACTTGATTTCCGTACCCGCATCGGAAAGCTTTGTCGCAATCATCAGGATAAAGCCGAGTTTCATGATTTCAGAAGGCTGAATGCCGAAAATCCAGCGGTTAGCACCCTTTACTGCCGCTTGCGCTTCCGTACCTGCTGTCACCCAGCCCTTGACAATGGCGGCGAACGTGAGAGCACAGCCCACGATAAAGATCAAGCGCGAAGCTTTTTTCCAGATGGAATAATCCACACGGGCACCAAAGAACATGGCGGCAAGGCAAGCGACAACCTTCAGGCAGTGCTTCTTCAGGTAATATTCCGAAGGAAGCCCCATCTTGAAGGCCTGCGGGGTCGTCGCAGTGTACACGACGACAATGCCGAACACTATCAACAGCATTGTTGATAGCAACAGCAACTTGTTCACGCCTGTCGTCTGTGTATTGCTCATAAGTTCCTTACCAGTACTATCTCACCTTCGATACGGGAGTGAGGTTCACGAGGGCATCCACCACCTGCTCCATGTGCATTCCGCGACTGCCCTTCACCAGGAGCACGTCGCCTTCAGAAACGACATCGCCCAGAAACTCGATTGCATCCTGAACAGTATCGAAATGGAAGGCGTGCGCCATGCCGCGTTCCTTCGCACCCTTGATAAATTCCTTTGCCTCTTCGCCAACAGCGAGCAGGAGGTCAAAATTCATTTCCGGAACGAGCCTGCCAATTTCCTTATGCAAATCCTTGCTCGACTTGCCCAGTTCAAGCATATCGCCCAAGACGGCAATGCGGCAGCCCTGCACGTTCATGTTCCCGATGGTCTGGAGAGCCATGCGCGTAGAAGACGGGTTCGCATTGTAGCAGTCCGAAACAATCTTGAAACCGTCACCCTTGCGAATTTCCATGCGCATGTTGGTGGCACGGAAGTTCTTGAGGGCCTTCGCGATATCTGCCTTCGGGACGCGGAAAGCGGTACCCACGGCAATCGCCGCAAGCGCATTGTACAGATTGTGGATTCCAGGAACACCCAGTTCGAAATGCGTACGGCCAATGTAGAAGTCAGCGCAGGCATTCGCATTCCAGGTAAGCTTTTCCGGCTTCACGATTCCGCGACGCACGCCAAAAGTCACCACCTTCATGTTCTTTGTAGAACGGACCTTGCTGAGGTGAGCGTCGTCTGCATTCACGATAAGCGTTCCGCCGGCCTTGAGACCGTCCTTGATGGTAATCTTCTCGTTGAACACGCCGTCCAGATCCTTGAGGCGTTCCAGGTGGCTTGCGCCAATATTGGTAATCACGGCAACATCGGGTTCGGTTGCAAGCGACAGCGGGCGAATTTCGTCCGGGCCACTCGTGCCCATCTCCACGACGGCGGCTTCGTGACTGTGCTTCAGCTGGAAAAGCGTCATCGGGACACCGATGTGGTTGTTGAAGTTGCCCTGCGTAGCGTGCGTATTGAACTTCATCGAAAGAACGGCCTTCGTCATCTCCTTCGTGGTCGTCTTGCCGTTGCTACCGGTGATAGCGACCTTCTTCACCTTGAAGAGGCGCTGGTAGCCCTTGGCAAGCTTCAGGAGTGCCTTGGTGGTATCTTCCACCGGGGCATACATCTTGAAGGTATTCTGGTCGACAGATTCCTGGTTCACTACGCTCATCAGTGCACCTTCCTTTTCCATTTGAGAAACAAACTTATGCGCATCGAAACGTGCGCCCTTGATAGGCCAAAAAACAACGCCCTTGGCCTTTTCACGTGAATCCATGCAAAGATTCACCTTGCGTTTGAGAATGCGGGCCGGGACGCCCACCGGGGCCGTCTCCAAGATGTCCAGCATCTCCTGAACTGTCAAATCAAGCTTTAGCATTCTTCCATTGCCTTCACCGCTTCTTCACGGTCGTCAAAATGATGTTTGGTCTTGCCGACTATCTGATAGTCTTCGTGACCCTTGCCCGCAATCACGAGCCAATCGCCGTCATTCAGGGCTGCGCAGGCGCGCTTGATAGCCTCTGCACGGTCGGCAACAACAACAAACTTGTCCGTATTCATGCCTGCACGCACGTCTTCGATAATGGCAATCGGGTCTTCCGTGCGCGGGTTATCGGAGGTAAGCCATGCGGTATCGGCAATCGTCTCGGCAATATGGCCCATAATCGGGCGCTTGGTACGGTCGCGGTCGCCACCGCAGCCGAACACCGTAGAAAGCTTTCCGCGGCAGAGCTTGCGGGCAGTCGTAAGCACGCGTTCCAGGGCATCGGGCGTATGCGCGTAATCGACAATCACATGCTTGCCGCCCTTGTTCCAAACCTTCTCAAAACGGCCGGGCACGCGCACACTGGCAAGTGCAGCACGCATCGAAAGTTCAGGAATCTTAAGTGCGTTCGCCCAGGCGAGCACGAGCAGCACGTTATCCACGTTGAAGTCGCCGCACATAGGCGTTTCGAACGGTTCAGCCGCCACCATCGGAAGCGTGAACACGAGGCCATTCTCGGTATTGGAAACTTCGCCTGCGGGTTTTACATCTGCCTTTTCGCTGCCAAGCCTCGACACCGAAACCACCTTACGGCCAGCGGCCTTCATTTCGTCAAAAATCTTTTCGCCATGGGCATCGTCGATGTTCACCACGGCCACGCCATCTTCGGCGAGGTACTTCGTGAACAGGAGCTTCTTAGCCTCGAAATAGGCATCCATCGTCTTGTGGTAATCGAGATGATCCTGCGTGAGGTTGCTGAACAATCCACTCCTGAAACGGATTCCGTCGACACGCCCCTGGTGCAGGGAATGGCTGGAAGCTTCCATCACGAGGTCAGTGCACCCTGCCGCGACAGCCTTTGCGGCAAAAGCGAACAGGTCCAACAGGCCGGGGGTCGTGAGCGACGCCGGCACGGAGGATTCACCAATCTTGTTCTTGATGGTCCCGAGGAGGGCTGTCTTTTTGCCGGCAGATTCCAACATCGCGTTCATGAGGAAGGCGCTAGTCGTCTTCCCGTTGGTTCCGGTAACCGCATGGCACCTGAGCTTCGAGAACGGATCCTTGTAGAAAATCTTTGCAGCTTCAAGGCGCGCAGCCTTCACGCTGGCCACCTGAATCCACTTGGATGCAAGGCCTTCGGGAGCAACCTGCTCGCTCACGACGGCAACAGCACCCGAAGCAACCGCATTGCGGGCAAACTCCTCGTAGCCTTCTGCGGGCATCGAGAAGAACAGGTCCTGCGCCTTCACGCGGCGGGAGTCATCACAAAGTCCCCTCACATCCAGATTACGCATCAAACCTTCGGATATCATTAGCCTCTCTCCTTAAGCGTAAGCTTGCACGTCGTTCCCTTCTGGAGCAATTCCTCGGGCTTGGGCGACTGCGCCACGACGCGGCCCTTGCCTTCGTATTCCACATCCACGCGAATATTGCCCATGATTTCCATAGCGTCGCGCAAGGAAAGTCCCTTCAAGTCGGGCATCTTGGATGCAAACATCTCGCCGAGCGAAAGCACGACGCCCGCATCGCCCGTATAGTCCACATTCTGCGAAATAACGCGGACGCCTTCGCCCGTAAAGGCAACCTTGCAGCCATTATCCGAGGCGAGCTTCTTGGCAGCGTCAGCAGTCATGCCCATAAAGTCCATATCGCAGGGGTTGTTCTTCTTGACCTGCGCCAGGTTGTAAGAAACCGGAGAAATTTCGGGATGGTAGTAAATACCTTCCATAATGCGGCGAAAAATCGGACCGGCTGTAAGGCCACCCACATGCTTGCCCTGCGGGTCATCCACCAACACGAGGCACACATAGCGCGTATCTTCAATAGGAGCAAGCCCGATGAACGAAGCCACCTGATGGTCGCGGTCATATTTCTGCGTTTCCTGGTTAAACTTTTCGGCCGTACCGGTCTTGCCGCCGAAAAACACGTCGGGGAGTTTCTTGGATACGACCTTCTTTGCCGTACCGCTATTCACCACGCGGTAGAGCATAGAACGGATGGTAGCCGCTGTGCTCGCAGAAATCACACGGCGCACTTCCTTGGGTTCGTTCTTTTCAACAACGTTCCCTTCCGCATCGCGCCATTCACGCACGAGCATCGGTTCCATCAGCACGCCACCGTTTGCCACTGCAGCATACGCCATTGCCATCTGGATCGGCGTAACAGAAATAGCATGCCCGAAGCCCATGGTCTTGAGCGTACGGTCATCGCGAGTAAGTTCATAGGGCATAAGCAGGCGGCCCTTCACTTCACCGGGGAAATAATCCGAAGTCGGCATGCCAAAACCAAACCCGCGGGCCATATTGTAAAGTTTTTCCGCACCGACTTCTGCAGCAATCTTTGCAAACACAATGTTCGAAGACTGCACCATCGCTTCGGACATATCCATGTCGCCGTAGACGTGCGTATCGCAAATCTTCTCGGATTTCGGGTTCCAGCTCCAGCAGCGGCCTTCGTTTTCAAAAACACGTGTCGGCGGAACGACCTTGTTTTCGAGAGCAGCTGCAGCGGTAATCACCTTGAAGGTAGAACCCGGTTCGTACGAGAGCGTAACGATTTCGTTATTCGCCATACGGCCAACGCCCTGCGTCTTGGAATTCGGATCAAACGTCGGATAGCTTGCCATCGCGAGAATTTCGCCGGTATAGGGTTCCACAATCACAGCACTTGCGCTCTTCGCTTCGAATTCGTTCACGCCATCCTTCAAAGCCTTCTCGACAATTTCCTGCATGTTGCCGTCAATCGTCAAGACCATGTTCAGGCCAGGTTCAGCTTTCGCCACTTCGCGAGAACGAGAATAGATTTCACGCTTCACGACCTTCTTGATGGTCTTCACCGAATCGCCTTCGGACTTTTCGACCTTCACAATCTTCTGGCCGTCGACACCCACGCGGATTCCGCTAACGCCGCTCAACTTCACGTCGAACATCATTTCAAGCCCCATGTTCCCATGACCGCTGAAATCGAGCTTACCCACCACCTGGCTTGCGAGCTGACCATGCAGGAATATGCGGGAGTAGTCCAGCATCTTGTTGGTCGTATCGCGGCAGTTATCCGCAAGGACCATGCCGTTCCTGTCCATGATGCGGCCACGTTCGGCATAAACGTTTCTCGTACTCGTTACCATGTTTTTCGCCTTGGTCTGGTACACTTCGCGGTTCAGCACCTGAATGCTGAAGGTCTGCCACAGAAGCACACCGACAAGGCTCATCACGAGCCACTTGAGGAAGGCGAGAGGTTCAAGGCGGATCTTACCGTTCATAAGTCCCTCCCTCGCCCATAATTTTTACAGGAACAGCATTCAGACCAAGGCCAGTCTGTTCCGCATAGCCACGCAAGTGTTCCAGCGTAGAAAGCTGGTTTATCTTCAGTTCCAGGCGGAGTACATCACCTTCCAGGAACACGACATCTTCCGTGAGCTTGTGATACTTGGCATAAAGGATATTTATGCGGTTCTGCAGGTACAGCGGCGTCATGAGCCCGGAAACAACCGCGACAATGACAAGCGAGACGATCACAACGATCGACTTGTTCGTCTTCGGCAGAGGTATTTTCTCGGTTGCGCTCATACCCTTTCGTAAACCCTTAACTTTGCAGAGCGAGCCCTGCTGTTGTTCGCAATTTCTTCGTTTGTCGGTAGAATCGGTTTGCGATTCACTTTCTTCAGGCGCTGGTGATTGCCACCGCACATGCATACCGGCAAGTTTTCCGGGCAAATGCAAGCGCGTTCGAATTCAGCAGCGGTTTCCTTCACGCAGCGGTCTTCCACGGAGTGGTAACTCATCACCACTAGGCGGCCGCCCACCTTGAGACAATCCACCGCAGCGCGCAGGCTGTCTTCAATTTCCTTCAGTTCGCCATTCACTTCCATGCGGATAGCCTGGAACACGCGTGCCAGCAGGCCATTCACTTCACGACGCTTGTCGGGGAACACCGATTCCACCACAGACTTCATATCGGAAGGCAAAATCTCGCGGCCTTCGTTTTTCACAGAAGCAGCCATCTCGACAAGGCGAGTCGAGAGCTTGAAAGCGCGATCCATATCTGCGTTCTTGCGGAGAGCAGATGCCAGAGTTTCGGCATCGACATTGCAAAGCCAAGCCTGCGCAGAGACCCCTTCGCGGCGATCCATGCGCAGGTCGAGCGGGTTGTTACCCACAAAAGTAAATCCACGTTCAGAATCATCAACCTGATGGCTGCTAATTCCAAGATCGTAGAGAATACCATCCAAAGTACCAGCGGCGATTTCGTTTTTCAATTCACCGAAACGAACCGGATGCACAATAAACTTCGGAGCGACATTTGCAAGGCGTTTGGTTGCGTAGGCGACAGCTTCTTCGTCGCGGTCAAACGCATGGAGCGTTCCCGAGGAATTTAATTTGTTTGCAATAGCACTGGAGTGGCCACCACCACCGAGGGTGCAATCTGCATAAGTACCATCAGCCTTGATGTTCAAGGCTTCCAGGCATTCCGAAAGCATTACTGGAGCATGATAGAAGGCACTTTCGTCAACGATTGACATCGCCACCCTCCGTCAAGCTGTTTCCATAGAACGCTGCATCAAATTCGGCGATTGCTTCGTTTGTCTGCAATCCGAACTTCTCGTTGAAGCGTTCAGGATTCCATAGTTCGAGAGTCTTTCCGCGTGCGGGCACATAAAGGACATCGCCCTTAAGTCCAGCATACTCCAAGAGAATCTTCGGAAGTAAGATGCGGTTTTGGCCATCGAGTTCCACTACTGTGGGCGCGAGGCCTCTGCGAACTAGGTCGGCTTGACGGCGGTCGGACCGGGAGTCCAGGTCCGCCATGAACTTTTCGTATTCCGGCAAGGTAAACAGCAGAAGAGTCCGAGACGGGCCACGGGTGACCACGAACTCTTCCCCGTCTGAAGCCTGTAGCTGACGACGGAATTCCCTAGGGAAGGCGGACCTTCCCTTTCCATCGATAGCCGTTTGGGCTTGACCTATGAAAGACGTATAGTTCATACTAGTTACACACTTTTTACCACAACGATGTAAAATCTACCCACTTTCTACCACTTTGGCAAGATACCACCCCGATTTTAGCATCCAAAGCATACAAAAAACATACCTCGACCCCAGGTCCGACGCATTTGTAGTAAACATCTGTGCAGTAAATGATTGGATAAGTAGAACTTTTTTGTTGTTAATGGAATGTTGACAAGAACCGTGCTTTTAAGAGCCATTGAATCCTGTTGAATCACCAAAAGCCCTTTTAAAGTCCTTTTTGTTTAAAATTTCAAACATCAGGCGGTGCTTCAACATTAAAGTTCTACATAGCCAAATGATTTTATTTCACGACGATTCCTCCCCCTCCAAACCCTGTGTGCCTCTATAATATGAAGGCAAACTTTTCAGTGTTTTATATTTGCGTACAAATTATGAAGGAGGAACTATGAAGTCTATTATCTTGGAAAAAGTCGGCCCTGCCGCAAGTTTCCTCGTACAAAGCTCAGTCCATGCCCACCACTTACACGGTCATGGACCTGCAAGGGAAAATCCTCCGCAAGGGAATTACGCATAACGCCGACATCAACATGTCCACGTTTGCTCCCGGTTCCTACGTCGTAAGAATCGGTTCGAACTACCGCAGAATCAACGTCCGTTAAACCGGGCTACATCCAGTCGCCAAAACTCGAATCGCTGGGCATGCGCCAATCGGCGCGTGGCGACAGCGAGATCGTGCCGACCTTCGGGCCGTCGGGTATGCAGCTGCGCTTGAACTGCTGCGTAAAGAACCGACGTACAAACACGGAGAGAGCCTTCTTCAATTCCTCGTCGCTGAACTTACCCGCAAAGGCGTACTTCGCAAGGAACAGGAGTTTCTCGGGTGTGGCACCGTATTTCGCAAAGTGGTACAAGTAAAAGTCGTGAATCTCGTAAGCACCGAGAATACTTTCGGTCTTTTGCGCAATTTGTCCGCTCGAATCGGCGGGCAAAAGTTCCGGCGACACTGGCGTATCGAGGATATCCTTTAATACAGCCTTGAGTTCTGCGCCAGAGTTGTCGGCATACCAGTCTACGATATGGCGCACGAGCGTTTTAGGAATGTCGCAGTTGACGGCATACATCGACATATGGTCGGCATTGTACGTGCTCCATCCGAGAGCGATTTCGGAGAGGTCGCCCGTACCGATGACAATCCCGCCTTCGCTATTCGCGATATCCATCAATATCTGAGTGCGTTCGCGAGCCTGTACGTTCTCGTAAGTCACGTCGAGTTTTTTCGGGTCGTGCCCGATATCGGCAAAGTGCTGCAAGCACGCCTTCTGGATATCGGCCGTCCTGAGTTCTACACCGAGGAGTTCCGCAAGCGCTACCGCATTGTTCTTGGTGCGCTTCGTAGTTCCAAACCCTGGCATCGTTAGCGCGAGGATTTCTTTTGCCGGGCGATTCAACAACTTGAAGGTTTCTGCAACGACGAGCAGAGCAAGCGTAGAATCGAGACCGCCAGAAAGCCCGATGACGGCGCGCGCGGAATGCGACGCTTCGAGTCGCTTTGCAAGTCCAGCGCACTGGATGTTAAAAATTTCGGTGCTGGACTTGTCGCGAGTTTCGATATTGCCCGGCACAAAAGGCGTCGGGGACACGAAACGGTATTGCAACTTGTCGAGGCCATGCAGGCTTCCGAAACTCGCCGCGCGCGCATACACGCTCCGGCTGTCGAAATCCTGGAACGAGCCTTCGCTCAGGCGCTGCATGTTCAATCGCTCCACGTCCACATCGGCATAGATGATTTCGGATTCACGGTTGAACTGCTTATTCTCGGCTACCATGCTGCCGTTCTCGGCAATCATCAGGTGCCCGCTAAAGACCATGTCCGTCGTCGATTCGTGAACGCCGGCAGAGGCATACACATAAGCCGCCATGCAGCGTGCCGACTGGTTCAGCACCAAGTTACGGCGGTAGTCGCACTTGCCCACAAGTGCATCGCTTGCAGAAAGGTTCACGATGACGTTTGCACCGGCCAAGGCAAGTTCACCGCTCGGAGGCACTGCCGTCCACAAGTCTTCGCAGAGTTCCACACCCACGCGGACATCGGAACCCTTCACCGTAAAGAAGTTCGTCACCGGGACATCGCCAAACCCTTCGACCGGCCACATCACGGCACCTGCAACATTGCCGGCACCATTCATGCTTCCACGTAACAACTCGCGCCCGCTCGAAAAATGGCGCTTCTCATAAAATTCGCGCTGGTTCGGCAAGTGCGTCTTGGGCGTCACCGCGACAACCTTACCGCGTTGCACAAAAGCCGCGCAATTATAAAGGCAACCGAACATGCGGAGCGGAAGCCCCACCGCAATTACAGCATCGCTATCGGCAAAAGCCTTCGCTATATTCTGTAGCGAACAGGCGCTGTTCCGCAGCAGGAGTTCCTGGTGGAAGAGGTCGCTGCAGGTGTAGCCTGTAATGCAGAGTTCCGGGAAAACCACGAAGGTGGCGTCGTTCTTTATTGCCTCGGAGGCGCAACGGATAATTTCATCCGTATTGAAGGCGGTATCGGCCACCTTGAGCTTCGGGCAAACAGCCGCAAATCGGAAAAAGCCAAACATGCCCCAAAGTTAAAAAAGCGGGCCGCCCTAGGCAAGACTGTCAAACGGATGGTGCAGGGCGTAGCACGCATTTTTCGCATGTCGCCCCTGCAGATTCACGGTCACCGAAGCGGCGTTCCGGATTCGGGCAAAACTCTTCCGAGCCATCGGGCAATATCCAGATTTCGTCCTTGAAAAAATCACAGGGGCCGGCACTAGAGCGTTCGCCAAAAAACAAGCTCCCTTCGCAACGTACCCGCGGGGACTTCAACAGTGAGCGGAGTTCCCTCACGGTGGCACCGTCAATTCCATATTCGTCGCGGAGCCCGCGCGCACATGAAAGGAATACCGGCAGGTTCCACTTGATGCGAACTATCCCGATGGATTCGGCCCAGGCAAGAATCTCCGGTGCCTGCGGTACGAGTTTTTTGTGCAAGGTCACCTGGAGCGAGACACTCGCGATATTCAGGTCTGTCGCGGCACTCGCCAGCGGACTGCGCGCTGCATTTAAACTGTGCGCCACATCGAGCAGGCGTTCGACATTCCGGCGCCAAGACTCAAACGCCACTCCCGGCATCATCTCGTCGAATGCGGGAGCATTGAACGCCATGCAGCTCACCTTGATGTCGCTGCAGGCAAGGAGCAGACGCTCCATCCCTGCAGCCGTTCCCCATATTCCAGGGAAAGTTCCGTTCGTCGTCAGGTTGAGCAGGATCTTTTTCGCAGAACAACATTCGAGCAATTCCGCAAATTTTGAATAAAGTAACGGTTCGCCCATCGTACTCGGGATAACCTCGCGAAGCCCGCTCCCTGCATACTTTTCAATCGCGGCCTTCGCGATTTCGATAGGCATCTCGCCCATTCCGAAAGGCTTGCCCCGCTGGTTCAAGAAGCACAACGGGCAACGCAGGTTGCACTTGTCCGGGTTCGTGAGGAGGGTGAGCCGGCGCATCGCACAGATACCGCAGGTGTAGTCCTAGCCTTCCCGCGTCTCCCGCAAATACTTGATGGCGGCAAGGCCTGCAATCGCGCCCTCGCCTACGGCGACGGCGACCTGCAACGTACCGCCGGTGCAGTCGCCCGCGGCGAACAGTCCTGGGACCGTCGTCATAAAGTTCTTGTCGAGCACCACGTTTCCGTTTTCGAAAGCCGCACCCGCCTTGCGGGCAAGGTCCATCGCGCTTGCGCTCCCGAGGGCAACGAACAGCCCGTCGAGCTTTATCTCGGATTCATCCATGAACACGGCTCCGGCAAGCTGACCTTCGCCAAGCAGCGTCTTAAGCGGGCGTTTGTCAATCTTTACCGTTTCTGGGAATTCAGCCGTGACTTCGGCCCCGTTGGTAAGGAGCGTCACGCTGCCCGCTACATTCAAGAGTTCCTTGCACTCATGGAGGGCATATTCCCCGGCCCCGAGCACAGCGACATCCTTGCCGCGATAGAAAAAGGCATCACATATGGCGCAATAGCTCACTCCGTGGCCTTCCAGTTCGACCATTTTCGGCAGAGGCTGCTTTTTGCGGGCAGAACCCGTTGCCATGATGCAGGCGCGAGCGCGATATTCGCCCTTTAGGCCTGTCGCCACGAACATCTTGCCGTCAAAGTACAGGTCTGTGACCTCGTCGTCGACGATTTTAGCCCCAAGACGTGCCGCCTGGGCCTTCCCTACCGCAAAAAGATCAGCCCCGCTCATTGGGTTTTCTAGGCCATAGTAATTCTCTATCATATGGGCTTTCTCGAGCGCCCCGGAATCCTTGCCGACCAGCACGACGTCCAATCCGGACCTAAGTGCATACAAGCTAGCCGACACTCCAGCCGGCCCATAACCGATAATAATTACATCTGACATAAAAACCTCTATTCCAAAAATACGAAAAAAATTTATTTTAGTGTATATATAAAAGGACTATAACCATGGATTGCAAAAAGCCACGCGATATGTTCGTCGAAGCAGGCTACGGCCCCAACTTCGCCGACCAGCTTATCCAGAACGCATTCAGCAAACTTTTTGAAGGCGACCCCATTGATGAGCGCGTCTGTTTTGAAGCTTCCGACGACATGGCCTATATCATCGACATCGGGCACGACGATATCCGCTCCGAGGGCATGAGCTACGGCATGTTCATTGCGGCCCTCACCGGCCACGACAAACTGTTCCAGAAACTATGGAACTTCGCGAAGAAATACCTGAGGAACAACGACGGCCCGCACAAGGGCTACTTTTCCTGGCAAGTTTCCACCACCGACTTTTCGATGATGGACCCGGGCGCCGCACCTGACGGCGAAGAATACATCGCAGCCTCCCTCCTCATCGCCGCAAGGGAGTTCAACCGCGAAGACTACAAGCAGGAAGCCATTGAGCTCATCAACTGCATCAAGAACAAACCGTTCAACGAACTCGTTGGCCCGATGATCGACCCCGAAAGGAAACTCATCAAGTTCTCGCCCGTGCTCGGCAATGACTTCACCGACCCGAGCTACCACACTATCGCCTTCTACCGCGCCTTCGCAGAGGCGACCGGTGACAGCGAATGGCTGCAAATAGCCAAGAACAGCATTGAATACCTGAAAAAGGCAGCACACCCGGTCACCGGGCTCTGTGGCGACTATTCCGATTACGACGGCACCCCGAAGGCCATGCCCTGGTTCCCCGAAAGCAACTGCTTCAGCGGTGACGCATGGCGCGTGGCGCTCAACCTGAGCCTTGACTATGCACTCAACCGTGGCGACGAAAGCGAAAAGGAAATCTGCACACGCCTACTGAACTTCTTCGAAGGACGCAGGCCTTACCTTTCTGACTACGCCACCGACGGAACGCCTTATCCGCGCCAAGGCCGCAACGCTACTCCCGGCATTATCGCGATGAACGCCGCCGCAACACAGGTACTTTCGAGCGAAGACCCGCTCATCGGGCCCTTTGTCAAGGACCTCGCGGCGCTCTCCGTACCGTTCCGCTTCTGGCGCTACTACGACGGCATGCTCTACATGATTGGCATTCTCGCCACCGCCGGCAAGATTATCATCTAAATAAAGGAGGATCTATGCAAAAGAGAACCACCACTACCCTTCTCGCCATGATGGCCGCCTTCGCCCTCACCGCGTGCGAAGACATCCGCGTGCAGGAATTCCCCGACGGCTCTGTACGTATGGAAACGACCTACGTCAAGGACAAAAAGCAGGGTATCGAAAAGGAATACTACAACAACGGGACCCTCAAGCGCGAAACGAACTACAACGAAGACCGCAAGGAAGGCGTGCAGAAGGAATACTACGACGACGGCACGCTCCAGGCCGAGACTCCGTTTGCCGACGGTTACATCGAAGGCGAAGTCATGAAGTACCACAAGAACGGCAAGCTTGCCTCCAAGGCCAAGTACCAGAAGAACAAGCAGATTGAATTCGGCGAAGTATTCGACCCCGATGGAAGCCCCGCTACCGACGGCAGTTACAAGGACCCGCGCGACGGATACGCCTACCAGTGGATCCGCATCGGCACGCAGCTCTGGACCGCCGAGAACATGAACTTCGGCACCTATGAAGGTTCCGTGTGCAACCAGTGCAACCACTGGGGCCGCCTCTACAACTTCGAGAACGCGAAAAAAGCCTGCCTCGAAGGCTTCCACATGCCCACCAAGGACGAATGGAAAACGTTGCTCACCTTCGCCGAAACAAGCGGCAAGGTCGGCACCGTGCTCAAGGCCGGCTTCGGCTGGGACCCCATCAAGGAAGGCGGCAACGACTACGGCAACGGCAAGGATGAACTCGGGTTCGGCGTGAAGGCCGGTGGCGCCCACTTCGCAAAGAGCGACGTTCCGCTGAAGGAACGCAAGTTCGAAGACGCCGGCAAGAAGGCCTACCTCTGGACCGCCGAAGGCGAAGTGCTCGTGTTCTACCACGACAAGGACATCGCGAAGTTCGAGAAGTTCAATCCCGAATTCGGTGCCAGCCTCCGCTGCCTGAAAGACTAGGCTACAAACCTTTCAAACAAGAAACCCTCGGCCAATGCCGAGGGTTTCTTTTTTTTCGTCTGCGTTTTCGAGCGGTCTTTTCTCTTACGTTGTATATTCGGCGTTGATCTTCACGTAGCCGTAGCTCAAGTCGCAGGTAAACGCGCTTGCGGATGCCTGCCCGATGTTGAGCACGAGCGTTACTTTGTATTCACGCTGGCGAACCACCGCGTGGAGTGCCGCCGTCTGGGCTTCATCAAGCTGGATGGGGCGCCCGCCTTCGAGCACCTTCACGTCGCCGAAGTACAGGTCGGTATGTTCGGCCACCATGTTGCAACCGCTGGAACCCGCGCTGCTGAGGATGCGTCCCCAGTTCGGGTCTTCACCGAACATTGCGCACTTCGCGAGGTTAGATGTTCCGATGAAGCGCGCCATGCGGAGGGCTTCTTCGTGGCTTTCGGCCTTTTCGATGCGCAGTTCAATCAACTTGGTTGCACCTTCACCGTCACGCACGATGTCTTTTGCAAGGCTCTGCATGATGAGCATGAGTGCCGCACGGAATTCACCCTGCTCCGTAAGGCTCAGGTCTTCGTAGCGCAGTCCGCTCATGCCGTTAGCGAGCAAGATGCAGGTGTCGTTCGTGCTGGTATCGCCATCGACGGTAATCGCATTGAAGGAATCCGCGATGTCGGCGCGGAATTCAGCGAAGAAGTCAATCGGGAGCGAAATGTCAGTCGTAATGAAGGCAAGCATCGTCGCCATGTTCGGGTGGATCATGCCCGAGCCCTTGCAGGCGCCGCCAATCGTCACCACGCCCTTTTCCGTCTGGATTTCCACGGCATGGCTCTTGAGGGCAAGGTCGGTCGTGAGGATAGCGCGGCCAAATTCTTCAGAAGCATCGGCGTGCAGTTTTTCCACGAGTTTCGGAATGCCCGCCTCAATCTTGTCCATCGGCATCAAGTGGCCAATCACACCCGTGCTGCAAACGAGCACGCTCTTCGGGGTAAGGCCAAGAGCCTCTTCCGTAAGGGTTGCCATGCGTTCGGCATCCTTGTAACCCTGTTCACCAGTGCAAGCGTTCGCGTTACCGCTGTTCACTACAACTGCAGTAGCAAAATGAGCATGTTCCAAGGCAGCCTTGTCGTACAGGACCGGTGCCGCCTTCACCTTGTTGGTGGTAAACACAGCAAAGCAGCGTGCAGCCTTTTCACTCTTCAACAGGGCCATGTCCGCATTACCGCTCGCCTTGATACCGGCGCAAATTCCAGATGCGGTAAAGCCCTTGGGGGAGCAAACGCCGCCTTTTTCCAACACAGTGTACATAGTATCTCCTAAAAAG
>JBGUQN010000031.1:0-229735 GCA_045131085.1 Fibrobacter sp.
GCGTCGGTGTAGAACTTCGCGATGTCCCAGACAGACTTGCCTTCGCGGGCGGCGCCCTTTTCCATCTTGTCGTCGCCAGAGTCTGCGTCACTGGTCAAGTGGCCTACGTCGGTGATGTTCACGATGTGGTTCACCTTGTAGCCGTAGTACTTGAGCGTACGGACCAAAAAGTCTTCGAAAATGTAGGTGCGGAGGTTGCCGATATGGGCGAAATGGTACACCGTCGGGCCACAACAGTACATGCGCACGGCGGGAACGCCTTCCGGGAGAGTGAATACTTCTTTCTTGCGCGATGCGGTGTTGTAGAATTGAAGTGCCATAAAGCCTCCGGTTAAATCGGCACAACTTTGCGCCTTTGCGGGGGCAAATATAGCAAATGGCGAGAGTCGCGACAATGGCGCTTGCGCCAATTGGCATGACCGAGCCTAGCTATATGCGCTCCGAAGGAGCGCCAATATAGCAAAAAGGCTAAAAGAAGAACTTTGTCAGGCCGATTTTCAATTCGAAAAGGCTCATGTTGCTCACGCCCACAAAGAAGTCGTCGGTTTTGTAGGGGTCGTTCGTGGCGATAGCCAAGTAGACGTTTATTAAAAACGTGGGACTGACATAGAGATCGCTCCCGATAACCATGGCCAGGTCCAGCGATGCTCGGGTGCCGTTGTCTATCAGGTCGACTTTGTAAGAGCCGTCATCGTATTTATCAAAGAGCGGAATTGAAAATTGCGGCCCTATTTCGAACATTGCGGGGCTTCTCATGGTCTTCAAGGCAATAAGCAACGGAATGGTCAGGCGCCCTTGCGATATTTCCCCGTCGAAGTCGGTTTTAATTTCGTTATTCATCACATTGTACTTGATCTGGAGCGGGTCCAGTAAATCTATGCGCGCGGACGTTAGGCTGGTGTAATTAAACAGGACCCCGGTCTTTATGGCGAAGTTGTATTCTGACAGGGGAATCAGTGCTGTCGCGCCGATTTCGAAGTTATAGCCGAAAACTACCCCGTTGGTGGTGTCTGTCGCGTAAATCGAACGGTCGTATTTGCCCAGAAGGTCTTTTATGCCAATGGATGCCGCAAAGCCGACAGAAAATTTGAAGGGTACGGGGTCGTGTGGCTTTTCTGCCTCGATTTTTTTGACTTTTTCTACGCTGTCCTTGTAGATTTTGGTCTGTTCAACTTCAATGCGGATAATGCGGTAGCCTTCGGGCGTGCGCTCGGGTGCGGCTTGCTCTGTGGGTTCGACCTGTTCAGCCGGGTCTGTGGCGAGGACATTGGATTCAGCCTGCTCTGCCGGGTTAGCGGCGAGGTCATTGGTTTCTGCCGGCTCTGCTGGAACTGCCTGTTCTGCCTGCTCGTCGGGAATTGCCGGCTCTAAACCTTCTTGTGCGAAGGCAGATGCTACGGTGAGGAGAATGCCAAGAATATATTGCTTCATGATATTCTCCTAGTAACAAAGGTTCTTGTTGAGGTATTCTTTCTGCTCCTCTTCGGTAAAGTAGGAGGGGCAGGCTTCTTGGATATCGCTGACGGCTTCTTTGTGTATGGCCGGGTCTACCACGGCGCCGGTAGTTGCGCCTATTCCCGCGCCAACTCCTGTAATTGTCCAGAAGATTAGGTTGAAGGCCGAACCATCGCCAAACAGCGATAGGAATGTCGCCATCGGTAACCCTACCATAGCTCCGACTCCTCCTCCAATTATGGTGCCAAGGACAAATCCGCGCAATAGGTGATTTCTGGAAAAATATGAGTTGTCCCTGACAAAGCCGTCCTTGCAGAGCGTTACGCTGTCCTTAGGTATAACTAGATAGTAACCTTCGTTTGCGCGGCTTGTCGGGAATACAAGGTAGTCGTTTTGAGCGTCGTAGCAGAATTTGTCGGCTGCGAACATGGTGAGACTGTCGCCCACCCTAGATTCAAAGGAAATTTTTGTGCCGCGGGGGGTTATGGTGGCGCCTTCGTACTTGACGTTTTCGCCTTTGCTTCGTTCTTGCTGCTCTAGAGGATGGTATGAATGAGTCGGGTTGGTACAAGCCGTACACAATAGGGCCGCAATAAACAGGAACAATGTTGTTAAGATTCTTTTCTCCATGCTGTTAATATATACAAAATGTTTGTAGTCAGCAAAAAATCTGCTTTTCTATTATCTTTTTTGATGATTCAAGGTCGTTTCATGTTCCTAGTATCAAACAAGTCCTTTCCGTCGCGACCTTTGAATGTAGATGAGTAAGATCTTATTTAATGACGACTCTTTGTATTAGATTCGTAGAACCTCCGCGAACGCGGACCATGTAGAGCCCTTCGGCGACATTCAGGTCGACAGAACCCTTTTCGCACTTACCGCTGAATATCGGGCGCCCCTGCATGTCAAACACGTCGACCTTTGCAGATTTTGCGCCGGCGATAAACAACGTGTGTCCGGCTACGTGCATGGAGAGGCTTGCCGGGCTGGCAAACTGCGTAATCGCGATTGTCGAGTCGCCGACACCGGTTGAATCCGTCCCGGTGGAGTCCAGCGGGTCGACGATTATCGTGCTTCCATACGGAGATTCTACGCTTTCTGCCGGGTGCGCCAAGAGGCTCACCATGATACTGTCATAAGCGGGCTTCGGCTTGTATTGCTTGTCGTAAAGGAGACCTTCTGTTTTGCCCTGCTGTTCGTCGAGCCAACTGTGCGCATCAGTTAATCCCCAGATGACGAATTCGCCCATGTTCGGTTCTTCGAGGAACACGTCCATGAATTGGCGGTATAGATGCCCTTGCTTTGCGTAATCTGCGGCAGTGAGTTTGCCAGCCTCTCCCTTCGGGAAACCGATGTCGAGTTCCGTGATGTTGAGCGTCACGTCGAGTTCTGCAAGCGCCTTAGCCAAGGCGCGAACGTTCTGCGGGGTCGTTTCGTGCGCAATTTCAATGTGCGTCTGCGTGCCTACGCAGGTAATGGGAATGCCGTTCTTTTTCCAACGCTTCACCTGCTCCACGACGAAGCTTGCCTTGGAACCTTCGCGCAGGCCCCATTCGAGGGAGTAGTCGTTGTAGCAGAGTTCTGCATTCGGGTCGGCCTTGTGGGCCCATACGAAAGCGGAGTCTAAAAATTCAGCGCCGATGCCTTCGTACCATACGGAGTTCGTGGAGCGCCAACCGGCGTTGTATTCGTCGTTGATGGCCTCGTTCACCACGTCCCATTCGGCGACCTTGCCTTTGTAATGCCCGACCACATTCTCGATGTGGTTCTTGAGTACCGCGAGCAACTTTTCTTTTTGCCCGGAGTATTTGCTGCTGACCCATCCGGCAACTTGGCTGTGCCAGGCGAGGGCGTGGCCGCGTACGCGGATTTTGTTTTCCTGTGCGTACTTGACCATCTTGTCGCCTTTCTCGAAACTGAATTCATTTTCGGTGGGCTCGGTGGCGTCGAACTTCATCTCGTTTTCGGCGACCACGACGTTGAACTGCGTCTTGTGAATTTCTTCGAACTCCGGTTCGATATCATCGTTGAACCATTCGCTGTTCAGGATGGTGCCGATAAAGCGCCCGCGTTCTTGCGCGAGTTCCCTGATGGTCGGTTCTGCGAAGGAGCTCGTGAATCCTGTGCCCAGGAGGGCGGCCCCGAGTGCGATACCTGTTGCGGACTTTTTGAAAGTCATCGTTCTCTCCATTTTTTTTGCTAAAAATAACCCCAAAAGAGGGGGAAAAGGCCGCTGTGCGGGGTAAAAGTGTTGTAAGCCGTTGTTTTGCCGGTTTAAAGCACGGAAAAAGGCCACGACTGGAGTCGCGGCCTTTTAATGTAGAGGTGTAAGATCTTACTTAATGACGATTCTACGCATTAGGTTTTTCGAGCCTTCGCGAACGCGGACCATGTAAAGCCCTTCGGCGACGTTCAGGTTGACGCTTCCCTTTTCGCACTTGCCGCTGAATACCGGGCGACCCTGCATATCGAACACGTCGACCTTCGCGGACTTCACGCCGGTAATGAACAGTGTATGTCCGGCAACGTGCATGGTGACACTGCCCGGGCCTGCAGTCTGCGGAATCGCGATGGAGGTGTCCTGCACAGTCGTGTCCTTCTTGGTCGTGTCGGTGACGGTTGTGTCGGTGGTCGTTGTATCCGTGACGGTCGTGTCCTTCGGTGGCTCAAACGTCTGGAGCCTTACGAAGATGCTGTCGAATGCCGGCTTCGGTTTCAAGTTGTCGTCGTAGATAAGTCCTTTTTGCCTGTTCAAGCCGCTGAGCCAGCTCCACTTGTCGGATACGCCCCAGATCAGGTAGGTGTCCGCATTCGGCTCTTCGAGGATAATGTCTAGGTATTCACGGAAGGTCTTTCCCTGGCGTTCGAGGTCGCTCTGGCTCACGTTGATGCCGCTCTTGAATCCGATATCAAGTTCGGTAATCTTCAGCTTGATGTTGAGTTTTGCAAGTTCCCTGGCAAGCGAGCGGAGGCTGTCCGGCGAACCGATAAAGTGCTTGTCGGTAGTGGTGTCTTCGACGTGCGTCTGTGAACCCACGCAATGGATAGGAATGCCGTTTGCGACCCAGCGCTTCACCTGTTCCAGCAAGAACCCTGCCTTGGCCTTCGGATTCACGCCCTGTTCGAGGTTGTAGTCGTTGTAGCAGAGTTCCGCATCCGGGTCTGCGGCGTGGGCCCATACGAAGGCGGAGTCAATGAACTCGGGGCCGATTCCCTGGTACCATACGGAGTAACCGCGCCACTGGGGCTCGTTGTTGCTGATGGCCTCGTTCACCACGTCCCATTCGTCCACCTGGCCTTTCCAGTGGCCGACCACGTTGTTGATGTGGTTCTTGAGAACGGAGAGCAATTTTTTCTTGTCGTTCTTGTAGTTGTTTACCCAGTTCGGGACTTGGCTATGCCAGGCGAGGGCGTGGCCGCGGACGCGCATGCCGTTCTGCTTCGCGTACTTGACCATCTTGTCACCGTTGCCGTAACTGAACCTGTTTTCGCTAGGTTCGGTCGCGTCGAACTTCATCTCGTTTTCGGCGACGACAATGTTGAACTGTGTCTTGTGAATTTGTTCGTAGTTGCCGGGAAGGCCGCCGCCAAACCATTGAGAGTTCAAGATGGCTCCGACGTAGATGCCATTTTTTTCGGCGAGGGATCTTAGGGTTTCATCTGCGGCGAAGGTGTTTGAGAAGCCTACGCCAAGAAGGGTCACGCCAAGCGCGAGACCAGAGATTGTAAGTCTCTTTTTCATTGTTACTCCTTGTTTTGCCCTAATCCACTATTATAAAAATACTCTAAAAATATAGGGAAAGGTGTAAATAAACCGAAACAAAAAGTTCCGATTTTTTATTTGCCCATTTTTAGCGATTTTGCGCGATCTTGGAGGGAATTCCTGCAAGAATTGAATTAGTTTTTTGTGTGCAAGTGTCTCCACGAAAATATTATAATTGAAAAAAGCGGAGGATTACTATGAAATATAGGATCGGTTTAATGGTGGCTGCAGCGTTTGCGCTGTGTGCTTGCAATCAGGGGCAGGAACAGTCCAAGGCGGGCGAGAAAAGTGCGCAAGCTGTGGAGGCGGCAAAGCCTGCTGCGTCGAAGTCGGTTGTCGTGTATTATTCGCAGACGGGAACCACGAAAAAACTCGCCGGGGTCTTGAAGCAGGCGGTGAACGCCGACGAAGTTGAACTCCAGCTGGTGAATGCTTACCCTTCGACGTACGATAGCACGATTGCCGCGGTGGGTGCCCAGCGCGAAAGCAAACAGTGGCCGGAACTCGCCAACGCAAAACTCGACCTCGCGAAGTACGATACGGTCTACCTGGGTTACCCCATCATGTTCGGGAGTTTTGCTCCGCCGATTTACACGTTCCTCGATTCAAACGACCTTTCGGGCAAAGTGGTCGTGCCGTTCTGCACTTATGGAAGTGGTGGACGCAAGGCATCTGCTGCCGAACTCAAGACGCTTGAACCGAATGCGAACGTGACGCTTGCGATGGGTGTTTCTAACAAGCGCATGTCCAGGGACGATGGCGATTCGATTGCGAAGGTCGAAGTGGAGTCGTTCCTCGCGAACCTTGCCGCGGGCAAGACGGACGAAATGCTCATGGGCGGTTTTTCGGAACAGCGCCCGCTTACGGCAGAAGATTCTGCGGTGTTTGCGACCGCGACAAAAGATTACGCCTACCTGCAGTTGAAACCGCTCAGCGTCTCGACGCAGGTGGTTGCCGGTACTAACTATTTATTCTTGTGCACGATGAGTGGCTTCAACCGTCCGCCTACCGAAACGATGGTCAAGATTTTCAAGCCGTTGCCGGGTCGTGGCGAACCTGAATTGGTTGTAGTAGAAAAGTAAGATAAAATAAAAATAATTGAAAGTAGAACAAACTAACAAAAAGCCTTCCTTCGGGAAGGCTTACTTTTTTTGTAAGTAAAATAAATGTTGCCGTGAAAAAATTATTTCGCTAGATTTGCCGCGCCTTATAAAGGAGGAATAATGAATAAGAAGGTTTTGACTACCCTGAGTGTAGTGCTTTTTTCAAGCCTGATGTCTGTTGCCTTTGCTGAAAGGCCCACTGGCGCGCCTGACTGCGAATTTGACGGCGGCGCTTTCTACAAGTCCAACAACACGCTTTACCTGGAATCGTTCAACAAGGATTCCGCAACTGTGGAAATTTACCCTTATGCAAAAGAGTGTGTGAGTACGAACGCCAAGAAGCCCTACAACGTTGTCGTTGAACGCAATACGAAGCTGGCTGCCAACTCTACCATCGTGCTTCCGCTTGATTACAGCCTTAAGAGCGATTGTTCCCAGTTGTATGAACCGGTGCAGATGGGCAAGGACAAGGACGGCAAGTGGAATTTTACTGCGAAGAATTCGAAGGGAACCGGTAACGCCAAGAAGCCCATGCTGCTGATTACTGATACCGAAAAGGAAGGCTGCAGCGACCTCAAGGAAATCGTTTTCACTTCGCAGTCTGATTTGGATGATACTCCGAAACAGCACTTGATTACGGATGTTCAGATTTATAACAATGTAACTGGAAAGAGCGACTGGGACCTTGTTGGTACCTACTCCTACATTCAGTGGCATGAATACGACCCGGATCTGGGCACAATCTACGGCTACGCTGCTAAGGATAAGGGCGCCGTCAAGGCTGGTCAGTTTGTGAAGGTCGGTTCTGGTGCTTCCGTGGCTCCGCTCCGTGCTTACCTGAAGTACATCGGTGACACGAAGAATCTCGCCAAGAAGTCTGCTGCGAACATCGAACTCCCTGAGTCGATTGATGTTTTGCTTGTTGACGGCGACAACGGCACGACCCGCATGGCCCGCTGGAACATGGTTACCGGCGAAATCACGAAGGTGAACGGCTGGTACGACCTGAATGGCCGCAAGCTCAACGGAAAGCCCGAAAACAAGGGCATGTTTGTCGGCAAGAAGACAATCCAGAAGTAATTAATTAGGAGAAGACAAAATGATGAAGAAAGAATATCAGGCTCCGAAAATGGAAATCGTCGAACTCAAGCACCAGGCTAGCCTGCTCAATGCTAGCGACGCCGAAACATGTGACGATGGCGATTACTGCGACGAACTCGGCTTTGATGCCGGCCGTGCAACGAACCCGAAGGTTTAAAAACCGAACAACTCCTGAGAAATCGGAAAAGGTTCCGGAGGCGAATGCCTCCGGAATTTTTTTGTTAAAAGAAAAAAGAGACTGTACAAATAGTACAGCCTCGGTTTGATAAAGATGCTATGCGACGTTTATTGACGCGCTGCTAATTCTTCTGGAGTGCGGGCGAGAATATCCCAGTCGCCGCGCTTGATGATTTTGTAGGCGTACCCCTGCTCGGTGAGGAACAGCTGGCGGTTCATGGCGAACTCCTGCTCCTTGGAATCCTGCGTCACGATGCTGTAGAAGTGTGCTGCACCGCCGTCGCTCTTGGGGCGAAGCACGCGGCCGAGGCGCTGGGCTTCTTCCTGGCGGCTTCCGAATGTACCGGAAATCTGGATGAGCACGTTGGCATCGGGCAGGTCGATGGCGAAGTTGCCGACCTTCGAAACCATGAGGTTCTTGAGGCTTCCGTCGCGGAAGGCGCCGTACAGGCGTTCGCGTTCCTTGTTCGGGGTCTTGCCCGTGATGAGAGGAATGTTGAGTTCCTTCGAAAGCGCTTCGAGCTGGTCGATGTACTGGCCGATAATCAGCACGCGGTCATCGGGCTTGTCGAAGTGCTTGAGCAGGCGTTCTACGATGTCCGTCTTTTCGGGGTTCGTGCTCGCAAGCGTAATCTTTTCGCGGATAGGCGCGAGGGCGTACTTCATCTTGAGTTCCGCTTCCATCGGGATGCGGATTTCGTTACAGTCGGCAGTGGCAATCCAGCCCTGCGCTTCCAAAATGCGCCACGGGATGTCGAATTTCTTGGGGCCGATAAGGCTGAAGACTTCGGTTTCCTTGTGGTCTTCGCGCACGAGCGTTGCCGTAAGGCCCAGGCGGCGGGTGGCCTGCATTTCGGTACTCAGGCGGAATACCGGGGCGGGCAGCAAGTGCACTTCGTCGTAAATCATCAAGCCCCACTTCTGCTGGCTGAACAGCGGGAAGTTGGCGAGTTCCTTTTTGACTTCCTCGTCGGTAAATTCGTCGAGTGCAGTCTCGGGGTTCTCGTTTTCGGCTTTCTTCGCGCGCTTGCGCTGTGTCAAAATCTGGTAGGTCGCGACGGTCACCGGGCCGATTTCCTTGACTTCGCCGGAGTATTCCTTCACCATGTCGATGGTGAGGTCGGTCTTGTCGCAGATTTCGCGAATCCACTGGCGGGAAGCCGAGATGTTCGGCGTGAGGATAAGCGTCTTGGTCTGGACGAGGGCCATCGTGGCAAGGCCAATGACGGTCTTACCCGAACCACAGGGGAGCACGATAACGCCGGAACCGCCCTTTTCGGAACCGCTCGCGTAGAATACTCGGGCGGCGTCTTTCTGGTAGTCGCGGAGTTCGAACTTCTTTCCGGAGAGCGTTGTTTCGCGCAGGTGGATGGGCAGCGGGTCGCCCACGGTATAGCCCGCGAGGTCTTCGACCGGGAACCCGGCGTTGGTGAGCGCCATCTTCAGGTGACCGCGACGTTCGGGGTCCATGATGGCGTGAAGGTCGTCTATGAGTTCCAGTACGAACGGCTCGACATCCTTGAGCTTGCAGATTTCCGTGAACATGTACTGGTCGTCGGATTCCATGATCAGGCGGTCGCCGTCCTTTTTGAGGCGCAGCAGGCCGTAGCGGGCCATGTAGTCTTCGATTTCGGTAATGACCGTCTGCGGGATGGGGTAGCGGCTCTGGCTTTCGAGTCTCTCGATGACTTCAGGAGCGCGGAGCCCAGTCGCGGCGGCGTTCCAGAGGCTCAGGTGCGATATCTTGTATGTATGCAGGTGCTCGGGGCTTTTCACCAGTTCGGTAAAAGGTGCGATTGCGTCGCGAGCGGCTTCGTAGGAAGGGGAATCTACCTCGACCATGATTTCGAGGTTGCTTTGTACAATGATTGCGCCATTCGGATTCATAGGGCGCCAAATATAGTAAAAAAAGGGGCTGGAGGCTAGGGGCTGTGGTTTTGGGGATTTGCGGTACGAGGCCGGTTCGGGGGCGAAGCGGGAATAAAAAAAATCCCGAAACCTTGACGGAATCGGGACTTTCGAGCCACCCAGCAGATTTGAACTGCCGACCTGCTGATTACGAATCAGCTGCTCTACCAGCTGAGCTAGAGTGGCATAGCGGGGTCAAAAATAGCAATACGGGTTGTTTTTGTCAAGATAAAAGGGCTGTCAGTTGGCAAAGTCCTTTGTTTTTTCTATGTTTGGTTCACGAATTTTTAACATGGAAGTCTAAAAATGGCTAACGAATCTAATCAGAGCAATTCCGAAATCAAGGAGTTTTTTGTCCAACACGGATCCAAGGTCCTCGTGGCACTTGCCATTATTCTCGTGGTTGTCGCCGGCGTGGTCCAGTTCAAGGATAGCCGCAAGGCTGCTGCCGTAGAACAGGCTGAACTCCTCGGTACGGGTCTTACTTACCTTTATGTGAACGACAAGGACAACGCCCTCAGCGAATTCGAGGCGAAGATCAACTCCGGCAAGCTGAATGGCCTTGCCCTTGCAAAGGCCGCCCTTTTTGCTGGCAACATCAAGTACGAAAAGGGTGATTTCGACGGTGCTATCGCGCTGTTCCAGAAGTCCATCGACAATGCCGGGTCCGTTGTTCTGGTCCGTTCTGCTGCTATTCACGGTCTTGCTTCTGCCAAGATGGAAAAGGCTGACTACTCCGCCGCCGCCAAGCTGTTCGAAGATTTCGTGAAGGAATTCGGCAAGCGCACGGGTGACAAGGAAGACCGCTACCAGAAGGAAGAACCGCAGGACGAAACCCCGCTCGTTCCGGACGCCATGTGGAAGTTGGTGCTGCTGCACAACGAACTCGGCTCCAAGAACAAGGCAAAGTCCGTTGCTGAACGCCTCGTCGAGGTGTATGGCGACCAGACGATGTACGCCGACAGGGCGAAGAAGTTCCTCGCCGCTTTCTAGTCTTTAATGGATTCGCGGGCTTAAGGGAGTGCGAACTTCCAGCCCACGATGAAGATGGCGAAATACATAGCGACCCACACGAGGTCGGCAAGTGTAGTAGGCGTTCCCCAGCGGAGCGTCTTTTTTTGTGGGATAAGCCCACAGACGGCGCCCGCGATGAAGCCGTAGGCGTGGCCGAGGATGTCGGCATTTTCGCCAAGCCCGAGGAATACGGCAAGCGAGGCCGCGCCGCACAGGGGAGCGAAGCGCCGGAGCATCCCGTGGGTTTCTTTGGGCATGAGCCGGAATTCGATGACGGCAAGGGCCCCGATGGTGGCGAACACGAAGGTCGAGAACCCGAGGGCGCGGTAGTCGCTCTGGACGGTAAGCGCGACGAAGAAGTTCGCGACGGCGCTTGCTACGGCGAGGAAGGGCGCCATGCGTGCGAGCGGGATTCTGTACGACATGAGGTTTAAGACGATGTAACCGCTGAGCAGGTTCGACGCGATGTGGCGGGCGTCCCCGTGCAGGGTGAGCGCCGTAATGGTGCGCCACCATTCCCCGCGCAATATCTTGGAGGCGTCGGAGAGGCCCGCGTAGTGCATGCGTTCGACGAAGTTCCCGAAGTCAAGGAGGGTGCAGACCACGGGTACTAGTAGAACCCATGCGGGCTGTATGCTCAGGCTTAAGGGGAGCGGTGGGTTTTCTTCCTTGGGCGGGTTTTCCTTGCTGTAGAGTTCCAGCTGCTCGCGGGCGCGGGCTTCGACTTCGGGCACAACGAAAATTTCGAACGGGCCTTCTTCGGAACGCAAAAAGCGGTGTACGATTCCCTGTGAAAGGAGTACCAGACTGTAGTCGCGAATTTGTCTGTAAGTGCCGGTGGCAATGCGCGCGGATTCTTCGGGCTCCTCGAAGGCGGGAGGTCCTTGCTCGGGAGTTTGTTGAGGCTGCGCCTGGAGGCCTTCCTGCGGGATGTCCGAGGGATAGCGCATGTTGTGCGGGCGTAGTGGCGACATCAGACGCGGCATGTTACCCTCTTTCAAAAGTTGCGGCAGATGTCAGGGCGAAATGGCCCGTGGCCGATTCGCATTCGGCGCGCAGGTAGGCAAAATTGTCGATGCTTACGGGAATGTCCGTTTTGGCGGGTGCGGCGACGAGGCTTTCTATGCGGAGTTCTTCTGCCTTCGCAAGTTTGCCGTTGCTCAGGTAGCGGCGCCCGAAGATGCGGATGTAGCGGAAGCCTTCCCCGAAATCCTTGGTATTGCGGGCGTGGAACACGACGCTCTTTACGCCGTGGACTTCGGCGAGTTCCCACCAGAGGGCAGGGCCGTCGGTGATGTAGCAGTTGTCGCCGGCGAGTGCCGCGTGCAGTTTCTCTTGTGTAAGGAGGACTGCATGGAGATCCCCACCTTGGTGGCCATGCGCACTAAGCGCTAAAGCGCTAAGTGCTGTCCGCCCGCCTTCGCGGGGATGACAATCGGGCATACTCGCGCCATCCATTTTCACGACGGTGCGCACCTTCCCGAAAACGTGGTCGCGGGAATGCTTGAGTGAAACCAGCGGGGTCGAGACGGCTGTCGTATCGTTCAGGTCGCCGTGCGCGTCGTTGCCGCCAATAGGCAATAAATAGTTCCCTTTGCCGAGTTGCTCAATCCAGAATTCGCGCCCGAGCTTGAAGCCTTCGTCGCGGACGCCGTTCCAAAACTGTAGCCCGCGTATGGCATGCGGTTTGTCAGCATGCAGGTCCTTGGCTGTCCAGTACCCGCGGCGGAACACGAATTTTTCGACTATTCCCATCTGCTGGAAGGGGTGCGCCGCAAAGCAGTGAGCGGTGGTATCTTGCAGAATCTGTGCGATGCTCTGCGTGGGCTTGTTTTCAAGCCAGTAGCGCCCGCAGTCCCCGAGTCCGGGGAGGTAGGCTTCGGGAGCGAACACCGTGACGTGCACGTTTTCGCTCTTGCTGTTGCCGGCAGAGACTTCTTCGCCCGCGAGTAGCAGCGGGTGGCCTTCTCCGCTGGGGAGTGCAGCAATTTCATCGCGCAGGGCCTGGAACCGCGGTGCCGGGGACCGAGCCTCCTTGGTGTAGTCCTCGTCGGTAAACGCGAAGTCGTAGGCGTGGTCGGTGCAACAGGCAAAGTCGAGGCCGACCGAGGCGGCAGCCTGTTGCAATACGGCAGGCGTAGCCCCGAATTCCACATGGTCGCGCGAATAGTGGGTGTGGCAGTGCATTTCGCCTGCCGCATATCCCGGCGCCTTCGGGGGCTGTTCCGCAAGCACGTGCAGTTCGAGCGGTTGCGGCTTTAGGCCGGGGAGGCTCCAGCGGGTGAACGTACGGCGTGCATCTTTGTCGCCTTCCTTCGCGTTCTTTTTTACTGCCGTTACTTTAGGTGTAATCCTGTATTTCCCCGGCTTAAGCCCTGCGAGCGGAACGGGGTAAAATGCGTACGGCTTGTCTGCTTCGATGTCGAGTGTAATGGTCCGTTTTTCGGAAGATGTTCCCGCGCCATTGTTGTTTGCATTGTCGCGGTACTCGATTTCGATTTCTGCAGATTCAAGCGTGACGGGGAAGCGGTCGGCATCGCGCACCACGATCCACATCGTGGGCTCTGTTCCGGGGATTGCCTGGAACGCCATGTCAAAAATGATTTCGGGCCAGGGCCTGTACAAAAGCGACCAGGGGAGCCTGAACTTGAAATGCGTTTCTGCGTAACGCAGTTTTTCCCCCGGCCAGAAACTCATTGTGCCGCCTTTTCCTTAGTAGCGTTTATTTCGCTCTCGGGCGGTTTTGCGGCAGGCGGTTCTTCCCCTGCAACAGGGGGCTTTGTGCTTGCTGCGGGAGGTTCTGCGCCAGCGGGTTTTGCTTCTGCCTTGTTTGCGGGCTTTGTTTCTGTCGAGTCTACGGCAGGCTGCTTTGCTGCCGGGGCTAATGTTCCGACTTTTGCCGTGGTATCCTTTACCGCGGTCGTATCGCCTACAACAACCTTCTTGTTGATGATGCCGAAGCTTGCGCGTATCTGCAACTGCAGGCCACCGATATTCCACTTGGCTTTTTCGGTCGGGCCGTCGGGCACGATGTCTGCAAAACTTTCTTTCGATTCTACAGAAATGGAACTGAACCCGATGTCTCCGTAAAGGTTAATTCCGTTCCAGCTTGCAATCAGGTAACCGAGGCTCACTCCGAACCCTGCGCCCCAGGGCTTGTTCTCGGCTTCGATTTTGCCCCATGTGGTGTAGATTTCGGTGCCGGGGAGGGTCCAGTACCAGCGGAACGCTATGCTGAAAAGTCCTCCGTTCGAAAGTGTAATCAAACTTGTTGGGATGGCGAGTCTGTATTCCAGGAACATCGGTACGCCCTGGATGGTATAACTGTAATTGTGCGCCTTGTTCTTGCGGTCGGTAAGCACCACGGACTCGTTGTCGTAGATGTAGCCAATGCCTGCGCTTATGAACTGGTCGTTAAAAACCTGGTACTGGATGCCGGCCATGATGGGGAAGCAGAAGTTCACCTTCTGGAAGTTCTGCTTGGCAACGTAGAGGGATTCTTCGGCGTCTACCGCTTGCGACCTGAAGTCGGCGTAGATGGTGTCGACGGCATTCTGGAAATAGCTGCGTTCTTCGAAGTTCAGGAAAGATACTGATGCTTGGCCGAATATGGAAAGCCTTGCGCGGTCGTGTTCGACTCTCGATTCGTCATCGGCGGCAAAAGCGCCCGTTGCAAGGAGCAGCGTCGCGACTAGAGCAAGAACCGACTTGAAACCAGCATGACCCATCTAGAACCTAGTTCAGCATTTCGCTCTCTTCTTTCTGGACGCGCTTCTTTTCGGCGTCCTTCTTGATGCGCTTCTCGAAATTCTTTTCTGCCTTGGCGATTTTCTTTTCGGTCTTCTCGAGCAGCTTGAGCCCGTCCTTGTCGTCTTCCTTGAGTTCCTGCTTGGCGAGGTTCAGGTATTCACGTGCGCTCTCGAACTGGTCGAGGTCGGTGTATGCCTGCGAGGTGAGGAACAAGGCTTCCTTGCGGCGCTTGGACTGCTGGTATGTCTCGAGGAATTCCTTGAAGTAGATGACGGCCGCCTGCGGCTTGTCCATGCGCAGGTACAGGCGAGCGGTCTGGAATTCCTTTTCGGCGAGGCGTTCAATCAGGAGCCCGTAGTAGTAGTTGATGGAATCGCGGAGCGGCGTATCCGGATGGTTCGAAAGGTAGCGCTCGAAATCCTTCATGGCGACCGTGGTGTTCGCGTCGTCGCGGCTCACGCGGAATTCCATGTTGAACGAAGCGATTGCCTTGCGGAATTCGGCGGTCTCGGCGAACGGGGAACCGGGGAAGTTCATGACGAAGCTGCCGTATTCACCACGGGCCTCAATCCAGTTTTCGAGATTGAAATGGCTTTCGGCGAGCAGGAACGAAGTCTGCTCCAGGTAGCCCGTGCCGGCACAGTAGCTCATGATTTCTTCGAGCTTGTCGATGACGCGTCCGTATTTTTCTTTCTTGAAAAGTTCTTCCGCCTTCTCCAGTTTGTTCTTGCAGAACTGGGTGTGGGTGATTTTTTCAGAAGAATGAGACGAACATGCGCCCAGCAAGGCGATAGAAAGGAAAAGGCTAGAGAACAGGGCTGTCTTTAGAGAAAGTTTCATTTTTTTTCTTCGGTTAATTCTAATTTTTCATCGTTAAAGTAGAAAAAAAAGACCGACAAGAAAAATGATTTTAGTTCGTTATGTGTTGAAAGAACTCATAGGCCCCTTTTTAGCGGCGCTTTTTGGCATAACGTTTTTGTTTGTTGTCGATTTCCTAGTGAAAATATTGGACAACGTGCTTTCGAAGGGGCTTCCCGCATCGACGGTCCTCGAGATTTTCGTGTTGAACCTCGCATGGATGCTCTCGCTTTCCATACCGATGGCCGTGCTTGTCGCATGCCTCATGGCATTCGGGCGCCTTTCGGGTGACCACGAGATTACCGCGGTGAAGGCGGCGGGCGTATCTCCGTTGTCGCTTATGCGACCCGTGATGCTTGTCGCTTTTTTGGTCACCGTCCTGATGATCCTTTTCAACAACTGGATTCTGCCCGAGGCAAACCACCGCTCCGTAGAACTGATGAACGCCGTATCGCGTAAAAAGCCGCATGTGTTTATCGATGCCGGTAGGCTTATCACGCAGTTCCCCGACGTGCAGTTGTGGGTGAACCGCATTGACCCGGTATCGGGCGTGCTGTACGGCATCCAGGTCTACGAGATGGAAAAGAAGGGCGCGCCGAGGGTCGTGTATGCCGACAGCGCGACTCTCGATTACGTAGACAACGGTGCTACCCTCATGTTCCGCATGCGCAGCGGCGAGACGCATATCGTCGACCCCGACAAGCCGGAAAACTACTTCCGCATCAGGTTCTTCTCGCAGGACCTCGCCATGCAGAACGTGGACGACCGCCTGGAACGCCGGAGCCGCAGTTACCGCAGCGACCGTGAAATGCCGGTCGAGATGATGATGGACGTGGTGAACGAGGCTCGCGCAAAATACGATACGGTTTCGGAGTTTGCCCGCGACAAGAGACTTGCGAACCTCATGGCGGCAAAGAACTTTGTAATCGGGGACAGCATCGTTCCCAAGGATGCGAAGGGCTCGCCCCCTCTCGATTCTATCCAGCAGCGGCGGTCGCTTCAGCGCATCCGCATGCAAGAGATTTCGGTATTGCGCACTACGGAGCGTTTGTGGGGCCGCATGGAGGCAGAACAGAAGCGCGCCGCCCAGTACCTCGTAGAAATTCACAAGAAGTTTAGCACTTCGTTCGCCTGCTTCATATTCGTGCTCATCGGCGCCCCGCTCGGGATTATGGCCCGCAAGGGCGGTATCGGCACGGGCATTATCTACAGCCTCGCGTTCTTCGTGATTTACTGGATTTGCCTTATCGGTGGCGAAAACCTGGCCGACCGCCTTATCATCTCTCCGGAACTTGCCATGTGGGCATCGAACATTATCATCGGTGCGTTCGGCATATTCATTACCATAGCGATGGTGCGCGACCGCTTCACGGGTGATTCCAAGTTCTTCAGGGCCATGCGTGCCATTGGCCGCTGGTTCCGCTCCATCGGCAGGGGGCGCGCATGAAATTCTCGCGCTACCTGATATGGAACTTCGTGAAGATGTTCCTCATCGTGACCATTGGCGCTATTTTCATGTTCGCGGTCATCGACTTCGTGGGCAACATCAAGACGTGGCTTTCGCGCGATACGAAGGATGCGCTCGACTATTACTTCTGTTACCTGCCGTACATGCTCTACCTCATCACGCCGGTGTCCATGTTCATCGCGGTGCTGGCCTCGGTCGGCAACATGTCGCGCCATCTGGAAATGAGCGCCATGCAGAGTTCGGGCCAGAGCCCGCTCAAGACGCTGTTCCCCATATTCTTTTTGGGCGTGCTCGTTTCTGTCGGGTCGTACGAGATGAGTGAACTTTGGCTCCCGGACGCAAACCACAAGCGCCTCGAAATCATGGAGACCAACGCTCAGAAAAAGAAGAACCCGCGCATCAAGGAAAAGAACGACTTCACGTTCATCGATAGCGAAAAGGCGAGCTGGTTTTTCAAGTTCTATTCGGGCAAGTCGAAAATGGGCCGCGACGTGGTACTCCTGCTGCGCGAACAGGGAAGGCTCGTGGAACGCTACGACGCCAAGTCCGTCCGCTGGGTGGAACCCGATACGGCATCGCTGGACAGTACCGCCCGCGACAGCGTGATGAAGACTTATGAGGAACAGTCCTACTGGCTCTTTGAACGCGGAATGAAGCGCATCTTTAACAAGGATGGCTCGGTGACGGTATTGCCGCTCCGCCGCGAAAAGATGATAGGGAAGGTCACTACGCGGCCTGCCGACCTTATCAACGACCGCCAGGTGCCCGACGAGATGGATTCCAAGATGGTTCGGGAACGCATCGAGGTGCTAAAACGCTCCGGCGAAGACACCCGCGCCATGGAAACCGCGCTCCATTTTAAGCTTTCTGCCCACTGGATGAACCTTATCGTGTTGCTCATCGGAGCGGCGCTCTGCCACCGGTATAGCCGCTCTGGAGGGCTTTCTCAGAAATTCGGCATTGGCCTTCTGCTCGTTTTTAGTTATTATATTCTAGAGAGAATCGGACTGAAAATGGGTGAAAATGGTGCCCTATCGCCGTTTTTGGCGGCCTGGATAAGCCATTTCACCTTTGGCGGAGTCGCATGCGCTATGCTTTACCGCTCGTTCCGGTTATAAGTATAGAGGAATGCAGATGCAGATATCGATGATAATGTTCGCTGTTGCAGGCTTGCTTCTGGGAGTCGCCTTCCAGGGGGGCATGTTCCTGTTCCTCATCCCGTTTGCAGGTGTCGCCGCCGCTCTGGGCTATATGAACCTGCCGCGCGTTCCCGGCGGAAAAACTGCGTCACTCCCGGTAGTGGGTTCTGCGGTGAAGGCGACCGGAATTTCGCCTGCGGTGACTCCGGAACTCAAGAATTCCTTCGACGATTCTACGGCCGATTACAACGAGCCCGGCTCCACGCTGCGCGTAAACCAGGTATGGGCCCGCGCCGATGCCGACGTGAAGAAGGCTTTCAGTGACATGCTCGAAGGCCTGAAGCGCGTTGTCCCGAACGTTCACACGCTGGTGCTGTTTTCGCCCCTCAATTCCATGAAGGAATGGGGCATCCGCGCCTATGCCAGCACTAATCCCGAGGCAAAGATTGCCTCTGACGTAAAGATTACCGAAAACACGGGTCTTATCAGCCAGTTGTTCCGCATGGACGTGAACCGCCTGCTCGAAGGAGACCTTTCGGGCGGCAAGCCCCTGCTCTACTACATCGACAATCCGATGATCAAGTCCGTGGTGGCAGTCCCGATGCTCGACCGCGGCAAGAACCGCGTGGGTGCCCTTGTGATGGACTCGCTCTACCCGAACGCGTTCAACCAGCATACGGCACAGGCGCTCACCTACATGGCGAGTACGCTCTACACGCTTTATTTCAAGAGCTTTGTTTCGGCTAAGAACTACATCGAACAGCAGCAGTTCAGCGTGCTGTACCATTACCAGCACCAGTTTTTCAAGAACATGACGGTGAAGGATGTGTTCCGCCAGATTTTCGAATACGTCAAGGGCAACATTCCGTTTGACCGCATGATGATTTTGGCGCTTGACCGCCAGAACGACAACAACCTGCACCAGGAACGCCAGGGCAGGGTCGTGTGCTGCGACGGTATCGATGCCGACCAGTTCGTGAACAAGAAGTTTACGCTTTCGGACAAGGGCCTTGCCATCTTGGCCCTGTACCACAACCGCCCGGTGGAACGCACTTTCAACCAGGCCGCGTTTAACGCCTACATTCCGCGCATCGACAACCAGGAAAAGAAGAACATGGAGTTCCGCCAGTTGTTCGTGATGCCCGTGCCCACGGAACCGACTGCAGAAAAGGCGGAACTGGCCATTTGCCTCGAAAGCCGCAGGAACGATCGCTATTCTGAACACGAGATGAACTTGCTCAAGGCGTTCGTCGGCGTCGCAGGCTTTGCGTATGCCCGTGCATGCCAGGCGGAACAGGACAAGGACCTCGCGACGCGTGATGGCCTTACCGGGCTTATCAACCACCGCACCTTGCACGAAAACCTCCGCACCGAAAAAATTCGCGCCGACCGCCAGAAGTACAATATTGGCGTGCTCATGATGGATATCGACCACTTCAAGAGCGTGAACGATACCTACGGCCACCCGATTGGCGACGTGGTCATCAAGGGAATCGCCGGTGCTATCAGTGGCGAAATCCGCAAGGAAATCGACGTGGTCGCACGCTATGGCGGCGAAGAATTCGTGGTTGGCCTTATCGACACGACTGCAGAAGGCATGATCGAGACGGCAGAACGCATCCGCCATGCGGTGATGAAGCTTGAATTTGACGTGCACAAGCAGGAACCGCTGCGCGTGACGGTGAGTATTGGTGCTTATCTCGTGACTCCGGAATACCACGACATGAAGAAGGCGGTGAACTATGCCGACCAGGCACTCTACAAGGCGAAGGAAGGCGGTCGCAATCAGGTCATTCAGTATACGGAAATCCCGGTCGATACCTCTGCTCCGGCAGACGAGATTCCCGTCCTTACATCTTCATTGAAGGTTTAGTTTAGAATTATGTTTACCGTTATTGACTGGATCGTCCTTGCGGCGTATCTGCTTTTTTCCCTGTTCATAGGGCTCTGGGTTTCCCGCGGCAACAAGAACCTCAAGGAATACATGTTCGGCGGTGGCGCCATGCCGTGGGTTGCTGTCGGTATAAGCCTCATTGCGACATCTGTCAGTGCGACGACATTCCTCGGGGCGCCTGCCGATGTTTTCGGCGACGACATGACGTTCCTCATGTTTCAGATAGGCGCTCTCATCAGTATCATTGTCGTTGGTTTTGTCTTCATCCCGCGGTTCAGGACCGCAGGAATCAATAGCGCGTACGAACTTTTCGAAGTGCGGTTTGGCTCGAAGGCTGTTCGCAGGCTTGCCGCCGTGTTCTACTGCCTGCACCTGTTGCTCCGTACGGGCATCCTGCTTTATGGGCCGTCCCTCGTGCTTGCGCAGATCCTGCACGTAGACTTGAAGGTGGCAATTATCGTGTCTGCCGCAGTGGCGATATTCTACACCTGGTTCGGCGGTATCAAGGCCGTCATCTGGACCGACGTGATGCAGTTCTGCGTGTTCTTCGGCGGCGGCGTGGTGGTGCTCGTGCTTATATCCAATGCCGTGGGCGGTTTTGGCGAGATGGCGACGCTTGCATCCGAGGCGGGCAAGACCCGCTGGTGGAACCCCTCGTTCGATATTTCTGATGCGCGTACGCTTGTGTCGGCAGGCTTTGCCTATGCGATTCTTGAAATCGCCATCCGCGGGTGCGACCAGCAGTTTGTACAACGTTATCTGAGCTGCAAGGACGTGAAGGCGGCAAACCGTTCGAGCATCCTTTCGATGGCGCTCGGGTGCGCGGTTTCTATCCTGTTCTACTGGGTGGGCGCGGCGCTTTTCGTATACTACAAGATGTCGCATGTGGCCGCACTCCCCGAGGGCCTCGGGCAAAACGATGTGTTCCCTTACTTTATCGTCAATGCGCTCCCGCAGGGCCTTACCGGCTTGATTGTCGCTGCCATCTGTGCGGCTGCCATGAGTAGCCTTTCCGGTGCCATCAATTCTCTCAGCAATACGTCGGAACACGATTTTCTGGGCTGGGAAGAATCCAAGGGTATGGGCGGTCTCAAGCGCGCCAAGATTTGGACGGTCGTGTGGGGTGTACTCGGCGTGTTCTTCGCGCTCTTTGCAGCAACGCAGCAGGGGAGCCTCCTCAAGAACGCCCTCTTCTTTACGGGCCTCTTTACGGGCCCCTTGCTCGGCATGTTCCTGCTCGCCTTCTTTGTGAAGGAACTCAAGAGCTGGCAGGTGGTTGTTGCTGTCGTTTGCGGCATGGCGAGCCTCATACTTGTGCAGGGGATTCCCGCCTTTGGCGTGCCTGCGGTACTTGGCGATATCTTCAGCTGGCCGTGGATGCCGTTTATCAGCATGACGACCACCGTGCTTGTCGCCGTCGTGCTCAGGCTTGTTGCAATCCTGCTCGCGAAGAAATAAAAACATATTCCGGTTTAGACTATAAAAACCGGTAAAATTCTTTTTGCCCGAGAGCCGTTGCTTTCGGGATTCTTTTTTGTGTAGATTGAAAAAGAAATCATAAAAAAGGAGTGCCCTATGCAGAACAAAGTATCATACGTTGTCATCATCGTGCTTGCGTTCGTGTGCCTTGTACTTTCACTCAGTATCGGGCGCGCCTCCGATGTTGCGGCACAAACGAAGGTGTCGTCCTTGGAACCGGCTTCGGAACAGGGGGAACAGTCTTCAAGTGGCGTGACCGTCTCCAGCGAAGAGACGAAGAACTTCCTCGCCGATGAATACGTTACCAGTTTCAAGATGGTTCTGAAGGACAAGAACAAGGATGTCGCCTACAAGCGCTTGAATGGGAGTCGCGAAAAGATTCTCGCCCTGCTGCAGAAGCATTCCGTAGGCCCGCAGGAGTACGAACTTCTCAGCGCCTCGCTCGAGAAGGAATGGGATTACGCGAAGGGCAAGAGGTATTTCCTGGGGTATACTGCATCGCAGAAGGTAACGGTTATCTCGCATAGCAAGCAGGAATCCGATTCCCTGGAGTTTGACTTGGCCAGTTTTGCGTTTGTCGATGACGTATCTACGCTTTCTCGACTCAAGAATGCGGAGGCCTTGGAAGTCGACGTTATCAAGAGCGCCTGCAAGAAGGCTTCCCGCCTGGCCGAAGAGAATGCGCATAGCGTAGGAGCGAAGGTCGGGAAGGTGATTTCTGTGGAAGGTTCTTCGGAGGTAGAAAAGTTGAGTACCTCGGATTCCGTAGAAGTGTCGGCGTCGGTTTCGGCGACGCTTTCCTTGGACGGTGTTGAAAATAGCGGAAAGTCGTATGTACGCGTTGTCCAGATCGAAAACAAGAAGTTCCTTGCAGACAAGTTTGTCGTGACCGCGAATATCACGTTTGATGGCGCCGACAAGGAAGCGCTCTTTAAGGATATGACCGCACGTCGGGGTGACGTGGTGCAGATGGCGAAAGACCTGGGCGTTGCCGAATCGGAGATAGAAGCGCAGTCCATGACGCTACGCAAGAAGCGGAAGTATGAGTTTTACGGCAACGAATCCCAGAAGAACGCCTTTAGGGCGAACCAGAGGATTACGGTCAACTTTACGTCCAAGGATGCCGCCGGGGCTTTCCTGGATGGAATCGTCGGCCTTGAAAACGTCAACGTGTATAAGGCAGAGCCTGTCCTGAAGAACGAGGATTCGCTCAGGGTTCAGGTTACAAATATTGCCGGCAAAAAGGCGATGGCCCGCGCGAAGGCGATTACCGAGGGCTTTGACGGTTCCTTGGGCAAGGTCGTTGCGGTAAGCAACAAGCCTGTAGACGAGTTCGGAACAACCGTTCTCGGTGCCCGCAGTGGAGCCATGTACAGCATGTTCAAGAGGAGGTCATCGCCGGCTTATGATCTGTTGTCGAATTCCCCGCCGGAATCCGGGATGAATATCGCCGATTCCGTCTCCGTCTCGGCGTATTTGGCCATCATGGCCGAGATAGAGTAGAAAGTTCCGGTACAAGTAAAAAATCGCTTTTTTGTCAAGTTGAGGGGGCTCGAAAATGCCCCCTTTACCCTGTTGATATCTCCACCTGGTGATAAGTGCTTGCAAAATACGGAGTTATCGGTGGCCCGAACTGGCACCCCTAGTTCGGTGTTGAGAAATTGGGGCGCTCGCTGTTGATAAGTTTAAGGCTTTATTACAAAAAAAATACATCTTTTTTTGAGAAAACCTCCCTTTTTACAAAATCTTTTATTATCTTGTTATCTACATCTTGTGGTGGTGGTCTGACCGTTGGCACAAGATATAGTAGATTTGAACTTCTTTTGAAACATTGGAAAATGCCGAAAGAATCAAGGATTTGGTGATGATTTTTACAGTCAAGAAGCGTGACGGCCGCGAAATGCCGTTCAACATTGAGAAGATCTCCGACGCCATCATCAAGGCGTTCCGCGCCTCGGGCGAACTCAACGACCAGATCAAGGCTTCCCAGGAACAGATCGACCTCCTCGGACATGAAGACATTTTGAGCAGTACTGCTCTGAAGGTCGCGGCCTACGCCGTGGGCCGTCTCGAAGCCGAAGGCAAGACCAAGCCGGACATCGAAGAAATTCAGGACGCCGTCGAAAAGGCCCTTACCGACAACAACTACGCCGATACCGCCAAGAGCTACATCTTGTACCGTGCCGAGCGCACCCGCATCCGCGAGGTGAACACCCGCCTCATGCACACGCTCCGCGACATCACGTTCAGCTCCGCCAAGGAATCCGACCTTAAGCGCGAAAACGCGAACATCGACGGCGATACCGCCATGGGCACGATGCTCAAGTACGGGTCCGAATCCGCGAAGCACTTCTACACGATGATGATGCTCAAGCCCGAGCACAGCCAGGCCCACCTGAACGGGGATATCCACATCCACGACTTGGATTTCTATTCCCTCACCATGACCTGCTGCCAGATCGACCTGATTAAGTTGTTCAAGAACGGCTTCAATACCGGTCACGGTCACCTGCGTGAACCCAAGGATATCCGCAGCTACGCGGCCCTCGCGGCGATTGCCATACAAAGTAACCAGAACGACCAGCACGGTGGCCAGTCTGTGCCGAACTTCGACTACGCCATGGCCGACGGCGTGCGCATCACTTACCGCAAGGCCTACCTCTCCAACATGGTGAAGGCGCTCATGCTCTTTACTGGCAAGGAAGAGGAAGAAATCCGCCCTGTCGTGAAGAAGCTCCATTCCGAAATGGCGGAAATGGGCATGGTGGCAACGCTCGTGCCGAACGAAAAGTTTGTAGAGACCGAAGCCCGCGAACTTACTAAGACCTTCGATACCGAAATGGTGATGAAGGCCCAGAAGTTTGCCGAAAAGCAGGCCTACGAAGAAACCGACAAGACTACCTTCCAGGCCATGGAAGCGTTTGTTCACAACCTGAACTCCATGCACAGCCGCGCCGGTGCGCAGACTCCGTTCTCCAGCATCAACTACGGTATGTGCACTGATCCGGAAGCCCGCATGGTCATGAAGAATCTCCTCCTCACTACGGACGAGGGCCTGGGCGGTGGCGAAACGGCCATCTTCCCGATCCAGATTTTCCGCGTGAAGAAGGGCGTGAACCTGAACGAGGGCGACCCGAACTACGATTTGTTCAAGCTTGCCTGCAAGGTGAGCGCAAAGCGCCTGTTCCCGAACTTCAGCTTCCAGGATGCTCCGTACAACCTGCAGTACTACAAGCCGGGCCACCCCGAAACGGAAATCTCTTACATGGGTTGCCGTACCCGCGTTATCGGTAACAACTACGACCCGACTCGCGAAATCTCGTATGGCCGCGGCAACCTGAGCTTTACCTCCATCAACCTCCCGCGTATCGCCATCAAGATGCGTTCTATCGACCTGTTCTTCAAGGAACTCGACCGCATGTTGCAGCTGGTGAGCGACCAGTTGATGGAACGCTTTGCCGTGCAGAGCCGCCGTAAGGTCAAGAACTTCCCGTTCCTCATGGGGCAGGGCGTGTGGATTGATTCCGACAAGCTCGGCTGGGAAGACACCGTGGGCGAAGTCATCAAGCACGGTACGCTCTCTATTGGCTTTATCGGCCTTGCCGAAACCCTGGTGATGCTCACGGGCAAGCACCACGGCGAATCCGAATCTTCGCAGCAGCTCGGCCTCAAGATTATCGGCCACATGCGCGAATTCTGCGACAAGGAAAGCAAACGCCTCGGCCTCAACTTCAGCTTGCTCGCTACGCCGGCAGAGGGCCTTTCGGGCCGCTTCGTGCGCATGGACAAGAAGAAGTATGGCATTATTCCGGGCGTTACCGACCGCGATTACTACACCAACTCGTTCCACGTGCCGGTGTACTACCAGATTTCGGCCTTCAAGAAGCTCGCTCTCGAGGCCCCGTACCACGCCCTCACCAATGCCGGCCACATCAGCTACATCGAGCTCGATGGCGACCCGACGCAGAACCTCGACGCATTCGAGAAGATTGTGCGCTACATGGCCGAGGTGGGCATCGGTTACGGTTCCATCAACCACCCGGTTGACCGCGACCCGGTCTGCGGATTCGTGGGTGTCATCGGCGACACTTGCCCCCGCTGCGGACGTAGCGACGGCCATTACATTTCTGAAGAAAAACTGAATGAACTCCGGAAGAAGTTTCCGGGCATGCCCGCTTTCAGGGGCATTCGATAACCTTTAATCTCAAGGAGTAAACACCATGTCCGAAAAAGAAAAATCCCTCTATGGCGAAGGCGTGTGCTTCGAACGCATCCGTCGCATCACTGGCTACCTGGTTGGAACGGTTGACCGTTTCAACAACGCGAAGCGCGCCGAAGTTGGTGACCGCGTAAAGCACGGCGTATAAGATGGACGAATACCCGCGTTTGCGGATTGCCGGAATCGAACCCGAATCCTTCGTGGACGGTCCCGGAATCCGCATGACAATCTTTACCCAGGGGTGCCATCACAACTGCCCCGGGTGCCAGAACCCTCAGACCCACGATTTCAACGGGGGTCATTTTATTGATATCGACGAAATCGTCTCGATGATCGACGAGAACCCGCTTCTGGACGGAATCACGTTCAGCGGGGGCGACCCGATGGACCAAGCGGAAGCTTTGATTCCGCTTGCCCGCATCATCAAGGAACGCGGACTCAACCTCGTGATTTTCACGGGCTATACCTACGAACGCCTGATGGAACTTGCCGCAGGGCGTCCGGCGTTCTTTGAATTGCTGTCGTTTGGCGATATCCTTATTGACGGGCCGTTCATTATGGCGAAGAAGTCGCTCGAACTTAAGTTCCGCGGTTCCAGCAACCAGCGCATTATCGATTTGCCGAAGAGCCTTGTCGAAGGCCACGTGGTGCTTCACAAGATCCAGCTCGAAGAAATGAAGGAACGGCCTGACCTTGTTCCGGCATAATCAAAAAAGCGTGATTTCAAGCATCGGTTTTGGATACCGAGATAAAGTATGAAAATATAAGTTCCTCGCCCTGTTTCGGGCGGGGACTTTTAGTTTATATTTAGAGAAAAATTTACTCAAGAGATATGGGAGGATTTCATGAAAAAGCTGTTTGCCGGCTGTGTAGCCGTCTCTTTTGCCGCGATGCTTGCGGCCTGTGGTGACGATTCATCGTCTACATCGCCGGGAACTTCCGGAAATGAAAGTTCCTCTTCTGAAGAAGAAGTTTCCTCGTCCGGCAAGGCCCCATCATCATCTGAGGCGGCTTCCGGGTCGTCTTCCTCTGTCGCTTCGAGTGAAAGTCGCGCCCTGGTCTCGGGCGGAGTCTGGCCGCAGTTCCTCTGGGACGGTTCCATCGATTGGGAAGGCGTCGTAGTGACCGGAAGTGACGAAAAGACGGCGGGAATCTGGTATGATTTCAATGACCGTAATGATGGAGGCTCATCGAAATTTACTTTCCCGCCGGAATATTATGAGCATACCTACTATTGTCCGTGTTTTGATATAGTTTTTGAAAATTATGGCGGGTTCAAGGGAACGGTTGAATTGGGCGATGGTGCCGATAATCCGTATGTGGGTCTCGGTTTCAACACCCTGAACGAGGATCAGGATGGTGTCGATGTCACGGAATGGGGTGGCCTTTGCTTAGAATATTCTTCTGACCTCGATTTCAATGTCTGGCTTCAAGCAGAAGATGGAACTTTGACGATTGACTGTCAACTTGCTTACCATCTAAGCGCCTCGGATTCCGTGAAAATGGTCGATATCCCTTGGAGCAAGTTCGGCTCGAGTTGCGGTTTTGGAATGGATATCGATGCATCTAAGGTCCTTGCAAATGCGGCTGCGGTCCACCTGCGGTTCAATGGCAAGGCGGGAGATACGGGTTATTTCCTTCTCAAGAAGATCGGTTCCCTCGGGCAGTGCAATTCTGGTAGCGTTCCGGCTCCGTAGTTTTTTGGGGAAATAGGAGGACACGATGAGAAAGCTGTTTGCCGGCTGTGTTGCCGTCTCTTTTGCCGCGATGCTTGCGGCTTGCGGTGACGATTCTTCGTCTACATCGCCGGAAACTTCCGGAAATGAAAGTTCTTCCTCGCTTGGCGTCATTCCTTCGTCAAGTTCAGGACAGGCTCTGAATGGCGATAGCCACGAAGGGTCCAGTCCATCGTCTTCTTCGGTCGCTACGGAGTCTTCTTCCAGCGAGATTGCGAACCAGAAGGGGTTCCTCTGGGACGGTTCTGAAAGAATCTTTCGCGTGATGACGGGCTCGCCAGATGAATACTCTGGCTGGTGGTACGAATATAATGACAACAACGATTTGGGCTCGTCAACTCTGGAGTGGCCGTCGGATATTGAAGGTGGGTATATCATCAACTATTTAGAAGCGCTTATTGAGGCGTACGATGGCTTCAAGGGCAAGGTGAGGCTAGGGCCCGGCTACGATTATCCGTATGCAGGACTTGCTTTCACCACAGTGAACCTTGATCAGGTGGGTACCGATATTACGGAATGGGAAGGCATTTGCGTCGAATACGAGTCCGATGTGAATTTCCGTGTCATGATTCACGCCGAAAGTGGCACTCAGACTACGCACTGCGAACTTGCTGCCAGTGTCGGTGCCTCGAAATCCAGGAAGGTCGTCGATATCCCTTGGAGCAAGTTCGGGTCGAGCTGCGGTGCGGGAATAGGGATTGATGCTGCCAAGGTCCTTGCGAATGCCGCTGTTGTCGAACTGGAATTCTATGGCGATTCAGGAACCGTAGGGAATTTCTTCTTCACGAAGGTCGGTTCCCTCGGACGCTGCGGTGCTGCTAGTGCTCCGGAGTCTTCTTCTTCTGTTGCGCCGAAGTCCTCCAGCTCTGTAGAAAAAACGGAAGAAGGTCTTGCCAAGAGTTTCTTGTGGGTAGCCCAGGAAGATGAAGAAGGTCGCGTGCAGACTGGTTCGCCGGAAGAAGCTGCGGGCTGGTGGTACTTCTTTGACGACAAAAACGATGGCGGGAAGTCAAAGATTGATTTCTCCGCCATTCCTGCAACATGCGGCAACAGCGATGTATATGCTTGCATTGTAGAAGCGTATGGCGCCCTTAAGGTCGATGTCGCCTTGGGTGCTGGCGCCGAGAAGCCGTATGTCGGGTTAGGTTTCAACGTATGGAACGAAGTGCAGAAGGGTGTTGACGTTTCGGCATGGGGCGGCATCTGCCTTGTGTACGAGTCCGACTTGCCCTTTGCCGTCAGGCTTGTGAGCGAAAACGATGGTGGACTTTCGAAGTATGTTGACTTGTCTGCCACGGTTGCGGCATCGGGAACTGTGAAGGAAATCGATATCCCGTGGTCAAGATTCTTCCAGTGGTCCAGCGACGACGACTTGAAGAAGGTCGCTGCTCTTCAGCTGAGGTTTGAAGGTGCTGCCGGAGATACGGGAAGCTTGCGTCTTATTAAGCTCGGGTCCTTGGGACAGTGCCAGACGCTCGTACCCGCCGGGCCGTAGGGAATTGCGAATTAGTTTATATGTAATTTTGTTAGGAGGGGATGAGAGAGGGCTACGCCCTCTCTTATTTTATATGTGATTTTTTGAAGGCTTGTTGAAATAAAGGAAAAGCGTGCAAGGTTATGACGCGACAAAAAGTTTTGCTTTTTGGCATGGCATGACCGCAGCCGTGGACGCCTATACGAAACTTGCCTCTTTAGAGGCTTAGTTGAGTTATCCCCTTTGGGGAGAAGGCGTCAAAAGGGAATGTTGCCAATCAGGCTCCGCTGCGCGATTAATTGAGGAGCGGGAAAAGGGAATGCGAGGTTTTGGTCACTCGCTGCGCGAGCCAAAACCTCGCCCTTCGGGCTCGATGCTCGTTACACTCGCATCAAGCTCAAAAACCTCCTATTGCATGCGCTTTGCGCACGGAGGTTTTTGCCGCACCCTCGACCCCAAGGGGTCTCGTGCGCGCCCCATTCCCTGTACCTAAAAAAAGAAAAGAACCACGTGAAGTGGTTCTTTCTTTTTTAGAGCGGGAAAAGGGACTCGGACCCTCGACCCCGACCTTGGCAAGGTCGTGCTCTACCAACTGAGCTATTCCCGCGAGGTGAGCACAATTATAGAATATTATTTTAGGTCTGTCAAGGGTCTTTGCAAAGAAAAAATCAAAATTTCGTGTTTTTTTCCCTTTAATTCGAAAAAACCTTCCTTCTTGCTCAGGTAATCGTGGGGAAGAGGCTTCGGAAGCTCCGAATAGAGCTCTTCCGAGATAAGAAATTCTTGCCCGAGCCTGCCGCAAAGTGTCTGTATGCGGCTGGTGGTGTTCAATACATCGCCGTGGTATGCAAGTTCGCTTCCGAAATTCCCGACTTCGGTAGTAATGACGCGCCCGCAGTGGGCTGCCGCCTTGAAGCTTGGCGCCTTCCCGTACTTGCGAATAAACTTGGGTGCAATCCTTTCGAGGCAGACACTGAAATCGTAGAAGCAGTCTACCGGGCGTGCGCGGTGCTTGCATGCCGACGTATGCCAGGTGAGGAACGCTCCGTCGCCTGCAAACTGGTAAATTTCTCCCTGGTTCTCTTCACAGCAGTTCGAGAGCAGCTTGTAGTAGTCCTTCATAAAGCTGCTGTACTTTACGTGTCCGAGTTCTTCTGCAAGCGTAGTAGAATTCTTCAGGTCAATCATCATGAACACGAGATCTTCTTCGAGGGGTTCCTGCGACTTGCCGAGTAGCGTATTCCAGAAAACGCGGGCACCGAATTTCTTGTGCACGGAACGCACGAACGTGATGAGGTATGCCATAATGAAAAATACGAGAACTTGCATCTGCGCCGCGGGTTCGGAAAAGTTCATGAAGATTCCGCGGAAACCGTCTTCGTTGATAATCCCTTCGCCTGCCTTGACCTTGAAAAGCAGGATGCAGAGGATTTTGCTCGAGCATATGGCCGATAAAAAGTAGAGGGAGCGTATAAGCAGAGATTTCCATACGGCCCTGCAGTCCATTTCGTCCCTGAGGATAAGGATGTCGTAGACCCCGTGCGATAGCCCCATGAAAAGCGCAAACTGGAGTTTCATCAGCATGTCGCCGATGTCGAAAGTGCCTTCGCTGGCATAGGTCGAGATGGATGAGATGCCTATGGCGGCAAGTATCCAGCACAAGACGTAGTAGCAGACGGCGCTAAACTTTCTCTCAGTTTGTCGTGTTAGAATCATTGGTGCGGGTTAGTGTATGAACAGGGGTAGTGCCCATATCATGCAGATAAGGAAGATGTCCTTGTAGGAATCGTCCAGCAAAAGTGAAGATGCAAGAAAAAACGCTATCGTGGAGAGAGCGAGAAAAACGAACAGGGGGAGCCTTTTCTTTAACCGTGCGATGAATTTTTTTGATTTTGTGACTTCCATGATACGGATATAAATTAAATTTTTACAAACTGAAACCAAAAAGCATAAAAAATATTCGATAATGTCGACATTAGGCCTATATATTCATGTCCCTTTTTGCGCAAAAATCTGCGATTATTGCGATTTTCATGCGTTTTCGGCCCCTGAATGGTTGCAGTTGGAATATTTGGACTTGATTTCGAGGGAAATGTCTGCCTTTGCGGAGCGCCATCCAGGCGTTTTTTCGCAGGTTGGGACCCTCTATATAGGGGGCGGGACGCCTTCGGTGCTTTCGGAAGAACGCCTCGCGGAACTTTTTGGGGTTATAGCGGGTTGCGGGGTGGACATGCATGCCCTGAAAGAGGCCACGATGGAGTTTAATCCGGAGTCCTGCGACGAGGCTCGAGTCTCGGTGGCGCTTGAATCCGGCATTACGCGGGCTAGCCTTGGCCTGCAGACGCTCCAGGACGGCCTGCTTTCGCGGGTGGGGCGCCAGCACGACGTGGCTACGGGCAAGCGCGCCCTGGACCTTTTGACCTCGAAAAAGGGCCTGCGGGTGAACGCCGACCTCATGTTCAACCTCCCGGGGCAAACCCTCGCAACCATGCTCGCCGACGTGGACTGGCTTACGGACCGTCCGCTGGGCCACGTGAGCCTCTACGGGCTGAAAATCGACCCGGCGAGGCGCCTCGGCAGGCGTATCGCAAGGGGCGAGGAGTCGGTAGACGAGGATCTCTATGCCGACATGTACCTGCAGGGCGTAGAAATGCTCGAAAACAAGGGCTTCTCGCGGTACGAAACGTCCAATTTTGCACGTGCGGGCGAAGAAAGCCTGCACAACCTCAACTACTGGCAACGTGGCGAATACCTTGCCTTCGGGCCGAGCGCGCACGGATTTTTCGAAGGAGTGCGCTTTTCCCTCCCGGAAAAATATGCCCCCTGGCGTGAATATGTAAAAAATGGTTGCCCCGAAAGCGGATTGCTGCTCGACCGTTTGGAGCCAGAAGATGTGGCTGCAGAAGTCATACAATTGTCACTACGGACAAAGTATGGAATGTCGCTAGAAACCCTGAAAAAAATGGGGTATTCTATAGCCCCGAAAACGGTAGAAAAGTGGGTTTCTAGAGGGTTTCTCGAAGAATCGCAGGGGGTGATCCGCCTCGTGGGCGAGGGGTGGCTTTTTATGGATTCCGTGGTGCTCGATTTGTTCTCAAATTGTACGCCTTTGTATTCCAATTTGGAATAGATTTTATGTCCAAAAACCGCCCGCAAACCCCTATAAATATGCGGTTTGTCACAGAATCGACTGTGGAAGAATCTTGTTAGGTTATCATACCTTCCACTTTTCAAAAAAAAAAGATACATTTTATAATGTAAATGCACCCGTTAGGGTGTTGTATTTGTTTTTTGAGGTCCCCTATGTGGTTCGCGAAGCGAAATATCGTGTTTTTTACCCTGTCGGTGCTGATGTCGGCGACGGGACTTTTGGCGCAGGAAAAAATCGATTGCATCAACTATTCTGGCGAACCGGACGGCCGTTGCGTTTACCAGCGCCTTGAAGCGGGCCCGAAGGGGGTCAACCTGTTTGTCGTGCCCGAAGGCATGGATGTGATTCCGGCGAACGCCATCCCGAATGCCAAGTTCTACGTCTACGCACCCAAGGCCAATTCCGATTCCGTTTTGATGACCCTGCAGAAGGATGGTTCCGAAGTGAGCCACATGGAAGCGGTTACTTCCGACTCTAACGGTATGGCAGGCGTTGTCGTGAACGCCCTCTACCCGGTTTACAACGTTGCTGTCGGTACGGCTCTTGCTTCTGACGGCAACTACCTTATCGCCCGCGTTTATAACTACTATGCCCCGAAGGTGGAATTCTGCCTTGATGAAGCCTGCAAGGACCCCATAACCAAGGATACCAAGCTCCAGCTCGAAGTGGGCGACTCGCTCGTTGTCTATGCGCGCCTGTACATCCCGGTCGGTCCCGATGCCGGCAAGACGGATTCTACGCTTGCAGAAAAGGATTTCTACATCCAGCCTCTCGCGCAGGGCAAGAACTTGCGCTACTACACCCTGAGCGGCACGGAACTGCCGGAAGGCGATCTGGGCTACCAGATTATTTTCCGCAACGGAAAGGCGGCGTTTGTCATCCGTGCGACGAAGGCCGTTGTGCAGGGGCCTCCGTTCACTATCGGTGGCTTTAATGACCCCGATCCGGAAGGCGGTATGGATTTCATCGTTTCAGAAGAGTTCCCCGGCGACCTGAAGTTCGTGAACCCGGATATGCCCGTGCCTGACAGCGCGTTCATTTACGATACGAACGGCGATGGCGCCGGCGACAGCATCGTGGCGTATTTCTCTGGCCGCATGGATTCTGTGCAGATGGAAAAATTCGCCTACAACTGGCCCGATGGCGGCAAGTTCAAGGACCACCAGGGAGAATGGGAATGGGATCCCAAGACGGGCATCCTGCAACTCACCGGCGTGGACGTCGCTATTCCGTCGGATTCCGGCGAAGGCAAACTCTCCGTGACGATGTCATCGGTGAATACCGGCAGGGAAGCCGAGTCGCAGAGCGATCTGACCGACCGCATTGGTCCTGTCATCAAGATTGCGAACCTCATCAAGGGTGATGGCGCCACCGATACGCTCGAACTCTTCTTCAACAAGGATATCGATACTTCGTGGACGAAGGGCAAGGGCTTTATTCTGAACGGCACTCCTGTGAATCTCGAAGCCATCCAGAAAGATGGCAAGCACTGGTTCTTTGTCATCGATACGGGCATCGTTGCGATTGGAGACTCCATCCAGATTGCGACGACCTGCGCCAAGAAGGCCTGCCCCGATGGGCTCGTAAAGGCTGCCGACGGGAACGAGACCGGCAAGAACAACCCGGCGATTATCCAGAATTCCGGCCGCCTCTATGTGGATGATGAACGCAATGCGTTCTTTGATCGCAACGGCGATGGCCGCATGGACAGCGCTTCGATAGCCTTCGAAACGCCTATCACGCCCGAAGCCCTCGAAGAGATGACGATCACTTACTACTGGCTCGACAACGACGGCAACCTGCTCAAGATTACGCCCGACGTAAGCAAGCTTACGCTTTCCGAAGACGGCACCGTTGTCGGCTTTGCCCTGAAAGAAGACAAGTACGGCATCAAGGAAAAGTTGACCTCGATTGACCAGTCCTATGCAAAGGGCGATGAATACGGCTATGTCTCGGTGACCTACTTCGAAACGAAGGATGGCGAGACTGCCGAAAAGACGATTTACCTCTCGATGCACGACCGCATGGCGCCGGTAATTTCGGGTACGTTCCTTGAACCGGAATCCTACCAGAAGATGGCGTCGGATGTGTTCCGCATCGAGTTCTCCGAAGCGATTGACTACAAGAACATGTCTACGGACGATGTCGCCGAAGTGTTGCGCTTCTATGTGGACGGCGAATGGGTGAAGCTCCCGTTCAGTTCCGTTGACTGGAGCCGCGATGGCAAGGTCGCCGAAATCCGCATGGAAAGCGGGACGAGGCTCGTGGACCGCATGAACCCCGCTGATTCCGTGACGTTCGACCTCGCCGGAGTGAACTTCAAGGACAAGGAAGGCAACGGCGTTTCGGGCAAGGCTCCTGCCGAGATGGTGGAAGGCGACCCGCGCGTCATTATGCAGAACTTCTCCTTTGCCTCCAAGCCCGATGTTGACGAGGCTAATGACGATGCGATTACCTTCGTGGTGGCCGACGACCTGACGTCCGAAGAAGCCCGCCAGGCGCTTGGCGTGCTGATGGACGTGAGCTTCTCTACTATCCTGAAGAAGGGCGATGGTGCTACCGAAATGGACCTTTCCAAAATCGGGATGGAATGGGAACTGGAGGTATACACGAACCTCGGTAACTTTGTCGCAAGAAAATCGCAGAAAATCAAGTGTAATGATAGGGAAATTTTCGATGGCAACTGCTTTGAAAATCCCCATCAACTATATTTGCGTTGGAATATGCTCTCGGACAAGGGCAGGCGTGTGGGCGTAGGTGCTTATGTGGCTCACATCAAGGCCCGTGTTTACGGTGTGAAGGAAAGTTTTAAGGTTGAAAGGTTCTACAACTGGGGCATTACCGGATCCCGCAAGATCCGCACCTCGGCAAAGTAGGGCCTTTCGGAGGATAGCGCTATGAAAACGACGTTGAAGACATTCTTGGCGGTAGCGTTGGGCTGTGGTTTTGCCATGGCTGCAGATAACATGACGCCTCCGGAGAATCCGGCGACCGGTATCTGGATCCAGCAGGTGGGCGATATCGTCCCGCATGCTTCTACGAAGGCTACGCTGTACTATACGAAGTACAGTCAGGACGACCGCGTTAAGGACCTGAGCTATTACTACGATGGTGCAGGTTACTTGCAGTTGCTCAACAAAGAAACCCTTTGTACTTCCAATGACGGGATGGCGGGTGCCGACGGTATCGTGCACCACCCGGATGGCGACCTGCTCGTGGCGGCGCAAGGCCCGAACATTCACAAGATTAGCAAGACGGCGAAGAAGGATGGGACGACAAATGGCGGAAAGTGCGTCGTGAAGACGGCGACTCCGGCGACGAGTACCGAAGGCTTCTGGCACTTGATGATGGACCCGAACCAGGAATGGTTGTGGGCGGCAGGTATCCCCGGCTACCTCTACAGGTTCTCTACGAAGGTGGACAAGGACCACCCGCAAAACAAGAACTTTGCGAGCAAGGGCCACAGGGTAGAACTTGTTCCGAAGTCTACGGATAGAGTGAAGAAGTATAAGTTGGCAACCCTTATTTGGGACAAGGACGGCAACGCGTTCTTCACGTATTCTAACTACTTTGGCGGCGGTTGCGAAACGAGCGCCAAGGGTAAAGTCTGTACCGAAGCCGAAAAGAAGGACCGCAGGGCGGGTGCCTACTTTGGCTACATTACCGATACCACGAAGACCGTGGTGACTGCGGCGAATAAGGACTCTATCGGCGGTGACATCGGTGATACGGTGATTACCAAGCTCGGTACGACAATCTTGATTGACTCCTTGGAAGGTGCTCATGGCGGTACGTACGACCCATATTCCGAAACGATTTTCGTGTTCGGCGGTGCGCGCATTGTGCAGATTAAGCCTTATGTTGAAAATTCCAAGATGAAGGCCCGCGTGGTCGCCTATATTGACCTCCGCGACTACTTCTTCCAGGAAGATACTACGCACCTCACCCTGCCGAGAACCTATGACGGCGGCTATGTGGGCTGGCGTTTGGACCAGGGTACCGTTGACGGCATGGGCCACCTCTTTGTGGCGAGCAATACGGGCCACTTAGTGTTCGTGGACTATGCGGCGAACCCCAACAAGTATATTAACGACAACGTGCTCGTTCACCTGCAGTGGATTGACAACTTCCTCGATGACCTTGCCCCGCTTTCTGGTGCAGGCGTAGTCCGTGAAGGTGCTAATACCGGTTCTGACGAGGAAGAATCTAGCAGCAGCATCGGCTTCAGTTCTTCACGTATTACTTACGAGGAATCTTCTTCCAGCACGAAGTCTAGCAGCTCGGGCAAGAGTTCTTCCAGCTCTGCTAAGTCCAGCAGCAGCGGCAACAATCCGGGCACGTCTTCTTCGGGCAACAATCCGGGTAGCTCCAGCAGTGGCAACAACCCGGGTGGTTCCAGCAGCAGTGGCGATAATCCGGGCACGTCCTCTTCGGGCAACAATCCGGGCACTTCCAGCAGCGGTGGCGATAATCCGGGCACGTCTTCTTCGGGTGACAATCCGGGTAATTCTAGCAGTGGCAATAATCCGGGCACGTCTTCTTCGGGCGACAATCCGGGCAACTCTAGCAGCGGCCACAATCCGGGCTCTTCTTCGGGCAACAATCCGGGTAGTTCCAGCAGCGGTGGCAATTCCGGCTCCTCTTCTAGCAGGCAACCCGGTTCCGAAGATATTGACTTCAGCTCTAGTTCCTCCAGGGTTTACGCCGGCTTCGAAGACTACGATGTTTCCAGCAGTAGCGGTGGCATTGATTTCTACCCGTCCAACGACAAGTTCGAAAAGGGTGACTCTGTCGTGTCCTCGGTGACGGTGCTCTTGCCTGTGGATTCCGGCAGTGGTGAAAACCTTATCAAGATAGGCGAAAACTACTACATGGAAGAAAACAACCCGACGAGCCTGAACCTCGACTTGCATGTGAATTCCGGACTGGATTCTGCGCAGGTGGGCCAGGTGATTGCGATTACGCTTGATCCGGACAAGGTGAAGGAATACTTCGGCGACGTGGATAGCCTCACGTTCGCGACGGGCTCGGACCTCATTTTGATTGACCCCACGAACCCGAATCCCAACGATACCTTGACGGTCAATGCCGATGGTTCCGTGACCATCTGGGTGACTGCGGATAGCGTTGTCCATGGCGGCTCCATCATCGTGCATGACCCTGTGAGCGGCACGACCATCATTATCGACAATATCAACTTCTACGATCCGATTCCTGATGCGGAACTCGGTTACATCAAGGATTCCAACGGCAACGACAAGCTCGACTACGTGGAAATCGTGCTCAAGGATTCTGTGCGTTCTGACCTGAAGGTGACCTCCGTTGCTATCGTAGTGAATGGCGATACCCTCCAGACGAAGCACAAACCGACGTTGAACGGGGACCGCGACCGTATTTCCTTGGATGTTTCCGATTTGGACTTCCCGGAGAAGTTCCCTGAAAATGCGTATGCCATCATCACTTACACCAACAGTGACGACGTGGTCTACACGCGCGATGCCCCGCTTGTCGAGGTGGGTAGTCGCGTTATCAAGGATGCGTTTGCCATCCGCGATTCCAGGGGTAAGGACTCGCTGTTCATCGAGTTCAACATAGACCTTATCCCGAAGGACCTTTCTATGCCCGAACTGCTCGTGATGCTCAAGCAGGAAGGGGACCGTTATGGGTTCGACCTCGACCAGATTAGCAATGTGTACATGCCGACCAGGAACATGGTGATTCTCGTGGGCGAGAACCTGGGCTTGAAGGGCAACATGCGTGACAGCGTGTCGTTGCATCCGCAGGTCCAGTTCAACAACCTGCGTTACCTGACCTCCGACGAATATGAAAGAGAAGTGCCGGTGACCGTCATGGACCGCCTGCCCTCCGTTGTCGACGTGGAATACAGGGACGAAGATGGCGATGGCGTGCTTGACCACATTGTAACGAACTTCAGCGAACCGCTTAGCGGCAAGGAAAAGGACATGGTCTATGCTACCTTCCCGTGGTACAGCGACCGTGGCCTGATGATCCAGCTGCAGGCTCAGCCCTCTGACATGAAGTTCGACGGCAAGGATTCTACGCGCCTCGTGTGGGAAGTGCATTCTACGACCCCGATTGCGAAGGGCGTGACGAGCATCAGCGAATCGCTCCCGAATGCGACCATCTTTACCTACTACGATGTGCTGGGCCAGACGTTTGTGAGCGAAGAAGCCGCTGCGATTGTCGACAAGATGTCGCCGGTGGTGGCCGGTGTTACCCTCAGCTACGGCAAGAAGGCCGATACGCTTATCGTGTACTTCTCCGAAGTCATCAAGTACAAGGACTTGAAGGGTGACGACTTCTTCAGCTACATCCATGGCAAGGACACCATCGATATCAACCCGAAGGGTATCGACTGGGCGGCCGATGGCCTGAGCGCCAAGATTATCATTGACGGTAGCGTCTCGACTATCTTGCCGGGCGACTCGTTGATGGTGGTGAAGGGCCAGAAGAGCGTTATCCAGGATAACTTCGGAAACGTCGCGGGCGAAAAGCCGAGCCCTGTCGTGATTGCGGGCCTCCTGAACCACCTTGTCGAGGCGACCAACATGGGTACGTTCGACGGCAAGGACGAAACCCTGCAGACCTTGAGTTCTGTGAACCTGCGCTATATGCCGGGCTCCACCACCAAGGAAGACATGGAGAAGGAGGGCGCCCTCGGGCAACTTGTACAATTAGGCGAGAGGTTTGTGCCGCAATTGCTTGACCGTGCGCAGATTTCTGCCGACGGTACGGTGGACCCGTCCGTGCTCGATTCGCTTGACCCGGAAAAGGTGTTCATTACGTTCGTCGTGAACTACTATGACCACCTGGGACAGTACGTGAACGACACGACCATCCTGGTGCCTTGTAACAGCCCGAAGTTTGGTGGTAACTGCCTTGTATCTGACCAGAAGATTTTCGTGAACTGGAACTTCAAGGACCACCGCGGACGCTTCGTAGGCACGGGCGTTTACTCGGTGCAGTTCAAGATGGTTGTCCGTTACGAAAAGAAGAAGATCGAAGAAGAAATCAAGGACAAGTGGGGCGTGCGCCGCAGCAAGAAGCACAAAAATTAGCCCTCGAATGGATATGAGAAAAGCCCCGCACTTGCGGGGCTTTTCTGTTAAAGGGAGGTGGCCGTGATTCTATCGCTTCGCTCCAGAATAACAGCGGGCATGACAAACGCTAGCGGCGGCTTAGAGCCATTTGCCAATGCTTTCGCATTAGCGGCGGCGTTCGGCCATTTCCTTTTTCAAGATGTCCATGACGGGGCCGAGTTCTGCCGGGGCCTTGAACACGGGGTTCGCGTACTTGGAGCAGATGTTCTCGAGGCTCTTTTCGTGGTAGCCGACCTTGAATTCGGTGAACTTGAGGCCGTGTGCCGTGCTGATGACGACCACGTTCTCGTCCTTCGCGATTTTGCCTGCGGCCACGAGCTTTTCGAGGGCGCCGAGGGCGACACCGGTATGCGGGCAGCAGTAAAGGCCGATGCGGTCGCCGCGGTGGGCTGCATTGGCGAGTTCTTCTTCGGTGACGCTCACGACCATGCCGTTCGTCTTCTGGATGGCGCGTACGGCCTTCGGGTAGCTGACCGGGTTACCGATCTGGATGGCGCTGGCGAGCGTCTTCTTGGCCTGCACGGGCTCGAGCTTGTCGAAGCCGCGTTCGTAGGCGCGGAAGAACGGGTTGGCGTTTTCGGCCTGGGCGACGATGATGCGCGGGATGCGGTCGATGAGGCCCATGGCGAGGCAGTCTTCGAAACCCTTGGCCAGTGCACTCACGTTACCGAGGTTACCGCCCGGGATAATCACGGTGTCGGGTACCTTCCAGCCCATTTCCTGGCAGATTTCGGGAGAAATCGTCTTCTGGCCTTCAACGCGGAGGCTGTTCATGGAGTTGGCGAGGTAGATGCGGTTGTCGGCGGTGACCTGCTGCACGATCTTCATGCAGCCGTCAAAGTCGGTGTCGAGGGCGAGCACGATGCTGCCGTTGCTAATCGGCTGGATCAACTGGGCGGTGCTCGTCTTGCCGGCGGGCAGGAACACGATGGAAGGGATGCCGGCTTTGGCGCAGTAGGCGCTCAAGGCGGCGGAAGTGTCGCCGGTAGAGGCGCAGGCCACGGCGTCAATCGGGTGGATGCCCTTCTTGATGATGTGGTTCACCTGGCTCACGAGGACCGTCATGCCGAGGTCCTTGAAGCTACCGGTGTGGGAGTTGCCGCAGAGCTTTACCTTGAGGCTTCCGATGCCGAGTTCGCGGGCGAGCGGGGCGGCGTCAAAGAGCGGGCTCCAGCCTTCGCGCATCGTGACGATGTCTTCGAGCGGCATGTCGGGGAGCACCATTTCGCGCTTGCTCCAGATACCGCTCATGTCGGCGGGTTCGAAGCTCATGCGGCGTTCGGCGAAGAGTTTCTTCCATTCGTCGGGGCTCTTGCTGGCGAGAGCTGCGCGGTCGTGTTCGACTTCGAGCAGGCTTCCGTCAACCTTGCTGCGGTAAATGACGTCGGTCAGCGGGTACGTATCATCCCCGTTGATGTTCCTAAAATGCGCGTTGAATTGGGCCATAATGTCCTCTTGATTTTACGAGCGCAAATATAGCAATAGTGGCAACTAGTTGCCAGTTGTTAGTTGCTAGAGAAGACTGTCTGCGGGTGCTTTTGTGCTATCGGCCGGAACATCGGGCGTTTTACAGTTCTTGATTGCCTTGTCGACTTCTTCGCGAATGGAGTCCAATTTGGCCTGGTAGCGGGGGTTCACTATCGTGTCCCCGTCGCAAATCTGGGTTTTTGCGTATTCACCTTCATCTTCCAGGAACGAATATCTGGCGCATGTTTTTAGGCTGTCGGAGACTGTTTCGCCTGCTGCGGTGAGGCTGTCCAGGTTTTCATTTATACAGTTGTTTACAACATCGCTTTTTTTTACGAAATCCGTCTTTTGACAAAGCGGAGACGGGGCGGCTGAGCTGCTGGATGCCTCGCTGGAACTGCTGTTGAATAAACGGTAGTACTCGTATTCTGTATAAAGTAACCCGTCCTTCACCTTTAAACCAGTATAGGTCTTGCCGTCGGAACACTTGTAATCAAAGCGAACTCTCATTTGGCTCATGCACGTAGGAACTCCATAAAGGGGCTCTGCTGAGAAATCGACGCAATTTTCTAGTTTGTCTTCTATTTCTGCCAATTCTTCGATGGAACGAGTTGTGTTGTCCTTTAAATCTGCATTTAGCGGAAGGCAGGTTTCGGGCCCTTTAGTATTCGAGCCTATGTAAACGCAATCACTGTAGATGACTTCTGTCGAGGTGCAGGTTACGCTTGTATCGTTGGCGAGTTTGTACTGCTCGGCGCTGCTACTGGAAAGGTCTTCTAAAGGGTTCGAGGAGGACGATTCCGGAGTTTCGCTCGATGTCGCCGCAGAACTGCTGGAAGTCTCTTCAATCGGTGCCGAAGAAGACGATTCGAGGGCTTCGCTCGATGTCGCATCGGAACTGTTTGGGGTGTCATCCATCGGGCAACCGTAAAGGGGTTGTGCATTGTCGCTACAGCTGACCCAGAAAAAAGCGGTTACGGAAAGCAAAAAATTGCTTAGGCGAATACGTAATTTCATTTTTTATCTCCTACTTTGTTTTAAATATATGTTTTTTGGGGGGCAGGTGGGGGGTGTTGAAGGGTTGTTTTTTTGTAAAATTGGGCGAAAACAGGGCGTTTTTTTTATATTTATGTCCGAAAAATGTTCAACACGATTCGGAGTTCCGAGTGAAGAAGAAAAATATCGCATTTTTAGTTTTATTTGGGCTTTGTACAGCTCTGCTTACGGCGTGCCTGTTCGATTCCGATGATTCTGCCCTCAGCAGTTGGCTTGGTGATCAGGGCTTGCCCGACAGTTACAGGGTCCAGACCCTTACTATCGACGGCCTTATGCCCGAGTCCGCTACGGCCAATAACGGGAAAACGGTTTTCGCTATTGCGGATAGGGCTATTTTCGGTGCCCAGGCGGGCCTGACCCACGACCTTGTATTCGATTTCTTGGTCGATGACAAGAGATTGTTTGAAGGGACTGCTAGTTCGGATTCTGTGGCTGCCTATATAAGCGCTGTTTCCATAAACAGTTTCTACAAGGCAGACGAGTTCCCGGCAGATTCGCTCCCGTACAAGGAAACGCTCAGCCTGAAGTACGAATGGATTCTCGATAACGGGAAAAAGAAGTCTTTCTATGACAGCATTGCCGACATTGACCCTGAGGATTGGCAGGCTGGACTTGAGGAATGGGAAACCGCGGAATCTGCGGAAATGGACTATGACGTACTCATCAGCACGAAGGACTCCGTCTTTAAGTTCCCGATTCCTGAGACCCTGCTCGAAGAAATCAAGAATGCTGGCCCTATGTGCCACCTGCAGTTGCGACTGTCTGCTCCGGAATCCAAGCATTTATACCGCATGCACGGTGTGTATGACGCAAGCGGGTCGGTGAACATGTATGTGCCTACGCTCCACGTGTCATTCGTTGCGGATTCCACTTACGAGAAACTGATTACCGCGTTCCGCATGAGCAACGTGATTACCTACAACGATGGGTGCGATGATTGTCTGCTGGCACATGGTGGCGTTTTTGACTCTATTGTGGTGGAGTACCCGTCCGACAAGATTCTGGAAGCGCTTGCCGACTTCTATGGAGATGACTTCCCGTTCAAGGAGGGCGACGGTTATGATGTGCGCCAGGCTGTCGTGCTTGCACAGTTGACCTTCCCGCGAGACGATTCTGAAGGCTATAGCGAACTAGGACTGCCCATCCAGGTTGTCGTGGGTTCTTACATCGATAGCCTTGGTACGGAAGTCCGCCGTATGGAGGAATACAAACTGAACCGCAAGCTGATTGCGGAATCGGGGCACCCGAACATGGTGTTCTATGATGGGGACTCTATTTCGTTGCAGGTGACCTACGGCATGCGTGACATTATCAACCAGGCACAAAATGGCCGTAACCTCAAGATGATGGTGCGCCTTGGATGGCCGGTATTGCAGGCGACGGATTCTACCTACAAGAACTACGCCGTCAAGGACTCGGTAACGGGCAAGACGGACACGTCTTATGTATTCCTTGACCATTTCGACTATGCCCGCTATGATTTCGGCAAGTCGTTCAGCCAGCCTGCAACGCTCAAACTCTGGCTTGCTACCAAGCGCGGAGGTGAAGAATGAAAAAGTTTTTAGGCCTTATTCTTTGTTGTGCAATTTGTGCATCCGCATCTTTGATTGGCATCGACGCTCTTGGTGAAGAGCAGATTGTCGGCGGTTCTGCCGCTGCTGCCGGTCGCGGTTTTGCGGGTGGTGCCAAGACGGGCGAGGCGGAAGGCCTTTCCGTGGTAAACCCTGCACGCATGGCTTTCGATACGAAGGTCGTGTTCAACTTGAACTTCCTTTTAGACCTGTACACCATTGAATCGCATGGCAAGGACTTCTTTACGAAGAACATTGCGATGCCGTCGTTCAACCTCTCGTTCCCGATGGGGGACTACGGTACATTCGGCCTTTCTTTGTGGCAGCATTATTCGACCTCCATTCGCGAAAGCGTCTCGGACACCGCGACCAACTCGGATGCGCTGATTGAATACAAGGGAAGCGTGTACGAGATTGTCCCGACCTATGCTGTAAGGCTTCCGTATTTCCGCAACGTGTCCCTCGGTGCATCGATGCACCTTGTGATGGGCTCCATGACGCGTAGCCTTACGCTTGGCCCGAACAAGGAATCTGTCGCTAGCGAAGACCTCTGGGCAACAAACGATGCCAAGATTACGGACTACGTGGAAGGTTCCTGGGAAATTGAAAACCATCCCGGCTACTATACCGGTTCCGTGCAGTATCGCGGCCGCCAGTCTTCGTTCTATTTCTCGTACACCACGGGTTACACTCTCTTGAACAAACTGGATTACAACTTCCGCTTCTCCGAAGTGGATACGCTTGTGCCAAGCCACAAGGATCGCAAGATAGAGATCCCTGCGATGTTTGCTACGGGTATCAACTACCGCCTTGCCAAGCGCCACAACGTGATGATGGATTTACAGTGGCGCGCATGGGACGAAGATGTTGAAAACATCGCGGGCAGTTACGACATGAAGGACGTTACTGAAACGCAGAATGATTTTGTTGCGTCTGTCGGTTACCAGCGTGACGGTAGCGGCACCTATTACGACCCGTTCTGGGACAGGGTCACGTACCGTGCAGGTGCCTGGTACAAGAACTGGTATATTGCCGATGTCTACGAAGTGGGCGGCTCTATCGGTGCAGGTTTCCCGTTGGGCAGGAAGGGTATCTCGCTTGACCTCGCTATTCAGGGCGGCAAGCGCTTCTCGGAATCCGAAGGGAACTGGGACGAAGTGTTCCTGGGGATCCGTCTCGGCTTGATGGGCATAGGCAACTGGGGTCAGACCCGCAGATAGTTTTTATTGCAGGAGGCTAGAAATGGCTACTAATAAAACACAGAAGACGAAAGCCACCAAGAAGGTGGAAAAGGCCGTCAAGGAAACGACATCCAAGATAAAGACCGCGGTGAAGTCCGTTGCCAAGGAGGCAGAGAAGGTCGTATCGAAGGTTGCGACCAAGACTGCCACTGCAAAGACTGCCGCAAAGGCAGCTGTGAAAACGGCCGCAAAAAAGACTACGGCTGCCGCAAAGACTGCGGTGAAGGCCGCCGCGAAGCCTGCGACCAAGGCTACGGTGAAGGCCGCCGCGAAGTCTGCCCCGAAGGCTTCTGAACAGACCGACGTGAAGACGAAGGCCTCTACCCGCAAGACAACCGAAAAGGTTGCTGCTGTGAAGGCTGCTGCAAAGCCTGTGACAAAGACTGCCAGCATGGCACAGAATTATGACCCGGAATACCTGGTGCTCATGCAGAAGGATCCGAACTGGATGCAGGCCTTCTGGGATGTTTCCGAAGACCGCATCAAGCGTGCCAAGAAGGGCAAGGGCAAGTTGGTGCTCCGCCTGTTCGACGTTTCGGGCGACCTTACCGTGAAGCGCGGCAAAAAGCGCAAGTTCCACGACGTGGTGGTGCCTGCCGATGCCCGCAGCTGGTATGTAGAAAACAAGGCGACTGACAATACGGTGGCTGTGCTCGGCTTTGCCGAAGGCAAGAACTTTATGCCGCTTGTTGAATCTGTGCCGGTGCAGTCTTATTCTCCGGAAGGTTCTTCGGTGAATGTGGACGACGTATTCGTGAAGGCGTCCCTGGGTGGCGCCACTCTCGGTGGTTTCGGTAGCTCGGGCCTTTCCAGCATGTCTGCAAAGACTTGGCTCGAACAGATGGCAAATGGCCTCTCGAGTTCTTCGGGTTCCATGTTCTCTGGCGCACTTTCGAGTGCCGCCCTCAAGAGCAACAAGCTCGAACTCCCGAAGGATTCCGTGAACTACGGCAAGGACTTTTTCCTTTGGGTCAAGACCCGCTTGATCGTGTACGGCGGCACGCGCCCCGACGCTCACTTGCAGGTGCGCGGCGAACCGTTCCCGCTGAACCCGGACGGCACCTTCAGCTTTGAAGAAGACCTGCCGGATTCCACGAAGATTATCCCGGTGTTCGCGACCGACAAGGATGGCGACTTCCCGACGACAATCGTCCCTATCGTTGTAAAGCGCACCGAGTAGGCGAGCCTGCTCGATAGACCACGAGGGCAAATGTCCGCGCCTGGCAAAATACACCTACTGCTTCACGCTCACTTGCCTTTTGTGCGCGAGCCCGATTACGACCGGTTCTTGGAAGAGAACTGGTTTTTTGAGGCTATGGCAGAAACTTACCTGCCCATTGTGCAGATGCTTTTCCGCCTGGAAGAGAAGGGTGTGCCCGGGACGCTCAACCTGAGTGTGTCTTCGGCGCTGCTTGCGATGCTTACCGACAAGCTCTTGCTCGAAAAGTTTACTCGACACCTGCATAAGCAAAAGGAACTTATCGCGAAGGAATTGGTGCGGCTTGCGGGCGACCCGGAACGCTTGCCCGTGGTGGAATTTTATTCCCGCAGGCAGGATGCCCTGATTGATTACTGGGAACGCATCTGCAATTGCAATATTATATCTTCGCTGAAGAGGCTTTCGGACTGCGGCAAGCTTACGCTCCTTACCTGCGTGGGGACGCACCCGTTTTTGCCGGCATATCAGTCTGACCCTGAAGCGATTCGCCTGCAGCTGGGTGTGACTGTGCGCGCATTTGAAGAAGCCTTCGGGTGGAAACCCAAGGGCCTGTGGTTGCCGGAATGCGGCTATTTTGAAGGCCTTGATTTCATTCTCGCCGAATTCGGGTTTGAATACTTCTTCTTGGAGACCCATGGCGTGCTTTTGGCAAAGCCCGCACCCAAATACGGAGTATTTGCGCCAATAAAGACCCCTGCGGGGCTTTATTGCATGGGTCGCGAGCAGGGCAGTTCTATGGAAGTATGGAGCCGCAAGACGGGCTACCCCGGGCATCCCGAATACCGCGAGTTCTTCAAGGACGTTGCATACGAACGTGAGCCCGAATATCTGGGCGACTACTTCATGGCAGGCGCGACGCCCATCGAGACCGGTCTCAAGTACTGGCGCATCACGGGTAGCGAAGAAAAGCAGATTTATCGCCCGTGGAATGCACTCCGCCTTGTCGAAGACCACGCGAGGCTCTTCATTGCGAACCGCGAGGCGACTGTCACCGAACTCTTGCCGAAGATGGAAGGAAACAAGGTCTCGATACTTTGTCCGTATGATGCCGAACTCTTTGGCCACTGGTGGTTCGAAGGCCCGTCGTTTATCGAAAAGATGTTCGAACGCGCCGCCTGTTCTGGCACGGTAGAGATGGCCTCGCTCGAATCGACGATGCATTCTTCGTGCGATACCGACGTGCATAGTCCCGTGTTCTCTTCGTGGGGCGAAGGCGGCTTTGGCGAAGTCTGGATGAACGACGAGGTAAGTTGGGCATACCCGCTGTTCTTCCGCATGCGCGGGATGATGAACGACTTCAGTGCGGCGCTCGTTGCCCGCGAAAAGAAGGGTAAGACTGCGCAGACAAAACTCTTCCGCAGGTTCTACGCGCAAATGGCTCGCGAGCTTTTGCTGTTCCAGGCATCTGACTGGGCGTTCATGATTCACAACAAGTCTGCTGCCGACTACGCGAAGGCCCGCCAGAACGGCCATTACCGCAATGTGTGCGCCCTTTATGCCGCAGGAATTTCGGGCCTGGTGATGGGCCACAAGAAACCCGACACGTCGCTGCTTCAGGAACTCGAAGCCAAGGACAATCTCTTCCCCTGGATTGGGGAGTTACTTTAATAGATAATCAGGAATTTTTCGGCCTTGCCGCTTGCGCCTGCGCGGAAGCGGTATACGCCCGGCGTCATCTTTTCCTTGATGAGGCTTTCTTCAATGCAATGCGTTGTCTTGCTGTAGGGCTCGCGCATCACTAGCTCTCCACGGCCGTTGCGGATTTCGATGAACTTCTTTTTTTCTGGGAGCGGCGTGAAGCACAACTGGCCAGAACCGCGCCAGGGCATGGGGTAGGCGCGTAAGGTAGAATCCCGCACGAATTCAGGAATGATCTTGGGGCTGTCGAATCGGCTGAAAATCCATATGATGGAATCGGCGTAGAACGAGTCCGTGTTTATGGAATCCAAAGAACTCGTATTTGCGAGGGGCCGGATATCTGCCTTGCCGTCCTTGAAAACGAGTGCAGTGGCGCGGCCCTTGTAGTTATCGATAACCGGAGACCCGCCGGAGTAGTATGCGAATGAATAAAGGATTGTATCGGGTTCGAATTTTTCGTCGCGGCCGTCGTTACTGCTGTTGTAGTAGCTGTACCTCTCGGTGTTTATGGTCCTGGCTGTACTCCAGAGCGGTTGGTCTTCCCATAGCCAGAGTTTTTTGTCGACGGCCTTGGTGTTTTCGCCCGAGAGTGCGAGGCGGGTCACGAAATCGTGGAAAACGGAATCGGCAGAAAGGCTGCGCTTGTCGAGCATCTTTTTGATGTGGTCTTCAATAGTGAGCGTGGGTTTCTTTTCGAAGGATTCCCAGATTTCTTTGTCGAAATGTTTATCGACGTTCCCGTATAGGTAAAGGTACAAGATGCTCGTGGCGTAATCGCCTTTTTTTGATGTGTCGTAGCCGATAACGCTGAGCGGCGTGTTCATGCTGTAGAGAAAATCGGGAATGTAGGAGATGTAGTCGTTAATGTCGGGCGCACCGATTTCTTCGTTTGCTGTAGCGGATGCTTCTATCCAGTATGACCAGTGGCGGAAAAGGTTCACGTATTGTAGCTGGACGGCGTGGAAAAGTTCATGGAATGCCGTGACGCGTATTGCCTTCGCCCATTCATCGACGTATGAGAACCCATAGGCGTTGCTGTACAACGAAGCGTAGGCGGAGGGGTGGAGGCATGTTTTGCCGTTGCTTATAAGAGTGTCCATCTCTGTCGAATGCAAGGGAACGTACTGGAAATCGTTATCGATGATTATTGCCGACTTGCGGGAATCAACGCTGTCCGGGTAGGTAATGCCGTAGCAGCCGTTGCACATCTGCGATTTCAGTACATAGTAGGGGTCGCTCAAGAAGTCGAGATCGGCGACTTCGACAGGGTAAAAGCCTTTTTTGACAGGCATCTGGTAATGGCTCGTGGTGTCAATCCCTTGCGGTGCGCGCATTCCCATTGTTTTCGTGTGGAAGGTGTATGCGCTTTCGAGCGATTTTGCGAGGGAATCTATGAACTCCGGCGTTGTGGCGTGCGGGCCCTTGTCGAGGGTGTAGAAAATCTGGAAGTGGCTTGTTTGGCGCGTGTAGACGGAATCGTAGTAATCGCGCGGGTCGCATTCGTTTTCGCTCCTTGCAAGCGTAACCTGCCTTGCGACAAACCCATGGGCTTTTTGCCTCAGGTTCTGGGCAGCAAATGCCGTACCGCACCTGTGTGCGGCGGCCGTGCCCGAAAGCGATAAGAGCGAAATGAGAAATAAAGCGATGAACCTAGTGTACATGGAGCGCCCTTGCAGGGATACCGGCATTGTCGAGAACCTCGCTTGCGGCTTGGATGACATTGCCTGGTATGGAGAGAACTTTTTGGTGGCGCGGCTTTATGCGAGCGTCAATAACGAGTGGTGCCTGGATGGCCCAGTGCTTGTCTACGAAGTGTGCGTCGATGCCGTAGGCATCTTGTGCAGGGTCGGAACGCGTGAACGTAAGCCACAAGAAGTCGTCGAGGCTCTTTTGAGCGTCGGAATCACCGATGGTGGAGGTATCGTCGACGATGCTTACCCACGGATAGTTTTCGCGGAATTCCCAGTTCTTGAAGGCTTCGAGCAGCGGCGCGATGTCGGCGGGGGCCGGCGCCTTGCCGTTAGCACTCCATTGCATAACGAGAACGCCCTTCATGGCAATTTTCGGGTTTGCAAAACCGGCGGGCAGCGCGAGGCTTGTAAGGTCGGCAGGCTCATTGCGCAGTTCGCGGCGCTTGGGGCCTGCTGCCGCCATCACGAGTTTGGAACCGTGATTGAGGCTTGTGCCGGTGTAGTCCAGCGTATCGATGGTCGTAGATGTCTGGAAATGCAGGTCGCGTGCGAAATCGATGCGCTCCAGTACGTGCGCGAAGAATGCGAGCACGTCGCGGGCATCCAGTGACCCGCAGGCGCTTTGCCCTGCGCCGCTGCCGGCAGGCTTTTCGCGGGCGTCAAGTGCGTTGCTGGCGTCTTCTTTTGCGGCCACTATCAGGTACTTGGAAAGCGATACCTGGTTGAAACCGAGCAATGCATTTGCGGTCTTTAAAAGTTCCATCGGTTCGCGGTCTTCGGGCCTTGCATAAGGCACGAACCGTTCGCTTGCGACGGCGAGGCAGAGCGGGTGAACGCCCGCTGCATCGACCGCGTGAACCGCATGTACGCCCGGAATCGATACGGGCACCATCGGCTTTGTAATTTCGTGAATGAAATCCCCGAAGATAGTGTCTTCTTTGGGCGGGCGGCCTACGGAAGTGAACGGGTAGATGGCGTCTTTTTTGCAGAGCACCTTCTTTACGCGCATGTAGGGGAAGGGGTGCTTACCGGAGTAATACCCCACATGGTCGCCGAACGGGCCTTCTGGTTTCAGGTCTGGTGCCATCTCGCCTAAAATACAAAATTCGGCATCGCTGGAGACAAGGTAGCCGTCGTGCTCAAAATAGCGGAAACGGCGCCCGCCGAGCATGCCTGCGAACGTCAGTTCAGACAAATTCTCGGGCATGGGCATCACTGCGGCGACGGTATGGGCGGGCGGGCCGCCAATAAACACGCTCACCTTCAGGGGGCGGCCTTCTTCGATGGCCTTCTGGTGGTGGCGCGCGATGTCGCGCTTTATCTGGTAATGCAGCCCGCATTCGTCTGCCGCATATTCGTTGCCGGAAATCTGCACGCGGTACATGCCCAGGTTGGTTGTGAGTATGCCTGCGCGTTCGCCCGGGCGCGATGCCACCTGCGGGAGCGTTACAAAAGCGCCGCCGTCTTCGGGCCAGCCTATAATCTGCGGCAAATCGGCAAGCGTACATTCCTCGAAGTCGCGTATGCTGCCGGAACGCCTTGGTAACGAATTGATACCGACGGCGGCAGCGCGGCACAGGGGCGCTATGCCCGCCTGCTTAAAGAATTCTACCGGGTTCGACTTGAACTGCACTGCGGTGCGCGTGCCTGCAAGCGTGTCGCGGAACAGGAATTCCATGCGTTCGCGCGTGCCGAATATGTTGCATGCGGCCTGGAACCTGCACCCTTTTACCTTTTCGAACAGGAGGGCGGGGCCATTGCGGTCAAAAGCTTGCCTCGCAATTTCGGCCATCTGCAGGTACGGGTCTACTTCTTCGTGGACGCGTTTAAGCATCCCCGCTTTTTCCAGATCCAGCAGGGCCTGTCTCAAGTTCTTGTACATGGGGAAACTTCCCGAAGGTTAGCCGGCGGTGGCTCCGATATCGAGCGCGTCGAAGGACTGCGTCTTCTTGCGGGATTCTACGGCGAGATACACGTCACGGGCGGCCTTGCGGGCGAATATCCCGTACACGAGGTTTGCCTTCGAAATGATTTCCGCAAAGGTCTCTTCGGGAATGGTCGTGAACCCCTGGAACGAGAGTTCGTCGTAGCAGGCGGTCATGTGACCTTCAGTAGTAAAGTAGTGCTTGGCGGTGAACCCGCGGAAGGGGCCTTGCCCGAGGCGAACGGTCACCTGGTTGCCGTTGACCGCACTGATAATGCCGGTCCAGTTGATGGCACGGAATCCGCACTGGATATGGTAGCGGATGGTGGCGCCTGCAACGAGGTCCTTGGGGAAGGTATAGTGGATTACGGGTTCTTTGCCGATGGTCAGGTTCAGAGGCGCGTATTGAAGCGTTTCCAAAACGTTCGGAAGCGAAAATTCTTGCCAAGAGGTCTGACTAAACTGTACCATACGTCAAGTAATTTAGCAAAAAAAATGCGAAATAGGTGCGAAAAGTTGTGATTTGGGGAAAAATCCCGCCGGAGCGGGATTGCTTGCATTTTAGGTTATGCGGATTCGAACATGTCGATGCGCTTTTTGTGCTTGCCGCCCATGAATTCCGTTTCGAGGAACTTCGTGGCGAACACTTCGCACTGCGCATAGGCGATGATGCGCGCACCCATGCAGAGCACGTTGGCGTCGTTGTGCAGGCGCGTGAATTCGCAGGAGGTGAGGTCGCCACAGACTGCTGCGCGGATGCCCTTGTGCTTGTTGGCTGCCATGCTCATGCCGATGCCCGTACCGCAGATGAGAATACCGCAGTCGGCTTCCTTGCTCGTGACCTTGTTGCAGACCTTGTCGGCAAAAATCGGGTAGTCGCAGGATTCCGTGGAGTCCGTGCCCATGTCGAGGACCTTGTAGCCCTTGCCTTCCAAGAACTTGACGAGTTTTTCCTTGTATTCGAAAGCAGCGTGGTCGCAACCGATGGCAATCGTCTTGAACATTTTTTGTTCCTTGTTTTGATAGTGGGACAGGGCTTAAACCCCGTTATCGCATAATATAGTTAATTCATCGGGATGTATCCGGTTTTTTGCGGGGTTGTGCGGGGGATAAATCTATATTTGCCGTGGAGGTAAATGATGTCCGTGAAATACCTTTTTGTCTTGACGAGTTCCCCGAAGGATTTTTACTGCGAGCAGACACTCGTGGCTATTGCTTCTTTGCGAGTGCACAATCCGGGCGCGTTTGTGACCGTCTTGACGGACGACAAGACGGCGGCTACCCTTACGGGTAACCGTGCGGCGCTCAAGGAAGCCGTTGACGAACTGAAGGTTGTTTCCATCGACGACAAGTTCTCGCCGATGCAGCGTTCGCGCTTTTTGAAGACTTCGATGCGCAACCTGGTGGACGGGGACTTCCTCTTCATCGATTCCGACACGGCAACCGTGGGCGACCTCTCCATTCCCGAGGAATGGCGCGGCGGCATCTATGCGGTGCTCGACTTCCACACGAATCTCTCGAAGGCAATAAACCGCCGCAAGGTGCTGGGCAACGCGAAGAACATGGGGTTCTCGCCGATTCTAAACGACGAACTCTTCAATTCGGGCGTCATATTCGTGGCGGACACTCCCGAGATGCGCAAGTTCTTTGAGAAGTGGCATGAACTCTGGCTTACCTGCGTGTTGAAGGGCTTTAACTTTGACATGGCATCTTTTGCAGAAGCAGACTTTACCTTCGGCTACATCATCAAGAAGATGCCCGGCGAATGGAACTGCCAGCTGGCGTACGGCAAAAAATACTTGCCGCAGGGGAAGATTCTCCACTTCTTTGGGTCGCGCATTATCGATACGTGCGGGCGCAAGGTGCCTGCAAGCATGGACGTTTTTTTGCCGAAGATTTTACGCCGCAACTTCTATACCGACCTGAAGAACATTCCTGTGCAGGTGAACGCCGACAAGAGCGTCCACATCAACGAGTACTACGATGACGTGATTGCGCATGCGAAGGAAGCCTTCTTGTACCAGACGAAGCATGCTGGTGTATTCGGCGCAGATGTTATCCGCAGTTACGCCTTTGCAAGGTCGCTCGCCTTCTTGTATAAAAAAATGCAGTTCCTGCTGTTGCCAGTGGAACTGCTAAGTAAACTCCTGTAATCGGGCGGGGCCGGCAATGCGCCGGCCTTTTTGCTACTTGATATTCACCTTCACGGACTGGCTGCCGGCGCGCACCAGGTATATTCCCGGCTTTGCAATATTCAGCTGGAAGCTTGCGCCCGTAGCGGTAGCCCTGCTCACGAGGCGGCCCTGCATGTCGAACACGCTCAGCACCTTGCCTGCGGGGGCTCCGTAGATTTCAAGCGTCCTTCCGTGTGCGGTTACGCCGAACTTGCTGCCGAGCGCGATTGCGTTGATGGCGTCTGGATCTTCTTCCCAGTAGGGGAACAAGGCGAGGGGTTCGTTTTTATCGTACTTCGCGCCGAGTTCGTATTCAAGTTTTCCGCCGTCGGTCGTAGACCACCCCTTCTGTATGTAGCCTTTGCGGGTGTAGGTCTTCTTGCTCAGGTTTATCTCGTAGCCGTGACCCTTCTGGTCTGCGGCGATAATCCCGTTGCCGTAGCGGCCAGCCATGTAGGTGATTTCGTAGGTCACGAGTTGCCACTTTGCATACAACGTTTTGTCGCCGGTGGAACCCTTCGAAATCTGGGTCGCCCTTTCGGTGAATTTTTTGTCGTAGAACCAGCCTTCAAAGGTGTAACCTTCCCAGGTGGGCTCGCCGAGCGCGATGTTTGAAGATTCTATGGTGTATGTCGTCGGGTTGTCCTTGTTGTTCTTGCCTCCGTCGACTTCGTAGGTAATCTTGTATTCTACGGGTTTCCATTGGGCGGTAAGGGAGAGGTCGCTCTTGACGACTTCGTCAAAATCGTATTCCTTTTCGCCGTTCATCCAGCCTGTGAACGAGTAACCGGCGGCTTCGGGGTCTTTGGGCTTTACGGCCTTGCCGTCTTCTTTTACGAATGCGACGGTGTACCCGCCGATGCCCGCATCGAACGTGACGGTGTAGGTTACTTCTTCGCGCCAGAGGGCATAGAATGTAGTGGTCTCAGTGGCCTTGCCCAATGTTTCCAGAGGTTCTTCGGCATCTTTTTCTGCGGCCCAGCCGACAAAGTAGAACGTGGTCTCGTCGACCCCGTAGGTCGTGCCGATGCGGATGCCTTCCATGTTGATGTCGGAACCTTCGGCAACAATCTTAGTCGTGGTCTTGCCTGTAGTTTCGCCTTCGGTATCGACGAACGCGCCTCCGTTAGCGTCGAAGGTAATTTCGAACATGTTCTTCCATACGGCGTAGATAGTTGTTGCCTTTTCGACAGTCCCGAGGGTTTCGGCCGGTTCAGTTGCATCTGCCGTAAGTGCCCAGCCTGCGAATACGGTATCACCGCGCGTGGGTTTGGTGATTTCTGCAGCAGAAATCTTTTCGCCAGCTTCGAGCAGGAGCCTTGTATTTGCGCTCTTGGAGAATACGCCCTTGTTTGCGTCAAAGTTTACGACGTAAACGAGTTTCCCGCTTTCGGTTTGTTCTGCTCCATGGAGCGAAAGGTGCGTAGCACCCGTATTCCATATGCCGTCGGGGCAAGAACCGTCCTTGCCGTTGTTGAGTTCGCACACGACATCGCTAGTGTTGAGTTCCTTTGTGCCGGTGGCCGAACCGTCGAGCTTTGCGGTGGTGTCTTCCGAGGTCTTGCCGACGCCATCTTTTGCAATGTCGGAATCAAAGAAGGTTTGCGAAACTTTCGCCGTACCTTTTTCGAGATACCCGATGGTGCCACCGACGGACCCGTTGCCGTTGTTGACGAGGCTGTTGCCGTCGTATGCGTTCGCGGTGAGGGTGACGCTCCCGCGGATGGCGCCCACGATGCCGCCTGCATGCGAATCGTCGCCGCTTACGCGGATGCTTACGGTGCTCAGGTTGTTCTTGACCGTGCCGCCCTTCATGTTGCCGACAACGCCGCCAACGACGTTGCCGACGCCGCTGGTTTGGATGGTTCCTGTAGCGAAACAGCCTTCGACTGTACCGCCGGTCTGCCAGGCGACAACGCTGCCGACAGTAATCAGGCGGTCTTTGTCAAGGATGTCTCCCAGGTTGGTGGATGCGGTGATATCGATGTCTTTAAGGATGAGGTCCTTGACGGTTCCTCCGCCGAGGACTGCGATGAAGGCGACGTTCTGTGCGTTACAGGTGGCCTTGTCTTTTTCGCAGAAGGGGTTCTCGACTTCGCCGATTTTGGCCGCGTCGATGTACAGGTCCGAAATGGCATAGCCATTGCCGTCGAATATGCCGCCGAACTGCGTTTCGCCTTTGCCGGCCGCGATGGGAACGAACAGCTTGTGCCTCATGTTCATGGGGGCGGTCAGCTTGGCGTTGAGCTTGACTGTGCCCTTGGTGTGGTTTACGGAATCCGCAAACCAGGCGAGGTTGGCCTCGTTTTTGATGAGGTAGAAGGTCTTCTTGTCGATGGTCGTGGTATCGGGCTTTTCTTTGGACTTGCCGTCCCAGCCGGCCATGGAGTAGCTGATGCCTGCTGTCAAAAGCAAGGTAACCAGTTTTTTTGTTATGGAAATTGCGCTTTTCTGCATAAGTCTATCTCCACAAAAAATGATTTTGTAATAAAGATATATATGTATGCAAAAACGGGCAATCTTTGGACCTATTACAAAGTGGAATAGGCCTTCGCTTTTTTGAGAAGAATCACAGATAAAGGCGCAATTGCGCTATTGGGCGGACTGCGTTGCCTGTGAAATGGCAGCGACAGTCTCTTCCATGTACTTGCCGAGGAGCTTCGAGATGGCCTCTGCCACAAGGCGCGGCTCGCGACTGCTCACGGACTGCCTTTCGTCAAAACGCTTTTCCCAGAGGGGGGCGTCAGCATCGGGTTTCTGGAGCGTGAGCTTGATGGAAAGGCGTGCGTACTGCGAGGAGCCTTCGTCGATTTCTTCGATGGCATCGATGTGCCCGAGGAGTTCTAGTTCAGGCTTGCCCGAGGCGCGGGTGTCGACTGCCTGGAAGATTCCGCTCTTCTCGAGGTATTCGGCGGCGACCTGCGCTACCATCTGTTCGGGGCGGCTTGCCCACAGGTCCAGGTCGTAGAACATGAAGTCGTAGGCGGATTCGCGGTAGACGATGTTGTTGCGCTGGTAGGCGTTCTCGATGGTGAACTTGCGCACCTGCAGGCGGCCGCTGGCATTGCCTGCACTCGGCATGTCGATGTTTTCGACGGCGAGCGTGTAGTAGCGGGTGGGTTCACTCGTGCTCCCGCCGAAGCATGCGGTAAGGGTCATGGCGGCGAGGACAGTTAAAAATGCAAACGTAAACTTCTTCATGCTCTCTCCTTATTTGCGGCGGGTCTTCGCGGGTTCGCGGATGAGCGCGGAGGGATTGTTCTTGATTTTCTGGCTGAACTCTTCGAGGTTCTCGAGCACGGCGTTCAGTTCCACGATGGCTTCGCCCACCTGGTCCTGGTTCTTGTAGACCATGCCGTCGAGCCGCTTCGAAAGCTGGCTGATGGATTCCATCGCCTTCGTCAAGTTCTCATTTATCGCCTTCGTGTCGATGGCGTCGAGCTTTTCCTTCAGAATATCGAGGTCTTCGCCCGCCTTCGCGGCAATCTTCGCTTCTTCGATTTCACCCATCACGCGATGCATCGATTCGGCGGACTTGGAAATGTTGTCGATGGGCTTTGCCATGCCCTGCGTGACGCGCTTCAGGTTCGCTGTCACTTCTTCAAAATTCTTGATGGCCTTGCTCAGGTTTTCTGCATTCTCTGCAGAGAGCAACGTGTTGACGTTCACGAGCACGGAATCCACGTGCGCAACAATGTTGCCCGCCTGGTTCGTGATGTGGTCGAAGTGCGAGACTTCCGCCGGCACGAGCCCGCCTTCGGGGACGTTCGGTTCCGAGAACGAACCGCCAGCAAGCACCACCTGCTTTTCGCCGGTGAGGTTCATACCCGCAGTCATGCCTGCACGGGTGCCAATCTTGATAGGCGTGCCATGCGTCACCTTGAAGGCGACCACGACTTCGTTCAGGTTTTCTTCGTTAATCGTAATGCGCGTAACGCTACCGACGTCGATACCGTTCAGCTTGACCTTCGCGTCTACAAAGAGTCCGTTCACCGAGGTGTCGAAGATGGTGTAGTAGTTGTCGTACTGTTCGCTCAGGTAGCGCTTGAGCACGTAGCCCAGGAATACGCAGATGAGTATTCCGCACAGCAGCATGAACGCGCCAAGTTTAATTCTTTCGGATCGGGTGGTTTCCATCGTTTCTCCGAATCAATCTATAAAATTAAAGTGGTAGAGTCCTTCGGAGTATTCTTCCTTGGGGCACTGCCGGTTGAAAAAGTGGCGTAGCGTGGGGTCGTCGGATTCCATGCCTTCTTGCAGCGTGGCGTCCTTGAGCACGTAGCCGTCCTTGAGATACACAAATCTGTCGCAGATAATCTTGATGCTCTCGAGTTCGTGGCTCACGATGACCATCGATACCTTGAGCGTGTCGCGCAGTTCGAGCAAAAGTTCGTCGAGGGAGCGGGCCGTTACCGGGTCGAGGCCCGTAGAAGGTTCGTCGCAGAAGAGCAGTTCCGGCTTGAGCGCGATGGCGCGGGCGAGGGCTGCGCGCTTCTTCATGCCGCCCGAAATTTCGCCCGGGTACTTGTGGAAGGCGTGCAGCAGGTGCACCTTCTCCAGGCGGTCGGCCACGATGGCTTCCATCTGGCTCTTGGGCATGTAGGGCATGCTGCGCTTGAGCGGGAGCATCGCGTTCTCGGCGATGGTCAAGTCCGCAATGAGGGCGCCGCTCTGGAAGAGTACTCCCGTGCGCATGCGGGTCTCGCTGTCGAGGCCTTCCTTTGCGCCGAAGGTCTTGCCGAAGTAGGTGATAGTGCCCGCGTCGGACTTGATGAACTTCAGGATGTTGTTCAGGAGCGTCGACTTGCCGCAGCCCGAGCTCCCGAGCACCATGCGGATTTCGCCGCGCTTTACGCCGAAGGAAATATCCTTCAGGATGGACTCGCGTCCGTAGCTTGCCTTCAGGTGGTCTACTTTGAGAATTTCTTCCATAATTGCTCCTAGTAGAATATGAAGGCGAAAAGGGTGTCGGCGAGCACGATGCAGCAAATTGCGGCGACCACGCTCGATGTGGTTGCCTTGCCCACGGCTTCTGCGCCGCCGTGCGCGTTCAGGCCCTTGTTGCAGGCGATGAGCGTCACTATCCAGCCGAAGACGAGCGCCTTGATGCTGCTCTTTAGGAACGTGATGGGCGCGATGCCGTCGCGGATGCCCATCATGTAATTGGAAAAAGAAATGTCGCAGAAGAAGTACGCGATGAGGAACCCCGAGAAGCACCCGAAAATGGAGGCGCAGAACGAGAGAATTGGCGTCGCGACGCTCATCGCGATAAAGCGCGGCACCACCAGGTACTGCACCGGCGGGATGGCCATCGACTTGATGGCCTTGACTTCTTCACAGACGCTCATGTTCGCGATTTCGGCGGCGACGGCACTGCCGGAGCGGCCTGCGAGGATGATGGTCGTGAGGAGCGGGCCGATTTCTGCGAAAATGAGGAAGCCGAGGCCCGAGGCGAGGTAGGAACCGCCGCCCACCGCGTTCAGCATGATGGAACTCTGGAGCGCCATCGTAAGGCAGATGAGGGCGACCATCAAGAAGCATATTCCCATGGCTTCGCTCCCGAGCTTGAACATCTGCTTGGCGACACCGCCGAAATGGATCTTGCCCTTGTCAAACGGCCCGAAGATGGTCCAATAGATGGACATGAACAGGAGCGTCAGGACTTCGAACGTCTCCTTGATGACGGCAAAGCCGATGCCGCCGAGCATCTCGAGGACGTTGTTCGTACCCTTTGCCGGCCTTGCGGGCGGCTCCATCTTGCGGAGGGCGGAAAGGTGCGCCTTGATGTCTGCATTGAAGTGGGCGAGGGTGAGCGCGTTACCCGTCTTTTCGGAAAGTTCCGCCAAAAGCGCGAAGAAGGCGTCGCCGCTGTAGTCCATGCTTGCAAGATTGCTCCCGTCAAGGCACAGCGCACCGCTACGGAGTTGCTTTGTGCAATTCCTCAGCAGCTCTTTGCTGTTCGCCGCCGTAAGCATATTTGGCAGGAGGATAGTCGTCATGGTGCAAATACGGGCGAAATATAGAAAAATACACCAAAAAATGCCCGCTTTCGACCATTAAGTGGATAGCGGGCGTGTTTTGCCGATAAGGTGTTGCTGTCGTGGGTTAAAATCACTAGTCCTTCACGCAGCGGACGGAGAGCCAGTTGTATCGGCGATAGAAATTCAGGCCCGCGTCGTCGGCTCCGTGCACCAGGTACATGCGGAAGGCGTAAGAGTAATCATCGTGCATGGATGCTGTCCAGAAGCCGGTGCCGAAGCCGAGATTTCCGATAGCGGTACCGATATCTTCATCATAGTAGCCGGCCGGGAGCGCACCGAAGCCGAATGCGTCGGTTCCATTGCCGTCGTCAGCCCAGCCTTCGGTTGCCTTGAGTACCCTTCCGGCCTTTTCGATTCCACCCACCGCGGCGAAAAGCGTGTCGAATTCGAAAGCCGTAGGCAAGTGCCAGCCTTCGGGGCACGAGCCGCGCAGCGGCGATGTCAGCCGGCAAGTAGACATGCGGTATCCGCATCGGTCTGCGCCGTCGCTCCAGGTGCCGGCGCTATCCAGGGCTTCGCTCCACAGGTAGAGACGTCCGTATTTTTCGCAGTTTTCGGGCAGGTCGCCTGCACATTTGCTATTCGGCGTTTCGATATTCAGGTTCTCCGCCATCCAGGTCTGGGTTCCGATCTCGACGGTCTTGTACGTTTGCCCGTCGCGCTCGTCCGTGAGCGTGCCGTATTTCCCAGAGTATGCAGGTTCCTTCGAGGTGTCTATTTCTCCCTTGACGCAGCGGACATAATATGTATATGTTTTCGGTCTGTCCCAAATATAGGCGTCGGCGCCGATGTTATCAAAATTAATAATGTATGCATTGTCGTCCGTCGGTTCGTCCGATGGCGTAGCCCTGGTGGAAGACCAGTAGCTTCCCGTGTACGCAGAAAAGCCGTAGTCATTGTGCCCGCGGTTCATGAAGGGGCGCAATTCCAGTACGTAAGATGCGTTGTTGGTAAATGCGGAGCCTCCGGTCGTAGTGGCTATTAGATTTTCGAGTTCGAAGAAAGAGGGAAGGTGCCAGCCGGCAGGGCAGGCGGACATTGCCTCTTCCCAGGTGTACTTGTCTTTGTCTTCGTACTTGAGGTCGTCGGCCATCCATTCCTGGTCGCCGATTTTCACCGTCTTGTATGTTTTGTCGTCGCGCTCGTCCGTAAGTTCGCCGTATTCGCAATTGTCTTCTGATTCCGTTTGGCAAGCCTCTGCTCTGGGGAGCTTGTAATATTCTTCGACGTAGGCGGCAGAAGAACTGGAAGCCTCGGAACTGCTCGAGGGCGAGAGCCAGCCCCATTTGTCTAGGTATTCGTCGTGGGTGCAGACGAGTTCGCTGTTTTCGGCGTAGCGGGCAAGGCCTATCTGGCCTTCGCGGGATGCGTCGCAGGTGGTGTTGAACGCCTCGGCGAAGGTGTCCCATACGAAGTCGTACTTGGAAAGGTCGCCGGAACTGCTGGACGATGATTTCGCGGAACTGCTCGTCGTGGCAGTCCGTTTCTCGCTCGATGAAGATTCATCGTCGCAGTCGTCGCAGATGGACGAGGACGAGTCGTCGGTGTCGCGCGGGGCAAAGCTGCTGTCGTCGTCACCGCAGGCGGCGAGGAGAGCAAAAGATAAAATAGACGGGATTAAGAAAGCGTAATGTTTCATTTGTGTTTTCTCCTTTTTGAAAAAGATACTTTTTTTTTACCGCCACTTTTGCATTTTTGCGCTCCAAGACATGCTTTTTGCCCTTGCGCAGGGCTGTTTTTCTATCTTTATGCCCATGTTCCGCCGATTTGACAAGCCGGGAAGGCCGCGCAGGCCACGCCCCAAGCGCCCCGAGGTTCCCCGCGAGGTGTTCGAAGCCCGCATCGAAAAGATGGTGCAGGGCGGCGAGGGTATGGCTCGCCTAGCAGACGGCCGCGTGTGCTTTGTCGCGGGCGCGTTGCCGGGTGAACTCTGCAAGGTGGCGGTGACGTTCACGAAAAAAGATTTTGCCCGCGGGCATGTCGTGGAAGTTTTGGAAGGCGCAAACCCTGACCGCGTAGAGGCGCGCTGCCCGCTGTACGGCAAGTGCGGCGGCTGTAGCCTGCAACACCTGGATAGCGAAAAGCAGGCGGAATACCTGGCGCAAGTCGAGCGCGAGAATTTCCGGCGCATCGCCCGCATCGAGTTGCCCGAAAGCTTTACGGTGCATACGGGGCCCGCATGGGGCTACCGCAACCGTGCACGTGTCGTCGTGGTTTGCGACCAAGCCGGTGATAAACCGATTGTGCGTTTCGGGTTCCGCAAGCAGGAAAGCAACAGCGTGGCTCTGTTCAAAAACTGCCCCGTATTGACACCTGCGCTCAACGAGTTTTTGCAGGGCAAGGCGCGCGAGATTTTTGCGGGCAAGTTCCGCCCCGGCCGTGAGATGGAAGTAAACCTTTTCGATAACGGTGCGGGCGAAATCTCGTACTATTACGAAGGAATGCCTGCTAGCGAGTTCAGCGAGAATGCGGTGAGCGTCGCCGAAATCTGCGGCAAAGAAATCGAGGCCGATGCGAGCGTGTTCTTCCAGAGCAACCTTGCGCTTTTGCCCGCGCTGGTGAAGTCCGTGCGCGATGCCGTAGACGAGGGCCTTGTAAGCGGCGAATCGAGCGACGAATGGCTTATCGATCTTTTCAGCGGGATAGGCTTTTTCGCCGCGATGCTCATGGATAAGTTCAAGCGCGTGACGACCGTGGAACGCGAAGAAAAATGCCTTAAGCACGCGGAAGTTAATTTGTCTGCATCGCGCGACAATAAAATCGAAAACGTTTCCGCCCCGGCCGAGGAATGGTTGGCGCAAAACGTGGTGGACATTCCCGCGACGCTCATCGTAGACCCGCCGCGCACGGGGCTCCCGAAAGAGGCCCTTGACGCCATAGCGAATTCTTCGGTGAACCGCTTGATTTACGTGTCCTGCCACCCGGTCACGCTTGCCCGCGATACGGCCCTCCTTGCCGAAAAAGGCTTTAAAATCCGCCGTGCGGAGGCTTTTGCCTTCTATCCGCAGACGCCCCACCTCGAAATGATGCTCGTTTTGGCCCGCTAGGGATGGCCTAAAGCTGTCGAAAAACGCCAAAAAACGTCGCAAATTGTAAAAACTCCGCAACGGATATGGCAATTCTAGGGGATTTTGCTAATTTGTCATATAGGTATTTTTCCAGGGAGGCTCAAAATGAATAAACTTGCAAAAATCGCCCTTCTCTTGGTGATTGCCATGGGGGCATTTTTCTCGTCTTGCTCTACCGAGGACCCGCATATCGTGTGTGGCCGTGAATGGAATCCGGCCCTGCAGCTGGTGGCCGATACGACCAGCGAATTTGAACTTATCAACCCGATGATCGTGCAGTTCCGCTACGGCACGGGTTTTGACTTCCCGACGCTCAAGATTGCCTTCTACGAAGGTACAGAAAAGAACAAGGGCCGGGAAATCTGGAATTACGAAACCAAGGTGAACCAGAAGGTTAGCGTCTACACGCTCCAGGGCCACTCCAAGCGCGGAGGGCTCATGACGTCCGCTGAACTTACGCGCCACAGGGCGCCTGGTCCAATCGTCATCGAGGCGACTTCGGGCGATAGGCTCCTTGCCGTGAAAGAGATTATGCTTGTGAAGAACAAGCCGTAGTCTACCGGCCTTCTGGATGTGTTCAATTGCGAAAATAGATTCGCTACGGGAGATTCATGCTTTATAAAAAAATCATCGGTGTCTTAGGTCTTTTGCCTGCAGCCTTCCTTGCCGGGTGCGGGGAATCCGAGGTGACGCTCAACTACAAGCTTGCCAAGCCTGTAGATGTAGAGGTTTATACCGAAAGCTACTTTGCGACCATAGACCTGAAGGGCGACGAACAGATGGGCACGATTACCGCTGCCTATGTGGACCTGAACTATTCGACATCGGGTGATACTACGAAGGTGAAGCGCTACTACAGGGTGAACAATTCCCGCGGCTACCTCAAGAACTTTATGCCCTCGGAACTTGCCTGGCGCGTGAAAGAGGTGGACCTTGCGGCAATTGACCGCGACGTGATTGCCGTTGAAGGGCTCGACGAAGGCTACGACACCTTGCTCGCCCATATCCCGATGCCCGAACGCTGGCGCAAGCAGCTCCTGAATCCGGATTACAAGCCGCACCTGAGGCGCCTCGAAAAGCACCGCTGGGAAATGGACCACCTGCTTACGGGAACCGTGCCCGTGAAGGCGAACATCACGCAGATGCTCAAGGACCAGGGCCGCCTCAATTTCGCCCTCATCAAGATAGATTCCGTGGTGACCCGCGGGTTCGAAAACCGCGACCACCGCCATTGCCTGGATTACAAGATTTACTTGCACGAAACAGAAAGCTTCCCGTACTACATCTGGGAGCAGCACGTGAACAGCAAGATTGTGCCCGAGAAGTTCATGGCCTACACCAAGGGCCACAAGGCTGAATATGATACCGAATACGAGGTGATGATGGACCCCGAGACGGGCGTGCCCTGCCAGGAACGCGAAGTGAAGGTGGGCAAGCACACCATGGTGAACCCCGTAACCAACGATACGGCGACCTTTGTAAGCCATATCACCCACGAACGCCTCTACAACATCAAGCGCGGCGAATCTGCGGAGTAGTTTATGAATCGTTATGCCCGCATTGCCTGTGCCTTTTTTGCTGTTGCTGTCGCGGCGCTTTTTGCGGGCTGCACATCGCACCCGTCCCCGCAGCAGACGATGGTCGACGACCGTTACATGATGTACAAGGAAACGTACAAGGCGTACAAGGAAGCCGAGGAACGTTACTTGAACCTGCTCTTCAATATCGAGCGCATGCCCGAAGAAGAGGAACTCTGGATAATGAAGCGCGAACAGATGCAGGAACTTATCCAGCTGCGCGAACTCATGCTGCAGGCGCGCGGGGAACTTGACGATGCGATGAAAACCTGGGAAATACACCTGATGGAGGTGCAGTCCGAGGTGAAGAAGGCTCAGGTCCAGCAGTATAACCCGAATTTTAAAGGCCGTGATGGTCAGCGCACGAGCCCTGGGCAATTGCTACCCGGAGAGGTCCCGAATACCAGGAGAAGGTAGGTTGTCGTGAATCTCTCTCAGGCCTACCAAGATCTGGCACGTGCGTGCAATGGACGTATTCTCGTCATGGACGGGGATTTCGGTTCGCAGCTATCGCTCCAGATGCTCAAGGAGAAGGATTTCCGCGGGGATATGCTTGCGGACCATTCGGTAGACCTGATGGGGAACGATGCGATTCTTTGCGTTACGGCGCCGAACCGCGTGAAGAAGGTTCATCGTGCGTACCTCGAGGCAGGCGCCGACATTATCCGTACCAACACGAACAATGCGACATCGTTTGGGCAATCTGCGTTCCGCCTGGAGAACATGGCGTACGATATCGCGAAGGCCGGAGCGGCAGTTGCCTGCGAAACGCTTGCAGAATACAATGACGACGTGCTGAACTGCCGTACAGGAAAGCTTGGGCAGGTCGTGGAACGCAAGTTTGTCGCGGGCTGCATGGGGCCAATTTCTTGTGCCGAGGGCGAAGATTGTACATGCGGGTTCCGCGACTTGGTAGATGCCTTCGCGGAACAGGCGCGCGGGCTTCTGGACGGAGGCGCGGACATTTTGCTTTTAGATGGCGTGAACGACGCGCTGAACGTGAAGGCCGCGCTGTATGCGATAGATAAGGTGTGCAACGAGCGCAATGAACTTGTCCCTATCATGGTTTCGGGAATGGTTTCTGAACCCGGAGGGCGCATGACGTCGGGCCAGACGGTAGAGGCCCTGCGGTACAGCGTGAGCAGCTTCCCGGTATTCTGTGTCGGGATAGAAGGGGCTGACGCTGCGCTAGACGTCTTTGCATGCCTGAAAGATATGGGGGCGGCACCCGTGCGCATGAGCGTAATGGAAAATGTCGACCTGAAGGCGATAAAACCGCACGACAGCGAGTCGGTCAAGGAATGCGCGAAAAAGATTTGGCGCTATTCCGATGGCGGGCTCGTGAGCGTTGTTGGCGGTGACAGAATGTCGAACCCGGAAACGGTGCGTTTTTTTGTAAAGGCGCTCAAGGGTTGCCGCGCACGCAGAGTCCCTGCGCGCCGCTACAACATGCTTTTGAGCGGGCTTGAATCGATGGATATAGCACGCGAAGGCCCCTGCGTTATGATAGGCAAGGAAGACGGCGTGAAAATCCTTGCGGTAAACCTGGATGCGGGTGACGCTATTGCCGACGCGCACCTTTCCCGTATTCCCGTGATGGTGGAATCCTCAAAGTGGGACAAGCTTGTCGCTGGCATGGAATGCGTGCAGGGCAAGGGCATAGCCCGTTCTATTAGCCTTGCCGAAGGTGAAGAAGTTTTCCTCGTGAAGGCCGCTGAAATCCGCAAGCGCGGTTTTGCCGTCGTGTGCTTTGCCGAAGACGAAAACGGCCCTGCAGAAACGTTTGAGCGTGAGACTGCGATTGTCGAACGCATGTACCGCCTGCTGGTGGGCAAACTGAACTTCCTTGCCGAAGATATTGTTTTTGAACCGAACATGCCTACCGAAGACCCGGTGAACATGCTTTTCAAGGTGTGCCGCTACGTGAAGGCGAACTTGCCTTATGCCCATGTGCTGGGCGATGCTTCGATGCTTGGGCTTGCTTTTGATGACGAAGAAATCCAGGCGGGCCTACGCTCTGTCTTTTTGCACCATGCGAAAAAGGCCGACCTTGATTTTATCGTGATGGATGCGGAACGCTTCCCGGTTTACGAAGAAATCCCGTACAGGCTGAGTTGCCTGCTGGAAGATGCCGTGCTTTCGCGCACCCCCGACGCAAAAGCAAAACTCATTGCGTCAACGAAGTGAGCATTATTGTCATCCCTGCTTGCATGATTGTCATCCCCGCGAAGGCGGGGATCTCCCTTACTGCCAGCTATTGATAAATCCCATTCCTATCGCGAACTTGATTCGCGTGGGCGAGGCTACATCCGGGAGGAGCGGGATGTCGATGGGCGAGGGTTTCCAGCTACCGCTCCTGCCATGCTCGTCGCCAATGCGGCTGAGGGCGCGTGCGAACGTGAGCGAGATGTCGAACGGAATGCTATAGAAAATCTTGTTGCTCCACCTGAAGCTTAAGCCTACTGAACGGTCCCAGAAATCGTGATCGGTGAACTTGTCCGTATCGAACCACTTGGAATTCCAGGCAGCACCGATTTGCGCGAAAGCATCTATGTAGAAGCCGCGGGTTTCAAAGATCCAGAATCCCTTGCGCCAGTCGTCGTAGACGGGGAAGAGGTAATGCACTTCGGCCATGGCCGTCTTGGTGCCAGCGCGCGTGTAGTTTTCGGAATTGCGCAGGTAGGGGTAGCCTTCCAGGAACACGGCGCTGTAATAGTACGAGTCGAGCGTGTCTACCTTGGCTCCGTTAGAATCCTTCGCGTCGGTATCCCAGTGGAAAATTCCGCCGACCTTTGCACCTGCGGCAAGGCGTGCACCGGTGAGCGGGCTTTGAATGCTGCCGTAGAGGTTGATGCCGAATTCGTTGATGTTGAAGTTCCTGTACTTGGGCTTGATGGAACCGCTTTTGGTGACGTAGAAACTTTCGGCGAATGTGCCCGGGCGGTAGAGGTCGCTGTTGGAATACTGGTAGTATGCCGTAATGCCGTTGCCCTGTCCGCTGATACCCGTGCCGTCTTCGCCTTCTTCATCGCCGTAGAGCCCGAAGAGCGCCATCGCGGTGAAGCGCTTCTGGTATGTCCATGCGAACTTGTCTTCGTAAAGGTTGAAGTCTGCCCAGTCGTAACCGAGCGCAAGTTGCAATGTATCGCTAGACTTGAAAATGCTGTAGCCTGCGCCGCCTACGATTGCCTGCATCGGGATGGCGTAATGATCCATTCCCAGGCTATCGCCGTCATGTTGGCGCACATCCTCGTAGCGGACGGTGTCCATGCTCGTGTAGTTCGCATATGTGTAGCTGAGTGCGAAGTCAATAGGCGTGCTGTGGTTTTCCCATGCGACGAAGAATTCCTTCTCCTGCTTGGGGTTGAGCCCGTCGGTGTTTATGTAGTCGAAGCCTTGCCCGAGTTCAAGCAGGAGCCCCAGCTGGATAGTGTTCTTTTTGAGCGGGTCGGAAAGGATCATCGCGAGGCCCGCCTTCGCCTTGAGCTGGCCTTCGCCGAATACGGTCAGGTTGGGAGCGTTCTCGTTGAAGGAGAGGATGGGGATAAACAGGGGCACGGTCGGGATGGGCTTGTAGTCGCGCTCGGCGCCGGCGAATTCACGTTCCTCGAGTTCAATATGCTTTTCAATTTTGGGCGGGAGCGTGCCCTTGAGCACGATTTCGCTCGGGGCAGGCTTCTGCGTGATGGTGCGGACTGTGTCGGTAATTTTGGTGACTGAATCGCGCATCGTGACGACGGCCGTGCAGGAGTCCTGCGTCATTCCGGCCACCGAGCCGGAATCTAGAGAATCGTTCCTATCCAGGCATTTCCATGCGGTATCGGCAACTTGGATAGTACTGTCGCGTTCCACAACGTTCATCGTCGTGTCGTTTATCATCGCGACGCTCGTGTACTGGAGCTTGTAGAGCGAGAATCCGTCCTTGTCGTACTGCGTAAAGTAGAGCGTGTCGCCCGCGAGTACCGGAGTGAATGCGCCGCCGACCACGTTCGTGAGCGGGCGTTCGTATCCGGTGTCGATGTTCTTCTCGATGAGGTTGAATATCCCGTTCCTGTTGCTCGCGAATACGATCTTGTTGCTGTCAATCCAGTTTACGTCGCGCTCGTCGTAGCCTTCGGTGCTTACGACCTTCATGTTCTTGCCGTCGGCGTCAATTATGGCGATGCCGCGGTGCACGTCGTCAAAGAAACTGAAGGCGATACGCTTGCCGTCGGGGCTGTACTTGGGGCTATAGATATTGTAGTACCTGAACTTTGCGTCGGGCACAAAGATGTCGACCGGGTCTTCTGAAACGTATTCGCTGAAGTCGGAGGTGAAGGGAACCTTGCTCAAAACAAAGCGCGTGCTGGCGGTTTCCCTGCGGGCGAAGGCGACTTCATTCCCCTTGGGGCTGAATGCTGGGTAGACCGCGTCGGCGAGGTAGGTCAGCGTAAGCTTGTTCTTGTTGGTATCGCTTACGGCGATGTCAAAGTGAGCGTGTCCGTTCTTGTCGCGGTTCTGGAAGCTTACGTAGGCGAGAATCGGGCCCTTCTCGGGGTCGTTGTACACGTCGATGCCTTTGTCGAACCAGGGCTTTTTGGCGCGGAAGCCGCTCTTCGCGTAGTCGCTAATGTCGATGGTGGAGTCGCCTTCCTCTTCCTCGATGGAAATCTGCCCGATTTCGATGCCGTCAACTTTTTCATTTTCCTTCGTCATCCCCGCGGAGGCGGGGATCTTATTCGCGGTAGAGTCCACGGAAGCGGAATCAGGTTCTAGTGGCATCTTGAAAACCGCGCCGTCGAACCACGGCCCGCCAAAGTTCGATACGCCGTAGAGGTGCTTGCCCGCGACCACGGGGAAGTCCTGCCAGAAGGCTTCGGTAGTTAGCTTCTTGCCTTCGACGAGTGGCCCGAGGGAATCCTTCTGCGCCTTGTAAGCTTCGGTAATTTCTTTTTTCCAGGCTTCGTAGAGTTCTTTTTCGCCAATTCCGAGAATTTTCTTAAGCGCTCCGTCGAGTGTTACGCGGTAGGGATTCGAAAGCTCCGTCCAGATTTTCGGGACGGCATCTTCGCCGTAGTGCTTCGAAATGTAGAGCACGAGCGAGAATCCCTGCGTGTAGGGCCCGAGTTCGGCAAACAGCGAATTGTCGGCAAAGTCGTGCATGTATTCGAGCGGGAGCAGGGTATCGTTCAGTGCGGCGACGCGCAGTAGCATGTCGCGGTGGCTGTCCCAGGCGTCAAACCCCATGCGGGCGGATTCAAACTGAGCCGTGCCCTCGGCAAACCAGAGCGGCTGCAGCGTAAAGGGGACAAAACTTGTGAAGTCGCTGGTGATGCGCTCGTTGTAATAGTCGGTGTAGCCGATTTGCAGGCCGTAGATATTTGGGAGCAGCTTGCTACCGTTTTCGATACTTACCAGGTGGCTGAATTCGTGCGTGATGACGTCGGCAAGCCAGCCGTGGCTGCTGCGGACCTTGAAATCCCAGTTGGTGAGCCACAGGTTTACCGCGTTTTCGCTTGGGACGGCACTGCCGTTGCTGTAGAGCGCGTTATTGAGCACGGCGTTCACGCGGCCCGGTAAATCCTTCTTGTAGCGGCCCACGACAGAATCGTAGACGGCTTCTGCATACGAAGAAAGGCGAGAGGCGTGCTCGGTATATTCCTGCGGGTAAATAAACTGGAAGTGCGTCGTGCCGGCGGTCTTCCACTTGATATCGCTCTGGTTACCGTAAAAACCGGCAGCATTCGCGGCTACCGCAAGGAGTGCCGTAGCACAACACAAAAATTTCTTCGCGTCAAAAAACATTCTACCCCTAATTTAGGAAATTCGGGCCCCTGCGCCCACTTTTGGGGCACTAAAAAATTAACTCAGGGCTATTTTGCAAGGACTGTGCTGAACCCAACGAGTTTTTTTGAACTCGAATCCAGCTTCCCCAGGTAGTAAACGAGTACGCGACTATGGTCGAGAACCTTGCAATCAAGCCCTGCGGCAGGGACTGTGGGCTGTTCAAAATTGCTCTGATCGGCCTTGAAGGTGTACTTGCCTCCTTTGCATTCGCCTTCATAATCCAACAGGGCGCGCTTCAGCTTGCTTTTGACTACATTGTACTCGAAGTATTCGTCGTGCTTTTCGACCATGGCCTGCTTGGCCTTGATGGCTTGCAGGTAGTAGTTCATGGCGAATGTCGAGAATATCCCGGCTACGCTTATGGTTACTACAAGTTCAATGAGCGTGAATCCCTTTTTCATTTTTTGCTCCTGAACCTGCAGAGGTGTTGTGCCCTGGTGGTGTCTGCTTTGTTGCGTATGGAAACTGCCGTCGCGCAGGTTTCCGTATCGAAGCTAGATACCGTGCACTTTACTTCCCAGTGTATGCCGTTGCCGTCAATGTGCTGGTATGTAGTATCTTTCAGTGCCGGGGCCGATAACAGCGTTATTTTGGAAAGTTCTGCTCCGTAGTCGTTTACCCAGGCCTGGTTTTCGATTTTCCCCGGGTACAAGAAGCTGAGCATCGCCACGCCCGTAGTTGTCAGTACGGCAAAACTGACGAGGACTTCCATGAGTGTAAATCCCTTACAGTTTTTCATACGAAGCATCGCCCCCCATGTGGAAAATATCGGGCATGAGTATCGTTATGGTAGAATCCCTTTCGAACGATGCCTTGCGTAAAAAGTTCCGCCAGCGGGTTCCGCCTTCGTCGAACCCGAAATCCCAAACAATGGCGCTGCCCTTCAGCGTTCCCTGGAAATTGACTGTGCCCTTGCTTACTAGGTTCCCGACGATATTGCACTTGTCCGAAATACGTACGGGAACATTCGGCATGGTTTCGTCCCAGTTGTCACCGACAAACATGAGCAGCGCATTTTTTGCCCGCAACTTTTCGATATCCATGGTGCCGGTGTATTCAACAGCCCCGCTCTTGCGCCCTTGCAGAATCAGCTTTAGGGGGAGTTCTTGCTCCTTGCGCAGGTTTACAGATAAAGTATCTTGTACAAAAACTACGCCCGAAATGGTGGCGTTTTCGCCGAGTTCGGCGGTACGGGCCTTTATCGAAGCCTTCTTGAAAATGGAATTCCCGATAATCTTGATGGATTCGGCGTTGATGGAGCATTTATCGCACAAGGCGTCCCCTTGAACGACAACCTTCTTGCAAACCAGTTCGTTTGGAATCCTGTCTTTTGCGTCGAATTCGCAGAGCCGCTTTGTGAAAACGGAATCAAATTGATTGCGCGTGTTTTGCGGAAAATACTGCAACGAATCGAATAGCGTGAAAACCTTTTCAGAGAAGACCGTATCGTACGATGTCGATTTGTCGGCCATCATCTTGTAATGCGAACTGTAGTTGACCTGCCCGCCGGGGATGGCGACTCCGCCCTTTATTTTGGAGCCCTGCGCCAGTGCGAGCGTAGCATTTTTGGAAAGCACTGTGACGGCGGGGAGGTTTGCCTGCACAAAGCCCGAATACACGGAAGATTCCTCCAGGGAATCCTTGGAGAAAATATCGAGCAGGGCGTATGCCCCTTTCTGCTTGTGCGAAAGCGAAAAGCGAATGTTTCCGTCGGTTGATTGGTAGGCGAGGCTGTCCGTACGCCAAGGTTCCTTGCTCGACTGTATTTTGACGAGAGAGTAATCCAGCGCGCTTTCGATGTCCAGTTCCGCCTGGCTTTTTACATAGCGGTGGAATGATTCAATCCGTTCGGATTTTATCATCGTAAAAATGGCGAGGCCGATATTGCCTGCGATGAGCAGGATAACCATTGCCAGGGGCAAGGTGTAGCCGTTTTTACGGCGCAAGTTCCAGCGTTCCGCCGTCATACGCTATGGTCACCTTGTCGGCACTGATAGATTCGATATGGACATTCCAGATATCTTGCCCGACGCTCACCACGGCAGATTCCCCGTTATGCTTGAGGATAGCGACGGGGTTGTCGCCCGGGAGGATAGCGTCTAGCGTAATTCTGGGTTTCGGCTTTACCGGCTTGGGCTTTTCGACAACGGTGTCGCGGGCAACTTCCTTGACCACCTTGACTACGGGCTTGGGCGCTGCCGGCTGTTCGAACGGGTTGCGGATGCCCTTGGTGTCTAGCGATTGGTGCTTAAGGCGGTCAAGCAGATCGTTGAAGTTCAGGTCTTTGCCGACTTCAAGGCTGCTTGCCTGTTCCTGCGTGGGGCTGTCCTGGTTTCCGGTGAGCTTGTACAAAAGCGCTCCCCAAAAAAGGAGGGTTACCGCAACGACGAGGGCGATAAACTTGTTCATTGTTCACCTCCCAGTACGGCGAGCCTGACTGCTGCAGTAATCTTGCCGCTGCCGTTACCGCTCATGTCAATGGAATTCACAGAAATGCAGAAGGCCTCGTTTTCGAGGGCTTCGATGAACCTGAGGAAGTCGGTATATTCCGAAACGGCCTTGAACGAAACGGGGTATTCAATGCGGCCGTCGCCCTTCTGGGATTCTTGCGTGGTAAGATCAATCATGTTGACGTTGTTCTCTGCCGCCTTCCCGTGAACCATCATCAGGATTTCGGACGACGAGACGGATGTACGGACAAGAGAATTGATTTTGCCCGAGATATCCCGGTACTCGCTGAGCAGGGAATCTGCCGAAATTTCTTGCTTCGAGGCAAGTTCGTACAGCTGGCGCTGGCCCTTGAGTTTCTGGAAGTTTGACGATTCTTCCATAATGTAGGGCACGCAGATGCCCAGTATGGCGGCAAGCGCTGCGGCGATAACGAGCACCGTCAAGAAGATGTACTTGTAGCGGTAAAGCTTGTTCACATTGCCTCCGCCACGATGTCAAAACGGATTACGGGTTTCCGCCTGAAGGTTGTCTTTTCGGTTGTCCGTAACCGCACGTTCACAAAGTTGTTCGACTTTTCAAGAGCCTGGAGCGTTGCCGAAATCTCGTTCGCATTTGCGGCGAGGCCCTGGATGGAATGAACCTTGCCGTCTATTTTCCAGTGCGTAATCCAGGAATCCGGCTGGATGGTTTCGCCGACGAGCGCCATCTTCGATGCTGTCCTGGAGCGGTGAGCCAAAAACTTGCGTATGCGTTCGGTGCGCTTTTCCAGGTCTTTTACCAGTTCGTTGAATTCCTTTTCGTTCTGGAGTTCCTTTTCGTAGGCGATGCGGTCTTTTTCGTTGCCGGTTTCTTCAATGTGGTTGATGATGCCGATAGCGCCTGTCCCGAGGAACGACAGTGCAACGAAAATGGCCGCTACCTTCAAGGTCTTGCGGAACAGCGAGGCTTCGTGCAGGCGCTTCATGCTGGCGGCATCGGGTAGGGTCGAGAACGCCGGCATCGCGGTGGTCTTGAAAACCCAGGCGTCGTTTGCGACAACGGGCGCGAGGTTTGCTTCAAAGTTTTCTACGGGGGCGTTTTCTATCCCGTATTCGCTGGTCACGAAATTCTTGAGCGATTCGACGGAGCCGCTCCCTTTTGCAATGCGGTAGTAGGCTCGGAATTCGCCGTCGGTAAAGGCCCACAGGTCAGAACTCGATTCCTGCTCTTGCACAAAAATGGAGTTGCCGTCGGGGGCGGATTCCAGCGAGAGTGCCACCTTGTAGCAGACGGCGGGCGTGTGCAGTAAAATCTTGAAACCCGCGGCTGTCACCGATTCTACCGCCTTCTCGACACTCTTTTTGGCGGCGACTACGGTAAAGTCTCCCGAAACGGAATCGACGAACTCGAAATTTTCGGTTTCAAAACCCGGAAGCGTGAAGGATTCTTTTTCGAAAACGACCTTGACGGGCGTGACATCGTCTATGAGGATAACTCCTTCGGCCGAGCCGCCGTTCACGTTCTGGTAATTGCGGCATGCTTCGAGCGTGCCGCTGAAGGTGCATTCTACAACAGGCTTGCCCCTTCTTTTTACGATGCGCGAAATGCTGGCGGAGTTCTCGTGGACCTCTAGGCACCACCAGAACCGCCCCATGAAAACGGAGAGGCTCATATCACCCCTTCTTTTTCCAGCTTTTCGATTTCCTTTTTCACGTCTACGCTGCCTTCCTTGCCGTAGTAGATGTGCGGAGTGACGAAAATGAGCAACTGGCTCTTCGACTTGACTTTTTCGACGTTCCTGAATAGCCATCCGATAATGGGGAGGGAACCGAGGAAGGGGAATTCGCGGTAAACGTCGTTCTGGCTTTCCTTGACCATGCCGCCGAGCACGATGGTTTCACCGTCGAGCAGGCGTACCGAGGATTTAACATAGCGCTTGTTCAGGGTAGGCGGCACTTCGGAGCTGAACGAACCTTCGGGTTCCGAGAAGTCCGGCACGATTTCGCAGGTGATTTCGCCTTCGCCGGTCACGTAGGGGGTCACGGTGATGTTCGAGTTCGCCTCGATTTTTTCAAAGCGCTGCGTTGTCTTTGCAGTCACGGCGTCGCCCTGGTTGTAGTCTACTTCGGAACTCAGCATGTAGTACTGCGTCTGGCCTATGGTGAGCACGGCTGTTTCGCCGTTGAGGGTCGCAATCTGCGAGCGCGCCTTCACGTCGAGGATCTTTTCTTGTTCCATCGCCTGCAGCTTGAGCACAAAATCCTTGGGAACAGAAATTATGTCGCCGAGCCCGATGCCGTTGAACAGCCTCTGCACCTGCTTGCGGTTGAATGTCTGGTCGACGCTCGGGAACAGCGTCTCGGACCCTTGCACCTTCGCCGCGTCGCCGAACAGCATGTTCATGCCGTGGCTGTGGCCCTTTTCCATATCCATGTCTACGACGAGCACTTCGATAAGGATTTGCGCGACAGGCAGATCCATCTTTTCGACATACTGCGAAATGGCGTCGAGCACGTCGTAGCGGCCTACCGCCATCAGCGCGTTCTGGGATTTCACCACCTGAATCTGTGTGTTCTTGGTGAGCGTTGTGGGCAAAAGCTTAACGACATCTTCGGCCTTCAAGTGCTTGAGCTTGATCAGGAGCGAGTTGTCGGCGGTCTGCATTTCGTGCGGGCCAATGAAGTACACGCCGTCGCGGCTCCAGAAGGTGTAAGATGTCCCGCGGAACAAGAACTTGAGCGCGTTCTCGACAGAAATCTTTTCGACATGCGCCGATACGTTGCCGTCGAGCTTGCCGTAGACCATGGCGTTAATCTTTGTCTGGGCGAGGATTTCGCTGACGAGGTTCGAAAGCGGGGCCTCGATGGCGTCGATGCTCAGGAGCGAATCGGCATACTTGACCCTGAACTTGCCAGAAGCGTCACTCTTGCCGCCCATGGTCCAGTTCGCCTTGGTAATTACGTACGAGCCCTCTTCTTCGACGGCGTCAAGTTCCAGGCTACGCGCGATATACTGCATGGCCTTGCCGAATTCCATCTCGTTTATGAACAGCGTAATCGGCTTCTCGGCGTTCTGCTCCACGAACACGTTCTTGCCGGTAATCTCCATGACCTTGCGGACGAGCACGTTGAGGGGCGCGTCTTCCACATCGAGCGAGAGCTTTTCGTTTTCCCACTTGACCTCGAACTTTTTCTCGGGCGGCTTGGGCTTCTCGGGCTCGGGCGGCACGGGCTTGTACACGTGAATCACGCCATTCTCGATGCGGTATTCGTAGCCGTTGCCTGTGAGCAATACCTTGAGAGCGTCCTTGAGTGGCTGGTTGTTGAAGTTGACCGTCACCGGGCCCGAGACATCTTTCTCGAGGAACAGGTTCAGCCCGTACTGCACCGCCATGCCCTGCAGCAGGTCGCGGATTTCGGTGTTCTTCACGTTCAGCTTTTTCACCACGAGCGAGTCGGGAATCGGGAGTGCGGGGAGCTCCGGCTTTACCGGCGCCTGCGCAAGCGCTGTGGCCGTGCAGAGAGCAATTCCCAAGATGAGCTTCAGTATAGTATTCATTATGCGACAACCTCCGAGGCGACTTCTGCCTCTGTCGTAAGTCCCAGTGCGATTTTTTCGCGGCCGTCGTCAGCAAGGGTTTTCATCCCGAGCTCGATGGCTTTCTGTTTCAGTTCCGATACGGATTTGCGCGCGTGTATCATTTCGCGCAGGGGTTCACCCAGCCGTAGAATTTCGTACAACCCGAGACGCCCGTGGAACCCGCTCCCGCCGCAGTTCAGGCAGTTTCCGCCCTTGCCGCCGCACTTGGGGCAGGTCCTGCGCACAAGCCTCTGGGCTACGATACAGTTCACTGCCGATGCCACGAGGAACGGCTCGATGCCCATGTCCGTAAGGCGCACGATTGCCGATGCAGCGTCGTTCGTGTGCAGTGTCGAGAACACGAGGTGCCCGGTCAAGGCAGCGCGGATGGCAAGCTCTGCAGTTTCGCTGTCGCGGATTTCGCCCACCATGATGACATCCGGGTCCTGGCGGAGCAGCGTGCGGAGTGCGGCAGCGAACGTAAGGTCGATTTTCGGGTTCACCGCGGTCTGCGTGATGCCTTCGAGTTTGTATTCGATAGGTTCTTCGATAGTGGAAATGTTCAGTTCGGGCGAACGGATCATCTGCAGCAGCGTGTAGAGCGTCGTCGTCTTGCCCGAACCCGTGGGGCCCGTGATGAGGAACATCCCGTAGGGCTTGCGGATTTCGGCGTCTACCTGCGCGATGTCCTTCTCTTGCATGCCGAGGGAATCGAGCCTGTGGATAATCTGCCCCTTGTCGAGCAGGCGGAGCACCATCTTCTGCCCGTAGTCCGTGGGCAGCGCCGATACGCGGATGTCGACCGCCTTGCTCCCGTCGTCAAAATGGATGCGCCCGTCTTGCGGCCTGCGCTTTTCGGCGATGTCGATGCTCGCCATGATTTTCAGGCGCGATGTAACCTCCGCGGCTTGGCGCACGTGGAGCCTGCGGGCCAGGTGTAGCACGCCGTCTTTACGAAAGCGTACATTGTATGACCTTTCCCCCGGTTCAAAATGGATATCCGAGACGCCTGAGTGCATGGCCTCCTGTATAATCTCGTCGACCAGGCGGATGACCGGCGAAGAACCCGCCTGCTTGCCGTTAGCCTTGAACTTGGAATCCTTTTCTACGAACGTCGCAATCCATTCCAGAATGTTAGAAGTGTCTGCCTCTACAGGAACAACCAGCATCCCCGAGGCCATCTGCAGGTCGGCCACCAGGTCGTAGTCGTAAATGTCGGGCATGGCGACCGAAAGCCTGTTGGCCGTCTCGTCCAGCGCTACCGGAAACACGCAATAGCGTTCCATGAGCTCGCGCGGGAGCGTGCGGAGACATTTCCCGAGAGGGGGTGTCTTGAGAACGAACGGCATTATTCTGAATCAGTCGTGGAATCGGCCGATGCCGAGTCCTTGGGCGTGAGGGTGAGGTTCAGCGTGCGCAACATTAACGCCAGCGATGTGTCGGATACAGTCACGACGTCTACGGTATCGGTGGGGATGTAATCCTTCTTGGTGACGATAACCTGGTTCACGTAGCTTTCGAGGGAGGGGAAAACGACTCTTCCGGCGTCGTTTGTCTTGAGTTTGCGTTCGGTTTCATCTTCGCCCGTAAGTGCGACTTCGGCGCCCTCTATGGATTCTCCGGTGTAACTGTCGCGCACAAGGACCGTGTAGCGTACGGGGACCCTGCTGCTTTCGGCATTCTGGAGGCATGCTGCGAGCAGGAGCAGGGGGAGGCAAAGCAATAGTGTATAAAAACGTGTGGGCATGGTGGTCCCTCGTGGTAAACCTTTAATTTGCCCAAATTTAACTTATTTGCTTTGTAGACAAAGCGCTTAGTTTGGTAAGGTTAATTTGTAGGGGTTGTATTTTGAACAAACAAGTTCGTTTGTAAGGAGTTTAAACTTGTTTTGTAAGAAAAATGAAAGTTTAAGTGATCAATGTCGCTTTTACTGATGGGGAGGGGAAATCTGCAAGTGCTGAAAAAATTTTATATTCTTTTTTGTGCATAACTTGAAAATAAACGTTCTTATCTTGTCTACGTTTCTTTTGACATCCTGCTTTTACAGCGAAATGCGGGTGGATTATACAGTAGAAGGTTATGATGAGTCCGAGGTGTTTTGCTGGGCCGATTATCCTTATACACAAGAAGAAGTTGGGGATTCTGTTGTTCCGTATTATAAACATTTTGTGATAAAAATAAGAAGTCCTGAAAAATATGGCATAGACTTGCCTAAGTTTGTTGAAAACGAAATCTCAGCGGAAAAAGTATTCCTTGTCGATGAGCATGGGGAAAAAGTGGAGCTATCAGTAACAATAAAAAGTGAACAAAAGATGATTACTGTTGATTTGAATGAAATATTTTTTGAACGGGGGGCTTTAAGAGGTTTTCTAATTTATGTTCTAACGCCATCCATTCCGTCGTACGAAATAGAATTTAAATTCGAAAAGAAGGATGGATCGGTCTTTGTCTTTAATTTTAAGGTGAATCAAGAACGTAAAAAAAAGAGGTATTTTATCCTTGGTGAGTTGTTGAGAATGTGACGGTCCTTCACCGTAATAGGTGATGATGAAAAAGTTTATGAAAAAAATTGCATGCCTAATCTTTTGTCTGTTCTTCTGGAATTGTTGTCCATTCTGCGGTAGTGACTGCTTTTACACGATTGAAAAATCGGTGGATGTCGATGCTGTTGAGAAATATCGAGACATGCATTATGGCCTGAATGGAGGATGGTATGATTTTGTAAATGACACTCTTCAGGAACATTATTATAAGGTTTTTTGTCTGTATATTGATTCTGTGAATGTGTATAATCTTAGCATGCCGATTTCAGTTGATGCCTATATTACATATGATGATAAGACAGAAAAGGTTGATTCATCTCTTGTAGATACATTGACTGCTATAGAGGGGATGTTGGCGATAGTTGTTAAAAGAAGAATGCCCGAGCCATCAAGCCGACTCAAAATAGTAGTCTCGAAGGATGGAAAAGAGACTGTATTTGAGTTTGACATTGTCCAAAAGGCGTACAAGTCAAGGCATTCAAAAAAATGGATGTCGTTTATCTCGTTCTGAGATGGCGAGAAGAACCTTTTTTTTGAAAAAGAATCAAGGTTGTTTGAGGTGTAGGCGCATCTGTAGGCCTGGGCTTCTTGCGCTTGTTAAAGATTTTATGTATATTAACAACATGGTTAATTCAAAGGCGCTCCTGTCGAACGACGGGGAGTACATATCTTTCTCGTTTAACGGACGGACAATCCGGTTCAAGGGACCGTATAGTCTTGTCCGGATAGAGAAGGTCTTTACATTGACCCGAAAAATTTCTTGCAACCGATAAAGTCTGTTGAGGTGGAAAATGTCCGAGCTACAGCTTAAAGAGATTGCCGACATGACTTAGTCAAGGCATTCAAAAAATGGATGCCGATTATTCCACCAAATCCGGAAGATGTTGCTTTAGCCGAAAAGATACAAGAATTTATAGATGAAAAAAGAAGCCTATAGATACGAGAACTTTCTTGAAAATAGGGCGCGCCTTAAGGAGAAACGGATTCGAGCCGGTTGAACGTATGGGGGACCATAATGACAAATCAACAAAGTTTACATTTAGGAAGGCTGGTTCTTCTGAATATGGAAACATTGAATTCGGATCTAGGGTGTGGAATAATGATGCGTATTCCAGCTACAATTACGGCAATAATTTTATTACGCATTTCCTGATTGATTATCTAGGCTGGAAGGGCAGGGGGTATTGATATGCGAGCCTTTACTTTGTCAGTCGTTCTATGCATGTTTCTTTCAGGATGTTTTTTTATATCAACGCATATTCCCGAGGAACTTCCTATATGGATTCATGCTTCCGAGTTTGTTAAGCAAGGAATTTTTTCTCCAGATTATCATCAGTTAAAGGAAGAATTTGACTGGCATTTTAAAAGCGAAGATTTAGTGTGGGAAAATGAAAAGAATATTTTCTTTGTAGACTTTTATGATTCCGTTGACTACATTATGTCTTTACCTATTGATGGTTTTGAAACTGAAATTTATAAGTTGTATTCAATTGATTCGAGGCATCTTGCTGAAACGCTCCCTTCTTTTGAACGTTGTATGGAAAGAAATATAAAAGAAGAAATATCAACTGTTTATGACTTGTGCAAGAAGAAAAAAACGATGCCGCAATCATTGATAAAAAAAATGAGGTCGTTTTTGCTAGATAATAGGAATTCCCTTCAAAGTTGGAATACGCAATGCAATGGCCGGTTGCATATGTTTTTTTATGATGGAAAAAAGTACTATTATTTTGACATGGATGATCCGAAGGGTGTTGATGATAATTTGAAAAAAGACCCCCGCATTCCCGAATACATCGAGTTCTACAACGAGATGGCGGCATTCATAAAGCAGGACTTCAGCGCCTGCCGCTGGGACAACTTCGGCAACAGGGAAAAGATGATCCGCGAGTGCGGCAAGTTCAACTGGCGCTGGAAACAGAAATATCCGGACCTGGTTGAATGATTCCACGCTTGCTAACTTGGGATGAATAATTTATATTCATCCTGTGAGCAACCAGAGAAAAGATGTCGGAAAGGGGCTGCTATGGAAATATTGAACTTATTGTTGGTAGCGAAAAATAGTTATGCCAGCTTCAATTATGGAAATGTTTTTTTGACACATTTCACGACATATTGTCTCACATTTTGATAGATTTTTTTTGATATTATGTCCCAAGATGGGTATATGGAGTTCATGACTAAAATGAGATTCATTTTATTGGGTATAGCGTTTTTCCTTCTTTCGGTTTCTTTCGCAGAAGAACGAAGTGACTATTTTTCGCTAGAAAATCCTTATCTAGATAAGATTTATTATTCAGAAGCATATGTAAAGGTTCCTTTTTTAGACTCTCTAAAGGCGGGTGTGTATGTTGTTACACGATGGCGATATGCCGAAGTGGCCACATTTCTTTATGTGAACGACAAAAATGACGCGCTTATCTATATGGAACCAGGAATTGAGCGAAATGAATTGACCAGTGATTTTTATCCATGCATTGATAGGCACGTAAAAGCTAACATGGAAAATTTTGCACGGACATGTGGCCCAGAAAACTTACAAGTGGAAAAAGGCTTATACGAAAAGCTTAACCGTTTTCTTGACGAGAACCCTTGGGGATTGTCATTCAATAGCGAATGTCGTGATTTTTACGAAACGAGTGTTTATCGGGTAAATAAGGATGGAAGTATTAAAAAAACGTCTTTCCCGAATCCCCATTGCCTTGTTGATGATTTACAAAACGATGTTCTGGTGAAAGCGTATTTTTCAATAGCAACAGATATTGAAGGGATTGTTGACTATAAAAAGGCCATGAAATGCAATTGGCGAAATCTTGTAAAGGATCCAGAAAAATTCTCTCCAGATCGTTATCGGGCTAAGAATTATTTGACAGTTTTAACTGGAAAGGATTGCCCTGCGCTATGATTAACAAATTCTTATTGACCATTCTTTGCCTGGTTGTTTCAGGGTTTGCTGGCGGCTTTCCTGTTCCGAAATACGAAGATATTGTGTTTTTATCAGTAGGAAAGTCGCAAACAATTTTCAAATACCGTCAAGACGCATTTACAGATTTCTTTAAGAAAGACTTGTTTCAAGGAGATTCCTTATTCGTTTTCTATGAACAGAACGGAATTCAGCGATTATTTATTTTGGATATAGACGGACAGTCTACTCAGGTAGACGTTTTTCAGTTGCCACGCGTCCCTATTATGCCACTTTTACATCCTGAAGAATATGCAGCAAAAAGAGATTCCCTTATAAAAGTAGTTTCAAGCGAGAATTGCCAAGAATCTTTTAATATGAGTGCAAATGCAAAGGATTCCATAAAGGAATTGCATATTGAAGAACATGCGTATCTGGCATACGGAAGTGACATTAATTACAACAGAAACCCAGAGTATTCCAGCAATGTGATAATAGGTTTTTTGCAAAGAAATGGAAAAAAACATCCTTTTTATTATCGAAAAATCGAAAAACTAGAAGATCCGAAATATGACGCAATAAAGGCATATACGAAGGTGTTTGATTTTTTCGAATTATTTGATGCAAATGTCTCCCTGCCGAGGTGCAAATGAGATTTTTTGTTATTGCAGTTCTAATGTTGGTCCTGAGCTCATGCTATACGCAAAATTACAGGGCAACAACAGACTTTCGCATGGAATTAAAGGAAGTCGATTATTTTGACGAATGGGGACTTTTCAAATTTACAGGACAAAATGTTTTAAGTAATGCATCGGGAGATGTTTCTGCAGAAGATATTGCACCAGAAAAACTCTGCAAGTTTTTTTTGGGGGGTATATCTTTTTATGGGGCTAGATTATACTTGAATGACTCTACAGAGAGTGTTTCGTTAGAGTGCTTGTTTATGTTGACTCCGGTCAAAAGCCAACTCTCTAATGGTATGTGGTTAGACCGAATGTTATTTCAAAACTATATCTGGGTGGAAAATGACTCCTTATATTATATTCTGTATGGTGGAAATGAAATGCGGCTTCAATCCGGAGCAGATATCCACCACAGGCTAGTTTGTCAAGAAGAAAGAATAGATTCGTGCCCTTTGGATAAAAAATTCGAGAAGGAGCGTGACAATATTTATTTTAAGGGTCCGTTTTACGAATTGTCAATACCGGCAAACCGTCCGTTTATTTCAATAACTAAACTCACCGACCCCAAGGACCTTGAAGGCTACAAACCCCTGAAACTTGACCCGTCCATCCTCCCGCTCGAAAGTCCCGGCTACAAGAAACTCCGCGAGCAGGAAGAAGCGCTTGGACGCAAATAAGTTCTGCATTACAAAAAAGCCGCGCAGATTTTATCCGCGCGGCCTTTTGTTTAGGAGGAGTACTCGATTAGAATCTTTACAGGCCGTAGGCTTCCTTCATGCCATCGATGAGCTTGGTGCCCTTGACCCCGTCTTCGGAATCGAACAGGGCGAAGCCGCCGGTGTAGCCCCAGTGCGTGAGCGGAATCTGGAGCGTGTCGCTGATAGTCCTCATGGCGGACATGTAGTTCAGCACGGACTGCTTGTCGGTCTTCAGGTTGTAGGCGCCGAACTCGTTGATAATCACCGGGACATTGTGTTCTATGGCCCATTTCTTTGCCGGGACGACACTCTTGAGGATGGCTTCCATGCTGCCAGTCCTGTTGTAGTTCTTGAGGTTGTTCTTGATGTGCGATGGGGTACTCTTGGTTACACCGAAGTCGGCGCTGTATTCGGACCATTTTTCCTTGTCGTAGGGGAACATGAGGTTCTTGATGGTCTTGGTCTCGGCCCAGCTGGCGCTCTGGTGCGTGAATATAAACGGTTCGTAGGTATGGATGGCGTAGATGACGTTGTCGTCATTCAACGGTTCGCTCTTCGAAAGTACCGAGATGGAGTACCATTCCGCATCGCCAAAGATGATGGTGTGCTTTGTATCGACTGTGCGGATGGAGTCTACGTCTTCCTGGGCGGCTGCGTGCCAGGCTGGGGATTTTACGGCGCCGTTTGTCATGTCGGGCTCGTTCAGGAGTTCGTAGAAGATGTCTTCGCGCTCGTTGCTTGCGTAGTGAGCCGCCACGTGCTTCCACACGTTGGCCATCATCTTGATGTACCTTGCGTTCTTGGAACTGGTGATGTTGTAGCTGTTGTCGTATTCGTGGTAGTCGATTACGAACGACATGTTGTGCTTGCCGGTCCATTCCACGAAGGAGTCGAGTACGGCGAACAGGTTCTCGTCGTCGAACTTGAGTTCGACGGTGCCGGTAGTGTCGGCCACGAATTCATCGCGGTTGGTGGCGTAGCTGTCGAGGTCGATGGGGAAGCGCAGCGACTTGATTCCGTTTTCGGCCATGAGCTTCACGTCGCTCTCGTCGAACTTGAATTTGCCCTTGAAGTAAGCCTTGTTTTCTTCAAGCCAGTTGGTGATGTTGATGCCCTTGTTGAGGTACTTCATCGCCTTTTCCTGGAGCGGACTGCTGATGGTGAGATCTTCGGGGATTACCACCGTGGGGATGATCGGGTCCATGATTGTCATGTCGGGTTTGTCCTTCTCGACTTCACTCGTGTCCTGGAAGTAGAGATTGTCAATCGAGAGGGAGTCGGTAACTTTGTCGCCCTTCGCCTGGAAGCTGACGGCCCTGATGTGGAAGGGATCGAATGCGACTTCTTCACCCCAGCCGCCCTGGGCCAGGTCCTTGAAGCGGATGGACACCTGCTTCCATTCTCTGGATGCGGGCACGGTTGCGAGATGCACGTCGTAGTCCGTCACGTCGGTGGTTTCCACGTGGATTTCGTGCTTGCCGCCCTTGTACCAGTAGCTGATGCCGCCAAAGTTGCTGCAGTCGATAGCATCGGGAACAAGGAGCCCCCAGCCCACGTACGGGTCGTAGGCGTAATCGCCCTTGTCGAGCGTGTAGTTGACGGTAAATGCGTACAGGGAACCGTTGTCTGTTGCCGTGGGGAGCGGGTCGCCCTTCTCTGTTACGTTCGGGGTCGTGATAACGGATGCACCGCCATTGTCGTGATCGTCGTAAGTGTACCAGCCCGACCCGATGAGTGTGCTGCCGTCACCGTCTTCGAGGTCGTCGATGAGCAGGCCCGTTCCGGTGACAGGCGGAATCTGGGCGGAGGTGTCTGCGACGGACGAGGAACTCGGGTCGACAGCGGCTTCGCTGGAGGGGGTGTCGGGGTTTTCGTTGACAGGGCGTAAGCCGGAATCGGAATCGCCGCAGGCGGCAATAAAGAGTGCGATTACGCTTGCGGTCGATGTGGTAATGAGTTTCTTGAAAGACATATTAGCCTCGCTTGTTATTTTACAAGCATAATATACATTTCCGAGGGGGTGTTGAAACGTGAGAATGGGGGTGAAAATACCAAACTGTATCAAGTGTTTTATTTTGGGATGGATTGGGAAAAATTTCAAAAAAAAGAGCCTAATGGGGCATTTTTTTTGAAAAGGGTGCCAAAAACTAAGTATATTTTGCGCCAGTGGCTTTTTTTTCCGTCGCATATCACGAGTCTGTCCGGTATTCCCGCCGTTCTGCGGGGGATCCCGTTACGCTGCATTGGGAGCAACGCATGCCGCCCGACAAGAGCTACCCGGGAGCCAAGCGGTATTCTATTGCCGAGAATCACGGCTCGCCGGTAGATGGCGACTTGTTTTCGCTTGTGGGCACACCCTCTTCGATGCTGAACCGCCTTTTTTCGCAGTTGCAGAACGACGTGTGTGCCGACGGCCTCAGGTCCATTGGCGTGTACGCCTTGTTGCAGGGGCAGCGCGTTCCCGACGGGCTGTACTATTTTGACAGTTGCGCGGGAGAACTGGTGGCTTTGCCGGTGGGCGGTTCGGCTGGTGCGGCCAATGCTAAGGCGCGCCGCGCGAATATAGAGAGTCTGTGTGCCGCCTTCCCGACGGGGGATTTTATCCGCGAGGCAAACATCACGCTGTTCTTTACGGGTATTTTTGACCGCATTGTTTGGCGCTACAAGGAAGCCGCCTACAGGGAACTGCAGATTGACGCGGGCAGCTACGCGGGGCTTGTATCGATTCTTGCGAGGTCGCTCGGGGGCACGGCTATCCCGTTCAGCGCGTTCGTAGACGACGACGTTGCGGTGGCGCTAGGGCTTTCGCCTTCGGAGGTGCCGCTTGCCGCCCTCAGCATAATGCCGAAGGCCCTGAAAAAATACGAGACTGTATCTGAATTCGCTTACAGCAACCGCAGCGAAATTCCCGAGACGGCGAGTAACGGCAACCGCTACATGGCACGGTTCTTTATGCAGAACCGCGTGGAATGCATTACCGACCTTTCGCGCTGCATGAAGGTTTGCCGCGTGGTGAACCAGCCTGTCAATGGCGAGGAATTCCCGCTCACGCCGCTCAAGTTCCCGAACGAATACTTTTTCCGCGAATACGAGTTCCTCGGGCCCGGCGCGGTGAGTTTCCGCAATTTTAAGCCCTGGAAGGCGTCGCTCGACGACTTTTCGACGGTGCTTCGCTGGATGGAAATTTGCAACCTCAATTCTTTTGGCGCGGGGCTCCTGAAAATCTGGGTTGTCTCGTTTGACGTGCAGCTTGTTTACCCGGGCATGTACCGGTACTTGCCGCTCAAAAAGACGCTTTACCTGCGTACGAATTTCAATGACCGCGAAAAGTTTGCGAAGTGCCACCTGAGTGGCGATGCGGTGAAGAACGTGTCGTTTGCCGTCGTGTTTTCGGCCGACATGGAAGAGGCCTGCAAGGTTCTCGGCGAGCGCGCTTACCGCTACCTGAACATGAATGCCGGGTATGTGGCCGAAATGCTGCGCGAATCGGCCCGCGGGCTCGGCAAGTTTGCGCGTCGCGAGCCGTTCTTCTGCGAAGAAGACCTGAAAAAAACGTGCAGGTTCCCTGAGAACGAAACGCTCCTTTGCGAAGTGTTGGTCGGGCGTTAGTTTATATAAAATATGCTGCCTATAGCAGCGAGATGATTGCCGGTGCGACGATGGCCGTGAATAGCCCTGCAAGCCCGATGGAAAGACTGCTCATCGCCCCCTGTACTTCGCCCATTTCCATGGCCTTGGTTGTGCCGAGCGCATGGCTTGCGGTACCGATGGCAACCCCCTGGGCGACACTGTTTTTGATGCGGAAGAACTTGCATACGATGGGTGCCGTGACGGCCCCGGTGATTCCCGTGACCGTGATGGCGATGATGGTCACCGAGGGGATGCCTCCAATCTGTGCGGAGACCACGGAACCCATGGGGATGGTGATGGATTTAGGCAAAATGGAGAGCATGAGCGTGTGGCTGAGCCCGAGCAGTTTGCAGGAGAATATGACGCACGCGATGGAGGTGAGGCTGCCGATGGCGATGCCCGCCAGGATGGGCTTCCAGTAGCTTTTAAGCTTGGAGATTTGCTTGTAGAGCGGGACCGCGAGAATGACGGTAGCGGGGGAGAGGAATACCGAGATGTAGTTGCCGCCGATGTTGTAGGTTTCGAGGCTAATCCCGGTCGAAAGCAGGAACCCCACGATGAGCACGTTCGCGATGAGGATGGGGTTCAGGATGGCGTATTTCCATTTGCGGCTCACGAGGACGCCGATTTCGAAGGCGACGAGCGTGAGGAGGATGCCGAACAGGGGGGTATTGATGAGGGTGCTCATTCCTGGCCCCCTTTTTCGCTCGGGGTGGCCTTGCCGGCGTTTATACTGGCCTTGCCGGCAATGCCTGCGCCCTCGTTCGGGCTGTTGTGCCGCTCCTGCAGGCGGATCAAAAACTGCGTAGAAATGCCCGTTACAGCCATTGTAATGACGGTGAACGCGATGCACATGGTTAGCAGCAGGGGCCAGCGGCTCAGGATGTCGTCACCGACGGCCATGATGGCGATGCTCGGCGGCAAAAAGAACAGGGGCAGATACTTCAGGAATACGGTGGAAACGGTTGAAATATGCTCTAATTTGACGATTTTGAGGCATAGGAGGATTAGCAGCAGGACCATGCCGATGATGTTCCCCGGCAGGGGGATGCCCACGATGCGGTTCAGGAATTCGCCCGCAAGGCAGATGGCAAAGATGATGGCTAGCTGTACAGGAATCCTCATTTCGGGTGCAAATCTAGAAATAATTTTTTCATTTTCACCCTTAACGGGGTTTGTAAATTTTTCTAAATTTGGCGCCGTTCTTCCATAACGGAGTGCAAGATGACCAACATTCACGCCAAGGAATCCTTCAAGAACTTCCTTTCGGGTGTCAAGGCAACCGTCACCCCGGAGTCCGTGAGGGCTCTTCGCAGGGGCTACACCAAGAAAAACTTCGTGAGCGACCTCATGTCGGGTGTCATCGTTGGCATTTTGGCGCTTCCGCTCGCCATCGCGTTCGCCATCGCCTCCGGCGTCGGCCCCGAACAGGGCCTCTACACGGCGATTATCGCGGGTTTTGCTATTTCCCTGCTGGGTGGCTCCCGCTTCCAGATTGGCGGCCCCACGGGCGCCTTCATCGTGATTGTCTACGGCATCGTGAGCCAGTACGGCTACGACGGCCTGGCATCTGCGACGCTCCTTGCGGGCATTTTGCTCATTATTTTCGGGCTTGCGAAGTTCGGCGCCATCATCAAGTTCATCCCGTTCCCCGTGACGGTGGGCTTTACCGCCGGTATCGCCATCATCATTGCGCTTGGCCAGGTCCCGAACTTCTTCGGGCTGCGCTTTTTGGCCAAGGACCCTGCCGACGCCATCGGCAAGATCAAGCTCTATGCGACTTCCTTTGACACTGTTAATATATATGCCGTCATCGTTGGCCTCGTGGCGCTAGCCGTATGCATCTTGTGGCCCAAGATTACCACGAAGGTGCCCGGCTCCCTGATTGCGATTATCGTTGCTACCGTGCTTGTGAAGGTCCTCGGCTGGGACGACCCGATTACGGGCCACGGCGTGGTGACCATCGGCATGAAGAACCACATTCCGACCGGTTTCCCGACCCCGCACCTGCCCAACATTAGCCTCGAGATGATGCAGAAGGTGTTCCAGCCGGCACTCACGATTGCCATTCTCGGTGCCATCGAATCCCTGCTTTCGGCAGTTGTGGCCGACGGTATGACCAGTACCAAGCACCGCTCCAATACCGAACTCTTTGGCCAGGGCGTGGCGAACATCCTTTCCCCGATTTTTGGCGGTATCCCGGCTACGGGTGCCATTGCCCGTACGGCGACGAACATCCGTAACGGTGCGGTGAGCCCGGTTTCGGGCTTGGTGCATGCGGTTGTCCTTCTGCTCATCATGCTCGTGCTCGGCAAGTATGCCGAAATGATCCCGATGGCAGCGCTTGCTGCAGTGCTTTTCCAGGTGGCTTTTAACATGTGCGGCTACCGCAGTTTTATCAAGATGTTCAAGGCCCCCAAGAGCGACGTGATTGTGATGCTCGTGGCCTTCTTCCTCACGGTGATTATCGACCTTACGGTCGCTATCGAAGTGGGCGTCTTGCTGGCTGCAGTGCTCTTCATCAAGCGCATGAGCGATGTCTCTGAGATGGAGACGGTGACCGAGGCCCTCAAGGAAGACGACGAGGAAGCCGCCCACAACGAGCTCAGCCGCCAGGTGCCGAAGGGCGTGGTGGTGTACGAACTCGCCGGCTCGCTCTTCTTCGGTGCGGTCGACAAGTTCAAGGATACGATGGCGCGCATTTCCGACAAGCCGAAAATCCTTATCTTGCGCATGCGTAGTGTATCTAGCATCGATGCCGCCGGTATCCAGATGATTGAAGACTTGCTTGGCCGTTGCAAGCGCGAAGGGACGCAACTCTTGCTCAGTGGCGTGCATGCCCAGCCGGTGGTGGCTTTGACGCGCGCCGGCGTGCTCAAACAGCTCGGTGAAGAGAACGCTCTCGGTAACATTGACGCCGCCTTGAACCGTGCCCGCGAACTCCTTGGCTTGCCTGTTGTCGATGCTTCTCACGAAGTGCAGCCGGCGCCTACTGTTTCTTGGGAAAAGAGCCTGGATAAGCCCTGGATGCCCGAGGAATCTAATGCGGCTATTGCCGAAGAGACGCCCGAAGTCATCGCCGAAAAGATGATGGACGAGCCCGTTGTCAAGATTGAAGAGAAATAACTTTTCTGTTTTTTTTGTGACATTCTCTTTTTTCTGGGGCAATTCTTCCCGTTCCGGTTATTCCAAGAGTGCGTGGACGTGACTGGAATCGCAGTGTGATTTGCGTTACTTGTAATTCTGATTCCTGCATTTTATATTTGAGCTACAATCAAAAAACAAAAGGGAATCGGGATGAAATCTCAAATCATGAAAGACCTCGCCTCCACCACGTTCTTTGCAAACTTCATGGTCTCCTTTATGGGTGTGACCTTATTCCTTCTGACTAATTTTACTTAGAAACTCCCAATCAAAATCCAAAAAGGAACGGTCGCTTGGCCGTTCCTTTTTGATTTGGAGAATTCTGTTTTTTTGTTGCAAGTCGATGTGAGCATTATCGCAGTGTGATTCTCCTTACTTTGAAACCGGGCCGGGCAAATCTATATTACAGACATAAAAGGAAAGGGATTGAATATGAAAACTAAAATCATCAAAGACTTCTCCGCTCCGATCTCCATCACGAAGTACATGGTAGCATTTATGGGCGTTACGCTCTTCATGCTCAGTTCTATAGTTTAAAAACCCAATCAACTCCCCCCAAAAAAGGCAGCCCGTTTCCACCTGGGCTGCCTTTTCTGTATGCTTTTCAAATTTTTTTATTGGATATTTTGCAACAGACGCTTTTTGGCGGGGGAATCCGGCAGCGGGTAGAAGGTCTCTTTCGCGAAGCTCGAGATGAGCATCTTCTTTGCGGTCTCCTGCGGAATCCCGCGGCTTACCAGGTAGAACATCTGTTCTGCGTCGAGTTCGCCTACGGTATTGCCGTGCGTGCATTCTACGTCGTCGTGATAAATCTTGAGCACCGGTTTCACGGAAACAGAACTGTCCCCCGAAAGGAGGATGGTGTTCACGAGCTGGCTGGAGTTGGCCTTGGTGCAGCCGTTACCCACGATGACGCTGCCGTCGTAGCTTGCGCGGGCGCTGCCGTCGAGCAGGTTTCTGGAAAGCTGCGTGCTTGTGGTTTCGGGAGCCTCGTGGTAGATGTGCAGCCTGTGGTGGCTTTCAGAGGTGCCATTAAGCATGTTCAGGGTGCGGATTTCGAAATGGGCGCCCTCGGCTTTCAGGAAGGTGTCGATGCTTACGCGGCTAATGCCGTTCCCGCGTTCGATGGCGGAGAACCGCACCGTAGATGCTGCCGCCTGCGAAATGCGGAAGTGGCGGAAGCGGAGCGGAAGGTCGTTTGCCGGGTTCGCGAAGAATATTTCTACGTCGGCGCCTTCGCCCACGTTGATGTCGAAGCGTTCGGCGTCAAGCGCGTGCAATACCTTGTTGTCGAGAATCTCAATGCTTGCTTTTGCACCTTTGCCGATGTTCAGGATTGTGTGCCCGAAGTCGTTGTTGCACTTGATGAGCGCCATCTCGTTTGCGCCTTCGGGAATGTCCCTTACCATCGGGCGTGCGTTGCAGGCAATCGGCAAAAGGGCTGCAAAGTCGGTTTCTTGCGAAAAGTCCTCATTGCAGGCGCATGCGTCGGGGAATTCCGGCGCAGGGACCTTTGCTACGGGGAAGAATGTCCACAGTTCGTCGTTACGACGAGGCATTCCGAGTTGTTTGATGCGGGAGAGTGCGTCCATTACTTCTCCTCGATCCAGTCGTAGCCCTGTTCTTCGAGCTTCAGGGCGAGTTCCGGCCCGCCGGAAAGGATAATCTTGCCGTGGCGCAGCACGTGCACGTAGGTGGGCTTGATGTAGTCCAGCAGACGCTGGTAGTGCGTCACGAGGATAACCGCTTTCTCTGGTGCCATGATGTGGTTGATGCCGTTTGCGACGATGCGGAGTGCGTCGATATCCAGGCCGGAGTCCGTCTCGTCCAAGAAGCTCACCTTCGGGTCGAGAATCGCCATCTGGAGGATTTCGTTACGCTTCTTTTCGCCGCCGGAATAGCCGTCGTTCACGCCGCGGTCGCGGTAGCGCTCGTCCATCTCGAGCAGTTCCATTTTCTCTTCGCAGAGTTTCTTGAATTCGTCTTCGCCGATTTCGGGGAGCCCGAGGTAGGCACGCTTGCTGTTGAGCGCCATCTTCAGGAATTCCACGTTGTTTACGCCGGGGATTTCTGTCGGGTACTGCGTGCTGATGAATAGTCCGGAATTCGCGCGTTCGCTGATTTCCATCTCGAGCAGGTTCTTGCCGTCGAGTTCCACGGAACCGTCGTCCACCTTGTATGCGGGGTGGCCCATGATGACCTTCGAAAGGGTGCTTTTGCCTGAACCGTTCGGGCCCATGATGGCGTGGACTTCACCGGGTTTTACCTCGAGGTTGATTCCCTTGAGGATTTGTGTCCCGTCTTCGATACTTGCTTTCAGGTTCTTTATCGATAACATGTTTTTATCCTTTCGTGACGGAGAGGGTATTGATTAAAGGTGTCTTGCTCTTGATGAGTTGGTCGGCGAGCATGTCGATGGATAGCCTGCCTTCCTTGTACTGCCTGTCGAGTTTTTCCATGTTCTGCATGAAGGTGTTCAGCGAGATGCGCTTCTGTACGCCTTCGGGCGTGTCGAGGGCGATACTCTTGCGGTAACGGTCGCACAGCCTGAAGGTGAGCACCATGAGGCTTTCGTAGAGCTCGATGATTTCTTTCGGGGGTGTCCACGATTCTTCGGGCAGGTTTTCCATGAACTGCTGCAGCAGTGGGGGGAGCTGTTCGTACAATGTCTGGGGCGAAAAGTAGCCCGTTTCGCTGTAGCTTGCGATAATCGTGTTCACGAATTCTTCAATGAGTGAGGATTCGAAGAACTGTATCCCGCTGGCGGCAAGTTCCACGTCAAAATATTCGCAGGCGCGGTCCAGCAGGGTGGGGTTGCTCACGAGCAGGTTCGCGAACCGGACTTCGACCGGCGAGAGGATTTCCCACGGGACGTGTTCGGGTTCCTGCTGCACGGGCATGTCGCCGTATTCTGCGAGGTCCGCATTCTGGGGCGGCTGCTGTACGGGGGGCACGGGCTTCTTTTGCGGGCGGATTCCCTGGATGCCCTGGAGCGAACGCGTAGTGTCAAAACGTTCGGCGATGAGCTTTACGTACTGGTTCCTGAGTTCGCTGTCCTGGATGCTCTTGACAATAGATTTCGCGTAGGTGACAAACGAGGCGCGCGATTCTATGCTCTGGAGGTCGCTGTTGCGCGAGAGGTAACTGAGCCAGTCTTCGGCATTTTTCAGTTGCTCGCGGAAGGCGTCGGCGCCCTGCTCGTTCACGAAGTTGTCGGGGTCTATCTTGGTGCCGTCGGGGCGGGCAAGCGCGAATACCCTCGGGACTATGCCCTTGGGGAGCACGATTTCGAGCGTGCGGTGGGTAGCCTTGCGCCCTGCCGCATCGCCGTCGAATACGAGGTAGGCGGTTTTTGCGTAGCGGGCGAGGATGTTTGCGTGAATTTCGGTGAGTGCCGTGCCCGATGCGGCGACTACGTTCTGCACGCCGCCCTGGTAAAGGCTGATGAGGTCAAAATAGCCTTCGACGATGATGACCGCGTTTTCTTTGGAGATGGCGGCGCGGCTGTGGTTCAGGCCAAACAGAATTTCGCTCTTGTTGTAGAGCGCCGTGTCCGGGCTGTTCATGTACTTGGGGCGCTCGAAGCCTTCTTGTTTCGGGGCCAGGTCGCGCCCGCCGAAGGCGACTACTACGCCGGATTGGTTCTGGATGGCAATCATCAGGCGGTCGCGGAACTTGTCCGAGATGCCGCCGTTCTGTTTTTCGGTGGCAAGGCCCGCCTTCACGCAGTCGCGGGGCGAAAAGCCGTTCTTCGCGGCGTAGGCGATAAAGTTCTCGCGCCCGTCGGGGGCATAGCCGATATGGAATTCCTTGCGCGTCTTTTCGCTGATGTTGCGCTTGGCGAGGTACTCGAGCGCTTTGGGGCTGAGCGTGAGTTGCTGCTCGAACCATTCGCAGGCGAGTTCATTGAGCTTGCGCACCATCGCGCGCTCTTCGGTGACCTCGGCGTTCTCCTTCGATGCGAATTTCGGCAGGTCGAAGCCCACGAAGTTTGCCACCCACTCTACGGCGCCGTTAAAGTCGATTTTTTCGTGTTCCTTGACGAACTTGAATACGTCCCCGCCGGCACCGCACGCAAAGCACTTGTAGATGCCGAGAGTGGGGTTCACTGTCATGGAGGGGGAGTGGTCGTCGTGGAAGGGGCATACGCCCACGTAGCGGTTTGTACCCGTGCGCTTCAGCGGCAAAAACTGCTGAATCACAAGCGAAATATCCGCTTGCGACTTGAGCTGCTGAATGACTTCTTCCGGGTAGAACGGCATGCGCCAAATTTAGCTTTTTTTAGTAATAATGTTTGCTACGAGTGACGCCTTCGCACGCTCACACAATCACTTTGTTCCAGTGTTCGCTTTGCGAAGCGTCACCTCTCCGCAAAAAATACGATAATGGCTATGGTAGACAGGTGTTTGTTGCTAAGGCGCATGGGGATGGGGGCCCTGCGGAGCCCTCGTGGCTGTTAGTCCTTTAAGCGACCGTTCGCGCTAAGTTCTTGTTTTGCTCTCCGATATGCGCTCACTCTCGCAACCACGCTTCGTTGATACGAAGCGCTTTGTTGCTCACACGGGCTCCCGCGAGAAGCGGGTAAAAAATAAACTGCTAGATGCTTTTTTGCGTAATGTTTGCTACGAGTGACGCCTTCGCACGCGTGTTTCGCGGGTGGGGCGTATAAAAACGGGATTTTGTTGCTGTTTATACGCCCTTTATTATTTTGTATGTATCAAAAACTTGGCGATGTTCCATTCGGGGGCATATAAATGCGCCGAATTATATGGTTTTATATGCCCCTTGCGTACTACGAACCGCCGACTCGAGCAATTTTTCCGGCATAGGGGCGTATAAATTGCGTTTCTTATTCTATTTTATACGCCCCAAGGCAAAAAACGGCCTGCATTTTTTGCTAGATATAGGCAATACCTTTAAGGAGGAGTGATGCGCTCGAAAAAAAGATTTGTTTTTGCGGGTTGCCTTGTGGCTTTTTTGTCCCTCGCTGCCTGCGGTGACGATGACAGCGATTTTGCGACTCGGTCTTCGGGCGATTCGTCGTCTAGTGCGTGCGAGGACTGCGATGACGGATCTTCGTCTAGCGTCAAGTCTAGCAGTTCTGCGTTTTCGTCTAGTTCTGTAGTAGGCTGCAAAACTGAAACAGAAGACAACTGCGAATATGGCGAATTGGTAGATGATCGGGATGGTCAAACTTACAAGACGGTAAAGATTAAAAGCCAGGTGTGGATGGCGGAAAATCTCAACTATGAAGTAGACTCTAGTTTTTGCTACGAAGATTCTGCCGAGTATTGTGAAAAGTATGGAAGGCTTTATATGTGGGCAGCCGCGTTGGGCAAGTCTGAGAGCGAATGCGGCTATATGACGGACTGTTCTTTGCCATCAGGAAACATTCAGGGCGTTTGCCCGAACGGCTGGCATTTGCCAAGCAAGGATGAATTTGAAACTTTGACGTCTGTTGGCGTACGATTAGTTATTGGCGATCTTCCTATTGGTGGACAGCTTACGGCTGGCTGGACTCTCAAGTCCATGTTTGGTTGGAAGGAAGATGGAGGTGAAAGCGGCAATGGTATGGATTATTTCGGGTTTTCGGCATTCCCTGCTGGCGGAAGGTTCAACAATGGATATTACAGCCGTGAGAACGAACACGCGCTTTTTTGGAGTTCTACTGAGGAAGATTTCTACAACGCATACTACTTGGGGCTGTTCTTCGATAGCTACAGTGTGTCCTCGAACTGGAAAGAAAAAAAATACGCATTCTCCGTCCGTTGCCTTAAGGACTGAGTTCTAAGATCTGCCAACTAAGTTCTAGTCACACCACGGCTTTGCTTTTCCAGCGGCCGCTGCGCCAGCGCCAGATGTTGGCGAACGAACGGTAGAGTTCGTCAGCGGCCATGCCAAGCCAAAGCCCCGGCAGCCCGAGCCCCAATGCAAACGCGAGTATGAGCGAGGTCGCAAGCCCGAGCGTCCACATCATTCCGCTTCCGACAATGGCGGGGAACTTGGAATCGCCCGCGGCGCGCAGAGAGGTGGTGACGATGAAGTTTACTGCCTTGAAGGGTTGCACGGCTACGTCGCACCAGAGACAAATTTTTCCGAGTCGGAGCACTTCAGGATTGTCGGTGTAGAGCCTGAGCAAATGTTCGCCCAAAAGCGCAACGATAATTGAGAGCAAAAGCCCGCTTGTGATGCCGATGGCAAGCGTCTGGCGCACGCGGCGGTTCGCCTTGTCGAAATCGTGCGCGCCGACCAAATGCGCCACGAGAATCTGGTTTCCGCTGCCGAGGCCGACTCCGAGGATTACTGACAAAGCAGCGAAATTGCCTGCAAACACGCGGGCGGTCATCGCGGTGGTGCCTACGTAAACGACCATCGCGGTGATGAACACCTGGAAAAGCTGGAAACTGATGGGTTCAGCGGCGGCGGGGAGGCCGATGCGGATCCAGTCGGGGAGGAGAATGCGGGAGCGCTTCCAGTCGCGGGCTTTGCTCTGGTGCTTTACCTTGAACTTGAGCACCATCCACAAGATGCCCGAAGATATCAGCCACGAGAGCGCGGTGGCGAGGGCCACGCCGTAAACGCCCATCTTGGGGAGCCCGAAATACCCTTCGAGGAACACGACGTTCAGGGCGGCGTTACTTGCGATGGTAAGCGTATTGCCGACCAAGTTCCAGATGGTAAGGCCGTGTGTGGCAATGAGGGCGGTGAGGATGGTTTGCAGTGCGCGGAAGGCAAAACCGAACGAGACGACGCTCAGGAACATCATCGCGTATTTTGCGGGCTCCTCGGTGAGGCCCATCCATTGCGGAATGTGCCCCGAAAGTGGGAAGATGACGAGCGTGAGGGCGACCCCGAGCAAGATGCTCCCGAAGAGGACCATCGTCTGCGTGCTGCTCGCGTGGCTGTTCTGCTTGGCGCCGATGTACTGCGAAACGATGCTTGCGCCGGACTGCGCGAAGGCGTGGAGTGCGGTAAACAGGGCGCCTAGAATCGGGAGCATGGCGCCGACGCCGGCGGCCGCGGTTTCGGAAGTGCGCGAAAGGAACCAACTGTCCATCATGGGCTGGATCATGCCCACGGCGAACGTGAGGATAAGCGGCCAGGAGAGGCTTATCAGGGAGCGGTCTTTGACGTCTTTTTGTGGTCCGCGCATGCCCTAATTTTAGAAATGGGAAGGGGGCTCAGAAAGAGCCCCGAACATAAATAATGGTTCCGCCTGTATACAGGATGCCAGAACGTCATCCTCGCGTAGGCGAGGATCTTCTATTTGAGTTTACCTGTAAGCGCGATTCTTGCTTCGCGGCGGATGAGGGCCTGGTCAAAACGGCGCTTTTCTTCGGCGGTTTCGGGTTCCACGGGGGCGACCGCGGTCGGGCGGCCGTCTTCGCCGATGGCGACGAACGTGAAGTAGCCGTGCGCGATGGGCAGCTCCTGCTTGTTTACCGGGTCAGTTTCAGTAATCTTGAGGCCGATTTCCATCGAGGTGTTGAACGCGCGGTTCAGGCTCGCGTGGATGTTGAGGATTGTCCCGAGCGTTGCCGGGCGGAAGAACCGCACCCCGTCGATGGAGATGGTGTTCACCTTGCGGCCCGCATGGTTGAATGCGACTACGCAGGCGGCCACGTCCATGAGGCCCATCAGGTACCCGCCGAAGGCGTTGTGGAGCGCGTTCGTGTTGTCCGGATGCACGATGGCGTGCGTCTCGGTTTGCGAGTCCTTGACCTTGCGCGGGGTCATGTCGTTCGCGATTTCGGGAATCAGGTCGGTGTTCTTCATAGGGCGGCCCTCAGTTTGTCTATGATAAAGTCTACATCGGTAAAGGCGCAGACGGGGAGGCTCACGGCCTTCTTGCTCGCTTCGATGGCGTTCTTGTTCTCGCTGCCCTGCGCGAGTTCCCTGAAGCAGGGCTGTTCGTGCAGCGGTTGCGGGTAGTGGATGCAGTGCGGGATTCCCGCGGCGTCCAGTTTCTTGATAAAGGCTTCGCGGTCATCTGCCAGCATGGTGTACTGCGCGTAGGTGCTCGTGCAGTTTATCCCGATTTGCTGCGGCACGATTTTTGCGCCGTCAATGCCGCCGGCATCATTCAAGGCGCCGAAAAACTCGTCGTACTTGCGGGCGTTCTCGCAGCGTACCTTCAGTTCGCTCTCGAAATGGCGGAGCTTGACCCGCAAGATGGCGGCCTGCAGGGCGTCGAGCCTGCTGTTCAAGCCCACGGTCTCGTGCAGGTAGCGTTCCTTGCTCCCGTGGTTCGCGAGCATGCGCACCTTCTCGGCGAGCTGCGCATCATGGGTAAAGATGGCGCCGCCGTCCCCGTAGCAGCCCAGCGGCTTGCTCGGGTAGAAACTCGTGATGGAAATGGTGGCGAGGGTGCAGGCGCGGCTCGTTATGATATCCGAATATGGCGGCACTCCGATGTCGTACTTCGCACCGAATGCCTGGGCCGCATCTTCCAGAAGCCACAGGTCGTTCGCGACGGCGATTTCCCAAAGCGTTGTTTCGGTCAGATGCGCAAACGGCGCGCACTGCCCGAACAGGTCCACGCCGATAATCCCGCGCGTCTTGGGGCCGATCAGCGCCTTCACGCTTTCCGGGTCAATCAGCAGCGTTTCGGGGTCGATGTCGGCGAACCGCGGTATGCCACCCAGATATGCCACGCACTCCGCCGGCGCGATGAAGGTGAAGTCGGGGACGATGACCTCGTCCCCCGGTTTGAGCCCGAGGGCCATGAGCGCGATGGTGAGGGCGTCGGTGCCGCTTGCGCACGTTATGGCGCTGGTTTTGGGTTCCGCGCGGTCACTTCCAGCGATACCCCCCAAAAAAGAGCCCTTCCCGGCATTCTGACCCGCAGAATTGCAAAAATCCGCAAGTTCCGCCTCCAGGGCCTTGACTTCCGGCCCGCCGATGTAGCATCCGCTGTCCAGAACGGCCCTTTCTGCGGCCTCGAGTTCTTCCCGGTAGGCCTCTCTTTGTGCTGTCAGGTTCACGAATGGCATCATAATGGCTAAAATTTAGCAAATTCGCCCAATTTGGGGGCTTGACAAATTCCCAATCTTTGCTATCTTTGTCCCTACAAAAAATTTTAAGTAGGTTTTACCCGGAGATATAAGGTGCCTCAACATCAATCTTGCAAAAAGCGTTTGCGTCAGGCCGAAAAGGCCAATGCCATGAACCGTGCAGCCCGCGCCGAAATTCGCGCAAGCCTCAAGGTCATCCGTTCTGCTACTACTAAGGATGCCGCCCTTGCCGAAATGCCGAAGCTTTTCCGTCTTCTCGACGTCGCTGCCAACAAGAGCCGCGCCGGCTTCAACGCCAACCGCGCTGCCAACTACAAGGCTAAGGTCGCAAAGCTCGTCAACGGTTTCGCCTAATCGGGCGTAACAAGGCTTGAATCGGTCTTTATACCGGTGCATTTATGTGCACCGGTGTTTTCTGTTTTTAAAGAAAATCTCGGGTAGGCCCACGGGCGTGTGTAAGCCCTTTTTTGCGTTGACTAGCATACAGATACGCCGATATTTTACTAGATTAAATCCTAGTATCAAGGATAACAGATGTCTTCAATCAATTTTGCGACGCGTGAAATCAGCTGTAAGGTGGTGTATTACGGACCGGGTCTTAGTGGTAAGACCACGAATTTGCAGGTAATCCACCAGAAGATGCCGTCGGACAAGCGTACGGACATGGTGTCCCTCGCGACCGAAGGCGACCGCACGCTGTTTTTCGACTTCCTTCCTCTCAATCTTGGTGATATCAAAGGTTTTAAGACTCGTTTCCAGTTGTACACGGTTCCGGGCCAGGTCTACTACAATAGTACGCGTAAACTTGTGCTCCGTGGTGTGGATGGTATTGTCTTTGTTGCAGATTCGCAGCGTTCCCGCCAGGCCGAAAATATCGAGAGCCTCCAGAACCTGCGCCAGAACCTGCAGGATTACGGCATGGATCTCGACGACATGCCCTTCGTGCTCCAGTACAACAAGCGCGACATGGAAAACGTGTTTACCCTCGACGAGATGAACGCGGAACTCAACCTCCGCAACGTCCCGTTCTTCCCGGCAACGGCGCACAACGGAAAGGGCGTGGTGACTACGCTCAAGACCATCGCCATGCTGGTGATTGAAAAGTTCAACGTGAAGCAAGGGTTCCTCCGCAAGGCAGCCGAGAGCGTGAACAACACCGGCGTGCACGACGTGAGCCTCACCAAGGAAGGCGTGTCTGTTTCCCAGGCCGCTCCTGCGGCTCCTGCACAGCCCGCTGCTCCTGCAGCCCCTGCGGCAACGCCTTTCAAGATGCCCTCTTTTGCGGCGAAGCCCCCCGTTGGCGGTATGGCGTCCGGTGGTGCTAGTCCGTTCCAGAAACCGGTGTCATCTCCGTTTGGTCGCCCGCGTGCGACCCCGCAGCCGCCGCGTATGCCGACGTTTGGCCGCCCCGTTGATCGAGGCAATGCCGAGGTCTCTGACGACGAAATTGAATTGCGTCCGTACGTGCCCAAGAAGAAATAGTTGGTTTTAAACGGTTATAGCAGGTTTGAATGAGCGACTTTACGATTTTTTCTGATGATGTGGGGAAGGTCCGTCGGTTGATGCTTGCATACCAGGCTAGTGTCAAGGCCGACTACATTGTCCTTTGCCACCGTGACGGTTCCATTATCGCCGAAGTGGGTACGCTTGGTATCGATGCGACTCCGCTTGCAGTGCTCAGCACGGCTTCGTTCGACTCCGCACGCCAGGTGGGCATGATGCTTGGCGGCGAGACGTTCCAGTCTGTTTCCTATTCGGGCGAGAAGCGTTCCATCTACATTTCCCCTGTAGACGAGGCACTCCTGCTGGTGCAGGTGTTCCCGGGCTCCAGGCTCCCGAACCGCATAGACGACTTCAACCGCCTGCTTGTCGAAAAACTGGTGGACGCTGTTCCGGCATTCACCCAGAACACCAGTAAACTCAGGTAATAGAGGTCCTCTGTGGCTGGCATTCCGCCACTTCGTAACTTGAGAAAGACGACGGCTGTTGTTGCTATCGTCTTTTTAGGTTTTTTCATTCACCGCATTGTCAACTTCTGGATGGACGACGCTTCGCTCCAGAGTTTTTCGGGTGCCGAACTTTCGCCTTCGCAGAGCGTGGTCTGCCGTGACGTGGTGCGCGGGACTCCTTTTGGTGTCGACAGCGTTTTCGAAGAGAACACGAGGCTCTATTTCTACTCCACGATATCCAATTCCATGCGTTATTCCTCGGATACGCTTTTGCATATATGGTACTGGGGTACCGACACTATCCAGACGGAACGCTGCATCATTAAGGCGGCGGAATTCCACAAGGGCCTCGACGAGAAGGAATCTTCGCAGTCCGGGATAGGCGTGTGCCATACGGAGATTGCCCCGAAGCTCCTCAAGCCGGGCGAGTGGAGCGTAGACCTTGTTGCGGGGCGCAAGCTGCTTTCGAGCAGGCAGTTCCGCATTGAACCCAATAGGTAGTTCCGATGAGGCGTTTGCTGCGGTCAGGCGCCCTGTTCTGTTGTTTGCTCGCGTTCCCGACGGGGGCGCTTGCCCTCGATATAGATTCGCTCCCGGTATGGAATCCGGATATCCTTTCGAATAAGGCCGAACCCGCTGCACCGCCCGATACGGCGCATGCCACAAGCAACCTGGAGACGCACGGCTACAAGACCATGCAGGTTACTGTGGGCGATGGTGACACTCAGGTAGACCAACAACTCAAGCTTTCTATTCAGGGGCTGGTGGGCGACAGTATTGCAATCGACGCTTTGTTGAGCGATGTAGACCGCAAGGCGGGCGACCAGACGACGGCGACACTCCAAGAAGTGGACCAGATATATTTCAAGGCGACATCCCGGCACTGGATGCTCCATTTGGGCGACCTCACGTGGAAGGATGCCGACTTGGGACTTTTTTCGCTGGAGCGGACCACGCTTGGAGGTATGGTTGGGTTTCGTACAAAGTATTCTGATGCGCGGGCGGTTGTTGGTACAGATGAAGTCAACCGTATTGTGCGTACATTTGCGGGCGTGAGCGGCCAGCGCGAAGGCTATGCCCTGAGCGGAGACGGCAGCTACATTTCGGTGGTGCCGCAGTCCGAATCGGTATGGATGAATGGCGAAAAACTCGTGCGCGGCAAGGATTACGAGGTGAACTATGCCGGCGGCCTCTTGAATTTCAAGGGCCTGCGCATGCCCGGAATCGAAGACGAAATCCGTGTGGAGTACGATGCCTACGAAAATGACAACGTGATGAACCTCTATGCCGCCATGGGTAAGTTCCGCCATCCGAATTTGTACTTGGATGTTTCGGGCTTTAGGCTTGAAAATGACGTGAACCGCCTAAAGAAGGGCGTGTGGACCGACGAAGACTATGCGATGCTCAAGGCTGATTCGGGTAGTGAATTTGTTCGTGATGACAGCCTCGGGACGCTTTCGAGGCCTGCAAAGACGGATATGGCGGGCGCAAGGTTGCGCTTCCAGGGGCAACACCGCTATTTCCTTGATTTTGAACTGGCGATGTCCCGTCGCGATACCAATACCGTTTCAGATGATATCGGAGGCCCCCAAGGGCGCGCTTTCCGCTGGTTCTTGACTACGGATTCCTCGTCGGCGATGAAGAACTTCCCGGTGGCTTTGTCGGTATACGGGAACTATGTTCAAAAGGGTTTCAACATTTCGGAATTCAAGGGCGGCGATGACGACTGGAATTCGTACAAGCTAAAGGACGAATGGGATTTGGACAGTTCTTTGCTTTCGCGGGGGAATTTTAGGCACGATGAGTTTTCGCTGCGGGTGCGCCTAGGCCCGGAATGGTTCGGCGATTTGTCGTGGGGGTACCGCCAGGGCGATGACATGGGCTGGACTTCTTCGCGCTTGAAGGGTAGCCTGACGCATAAACAGGAACGCCGTGTGGGCGAAATTTCCCTGGTGTATGTGCAGAGTGCTACAGACGTGGAACGCGAACGTTACCAGTTCTCTTTTTCCGAGAAATTTATCCGCGGACTAATCCAGCCGTTTGTTTCTGCGGATGTCCGCTATACGGAGCGCGACAGTGCTAGCCTTGACGACGCGGAACTTTCGGTAAGGGGTAAGGTGGGGACTCTGCTTGAGGGGCACGCCTGGAATGTGCGCGAGGCTGTTGAAATCTGGGATATTCGCCATGGCGGAGATTCCTATTTTGAATCGGACGAGGAATCTTTTGACGACTGGGTCGATTCGCTAAGGCAGATAAGGTGGAACCAGTCCGCAGAAATCCATTTCAAAAATGTCGACCTTACTCATTTTTTGCAGTACGAACACCGCGACCTGGGGGAATCTGCCGAAGAACATGCCTGGACGGGTGAATTGAACGCACGGTTTGGCAATAGCAATTCCGGACTCACGGGGACAATTTCGCACAAAATGGGGCTCACCGAGGAACAGACCTATACCGCCATCTACAAGGCTGTTGCGAAGGGGACGGGTGACGTGCGCTACGACAGTTTGACGGGGACGTTTATTGAGGGCGTGGATAACGGCGACTTTGTCTATGAAGGTATGGGCCGCAATGATTCTGTCGGGGCGGTGCTTGCCTCGAATGCATCGTTTAGTGCGAGCCTCGAGTGGATTCCGGGCAGGACCTTTGGCATAAATCACGGAATCCTTCGCGATATCAAGCTGGGCGGTACTTTTAATACGGTTACCGAAGACACTACGGGCAAGATAATTTACTTCCCGATGGTGTTGCCTTCGACGCTTCACGACTTTACTTCGGGGTCGATACAGTGGACAGGGAACGTGGAATGGGCGCACCCGTTGGGGGCGATGCTTGCGTACAGGCCGTCTGCCTCGTTCGACAAGAAACTTTCGGCCATCGAGTATTACGAGTCGCTATTCCATCACGAAATTGCGGGTGCCTACAGGATTAACGATAACCACTACGTGGCTGCGGAAGCCTTCATGGAAGATGTCGAACTGCAGGCCTTGCAGGATTTGGAATGGAACATCAGGAGCATTGCCGGCCGTTACCGTTTTAGCTTTTTGGACGGGTTTAGCGTAGAGCCGGGAGGCCGTTACCGCTATGGCGAAGGTGAAGACCGCTATGCTGCCGGTTTCGATGCCTACCTCTGGGAAGCCTACCTGCGGCTTGGCTACACGAAATCCAAGCGTTTTGACGGGTATGTGCGATTCTCGACTGTCCAGGTAGAAACTGGTGGCGATGCCATCCCGTACCAGATGATGTCGGGTTGCAGCGATGGGACTACGTTCCGCCTGGAAACATCCCTCTCGTTTACCTTGAACCAGAATGTTTCTTTTGGCCTGCATTACATTTTGCGCTTTGGCGATGCCGAAGAGAATATTTTCCAGAAACTTTCGACAGAAGCGAAGGCGGTGTTCTGATGAGGATGCTTGCCTTGCTCCTGTTTGTTTCTGCTGTTGCGTTCGCGAATATTGCGGATGGTTGCCGCATTACGGCGGTGCGCTGGCAAAATGCTCCTGCAGCCGCTGACGATGCGCAGATGCAGTCCCTTGTGGGCGCCCCGTGCGAAAGTTGGAATGCTGCCCGCGACAGGCTTCTCCGCAATTACGAGGATGCGGGCTTCCTGGCGGCGCGTCTTGAAGGTACGATTGATTCTGCGGGAGTCCTTTCCCTGAAATTGGACCGCGGTTCTGCTTGGGTGTGGGCGCCTGCCGAAAACTTGGATTCTAGCGGGACAAAAACGGAAGTGTTCCGGCGGCTTGCCGGCATTGTAGAGGGCGAGCCCGTTTCCCTCACGGATTTGGAACGCAGCGAACGCAGGCTTGCACGTATTGGCTACTTCGACAAGACGGCTCCCGCGCGCCTTTACCGCGACCCGTCGCGTAACAGGATTTTCCCTGCATACAGCATGCGCAAGGCGAACGTTTCTACGGCAGAAGGCGTGCTGACCTATTCGAGCGAAGAAAATGTCTGGGAGGGCAAACTGGATGTAAGCCTCTTCAACATCGCGGGGACGGCGCGCGACCTGCAGCTGGAAGGCTTTACCGGCGAAGACTCTCGCCATCTTTCGGGCTACTACAAGGAACCGTGGATTCTCGGGACCGCTTGGAATGTAGTGCTGCGCGGGAATTTTGACGAAGAGACTATTGATGCTGCTGGCGACTCGCCGGAATCAGATTCCACTTCGGGCGAGGCCGTCGAGCGGACCATCGTGGGCGAGGTGGGCATCACGCGCGACATCGGGTTCGATTTCGGCATCGGCGTGTATTTCGGCATAAGCGAAGACGATAAGCATTCCTCGTTCGAGATGTCGTATGTATCGCTTGACAGGTTTGTGCTGCCCCGCAGTGGCTGGCGCCTGGATGCTTCTGCCACATGGAAAATGGGTCGCCCCGATTCGCTCGATAACTTCTTGTCGGCGAAGGCGAGCGTAGTGGCATATTACCCGCTGTATGGCAACTTCATCAGCCGCTTCTCAGGTATGGCCGGCGGAATATTCCCGAGTGGGGCGGCGCTCCGGCGCACCGACTTGTTTGCGCTTGGCGGCCCGAGCGACTTCAAGGGAATGCATTATCGCTCCCTGCGCAGTCGCGCCTATGGCCTTTCGGAACTTGCCATCCTGTGGCAAGACGGCTATGACTTGAGTATCGAGGCGTTCTACCAGCCGGGACTATACCGCAGGCTCGCACCCGGCCACGGCTGGGCACGCGAACAGAATTACGGCGTAGGCTTTACGCAGTATCGCGGCAACTGGAGCATCAACCTGTATTACGCACTGCATAACGGCAGCGACTTCCTCGACGGCATCATAGGCTTCGGTGTAAAGACTTTGTTCTAGACGGAGCTCGTCATGCTCGCGAACCTTTCCTTCGTCATGCTCGCGAAGGCGAGCATCTTTTACACAGGCGTCTTGCTCTTCTCTCCAGCAATCTCGCGTACGAGTTTCGGCACAAGGTACCCAGGCAATCGCTTACGGATTTCTTCAATCAGCGCACGCGCATTATCATCGCTGACTTCAAAATGCGCGACCCCGTTCGCGTGGTCCAGCTGGTGCAGGTAGTAGGGGAGTACGCCCTGCGTGAACAGCTTGCGGCTCAGTTTTTCGAGCGTTTCTGCCTTGTCGTTTACGCCCTTCAGGAGCACGCTCTGGTTCAGGAGTGTCCAGCCGGAATACTTCAGTTGCCCGAATACCATCTGCGATTCCTCGTCGAGTTCGTCCGGGTGGTCTACGTGTGAGACGAGTACGCACTCGAAGCGCGCGGGCAGTTCGCGCAACAGTTCAAAGTGCTGCATCGCCACGTCGGGCCGCATTACGGGGAGGCGTGTATGGATGCGCAGTGTGGTGACCGAGGAATGCATGGCAATCGCTTCCACCAGGTCGCGGAATTCGCCGGGCCCCAGCATAAGCGGGTCGCCTCCCGAAAGTATGACTTCCCAGATGTCGCTGTGCGTGTCGAGCCAGTCGCTCACCTGCCGTGCCACATCGGGTATGTTCTGGAAGGGGTAGTTCTTGCGGAAACAGAACCGGCAACGCGCACCGCAGGTGGCGGTCGAGACAATCAACGCCCTCCGGTCGTATTTCTGGATGACGCAGTCCGCCTTGCCCGCGGGCAGGTCGCCTACCGGGTCGTCCACGAATCCGGCGACATTTTCGCGCTCGGCAATATGCGGCAAGATTTCGCGTAAAAGTGCTTCGGGCTCGCCCGCCTTCTTGATTAGGTCGGCGTAGTGCCTCGAGCATACAAAGGGAAACTTGGGGCTTAAGTCTAGTTTGCCGTGCGGGGCCGCATTTGCGACGGCTGCCGCGCATTCCGGGCCCAGATATTCCAAAAAATCAGAAATTTGCGTGAAAACTTTTGTGGCGTCGTCCATTATATTGCTAAATTTAGAATCAAAATCAACAAGAGGATAATATGGGTACTGTAAGCACCAACGAATTCCGCAAGAAGTTAAAAATCATGGTTGATGGTCAGCCGTACGAAATCATCGAGAACCAGTTCGTGAAGCCGGGCAAGGGCCAGGCCTTCAACCGCGTTCGCATCAAGAACCTGGTGACTGGCCGTACTCTCGAACGTACCTGGAAGAGCGGCGACACTGTCGAAGAAGCCGACGTGACCTACACCGAAATGACTTACCTCTACAACGACGGTTCTACCTGGTACTTCCTGGACAACACCACTCAGGAAACCATGGAAATCTCCAAGGAAGCTCTCAATGGCTGCGAAGTCTGGCTCCTTGACGGCGCTACCGTCGAAGTGACCTGGTGGAAGGACCCGAAGACGGGCTCTACCCTCCCGATCGAAGTCATCCCGCCGACCTTCGTCGACCTGATGATCGTGGAAGCTCCTCCGGCAGTGCAGGGCAACACCAGCGGTAACGTGATGCGCGAAGCCATCCTCGAAACCGGCGCCAAGGTGATGATCCCGCTGTTCATCGAGAACAACACCAAGATCCGCGTGGATACCCGCGACGGTTCTTACCTCGAACGCGCGAAGTAAGATTTTCGCCTGTGAGAAAATGACGCTTTTGTCACCCCCGACTCGTTCGGGGGTCTTTTTATTGTTACTTTTTCCTAAAAAGGTGTTTTAAGGAGGAAATATGCGTTCTCTTTGGATTAGAGTTTTTGTTTGCGCAGCGATGTTTGTCGCCTGCGGTGACGACGACAGCGATTTCGCAACTCAGCCCTCGGGAGGTTCGCCGTTGAGCAGCAGTTCTGCAAAGGCAAATGACAGTGAATACGATGCAATTGCAAATACGCTTAAGGACCTGCGCGACGGCCAGATTTACAGAACAGTCAGGATTGGCAAACAGGTTTGGATGGCCGAGAACCTGAACTACAAGACAGAGGAAAGCTACTGCTATAATGACGAGGAATCCAAATGTGCTTGGTACGGTCGTCTGTACAGATGGGTTGCGGCTATATCCGCCTGCCCGAGTGGCTGGCACCTGCCCACCGCGGGAGAATTGGAGGAGTTAGTTGTTACCGTGGATGGTTCCATTACAAAGTCTGATTTGAACATTACTGCAGGTATCAAACTCAAATCCACCAGCGGCTGGAAATCCTACGAGGGTAAAAGTGGCAATGGCACGGATGATTTCGGATTCTCGGCACTCCCTGCCGGCGCCAAGTATGGCTATGCGGGGGACTACGACGAGGGCAAATACACGACCTTCTGGAGTTCAACGGATGGCGGCAATAGTGCGTACTCCTTGTTTTTGGCTTATGACCGCGATTATGTGCACCTGACTAGCAGTCCCGATAAGCTTACTGGGTGTTCAGTCCGTTGCCTCATGGACTAACCCCTAAAAAACCTCTCATTGACAATCTGTCTATAGAACAAGGGCGCTTCGGGCGCCTTTTTCGCGTTTTGGAGGGTAGATTTAGAATGTTGTTTGAAAGGAGTATGTATGGGATTTTTTAAACAACTCTCACGGTTTACGTCCGTGGCGTGTCTTGCCGCGGGCTTCATTGCGTTCGGAACCGCGCCTGCAGGCGCCGCTCCGGACCCGAACTTCCACATCTATATTGCGTACGGCCAGTCCAACATGGGCGGCACTGCCGATGCCCAGAGCGCTGACAAGGCCGAAAACCCGCGCTTCAAGATTTTCGCCTCGCAAAAGTGCAGTGGCAAGGGCCGCAACACCATCGGTGAGGTCTACCCGGCGGTGCCTTCGCTCTTTAACTGCGGCAACACGATTTCGATTGCCGACTGGTTCGGGCGCACGATGGCCGACAGCATGCCCGACGTGACCATCGGGATTATTCCGGTCGCGGTGGGTGGCGCAAGCATCAAGCTGTTCGACCAGGACCAGTACGCAAGTTACCTCTCTACGGCGGAGGATTGGCTCAAGAACTACGCGAAGGAATACGCGAGCGATGGCAATGTCACCAAGACGATTATCGATATCGCGAAGAAGGCGCAGCAGGTGGGCGTCATCAAGGGGTTCATCTTCCACCAGGGCGAAACCGATGGCGGCTACTCGGACTGGCCGAAAATCGTGAAGAAGACCCGCGACGATATCCTCAAGGCGCTCGACATGAGTTCCGACACGGTGCCGTTCGTGGCGGGCGAACTCCTGCGTTCGGGTTGCTGCTATTCCGACCGCGTGTCGAAACTCCCGAACACGATGGACAATACCTATTACGCATCGTCCGAAGGCCTTGACGGCAATGGCGTGGACCGCTACCACTTCGGTCACGACGCCTACGTGACATTTGGCAAGCGCTATGCAGAGCAGATGCTCAAGGCAATAAACCGCGCCCCGGTAGTTCCCGAACCGCAAAAGCCTTTCAAGGGTAAGCCGTTTGAAATTCCGGGCAAGATCGAGGCAGAAGACTTCGACATTCCAGGTGTCGGCTCGGGCAACGATTCCTACAGCGAAAGCGATTCCGAGGATCACGGCAAATCCAACTACCGTGAAGGCACTGGCGTTGACATCTATCAGAAAGCGACCGGTTATATTGTGGGTTATAATCAGGAAGGCGAATGGCTCGAATATACCGTGAACGTGAAGGAAGCGGGCGAATATTTCTTCTATGCGGCGGTCGCTTCGGCCAATGCGACTTCGAGTTTCCAGATGTCAATGGACGGCAAGAACATCACCGACGTGATCTCTGTCCCGAAAAACGAAGGCGAGGACAACTACGACGACTACAACAAGGTGCGGGCGACGGTGAACCTTCCCGCGGGCGAACACATATTGCGCTTTACGGTAACCGGTTCCTGGATGGACGTGGATTACTTTGTGTTCGGAGAAGATGAAATCGTTTGCGTTGACGGATGCACAGACTTTGTAAGGCCTGCGCTATCGCATGCGACCGGAGCCGAAAGCTACCGCATCTTCGACATGAATGGCGTGTATCTGGGAACAGTTCGTGCGGCAGGAATGCAGGAACTCCGTGCAGGTGCAGCGGAACTCGTGAAACGCGGGGGCGTGTTTATCGCGAAGGCGGTAAACGGTCACGCCTTCCGGATTCGAGTCGAAAAATAAGGCTCGTTCTACTTCAATGCGTCTCTGAACACCCGGGCGACTTCGTCCGGGTTGTCGCTTTTTAGCCAGCTGAGCGTCTCGGTGCCACGGTAGCTCCAGGCGAAAATGTTGTCGATGCCTGCGGCACGGCTTTCTTCGACGGCAATGGCGAGGTCGTTTTCGCGGCCTGCTTCAATCTGGTACGCCTTCACCCACATCTGCACGGCCTTGCCGTACTTGGCGGCGACATCCGTCAATTTGCGGGCCGTCTCGGCATACTTCTCGCGCACCCATTCTTCGGTGGCACCGCGTTCCCAGTACGGATCGCTGGCCACCTCGTCGACGCTTTCCAGCGAGGCTACACGACCCCAGTCGTCGAGACCTGCGGGGAACCACGGAGGCAGCATGCACACGCAGTTCCGCTTCCCGCGGGCGTGCACGTCCTCAGTCATTTCCTTCAGAAAATCAATGAGCGAATCCTCGCGGAACTTTTTCACATCGTCGGTGAGTTCTGCGGGCATCTCGTACCCGAAGCGTGCGCGGAACAGCTCGCGACACTTTTCACAGCGGCAACTCCAGTTGCTAAGCCCGCCCTTCTCAAAGTAAAAGTGCGGCTCATCCCAGAAAATCGTATCTACTTTTGTCGCGCAAACGGATTCAATCCACTTGTGCATGTAGGCGCGGAATTCCGGATGGTTCGGGCAGGCGGCCACCTTGGGCTTGCCGTCGAGCGCCACCTGGCACAGGTCGTGATTCCTGGCGGTGAGTTCCGAATACGCCTCGCCGCCAAACACGCGGCCAACACCCCACGGATTCACATAGACCTTCAGGCCCATGCCCGCAGAGGCGTCCACGATATCCTTCATCGTGCCGTAGTAATACTGCTGGTCTTCTTCGCTCCAGGTATGGAGAACCGCATTGAAACCCGCCGCCTTGATGTCGGCCATGTCGGCCAAAACATGCTTGGGCGAGCGTACGCCAAAGTAGCTTACACCTTTAATCATGTGTAGAATTTAGTATTTAGAGCGAATTATTCGTTCGCCCACTGAGGCGTGGGGGTCTTGCGGAGCACCTGTTCGAGGGTCTCGCGCCATTCGTCTTCGTCGAGCGGGCGGCGTATCCAGTAAAGGCTGTTGTCGTTATCCTTCTGGATGGGCATGGAGTCCGGGACGATTTCGACAATCCACGATTCGGGAATGCTGCTGTGGAGCCTCTTGCTGAACTCGATGTTCACTTCGGTGGGGCGGTCCGCATGGTCGAAAATGATGAGGGACGGGGTCTCGCCGACGATGAGTGCCGTTTCGAGAATTCCGGAAGCTTCTTCGACGGAATTGCAGGTGTACATCGTGCAATCTTCTGCCATTTCATTCTCCAAAAGCCACTGGAGAGTCCACTGGCTCATCCTGTCAAGGCTTCCAGGGGAAGACGGCGAAATGAAGAAAATGTGTCCCATGGCCTAAAAGATAGGTATTTATTATGGATTGTGGATAAATTTTTTGCCCTATTTTGAAATTTTATTTTCTACCCCATAATTATCGCCAACTTATCCACCGTTTGTCGCCATGATGTTTTTTTAGGGGTCTTCCGAGTTATTTAAATTTGTGGTATGTTCCCTGATCTGGCCGAATTCAAATTCATCGATTCCATGCTAAAAAAGGCTTCCCCGATGGAGCCTGTTTCGCCTGCTTCAAGGTCGTGGCTCCCTGCCGGGGACGACTGCGCCATATTCGACGGCTGGCTCGTGACGAAGGACCTTTCGGTCGAAGGGACTCATTTTCGCATGGACTGGTCTACTCCGGAACAGGCTGTCGAGAAGCACATCGTTTCGAACGTTTCGGACATATCCTCGATGGGCGGGTCTGCGAAGTTTGCGCTCTCGGGTATCTGCATCAACAAGTTGTGGGACGCGCAGACGCGAGAACGTATCGGCGCTGCCGTGGCCGAAGGCTTTGCAAAGCGCGGAATTGCGCTGATTGGCGGCGATACCGTGGCTGCAGGCTGCGGCATGTTGTCGACAACGTTGTTAGGGGTTTCTGGTAAGGGCGGCCCCCTGCTCCGCTCTGGCGCCAAGGTCGGCGACGGCGTGTATGTCGCAGGCACCCTCGGCAAGTCTGCCGCAGGGCTCTGGCTCCTGATGAACCATCCGGAGGCGAAGGATGAATTCCCGACGCTCGTCAATTATCACCTGGCCCCCACGATAGACGAACATTGTGGCGCAAGGCTCGTAGAAATGGGCGTTCGCGGGGCCTGCATGGACATAAGCGACGGGCTTTCTTCGGAACTGAACCACCTGGCCCTTTCGTCGGGTGTAGGGGTCGAAATTGAGGAACGCTATATCCCGGTCGACCCCGAAGTTTTACGGATGTCAGAGCGCTATTGCCTTGACCCTCTTGATTTTGCGTTAAATGGTGGCGAAGAATACGAACTTCTTTTTACTGTTTCTGTCAAAAATGATATATTTCCAAGAGGTGACGCCCTTTCGGGTGGCGTATTCAGGATTGGAACCGTTGTAGACGGTTCGGGAGTCCGCATGCGCTGCATCGATGGGGAAGAAAGAATTGTTAAAGCACAGGCTTGGTCTCATTTATGATAAATAACGTGAAATTGAACTTAGGCGAGCTCTTGCTCCGTCAGCATGTGCTCGATGAAGACCGGTTGGCACATGCCATTTCGGAACACAAGCGCACGGGCCTTCCGCTTGCGAAGGTGCTAGTCCGCCTGCAGATGGTTTCGGAAGATACTCTCACAAGCATTCTCGGCGTGCAGATGCAGTCCGCTACCAAGATGCGTATCGGCGAGATGCTCCTTGCGCAGGGCTACATTACGCAGGACCAGCTCAACAAGGCTCTCGAAACGCAGAAGACAACGGGCAAGCGCCTGGGCCGCACTCTTGTGGAATTGGGCTTCATGCCCGAAGAAAGGCTTGTCGAAATCCTGTCCCGCCAATTCGAAGTCCCGTATGTAAAGCTCGAAAACTTCTCCATCGATAACGATGCCTACACCTACCTGCCCGAAGAAATGTGTAAGCAGTACAAGGTGGTGCCGCTGTTCATTTCGAAGTCCGAAGATGGCCGCCGGACAATTCGTGAAGCCTTGACGCTCGCGATGACCGACCCGACCAACATGCGTGTTATCCAGATAGTCAAGTTCAAGGTCAAGATGGACGTGGATGTCGTGATGGCGTCTGAAGCGGATGTCGTGAAGACTATCGAGCGCGTTTATGCAGGCCACGGCCCGCAAGAAGAATCCTTGGCCGAACTTATCGGCGAAAGCAAGGATGGCGAAGAACTTGAAACCGTGGAACGCGGTCAGGGCGGTAACGATGAACCCGAACTGAGTGACGAAGAAGGCCGTGCGGTCGTGAAGATCGTGACGACGCTTATCCACGAAGCCATTGCCCGCCATGCATCTGATATTCACCTGGAGCCGCAGGAAACATTCCTCAAGCTCCGCTACCGTATTGATGGTGACCTGCAGGTGATGGCACCTATCCCTGCGCGCCTTATGCCGCAGATTCTTTCTCGTATCAAGCTCTTGTCGAAGATGGATATCGCCGAAAAGCGTAAACCTTTGGACGGCCGTTTCACGGTGCGCTACAAGGGTTCCGAAGTTGACCTTCGTGTGAGCTCGTTCCCGATTTCGCTGCGTAAGCGCGGTGTTTGCGAAAAGATTGTTATGCGTATCTTGGACCCGAACTCGGGTCAGTTCCCGCTGAAGGACATGGGCTTCGACCCGCGTGTGTTCAAGCAGTTTATCGATGCGATTAATGCTCCTAACGGAATTGTGCTGGTGACCGGCCCGACGGGTTCCGGTAAGTCTACTACGCTTTATGCTTCCATTCGCGAGATTCTTGATTCCACGATTAACATTTCTACCATGGAAGACCCGGTGGAATTGAACATCGATGGCGTTAACCAAGGACAAATTAACAACGCCGCAGGCTTTACCTTCGCGGCGGGCATTCGCGCCCTGCTCCGTCAGGACCCGGATGTTATCATGATTGGTGAAATGCGTGACCAGGAAACTTCGTCCATGGCTATCGAAGCTGCTTTGACGGGTCACTTGGTCTTCAGTACGTTGCATACAAACGACGCTGCAGGTTCGTTCCCGCGTTTGCTGGAAATGGGCCTCGAACCGTTCCTTGTGTCTACCGCTATCAAGGGTATCCTTGCACAGCGCCTTGTGCGCCGCATCTGCAAGTACTGCAAGGAACCTGTGGAAATTTCCGAATCCCTGCGCGAAGAATTGCACCTCACTCCCGATATGCAGTTCTATCACGGCAAGGGTTGTGACAAGTGCGATGGCTCGGGCTACAAGGGCCGTTGCGGTATTTACGAGTTCCTCGTGCCGAACGAATCCGTGCGTAACCTGGTTATCAAGCGCGCCTCCGGTGACGAAATCAAGCGTTGCGCCATGAAGGAATGCGACATGATTACGCTGCGTATGGATGGCATCAACAAGGCTTTGCAGGGCCTTACGACGCTGGAACAGGCCGTTGGCGCTTCTGCACCGGATGATTGATTTGTAGTTTGTACGTTTATTGACTTGGAGAATTTATGCGCTGTTTGGTAACCGGTGGTGCCGGCTTTTTGGGTAGCCATCTGTGTGAAAGGCTTTTGAACGATGGCCACGAGGTCATCTGTCTGGACAACTATTTTACTGGCCGTATGGCGAACGTCGCGCACCTGCGTGATAACAGGAGTTTTGAACTCATCCGCCACGATGTTACGGAACCGATTTTGCTGGAAGTGGACCGCATCTTTAACCTTGCGTGCCCGGCAAGCCCTATCCATTACCAGTTCAACCCGGTAAAGACCATCAAGACGAGCGTGATGGGTGCCATCAACATGCTTGGCATGGCGAAGCGCGTGAAGGCGCGTATTCTGCAGGCCTCAACGAGCGAAGTCTACGGTGACCCGGCAGTGCACCCGCAAACAGAAGACTACTGGGGAAACGTGAACCCCATCGGTATCCGCAGTTGTTATGACGAAGGCAAGCGCGTTGCCGAAACGTTGTTCATGGATTACCACAGGCAAAATAATGTGGACATCCGCATTGTGCGCATTTTCAATACTTACGGCCCGCGCATGCTGCCCAATGACGGTCGCGTGGTCAGCAACTTCATTGTGCAGGCGCTCAAGGGCGAAGACCTCACGATTTACGGCGACGGCAGCCAGACCCGCAGCTTCTGCTATGTGGACGACCTCATCGAAGGCTTCGTGCGCATGATGAACCAGGACAAGATTATCGGCCCCGTGAACATCGGAAACCCCGGTGAATTCACGATGCTCGAGCTTGCGAAAGAAGTGCTTGACCTGACGGGTTCCAAGAGCAAGATTGTCTATAAACCGCTCCCGGGCGACGATCCGAAGATGCGCCGCCCGAATATTGACCTCGCCAAGTCAGCTCTCGGCTGGGAACCGACTATCCCGCTGCGCCAGGGCCTCGAGAAGACGATTGTCTACTTCGAGGAACTGCTCAAGGGGTAGCTAAATCCATTATTTCTGATTGATTCCTATCGTACACCCATTGTGTATTTCCGTCAGTAACCCTGTTAAAGAAAAGAAACCAAGCGCGGATTTGTACGGCGCTTATTGGAAATAGTAGTGGGATAAAACAAAACGTGTCAGTGTTCCCGGTTCTATCGTGCATACGTGTTGAATAGTCGGCCCATCTTATTGTCGAAACAAGATGTATTGGATTTCTTAAAGGAATCCAATTTGCAATGCCGTCTTGTATGGCTTTAGCATTTATTTTAGCGGCAATATCATTGGTTCCATTAAGTTGCCTGTCGTTCCAGTTATGGAAGAAAATGAAGTGGTTGTTTGCTTTGTAGATATAAATGGCGCAACCATTCATTCCATTTGTTGACACGATAGAGTCATTACGATTTGTTGGAACAAAGCAAATCTGACTGTTGGTAAAATTTTTATTGCCTATAAAGCAATGACAATTGTTTGGTGGATTGGTTACATCAATGAAATCTGTGTTTGGTGCAAGCGCTAGTTGATCTATGTGAACTCCGGAATAGATTCCGTTTATGGGCAAAGTTCCTCCTCTTGCATGATTTATTGTTTTTTGAACGTCCATTTTTTTCCTCCTTATTCCTCAATCTGGTTTTGAATTGTTGAATTGTATTTGTTGATGATGGTGGCGATCCCTTCAGGTACTTCATCGGGGGTAATCGTGAACTCCAGGTGGCTCAAGTGCTGCACCTCGCCGAATCGCTTTTTGGGGAAGGATACAGATACTTCTCCATTTTCGTCATCCATCTGGAAATCAACGGAGAATGTGGCCTTCTCTACTTTGGAGCTGGTTATAGGAACGAGTGAAATCAGCGGAACATCGGCATGCTTGATTTCTACATTGCCGTCTTCTGTTGCTACGGGATAGTCCATACGAATGGTTTTGGGCACGCAAATAGTTTCCGAGTCAGAGACTTTTCTATTTGTAAAGTACTTGCTGAGAAGTTCCATGTTTTTTTCTTGCAATACATTGCTTGCTTCGTTTACAGCTTTGCGAAGTTCTGTCAGGAATTCATTTAATTTCATTTTTTACCGTCCTGCGCTAGCCTTGAGCGCTTCAAATTTTTTCATGGTGTCACCGACAATTGCGTAGCTTTCGGAAGAGAGAGACAGTGCAGTTGAACAGTGGGTGCAGTAGAATTTCTCCCCCGCGAGGAGCTTGTAGATGTTGAACGAAATGGGTTTGCTGCACGCGGGGCAGGCGATTGTACTTATCGAATTCATTTTTTATTCCTGTGAGGTGATGATGTTCTTTGAGTAGACGTCAATGAGCGTCGTGATGCCCTTGGCAAGCGGAATCTGCTTTGCCTCGATTGAAACGGAAATGCCGTTCTTCGAAGGATTGTTGGTGTATTTGGCTTTTTCTGGCGGGGCGATTTTTGCTCCGATTCGGGCTTTTTTCCTGAGAATTTTTGGCTTTGCGGGGTTGCTTAGTAAAGTTTTGGAGGGGGCGTGAGTCGTAGTGGATGTAACCTCCATGTTGAAGTTGACATCCACCTTGTCGACAGCAAGGTTGTTAAGGGGCAGAATGGTTAGAAGCGGTAAGTGAAAGTACGCTTTTTCACCGTCTCTAGAATATTCCATCTTTATTGTGATAGGGATGTATGAGTCTCCATCTTTCATGAAACAGTAATCAAGAATGAATTGCGCTTGACCGCTGAGCAACATGGCGTTTGCCTTTGATATTGCTGTCAGTGGTGCGCTGATGAGAGATTCAAGAGTGCTCCCTGTTGACAAGGATGAAAAATATTTCTGATTGTTTATTTTTAATTCAGCCATATCTGCCCCTTAACTTTCTTTTACGGTTCGGACTGGATGCTCTTGGCGAAGGCGTCAATGATGACGTTCACGCCCTTGGGCATGGGAAGCTGACCCGCATGGACGTTAACAGTATACTTGGCGGAGTTGCTGTTCTCGTAATGCGTGTCGTGGGAACGGGAGTCTTCCGAGGAGTAGCTGACCGTACCGGAAATCGATACGGAGAACGGACCCCAGCCGGCCTTTCCGGAAAGAGTAGCACTTGCAGATGTGTTGCTGTGCGAGGCTTCCTTGATGTCTTCGGAGCTCGAGGACTTGACTTCCATCTCGAAGTTGACAGTTGCGGAATCAACACCCAAGCTGTTGATCGGCAGAATCGTCAAGAGAGGAAGGTTGATCTTGGTATCAACGGCGTTCGTAATCGGTTTGCCATCCGGATCGAAAGACAGAACATTCCGCTTCAACTCCATTGTAATCATGATCGGTTCGAGAGTGACGTTGGGAGCCGTGCCTGTGCTGTTGAAGCAGGTGTCGAGAATGAACACGGTCTGCGACTTAGCCATGTTGCCATTGGCTTCGGCGACAGCCATGAGCGGGCCACCGATGAGGTCTCCCATCGGAAGTCCTGTGAACTGTTGTGCAATTGAACTTGCCATTGTTTTTTCTCCTTAATAGAGGTTTGTGGTTTGTATATATTTAGCCGCGTTAGTGCGACTAAAATCTCTAAAGTCCCATTTTTCTAATAGTCGTTGATTGAAGAGGACGTCTGGCAAAAATAGGCGGTCCTTCTTATTTAGCCTATTTTTATCTTTTGCATGAGGATGCCAGGCGCCCTCTTGTTAGGATCTTGGTGCCTTGTTTGTTTTGTTTTGTCTATCGCTTTTCAATGTTAGTTTTCCTTTGTTTGTGATTTAAAGATAAACTAACAAAGTATTATTTCGCTATAGCTCGATGGGACTAATTTTGAGTATTAGTAAAAGTATTAGTTTTTATACGAATAAATTATTAAGACTGTCAATGAAGATCTTTTTTCGTGATGGTTCAATTCCGTTCATTAATTTGTCTAAATCGTTTTTTGTGAAGTTTGGGTGGAACTCAAAGAATTTACGAATGTGTTCGGAACTGTCTTTTATTAGACCTTTCTTGTTATAACATGCTATTAGGAGTAGCCTTGCAAAGGGGGCTTCTGGGTAAATAAGTAGGCCTTGTTTGGAAAGTTTTTCGCAATCGTTGTAGTTCCCTTGCATAAAGTAGATGAAAGCCTTTACTATGAAGGTGTAGGGACTATCGTTAGTTTGTGATAGGAAACTTTCAAACGAGTCTTGCTGTTCTAGGGCTTTTTTGGGGGGCTCGACGAGCAGGCAAATCTGTACAAGCAGGCGACGGGCAAGCGTGTCATAGGGATTTTCTTCGATAATCTGCTTGAAGTAGACGATTGCGTCGGCTTTATTCCCGATGAGAATGTTGTATAGCGCCATCATGAATTGCGAATAGATGGAGTGGGGGGTGCTGCGCATTGCAGTACAGGCGAAATGTTTAATCTTTTCCAAATAATTTTCTGCTGGAATCCAGTTTTCGATAATGCCAACGTAATACGCTGTTACAAGGCTATATGTTACATAGGGGTGACTTTTGCACTCTGTTAAGGGGGTGAGTGCGGCTTCGCATTTGCTGAAGGCTTCTTTGTTGCGGTTTATCATCTTTGTTATGGTGTAGCAGGATGCAAGCCACCATATAGGAGCGACATCCTTGTTTTCCTCGAATTTTTTTGATGCTGAAATCGATATATTCCGAAATAAGGCGCTTATGAGAGTGCTTGTAAGCGTTGAAATGTCATCATCCGGCCTCACTTTTTGCTGTGTGGACCATATAATTTCTCTGGAATCTCGGTAACTTATGGAAAAGAATACTGTTTCGAATTTGTTTTGTGTGGCGAAAACCTTAGCTTTGTAGGTTGCTTCGGTTGCTGAATCATTGTGTTCTTGGATGCTGATAGAAAACAGCTGGTAATGAACGAGACCTTCTACAACTGAGAGGTATAGGCTGTATGCTAAGGGGCAATCTTTTAGGTTGGGCTCTGGTTCAAAAACTACATTGACGCTTTGTTCATGCGGAAGGAATTTGCCTTCTTTCGATTGATTTGCCGATACGGCTTCTGTGCGGTTAGTGACTTCTAGAATTTTGTAAATGTTAGCCAGATGGACTTTTACGGTGTTTTCTGAAATATTTAATGTCCTGCATATTTCGGCATTTGTAAGGCCTTTACGGACAAGATTTAGAACCTCCTCTTGACGGGATGTTAAAACTTGTTTTCGTTGGTTATCCGGCATGTGAACAAATTTAATTAATTTGTCACAAAATTTTATGATGCTTGGGTGCGCTGATTTTTTACTAAATCATTTGTTTGTAATATATTTGCAGATGGGGCAATTCTCTGGTTTATGGCCCATTGCCTTGCAGTACGTGCGCCCGAAGTAGATAATCTGCAGGTGGCGCTTTTCCCATTCTTCCTTCGGGAAAATTTTCTTGAGGTCTGCCTCGGTCTGTTCTACGCTACTGCCGTCCGATAGTCCCCAGCGCTTGGCAAGCCTGTGGATGTGCGTGTCCACAGGGAAGGCGGGAATCTTGAAGATGTGGCTCATCACGACGCTTGCTGTCTTGTGGCCTACGCCGGGGAGCGCTTCCAGTTCTTCGAACGATTGCGGGACTTCTCCGCCATATTTTTCGACAAGCGTTTTGGAAAGGTTATAGATGTTCTTGCTTTTTGTGTTGAAGAATCCGCACGGCTTGATGATTTCGGCAATCGCGTCGATTCCGAGTTTGACCATGGCAGCGGGCGTTTTGGCCTTCTTGAACAGGACTTTCGTTACCTGATTCACGCGGATGTCGGTGCATTGCGCGCTCAATACGACGGCGACAAGCATCGTGTAGGCGTTTGAGTAGTCCAGCGGAATCGGCGGATTCGGGAAAAGCTCGTCCAGCTTTTCGCCAATAAACTTGATTTTTTCAGTTTTTTTCATGTCCTGCGCCTCCTTTCGTCTTTCGTCTGTAGCGAGCCGCATTGCGGCGCAGCGTTCATTCGTCTAGTTTAGTCGCAGTCGCGCGTGAAGTCCTGCTGCATGTTGAAACTGGGCATGTCGTCGGTCGGGTGGCCGACTTCGACGGCGGGGACGCCTGCGTAGGTCGTGTGCGGCGGAACATCGCAGAGCACAACAGCTCCGGCGCCAATCTTCGCGCAGTCGCCGATGTGGATGTTGCCGAGCAGTTGGGCGTGTGCACCGAGCATCACGCCGTTGCCGATTTTCGGGTGACGGTCGCCGGTCTCGTTGCCGGTACCGCCGAGCGTCACGCCATGCAAGAAACTCACGTTGTTGCCGACAATTGCCGTTTCGCCGATGACGATGTTCGTGGCATGGTCAATCAGGAGCCCGTGTCCGATTTTGGCAGCCGGGTGGATGTCCATGCCGAACTTGCGGCTGATGATGTTCTGGAGCATCTTGGCGGGGAAGGGGCGGTTCTCCGTCCAGAGGGCATGCGCTACGCGGTAGGCCTGCAAACCCTGGAAACCCTTGAACAGCAGGAGCGGTTCGAGGTAGCTGGTGCAGGCGGGGTCGCGGAGAACGGTAGCCTTGATGTCCTTGGCGGCCCAGAGCAGAAGGTCCGGGTATTTGGCGTAAATCTCGCGGAACATTTTTTCGAGTTCGTCGCGGTCGATGACTTCACCGGCCAGCTGACAGGCGAGAGTAACGCCGAGCATGTCCGCAAAGTCTTTGCGGCTGAGTACCTGTTCTTCGAGCATCAGCTTGGAGAGCGGTTCTTTTTCGACTAGGGCTTTTGCCTCGTCGCGGAGCGACTTTTCCATTTCTTCGACTGTCATAGCGGTTGCAAATATAGAAATTTGTGGCGGCAGCGGCCTAGCCGGCGATTTCGAGGAGCGCGCTTGCCGGGATGTGGAACCATCCGGGCCTGAATTCGAGTTCGTAGCAGGCCTCGTAAACGGCTTTCGCTAGAATGTACGGTGTTGCGGTGCGTTCGATGTCGCTGGTGTTGACGTGCGCGGCGCGGGCGTAGCCTTCGAGAAAAGCGCGTTCGCAGGGGGCGGAGTCGTGCCCGCCGACTGCACTTGCATACTGGAAACTGCGCAACATGCCTGCGATATCGACAAGCGGGGAACGTAATGCCCTGCGGTAGTCTATGCTGCGCGTGGGTTCGCCTTCAAAATCGAGAATTTTGAAGGCCTGCGCGCTTGATGCCAGCTTAGTTAAAGACTGTGCGGAAACTAGCACCTGCCCTAGGTGGTAATCCCCGTGGATGCGTTGCGGGGCGAACAGCGTTTCTGTTGTGCCGTCGAACGATTTTGCCGCAATCTCGCGGAGGCGCGGAAGTTTTTCTGCGACGCTTGCTAAAAGCGCGCGCGTCTCGTTACCCGCGGAAGATTGTGCGCGCATCTTGTTGCCTGCCGTGTCGCCTTCGCCTATTGCTTTGCGCAGGAGACTTTCCAACTTGTCGAACGGGATGTCGGGGGCTTGCGGCTGCGTTCCTGCGAGGCCATTCAATGCACGGTGCATTTCTGCGGTCGCTTCGCCTAGGCCGAACGCAGCCTGCGTGAGCGATTCCTGGTCTTGCTTGCCCTGCGTAAAGAACGCCCAGGCGTCTTGCATGCCGGTGAGTCGCTCCTCGAGAATTCCCAGTGCATATTCGTTGCCTGCAGAATCAATGTACTTGCACGATCCGTAGAAATGCGGTATGGCGCCAAAGCCTTCTTTCTCTAGATGCTCAAGGGTTTCCACTTCGGGGTGCGCGCCCGCTTGCAGCCTGCGGTAGAGTTTGAAGAAAAAACGGTCGCTTGCAAATGCGGAGTTGCTCTGTTCTGCATCGAGCGGGCGGATTGCCGAAAGGCTTTTTTGCAGGTTGCCTTCGTGTGCATCTGCAGTAAGTTCGCGAATGCGCTTGAAGACGATTTTCCCGGAACTTGCCTCGTAGCATTTTTCTGGCGCAGAGAACGCCTCTTCGAGCATGTTCCCGATGCGGCTTTCATCTTCGATGATTGCGTAAAAATCGGGTGCGCGGTTTTCGCCGGCATCAAATGTCACGCGGATGATAGCGATTCCGTTCCCGGCAATTATTGCACGCGATTCTTCGTCGAAGGAATCAATCTTTGCGCCCTTGCCCATGAACCAGCGCTTGCTGGAAATGCCTTGCATATCGTCCATGTGCAGAATTATAGCAATAAGCGCGTAGAAGGGGAGTACCTAAGTTTAATTTTTGCGAAACGGGGCATATAAAAAAGCTTTTTTGCTCTTTATATGCCCCGCAGCATTTTACCCCGTATAAAAACTTTTTATTTGTGCGAAGGCAGTGCGGGGAAGTACCCCTGCTGGCGCAACGCCGCGAGAACCTTCAACTTGTTGCTGGTCGGTTCTGCCATGAGCCCGTCGAGCACGAACTGCGGAATGCGTTTTTGCGGCCTGAACTGTTGCGGCAAATCGCGGTAGTCGCCCAGTTGCCACATGTAAAGCATCTTCTCGATGAACTGATCCCACGGAAATTTGTCTGCCTGAGTCAACATGAACCTTGCGGGCTTCTTGTAGTCCGTACAATCCAGGAGCAACGAGCCATCTTTATAGCATGCAAAAAGCGCAGCCTGCCTCTCCATCATCTGGGTTGCTGGCTGCGCTGGAATGGTAAGAATAAGCGGCATTGTGCTAGGACTATGCGGCAAGAACTTCGCGTTGGATCTGCGTGTACTGGTAATTAGAAATTGCTGTAATTCTCAGCACCAGATCACGCGTGATTCCCGCCTTGATGAGGGCCCTAGCATAATTCATCTTATTCATGTCGGGTGTTGTCATAGGAACCTCTTGAAGGGGTGTTGAACTTCTTTTCGATATCAAAAACATAGTATTTTTTTATGAAAAAAGGAGGGGTATTTTGGAGTGATTTTGGAGTCTTGTATTATTGCTCACATGCGCATTTTTGTATTGATGTAACTATTGCGTTGAACCATAAGGAGTTACACAAAAAGTATTCCATGGCAAAATATTTTGACATGGAATATCCGTGTGATTTGTGTCACTGGTGGTTAAGTCAAATTCCTTCGAGAACGGGAAATTCTTTGCGGTATTTATTCAATGATTCTGCGTCAATTCGCGCAGAAATGACGGTTTCTTCGTTTGCATGCGCTTCTGCGATGATTTCACCGAGCGGGTTAATTATTTGTGAATTACCTGTGTAGTTCCCGTCATTAGAAATGCTGTTGACTCCGGCGACGAAAGCCTGGTTTTCTATGGCGCGCGCCTTGAGGAGTGCGTTCCAGTGCGCGATGCGCTTCGCCGGCCATGCCGCCTGTATGGTAAAGAGGTTGGCGCCAAGCTTTACGGCATCCCTGTAGAGTTCAGGGAATCGCAGGTCAAAACATACAGTCGGTGCAACCTGCCATTCGTCTATTTTGAACAAACTAACAATGTCTCCGCCAGTGAATTTTCCTTGCTCCATAAAGAAGGGCTTGCGCTTGTCGTAGTGCGCAATTTCGCGGTCACTTTCGGCTGAATATACGCTGGTGTGGTTGGTTAATTTGTTCGAACCGCCGGTCGCAATCCCCGATCCCATAACGGTGCAGCCGGTTTGTTGTGCAAGCCCGTGCAGGAACTTTGCGGTTTCGCCTGCGGCAGCCGATGAAAAATCTTCTGCGGCTTTTTCTGGGTGAAGCGGGAGGTAGCCTGTTGCAAACATTTCGGGCAGTACAATCAGGCCCTTGACCGGGTCGCTTGCTCCTTTGCGGATATTGCGTGCGAGAGCTTCGGCTTTCGCGAAGTTTTTTGCCTTGTCGTTTGCGGCGACTTCCATTTGAATCAGAAAGATGTCTAGCATACTGCGGAAAATATAAAATTTGGCGGTCAGATACGAAAAAAATGTGGTTACGGCGTTCTCGAAAATTCTAATTTAAGGAATATGAAATCTCGCCTTCTGATTGCTTTGGCCCTTTTCTTTGCCGCGTTTGCTTATTCTGCGACCCCTACGCCGATTGTAGGTGTGGTTCTTGAAATGGGGTCGGACCTGCCGCTCGATGGAGTACAGATTACTTACCGTTCCGGCAAAAAACTGGGCAAGACTTCTTCGGATGGTCGATTCGAACTCACGGTCGATTCCAAGAATGCTTCGCTTGTGTTTAGCAAGGAAGGTTACGACAGCGTTTACGTGGACCTGCAGGATTTTGCCGACTTACTCGATATGGTCGTGACGCTTTCGAGTGACCTTCGCGATCTTGGTGCAAGTACGATTGTGGGCGGAGGAGAACCCGTGAAGTGGGAACCCGAACGCAAGGTGTCCGTGGATAAACTTGAAGATGCTGCGGGCATGCGCTTTGATGTAACGGAACACCTGGGGCAGATGCCCGGCATTTCGGGCCAGAAGGATTTTAGTAACGCACTTTATTATGAAGGTTCCCGTGCGGGTGACGTGGCATACCACCTCGGGCGCTTGCGCATTCCGAACATGCGCCATCTCGATGTAGGTTTCCCTGGTAACCTATCTGTCGTGAACCCGCATATCTTGAGCGGGATAGAAATTCACGACCATTATGGTAGCGGCCCGATTGGCCAGGGCCTTGCGACATCGGTGCAGTATTTGCCCGAACAGACCAAGGGCGATTGGGGCCTCAAGGGTACGGCTAGCCTTACGCTGCGCGAAGTCCAGTTTGATTCTCCGTTCTTGTTCTGGGATAGTTTCCGTTTTGCCTTCCGCATGCTCGATGCCGAAGTGCTCAAGAACTTGGGCGAAAAGTTCTTTACCGAATTCAAGAAGCGCGGTGGTGACTGCGTGGATGATTGTCGTGTAAAGTCTTCTGACCCGTTCAACCTGGATGCGAAGGATTTCTACACACAGCTGAATGGTTCCGACAGCATGGGCAATACCTGGGCGTTGCGCGCCCTCTACAGCGATGACGAATATTCCATTAGCCAGGATTCCTCTACCTCTTACGACGAAGTGAACTCGGTCGATATCATCAAGGGCAGCCAGAGCTACTTGGTTATCGGTGCGGAATATGCTTCGAAGTTCGGAACGAGTTTGCATGCAGGCTACGTACGCCAGTACTTGAGCGATACGCTCCAGGATACGACTGGCTTCCGCCGGAATGCGATGTCGAAGGAGGCTGCCGCATTTATCGATGCCTACGAAGAAATCCATTCTACGATTAGTGCCGGTGCCGACAAGAATTTCAAGACGAAGTTGCTCGGTTCTAATGTGAGTGGAGCCCTGCTTTATGAACATCACCTGGTCGAACGCAATTACCCCGACTTTGGTGGCACGCAGTCAAGCGATTACCAGACGGGCGTGCTTTCGGGAACGAGCCGCTTCAACTGGAAGACCGATTACTCGCAGACGATTTTCTCGCTCGGTGCGATTGCCGACGCAGTGGACCATAATGCACAACCGACGGCTTCCGTGGATTTCGAAAAGAACTTGAGCGAAAAGGATTCTACATACTGGCGAGCCTTTGGTAATGTCGCTTACCGCAGCGACTGGAAGCATTACTACGATGATGGTGATTTGACTGGACGTCTGGAAACGGGTGCTTCGGCAAAATTTGGCGTGGGCTACAATTCCAAGTACTTGATTGCACAGGCGAGCGGCTTTGGCCGTTACTACTTCGATCCGCTGCTGCCGATGCCGAAGGCGTATGCGCAGTACAAGGACATCACTCCGGTAGATTACGCCTGGGTGCTTGGCGCAAACGCGAAGGTGGATTGGAAAACGTCGCACCATTTCTCGATGTCTACGAACATCAGTTCCGTGTACGGCGAATATGAGCTTGACGAGGGCTCGCTCCCGTGGGAAGCGAATTCCCGCCTCGATATCGTGTCGCATTTCCGCTACTACCCGCGCAAGGATTCCTTGTTCTCGATTATCCTTACGCACCATGCCGCCTTGCATAGGCCGCTCTACTACTACAACATTACGCCGTCCTATACCGATGTGAGCGGCAAAGAAGCCGTCAGGTACAACGGCACCCGCCGCCTGCGCGACCTTGAAGAATTTACCGACATGTTCCGCACGGATATACGTGTGAACCTTGACATCTACCGCGAAAAGGGATGGTTCCGCAAGTCCAGATTCTATCTGGAAATCGATAACCTGTTTGCCAACGTCGATGTGGATGCGCTCCGCTTCCTGGGCTCCGAGAATGCTCGTGAACGTTCTTGGGTCGTGGAAGATAAAGACAAAAATACGGAAAACGGATTCGACTTGAAGCCGTTCATGGCGAAGGGCATGGGCCTTTGGTTCGAATTCGGTATCGAAGTCATGCTGGGTATATAGTGATGCGCTGCATTCTGTTTTTTCTCTTCGCCGTGGCGGCGATGGCCCATGAAACAGATATCCCGTTTGAACCCAAGAAACCCGAGAAACCCCTGCGTTTTTGCACCGCGGCCAAGCAGTGGGTGGAGTATGCCAGCAAGGATACGAACCTGGTCGAGATTACGAACATGAAGGGGATCCGCATGGACCTGCGTTACGGGACTTTTAACAACGTAACGGGGCATGACATGTACTGCGGAATCCAGCGGGCGTTTGTGCACAGGGATGCCTTGCCAAAATTGAAGCGCTCGCTTTCGCTTATTGCGAAGGAACTGCCCGGTTACACGCTCGTGATATTCGATGCGGCGCGCCCGATGTACGCGCAGTCCGTGCTCAAGCAGGCGGTCGTGGGAACGCCCTACACCAACTATGTGTCGTCGGGCAAGACCGGCGGACTCCACAATTACGGCCTCGCGCTGGACCTTTCGCTGGCTGATTCCACGGGCGCTTTGCTCGACATGGGGACAGATTTCGATTCGTTCGAGCGCTGCGCGGGCGAGGTGGGCGAGGCCGATGCGCTCAAGAGCGGGCGGCTCACGCAACAGCAGGTCGATAACCGCAAGCTCTTGCGCAGCATCATGAAGCGTGCCGGCTGGGTTTCGCTTTCAAGCGAATGGTGGCACTTTAACGCCTACACGCGGGCCTATACCAAGGAACACTACCCGCTGTTCCCGATGTAGAAACTGACAAATTATATAGATTATCTGAAAACATTTTTTTTGGTAGAGGAGTGATTATGCGAAAAATGAGGCTTGGACTTTCTTTTGTTGTTGCTGCAGTTTCCTTTTTGCTGCTTGTCGCCTGCGGCGATGACGACAGCGATTTTGCGACTCGCCCGTCGGATGGTTCGCCTTCCTCTAGCGTCACACAGCAGTCCGGCAGCAGTGTAAAATCAAGTAGTTCTGTTGCGTCTAGCAGTTCAGAAAAAGCAGTATCATCTTCTAGTAAGGTCTCTGTGCCTGTCGAAGTGACGACCGGAACTATGACCGACTCCCGCGACGGCCAGACTTACAAGACGGTCACCATCGGCACGCAAACTTGGATGGCGGAAAACCTCAATTACGAAATGGATAGTAGTTTCTGCTATAATGATTCTGCAAAGTATTGCGCCAAGTACGGCCGTCTTTACACATGGGCGGCGGCTATGGACAGCGTGGGTACATGGAGTGCAAATGGTAAGGGCTGTGGCTTTGAAAAGACGTGCTCTCCGACTTATCCTGTGCGTGGAATATGCCCTGATGGCTGGCATCTGCCAACAAAAGCGGAATTCGAAACTTTGTTCACTGCAGTCGGTGGTGAATCGATTGCTGGTCAAAAACTCAAGTCCACAAGCGGCTGGAATGATTATAGAGGAGAAAGCGGCAATGGCACGGATGCCTTCGCCTTCTCCGCGCTCCCTGCCGGCTACAGGTACTACTACGGGTATTGCTGCTACGAGGGCAGCAAGGCGTACTTCTGGAGTTCTACAGAGTCCAATAGAAGTTACGCGTATGGCATGGACTTGTACTACGACAACGACAATGCGTACCTGGGCAACAGCGGCAAGGGCTACGGGTTTTCTGTTCGTTGCCTCAAAGACGCACAAGCCGAGTGAATCGGTCGCCAAGTTTACTTGAGCGACCATTTCCGAGGCGTTTCCCGTTTGGGACCATTTTTACGGCAATGTCTTGATGCTGGCGCGTTTCAGGCGGTCGTTCAGCGCCATGCCGACACCGGTGTTCGGAATCGGGTCTACGAGAATCAGGTCGTAGTCGGGCGTGTCGAGGTCGTGCATGAACGCATACAGGTTTGCTGTTGCCTCGGTCATGTCGCCCGTTTCGGATAAGTTCACTGTGGCGGGAATCGGCCCGGCCTGTTGCCCGAATGCAATGCGCACGGTATGTTCCGGCAGTTTGTAGCCTGCGGGCACTTCGCCGAAATAAAGCGGTACGGAGGGCTTGTAATGCGTGTCGCATTGCCCTGGCGCTTCCATTGCCTGCCCGGGCTTAGAAGAAGACTCCTTGATGGCGACGGGGCCGACAACGCTGGCGAACATTTCGGGCGTGATGGCGCCCGGGCGCAGTACCGTCGGGGCGCCGACAAGCGATATGATGGAACTCTCGACACCGACGGAGCAGGGGCCGCCATCGACAATGCCTGCGATGCGGTCGGCAAGCTGTGCCGCGACATGCTCGGCTGTCGTCGGGCTCACGTGCTTGAACAAGTTGGCGCTCGGGGCTGCAAGCGGCAGGCCCGATTCCTTGATAATCGCCTGCGCTACGGGGTGGCTCGGGAACCTTACCGCCACCGAAGGGAGCGCGCTTGTGCACAAGTCGGGAATGCAATCCTTCTTCGGCAAAATCATGGTCATGGGGCCAGGCCAGAAGGCTTCGGCCAGCTTGTACGCGCTTTCGGGAATGTCCTTCGCAATCTTTTCCAGGTCGGCGATGTCTGCGATATGTACTATAAGCGGGTCGAACGTGGGGCGCTCTTTTGCGGCAAAAATTTTTGCAAGCGCAGTGGGCTCGAATGCATTGCCCGCAAGCCCGTAGACAGTTTCTGTAGGGATGGCGACGACTTCGCCGGCCTTGAGCAGGCTTGCCGCTTCAGAAACACTTGTCCATGGAGGAAATTTCATTATGGCACAAAAATAAAAAAGGGATGGCTGGTTTGCCATCCCTAAATTTTTGTTTTTTTGCTTGCGGTTACGCTTCCGGAGCAGCGGCCGGGGCTTCTTGCTTCGGTTCATCCTTGCGGCCGAAGGCAAATACCTTGTCGCATGCACCGTTGAAACGCTTCCAGACTTTATCGGACTGGTCGCGCGGAACGGCACCGACTTCCTTCCAGAGCCTACGCAGGTGCTTGACCTTGTTCATCGCGGCACCGACGTTTGCTTCGCTCAGGTCGGTAAGCAGGTCTTCTGCCTGTTCGCAAAGCAGCACCTTCTTCTGCAGGTTGTTCTGGCGGGCCTGTTCCTGGATGTCTAGCTGGTCACGGCGGCGAGTGAAGAAGTCGTCGCAGGCTTCGCGGAATGTCTTGTGGATATCAGTATCTTCGATACCGCAAGATCCAAGTTCACGCCATTCCTTCTGCAGGTCGCGCACGGCATCGGCAAGCTGGTTAGAGCCCGCGCTTTCGGCGAACTGGCGTACCTTGTCTACCATTTCGAGCTTTTTCTTCTTGATGCCTTCCAGCTGCTTGCGGAGGGCTTCGTCAGTTGCTGCCATCGCAGAGATGAACTGGTTCATCTTGGAGTTGAAACGCTCGTTGATGGATTCGACGGCTTCCTTGGGCACCATGCCGATGGCCTTCCATTCTTCGCGGATGGCCTTGATGGCTTCTGCGGTTTCGGGCGTGATGTTCGCTGTGTCCATCGCGTCGAGTTTGTCGCAGAGGTTCACCTTCTTGACGAGGTTTTCCTGCTTTGCGGAATCCATTTCTTCGAAGTGCGTGCGCTTCTTGTCGAAGAAGGCGTCGCATGCACTGCGGAAGCGAGTCCAGATTTCTTCGGACTTGCTCTTGGGGACAGGGCCGGTGGCCTTCCAGGAATCCTGCAACTGCTTCATCTTGTTGGACGTCGCGTTCCAGTCGGAGGAATCCTTCAGTGCTTCGGCTTCTTCGCAGAGCATCAGCTTCTTTTCGAGGTTTGCTTCGCGGTTGTGGTCTTCTTGCTTGATGCTTTCCTTGTACTGGGCAAAGAATGCATTGGAAGCCGCCTTGAAGCGGTCGATAAGGGCGTTCAGGCTTTCCTTGGGCACCATGCCGATAGCCTTCCAGGATTCCTGGATTTCTTGCATGGCCTTGTACTTGTCCTTCCAGAACATTCCGGTGTTCGCCACGAGTTCCTCGATCTTCTGGCAAAGGGCTTCCTTGCTTTCGAGGTTCTTCTGGCGTTCGGCTTCGCGTTCTTCGATGAACTGTGCGCAGTTCGAACGGATCTGGGTGTAAAGGGCCTGGAACTTGTCGCGGAATTCCACGAACTTCGCCGGGGAGACGGGGCCGATGTTCTTCCACTTGTTGCTGTATTCGCGCAACTTGTTGAGCACGTCCTGGCTACCAGGTTCCTTCGCAAGCATTTCCATCTCTTCGAGGATGTTTGCGCGGTCGTTTTCGTTGTGCCAAGATTCCCACTGGCGCATTTCCTGGAAGCGTTCGGTGGCGCTCTTGTATTCGAGCCACAGGTCGTGGTACTTGAACTTCTGTTCGCCGACGATGTTCTTCCATTCGGTGAACGCGTCGCGGAGCTTCTGGCTCAGGTTCTTGAAGTCTTCGTTCTCGTCGAAGCTCTTTACGCGGTCGATAAGGGCGCGGAGCTTTGCGGAATTGGCTTCGAAGGTCTTCTGGGAGGTTTCTTCGAACGCGGTAATCTTTTCCTTGAGCTTGTTGCGCAAGGTGTTGTAGCTTTGGAGCAGCGGGTCGTCACCTTCGAGCGCGGGGAACTTTTCCCATTCGCGGACCAGGGCATGCAGATGCTTGGACGTCGCTTCGGTAATGTCGGAATCGGCAAGGGCCTGGAACATTTCGAGGAGCTGCGGGCGAGCCTTCGCTTCTTCGTTTGCAATTTCTTCGGTCTTGACTTCCGGTTCGGGCTTTTTCACTTCCTGGGTGCGGACGAGGGCGAGGTTGAACCGCTTCACGCTGTCTGCATCCATGATGGACTTCTTTTCGTTCCATTCGGCGGTGATTTCGCTTACGCGGTCGGCCTTTTCGGTGACTTCGCCTGCATCGAGGATTTTTTCGAGTTCGGCCAGGAGTTCACCCAGGTGCAGTTGCTGCTGTTCCTTTTCGGCAGCTGCCTTTTCGGCGGCGATGCGTTCGGAGTCAGCTTCTTGCAGGAACTTCTGGTAGCTGGCGTAAATTTCGTCGAGAGCGGCCTGTTCCGAACCCATACCGAGGGCCTTGGCTTCTTCCATCAGGGATTCGAACTTGGACTTGACCGAGAACGGGTTCTTTTCGGCGGCGAGGTGGTGCGCCTGCTGGATAAGGGCGTGCCTCTTGCCGGCGAGGAGGGCTGCTGCCTTCTTGCCGTTGTCTTCGGCTTCTCTCTTTATACGGAGCTTTTCGTTGGCAATCTTTTGGACGGAGTTGTGCTTGGACTTCTTGGAGACTTCTACCAGCGACGGTTCGGATTCAATGCGTTCGACTGCAACCTTGGCGATTTCTTCTTTCGCGTCCTTGGTGGCGGCCTGCACGAGCACGTTCGTCTTGCCGGTGTTCTTGATGAGTTCCATGCGCAGTTCGGAGCTCGGCATCGATTTTGCGAGTTCTTCGGCGTAGCGCGTGTCCTTCAGTTCGTTCACAAATGCCAAAACTTCATCATTCGCGGGTTCACGGAAAACTTTGAGCATCTTGGTGACTTCTTCGAAATAACGCGATTCGGCCAGTCTGCGGATGCCGGCCTCGCTGTCCTTTTTGGAAATTGCCGAAAGGGACGGAATCAAGGTCAGTTTTTTCACGGCTGCGCTTCTTACGCTACTATCTTCATCGGAAAGGGCAATGCGTTCCAGGGTGCTCTGTTCGCGAGCGTCCATCTCCTCGACTGCCTCAAGGCGTCTTTCGGGGTTGGAATTCTGCCATTTCGGTTTAAATGCGTCCAATAAGCTCATATATATCATCTCCAATAGGTAGACGAACCAGTTAAGGTTCGTATATCATAATCTAAATAAAAAGATAAGAGACCGTTTACGAAATTGGCGAATTTTTGGCAATTAAGAGGGCTGAAATCGGGCGGTGATTACCTATCTTTAACCCAGAAATGGCAAAACGCATCAAAAAGACGGCTCCTCCAGAGCAAATTAGGGCAAAATTCAGTGCATCGGCGCTGGAACGCTTTTGCGAGGTATACATCCCGCAGGCCCCTTCCGTCTATACCTACGGTATCCCCGCGGAATTGCCCGAAGGGGTGGAAATTCGCCGGGGAAGCGTGGTCTGGGTGCAGTTTGCCACCCGCAAAGCCCCCTTGCTTGCCATTGTTTCGAAAATTGTCGACCGCCCGCCGTTCGATGTGCGTTGCGCCTACCCGCATGCATCGGGCTACGTTTTTAGCGAAAGGTTCATGGAAACGCTCGAATGGGTGGCCCGCTATTATATAAGTACGCCCATGAAGGCGCTCGACGTGTTTTTACCGGCGCAATTCGACAAATACCTGGATGTGCTGGCAGATGATGCGTATGTACCGGGTTCTGCTGACGTAGCGCCTTCGGGTATAGAACTTCCGCCGAAACCGGATGTGCCACCCTTGACAGACGAGCAGCAGGTGGCGCTCGATTCGCTGGTAGAAGACCTCTCGAAGGAGGGCTTCCGCGCGTCGCTTTTGCATGGCGTTACGGGGTCTGGCAAGACGCGCGTGTACCAGGAACTGGCCTACGAGGCTCTAAAACGCGGGATGCGCATTCTGATTCTTGTTCCAGAAATTGGACTCACTCCCCAGACTGCGGGGCGGTTCGAGGATTTTTTGCATGTGGGTGTCCAGGTACTGCATTCTGCGCTCTCTGCCCCTAAACGCCGTGAATCGTATGTTTCCATATTGAAGGGTGAGGCACGCGTGGTTCTCGGGACCCGCAGCGCTATACTTTCTCCGTTCGATTTTGATGTCGTGATTCTCGATGAGGAACATGATTCTTCGTTCAAGCAGCAGGATCCGGCGCCGCGTTACCATACCCGCGAACTGGCGTTTCACCTGGCGTACAAGTATGGGGCGCAAGTAGTTCTCGGGAGCGCAACCCCGAGCTTAGAAACGTATCACAATGCCAGCACGCATAAGTTGAAGTACCTGAAACTGCAGAAGCGAGCGACGGCGGCAAGCCTTCCGAATGTGCAGATTATTGACATGGGGAAGATGCGCCAGCAGAAGGGAATACTTATGTCGCCCGATTTGCGCGATGCACTTGTGAAGTGCGTTGCGGATGGTGACCAGGCGATTGTGCTCATGAACCGTCGCGGCTATTCCAAGATACGCGTGTGTAGCGAGTGCGGCGAGACGCTTTACTGCAAGCATTGTCATGTGCCGTTAGTTTATCATAAACAGTACAAGTCTCTCGTGTGCCATTACTGCGGACTGCTATACCCGGTAGACTCGCCATGTGCGGCCTGCGGGTCTGCTACATACGAGTATGTAGGGGGCGCCATCGAAAAGCTCGAAGAAGAAATCGGCGAATGGGTCCCAGATGCCAAGGTGGTACGCATGGACCGCGATACCACGCAGAACGTGGGTGCAGTCGAAAAGATTCTGGAATCGTTCCGCAATCGGGAATACAATATATTGCTAGGGACACAGATGGTGGCGAAGGGCCACGATTTCCCGGGCGTGAAACTTGTTGGAGTTGTGGGTGCCGACAGCGGTCTTGGGCTTCCGGATTTCCGAAGCACCGAGAGGCTCTTCCAGTTGCTGAGCCAGACTGCGGGCCGCGCCGGTCGCGCCCAGAGTGATGGCAAGGTGCTGTTGCAGACGCTCAATCCCGAAGAACCGGTGATGCAGTTTGCGCTTAGGCATGACTTTGTGGGTTTTGCCGAGAAGGAGTTGCGCGACCGCCGCGAAGCCTGTTACCCGCCTTTCTGCAAACTAGTGGAACTCTCCTTCGGGAGTAAGGACGAGGGTGCCTTGCGTGATGCTGTTGCCCGTGTAGAATCGCTTTGCCGCGCCGAAAAGACTCTCATGGTGATGGGCCCGGTGGATGCGTTTATCCCTGTGGTGCAGAACGTACGTTGGGTAAAGCTCTACCTCAAGACGAACGACCTTTCGGTGGTGCGCCGGATTCTTTCGCCTGTCGTGAATAGCGCAAAACCCTTGATTCCGGGTGTCGAAATCAAGGTAGAAATAGAATAGCGCGGTTTCTGTATCTTATTCTTCGTAAACAGGAGAAATCCTGCAGGCCCAGATAGTCTTTGATGCGAATTCCTTCCAGTTCGGGTCATAGTAGTGGAACGAGAATTCCAGGCTAATTTCACCTTCGGGGGGAGGCGTGTATTCCTTGTCGGTATTGAGCGGCTCCAGCGTGAGTTCGCAGGCGATAGTGCTTTCGGTATCTTCCGTGATTCTGCCGCCTTCGCTGGCGCAGGAATCCCTGAAATCTTCCTTGGCTTCGTCAAATGCGGTGAATAGCGGGTTAATCCACCTCTTTGTGATGGTGTTGTTGTGCAGAAACACATCTAGCGAAATGGTGTCGCTTGCTCTTTCGCAGTAGATGGTCTCGGAGATTCCGCCCCAGGCGTGCAACAGTGTTCCCGATTGCAATTTCACCCTGTAGGGCGGGCACCACTCAACTCCATCGGTGTCGTTGACGCACAACGGGGGGTCGACCGCAATCATGTTGGTGATCGGTTTCCCCTCGAGAATGGTCTCGATATAGGCGTCCTCTTCGCTTGGCCCGAGGGATATTTGCTGGACCCCCTTTTCGATGCCGGTCTGGGTGCTTGCGGTACCGGTGTGTTCCGGTGATGTAGAGTTGTCGCCTGAGCAGGCATACAACGCGAATGCGGCTAGTCCGCAGATGATGGTTTTGGTTGTGGTGTTCATAGTTCCCTCCATAATGAGAAAGTGTTTCGTATCCCAACACTTCCAATATAAATCGGGAACATCGCAAAGTCAATAGTCTATGATACAAAAAGTTTGATTTTTATATAAAAATGCATAAAAACGTGATTGTAGAAAAATTATTTTCTGTTAATGAAACAAAAGGGAGCGTATATGATACAGGCGGGAAACCGAAGTGTCCCGCCCTATTTTTTTTGAACCACGGAATGGCGATAGAATCTGTTACTTTCGCTTCTTCTTGACCTTCGGCGGCGTGTAGTTGCTACCGATGGTTCCGCCGTTGTTCTGCTTCTTGGCCATGTCGCCCACCTTCTTGAACATGAGCTTCATGTCTTCGTACTGCTTGAGCACGGCGTTCACGCGGTTCAGTTCGGTGCCCGAACCCTTGGCAATGCGGTTCTTGCGGCTGCCGTCCAGAATCTGCGGTTTCTTCCTTTCCTTCGGGGTCATGGAACTGAGGATGGCTTCCACGTAAACCAGCTGCTTTTCGTCGATCTGGTCGAGCGGGAGCTTGTTCAGGCCCGGGATGAGCCCGAGGATATCCTTGATGCGGCCGAGCTTCTTGATGGTGCGGAGCTGCGTCAAGAAGTCGTTCAGGTCGAAGGTGTTGTTGAGAATTTTCTTCTTGAGGTCCTTCGCATCCTTTTCGTCAATGACTTGCTGAGCCTTTTCCACGAGGCTGACCACGTCGCCCATGCCGAGGATTCGGCTGGCCATGCGGTCGGGGTGGAACAGGTCGATGTCGGGGAGCTTTTCGCCCACACCGATAAAGCATATAGGCACGCCCGTCATCTTCTTGATGGAGAGTGCCGCACCGCCGCGGGTGTCGCCGTCCATCTTCGAGAGGCAAACGCCCGTGAAGTTGAGTCGCTGCCAGAAGGTTTCAGCGACGTTCACCGCTTCCTGACCGATCATCGCGTCGGCGACGAACAGGATTTCGTCGGGGTGGACGGCTTCCTTCGCCTTCTCGAGTTCCTGCATGAGCTCTTCGTCAATCTGCAGGCGGCCTGCGGTATCGTAAATGACGAGGTCAAAGCCGTTGTCCTTCGCGTACTGGTAGCCGTGCTTGATGATTTCCACCGGGTCGCCCTGGCCTTCGTCGTACACCGGAATGCCGATGGATTTGCCGAGCACCTGCAACTGCTTGATAGCTGCCGGGCGGTACACGTCCGCCGCCACGAGGAGGGGCTTGCGCTTCTTCTTGCTGCGCATCCAGAGGGCAATCTTGCCCGCGAATGTCGTCTTACCGGAACCCTGGAGGCCCGCCATCATGATGCCCACCGGAGCGGGGCCGGAGAGGTTGATTTCCTTGGTTTCGCCACCCATGACGGCCACAAGTTCGTCGTGGATGATTTTCACGATCTGCTGACCGGGGGTCACCGAGTTCAGGACTTCGCTTCCGAGGGCCTTTTCCTTGACGGCCTTCACGAAGTCGCGGGTCACGTTGAAGTTCACGTCGGCTTCGAGGAAGGCTCGGCGCACTTCGCGCAGCGATTCGGCGACGTTTTCTTCGGTGAGCTTGCCCTGCCCGCGCAGGTTCTTGAGGGTAGATTCTAGAGAGTCGGTCAGCTGTGAAAACATAGTGAGCCCAAATATAGAAAATATGCGTTGATTTTTTTAAATTTGGGCTGCTATGAAACCCCTAAGCCAGCGCACAGAGACCTTTACCGATTCCGTTATCCGCAGAATGACCCGCATCGCGAACGCTTGCGGGGCGATAAACCTTTCGCAGGGTTTCCCGGATTTCGACCCTCCGGAGGCGCTGACGAGGCGCTTGGCCGAAATTGCCCCCGATGGGCCGCACCAGTATGCGATTACGTTCGGTGCGCAGAACTTTCGCGAGGCGCTGAGCGACAAGCAGTTCCACTTTAGCGGCCTGCGCTACGACCCGCAAAAAGAGGTTGTGATTACCTGCGGTAGTACCGAGGCGATGATGGCCTCGATGATGTCGGTGTGCAATCCCGGTGACAAGGTCGTGCTGTTTTCGCCCTTCTATGAGAACTATTCCGCCGACACGATCCTCTGCGGGGCGACTCCCGTCTACGTGCCGCTTTCTCCCGTGGACCTAAGCTTCGATGCCGACGTTCTGGAAAGCGTGATGAAGCAGCCGGGCGTGAAGGCGCTTGTGCTGTGCAACCCGGCGAACCCGAGCGGGAAGGTCTTTACCCGCGAGGAACTCTCGGTGATTGCCTCCCTGGCGGTGAAGTATGACCTGTACGTGATTACGGACGAGGTGTACGAGCATATCATCTATGCGCCGCACCGTCACACGTATATCTCGACGCTCCCGGGGATGTTCGAGCGCACTATCGAGTGCAGCAGCTTGAGCAAAACGTATTCGATTACCGGGTGGCGTCTCGGATACGTGCTTGCCGCGGAACCCATCATGGACCGCGTCAAGAAAGTCCACGACTTTTTGACGGTCGGCGCTGCCGCCCCGCTCATGGAAGCTGCCGTTACAGCGCTTCGCTTCGATGACTCTTACTATGCGGGCCTGCAGGCGCACTACACGCACATGAAGGAAGTGTTTACGAGCGGATTGCGGAACCTGGGATTGAAATTCTCCGAACCGCAGGGCGCTTACTTTGTTCTAATTGATATTTCTGAATTCGGGTATGAGAGTGACGACCAGTTCTGCGTCGACATGGCGCAGAAGGTGGGCGTTGCCGCGGTGCCGGGTTCCAGCTTCTTCCGGGAACCGGTGAACCATTTGGTGCGTCTCCACTTCGCCAAGAAAGACGAAACCCTTTACGAGGCGCTCAACCGCCTGGAAGGCCTCAAGAAGCTGAAGCGTTGATTTTTTTTGATGCTTTGCTTTGTTGCTTATTGCTTAGATTGTGTAAAAATAATCGCTAATTGCACGGTATTTACACATAATTTTTTGTAAATATTGAATTTTTGTGTAAAAATAATTTATTTTATGCCTATGTGCATCGCTCTTGAACATCTGTTTGATTACGACGACTTCCGCAAGTTCCTGCAGGATTATTTCGAGGAGCAGAAGAAAATGCGGGCCGTCTTTTCGCACCGTTTCTTTGCGGCGAAGGCGGGTTTCAGCAGCTCGTCGTACTGCCTGAACGTGATTCGCGGGCGTTTCAATCTCACGCCCAAATCCATCGAGAAGATTGCGAAGGCTATGGATTTCGAGCCGTTGCAGAAGGCGTATTTCGAGGCGCTGGTGCAGTACAACCAGGCGCAGCAGGTGGACGAGCGCGAAAACGCTTGGGAGCAGATTTTGCAAATCCGCAAGCAGATCGAGTTCACGCACGTAACGACGCGCGAGCAGGCGTACTTTAGCAAGTGGTATTACCCGGTGGTGCGTGAACTTGCCGCATCTTCGGACTGGAACGGCGATTACAGGGTTCTGGCGCGCTCGATCACTCCGCAGATTACGACCGACGAGGCGCGCGATGCGGTAAAGAACCTTTTGGAATGGGGGCTTCTCCGCAAACTCGATGACGGCCGTTTCGAGGAAACTTCGCAGATGCTCGATGCTACCGAGATTCCTCCGATGGCGCTCCGGCAAATCCGGCGCGAGTACATCCAGCATGCCATCGGCGCGGTGGAATCGATGCCCAAGAACGAGCGCTTTGCCGCGTTCACGACGCTTGCCATGAGCGAAAACTCCTATAATTATGCCGTAGAGGTTATGGAGGAGGCGCGCAAGAAGATTATTGCCCGCGCATCGAACGACCTCAACGTGGAGCGTGTTTACGAGATGATGTTTGTCGCGTTCCCGATGAGCAAGAAAATCGGGAAGGAGGCCGGGAAATGAAGAAGTTGCTTTTTGAAAAGTTCCTGACTGCTTTTCTGCTGGCCTTGCCGTTCTTTTCCGCCTGTTCCAACGGGGACGAGGTCGCGGGCGGCGTTACCGATATCGGGAATTCTATTGCGCGTGAACCGGATACGACAAAGATTGCGGGGACCGTTGTCGACATGCAGGGCAATAAGATGCCTGCCGCACGGCTCACGCTGTACTGGGATAACGGTTATGCGGTTGAGGATTCGCTGGAGGCCGTTGCCGATTCGAATGCGCAGTTCGAATTCAAGGTCGCAAGTAATGACATGCACGGTTACCTGCAAAACGGGCGGACGACTGCCATCCAGTATGCGGATTCTGCAAAGGGCGTGATAAATGCGTTTGCGGGTGTTTATCTGTATGCACGGTCGGGTTCCCTTTCGGGTATCTCGCTTCCGCCGAGTGGAAAGGCGACCGAGGTCCGTATTGGCTCGCGCAAGGTTCTTCGCGGGAGCATCTCCGGTGCAGTTTCGGGCAAGGTCCATATTGGCGGAACGCATCTCAGCGCCGACGTGCAGGAAGACGGCTCGTTCAGTTTCGATTCTATCCCGCCTGGAGTTCAGGAAGAATTAATTTATTCGGAAAGGGACTCCGTGCTGGGCTATATCCCGTTCACCATAGAAGATGCGGGCGATACCGTCGTGCTTCCGCAGCTTGAAAACTACAGCGGGTTCCTCTGGAGTCCGGACTTGTCCTTGCTTGACGATGCGTACGGGTTTACCTCTTACCATACCGATAATGTCCGCTGGGCTGATACGAATTGGACTACCGTGAATATCGAGATGAATGGCGACGAGCAGGTATTCAACAATAACGGCAAACTGGCGGACAGCGTGAATTACGTGGATGGCGTGAAGGGCAAGGCGGTATTGCTCGGGCCGGGCCAGTATCTGGATCTCGATACGCTCAACCCGACCGGTGGCGACTTCACGCTTTCGCTTTGGACAAAGTGGAACGGCCCGAACGGTGAACACCAGGTGCTGTTCTGCCAGCGCGCCTACTGGAGCGATTCTACGTCGCGTTTCCAGTGGCATTACGAAGTGAATAGCGGCTCGTTCGCCGTGATGAAGAGCATGCCCGGCTACCCCGAGGCGGTGTTCTTCGGCGATTCAAGTGCAGTGCCGGTGGGCGAGTGGGCATACCTTGTGCTGGTGTCGAAGGACGGCATGGTGGCAATGTACGTGAACGGTGATCTCGTGGGCGAGGCGCAGGCGTTTGCCCCGAACGAGCTCAAACGGAGCGTGCCTTTCCGCGTGGGTGGCGACGAAATAGAAACCGAGACTTGGAACGGTGCGATTGACCGTGTGAGCATCGAGACGCGGGCACGCAGTCCCGAGTGGATAAAGGCCCGGTACTTGGAGACGAAACCGGAATAGCCGCTTTCTTGGAATGGCAAAAAAAGAACCCCGTCGCGAGGACGGGGTTTTAAAATGCCTTGAACAGGGTACGATTACTCGTACTTGATCACGCCGGCCGGGCAGGAGTCAGCAGCGTCCTTGATTTCGCTTTCGTAAGCAGAGAAATCAACGCCTTCCTTAACCTGCATCTTTTCCGGAACGCTGAACACTGCGTCACAAGTAGCTTCGCAAGCGCCGCAGGAGACGCATTCATCGCTGGATTCGTCCAGCCAAACTTTCGTGATTGCCATAAAATTACCTCTTATATGATGGTTGAATTTATGGGTATAATATAATAAAAACATTGCAGGCGTGGGTTGTTTTTCTAAATTTACGTCCAAATTTCAGCAAATGACGGAGCAATGGTGCTCCGGTTTTTTGCCGAAGTCTAAGAGGACATCGCAAACGATGAAAAAAGTGGTTGTAAAAATTGGTGGCAGCTTGGCAATCGACGAAGCCAAGTTGGCCGATTTTGTGGCGGCAGTCAGCAAGCTTCCGGCTATGGGCTGTCAAGTGGCCGTTGTACACGGCGGTGGCAAGGATATTAACGAGAATATCGCCTTGCTGCGAGAACAACCAACCTTTATCGACGGTCTCCGAGTCACGACACCCTCTATTATGAAGATGGTGGAAATGACGCTCTCGGGACACGTGAACAAGAAACTCGTGCGAATGCTCCTTGCGAACAATTGCAATGCGGTCGGACTGTCGGGTGTCGATGGCGGACTTTTCGAAGTCGTCAAGAAGCAGGGCAAGGTTGACCTCGGTCTTGTGGGCGAAGTCAAGAAGGTGAACCCTGCGATTGTCAACACCCTGTGGTCGTCCGGTTTTGTGCCTGTGGTAAGCCCGATCTCTATCGGCCCCGATGCCGACGGTGCTCTCGTGAGCTGGAACGTGAATGCGGATACTGCGGCAAGCGAACTTGCCGTGGCCCTCGAAGCCGACCAGTTCGTGCTGGTGAGCGATGTTCCGGGCGTGATGGACGATACCAAGACGGTCATCCCTGAACTGAGCGAAGCCGCTGCCGAAAAGCTGATTGAAACGGGCGTCATCAACGGAGGCATGATTCCGAAGGTGCGCGAAAGCTTCAAGAGCATCAGTCGCGGACTCAAGAGCATCCACATCGTTGGTTGGAAGGATGCCGAACACTTTGTAAAACAGATTAATGGAGAATTGAACTATGGCACAATTCTTGGATAATTTCCTCGAGCAGGACAAGGAAAACATTGCGCCGCTTTACGGTAAGGCCGATGTGGAATTCGTGAAGGGCGAAGGCTCTTACCTGTTCGATTCCAAGGGCAACAAGTTCCTTGACTTTGTGGCGGGTATCGCCGTGAACGCTCTCGGTTATCAGAATGCCGGCATCAAGCAGGCGGTGATCGAACAACTCAACCACTTTAACCATATCAGCAACCTTTTCCCGAACTACCCGCAGATCGAGCTTGCGAAGGCTCTGCGCGAAGTGACCGGGTTCGACAAGGTGTTCTTTTGCAATTCGGGCACCGAAGCGAACGAAGGCTGCATCAAGATGGCGCGTAAGTACTTTAACCGGAAGGGTGAAACCAACCGGCAGAAGATCATCACGTTCGTGAACAGCTTCCACGGCCGTACCTATGCCGCACTTTCGGCTACGGGCCAGCCCGCGCTCAGGGAAGGCTTCGGCAATATGCCGGGTGACTTTGTGCATGTCGCCTGGAACGACGTTGCCGCATTGAAGGCCGAAGTGAACGCTGATACCTGCGCCATCATGTTCGAAAGCCTCGCTGCCGAAGGTGGCGTGATGACGCTTTCGAAGGAAATGGTTGAAACCATCAACGGCCTGCAGAAGGAATTTGGCTGCCTCGTGATTGTCGACGAAGTACAGGCCGGTACCGGAAGGCTCGGGACATTCCTCGGGTTTGAAAAGTACGGCCTGAATCCGGACCTCGTGAGCATGGCGAAGGGCATCGGCGGCGGTCTCCCGCTCGGCGTTGTCCTTATGCGCCAGGCCATTGCCGACCAGCTCAAGGCCGGCGATCACGGCACCACGTTCGGTGGTAACCCGCTCGCCTGCGCCGCAGGGCTTTCTGTGGTGAAGCAGGTTTGCGCAACCGGTTTCCTCGATAACGTGAAGGCTCGTTCTGAACAGCTCAAGGCCGGCCTCAAGACTCTCGTGGCAAAATACAGCTTTGCCAAGGAAGTGCGTGGTGATGGTCTCATCTTGGGCATTGCTCTTGATGAATCCATGCCGGTAGGCAACGTCGTTGCCGCCGCCCGCGCCGAAAAGCTCATGGTGCTGAGCGCCAAGGGCAACGTGCTGCGTATGCTGCCCCCGCTGAACGTGAGCGAAGCGGAATGCAACGAAGCGCTGGCTAAACTGGAAGTTGCCTTAGCAATGGCTGCGAAGTAATTGCTTCTAGCGAAAATTAGACTTAAAATATCGTCCCTGGCTTTGCCAGGGATTTTTATTTCCCGCCGACGGGGAATAGCGCGAACTGCAATTGGAATACTTTGTCGGCACTCTCGTCTTCTTCGGCGATGAGTGCTATTTCTTTACGGAATGCGTTGATGCGTTCCACAATGCGCTCGTAGCCTTCCTGGCTAATTCCGAGGGTGAGTCCCGAAATATGGCGGCTGCCCGGAGGGTCGCGGTCGATGGAATCGGCGGCGAGTTTCAGGCAATGCTGGTGGAACCCGCGCAGGGCGAGTCGTGACGTGCGGTCGCCGGTGGTAATGGCATTGTCCGTCAAGACGTATTTCCCGTCTTTGCCTTTCTTGATGAGCTGGCAATCTTCGAGCAACTTCACGGATTTTTTCGCCTCGTCTGCGGTGATGTGCGGGTGCACCTGCTTGGCGAGCGCCTCGTAGTCTCCGTCAAAACCGTACATGCCGATAAGGCTGCGGATGGTGAGATGACGCCAGTGGCTGTAGACCATGTATTGCGTATGCCCCAGCAGATGCTGCTTTTCAGCAAAGCGCACGACCTTGAGGACTGCCTGCATCTCTTCGAATGCAGCGTTCCGCTCTTCGGTGGTTTCGGCCTGGTTGAACTTGACGAGCGCGGTGAAGAATTCCGTTTCGTGCTTGCCCAGGCGTAGTCCGTTTGCGACTTTGGGAATGCTTTGCGTGGAAAGTTTCTTCTCGCCGTTCATGACGCGGCTGATGAAGTCCTTTGCCTTGAAACCGATCTTGTCCGAAAACACGCGGAGCGAGAAGGCGGGGTTTGCCTCTTTCCTCGTGTTATAGTAATCCTTCAAAAATTCCCGGTAATCCAGAAATTCGAAGACTTTTCTTGTCGGTTTCGTTTCGCCCATACCGTAAATGTAAGAAAAAATCTTGCAAGTGGGGTCGTTGTCTGTAATTTCCCGTTGTCCGTGAACAACGGGAAATGGGCCCGGCCAAATAAATTGCTTTGAAAATGACCTTTCCTTATCTAGATTGGGGAAAACAACAAAAAGAGAGGATTGTATGGGTGTGAAAAAATGGTTTGGCGTTGTCTCGATTTTCGGGATTTCTGCGGTTTACGCAGCAATTCCCGCTACCGAAGTGGTTAATCTCCCGCCCGATGCGGCCTATGGCGGCGGCGACAAAATCGGTTCGCAGCTGGTGGCCGCGACCTATAACGCGGGCGAAGGGCCGGGTATCTGGATTGTTGCCGATGGCGGTTACAGGCTTTACCACAACGGGGCCTTGCTTGCCGAGGATAACCAGGCGGGGCGTGTGCGGTTCGTGCCGATGACCTTCTTGCCGGGCGAAAATGCCATCTCGGTTGTCGGCGTGAACGACACGGGGGCTCCCGGCGTGATGGTGCAGGTTGACGACTTGGATAAATCTTACTATTCCGGCAGCGGCTGGAAATCCAAGCCTACGGTGGGGAATGCTTCCTGGAAAAACAAGGGGCGTGACCTTTCGCAGTGGGGTGGCGCGACCACTCTCAACTACGCGAACAACAAACTCCCGAGCGGTGGCGCTCTGAACGGCTTTGCCGCGAACACGCAGGCCAAGTGGATTTGGACCAGCGCGGAGACGGACCCGACGGCGGTTCTGCTCTTTACGTTCTACGTGAAGGCGGAAGGTTTCGGAGCCTCCACGACCGGCGGCGATGCGGGAAACATCGTGGTGGCGAGCGATTCGGCGAGCATCCGCAAGTACCTGCAGAGCAACGACGCGGTGACGATTCTCGTGCCCGAGGGAACGTACGATTTTAGGCAGTTCAGGAATGCCGTGACTGAGGCGAAAAGCAAGGGTCGCACCTGGTGCAAGACGACTTGCTCCGAGAAGAACCGCGTGACGGGCAAGACGAACACGTTCTACCGCATTACCTTCAAGGAGAACAGTTGCAGTGACCTGACGGAAGCGGGCGTGCAGATTGTGCAGGAAAGCGAAAATCTGCAAAAGTGGGAAAACTGGATTACCACCAGGGCGAACAAGAGCCTTGTGGGCATGGGGCGCGGAGCGAACCTGCGCGGTGCCGCCATCGCGGTACGCAGTAACGAGGGCGCGAGCAACCACATCTACCGCAATCTCGCCATATACGACGTAAACCCGCATTTGATTGAGGGTGGCGATGGTCTCGAGACTGTCGGTACGGCTTCGAAGCATGTGGACAAGTTCTGGGCGGACCATATCAGCTACAAGTGGATCAGTGACGGCATGGACATGGAATTCGTGGACAACGCGACCATCAGCTATCTGGATTTTGACGGCGCGAATGATTTCAACTGCTGGGGGACTGACCCCTACATGGCGCTCGTCGAAGATGCTCATCTGACATACGCGAACAACTACTGGCACAATACCTACGGTCGCGTGCCGAAGGTGACCGGCGAGAACAATGGCTCGCAGGTGCATCTCTACAACCAGTACGTGGATTACAACCGCTTCTTCGTGGCGGGTGCGAACGGCCACAGCGCAAACGCGAAGGCTTACGTGCGTTACGAGAACAGCTACATCGATAATGGCCAGGGCTACCTCGCCGAATGGGGCGATTACGGCTATGTGTACTTTAGCGGAGTCACTTTCGGGAACGGGACCAAGCAGCAGCACCGTTACAACGGGACGGTAAAAAGCGGTGTTCCGCAGGCGGAAACGTTCAATCCGAGTTACAGTTTTGAAAAGCGCACTGTTGCGAACCTCCCGAAAGAAATCCCGAATCTCTCGGGTGTGGGTGGGCGCTACGGAAAGATGCCCGAATACAACCAGGGTTTTGGCCAGAGCAACAAGGCGGCAAGCGTGAGCATGACCGCACCTGCAGCGGGCGCGAAGTTCAAGGCGGGCGAGGCAATTACGCTTGGCGCGAATGCGAATGACAATGACGGTTCCGTGAAGAGCGTCGCATTCTATGTGGGCAATACGCTGGTGGGCACGGCGAATGCTGCTCCGTATCAGGTGAGTGTCGAGGGTGTGGAACCGGGAATGTATTCCGCGGTGGCGGTGGTGACGGACAATTCCGGCCTTACGCAGATGAGCGAATTCGTGACGTTTGCGGTCGAGGGCGCTGCTGTCTCGTCTTCTAGCGAAGCTCTCTCGTCGAGTGCCGCAGAGTCTTCTTCGAGTGTCGTCGCGGAATCGTCGAGCGCGAATCTCCTGTCGTCCAGCTCGACAACGGCCTTGCCGCAGTCCCTGAATATTGCGACCGAGGCGGAAGCAGGCTTCTACCGCATATACGACATGCAGGGGCGCCCGCTGTTCGCAGGCTACAAAAAGCCTGCGAAGATGCCCGCTGCGCGGGTCATCGTGGTGAAATACACCACGGCGGGCTCGCTGAAGCGCCGTTACGTGCAGTAAAAACTCTCGAAATTGCCGTTTTTCCGCAAATTTGGCCGTTGTCCGTGAACAACGGCTAAAATGTCACTTTGTTTGCATTCCGCTTTTGTGAAACTATATTTATATTGAAGATGATGAAGCCTTGCAAATACATAGTGCTGGCAGTTGCCCTGATTGCGGCCTTCTGGGGCTGCTCTTCCGATGATCATGTGGCGGGCAACAGCGCCGAGACGGGTTCCCCCGAACTCGCGGGTATCTTGGTATTTGAAGACGGTTCTCCTGCTGCGCATGCGGATGTCCAGTGCGTGCCGCAAGGCTTCGATGTCATGGAAGGCGACGTGTTGCCTGATGCTTTTGTGACCGAGACGGACGATGACGGACGTTACCGCCTGGATTCTGTTCCCGATGGCACTTATGCGCTTGAGGCGTATCATCCGAAATCGGGCAAGCGGCTCCTGGTGCGCGGCATCAACGTGGTGGAAGACGATTCTGTCGCCGTAAGCGATACGTTGCGTGCTCCGGGCGTGTTGAAATTTGAAGGGGACGAAGCCTTTACTGAGGGCAGGGTGGGCATCCTGACTGTCCTGGGGACGACCATCCGTAGGGAAGTTGTTGCCAGTTCCGATGAAATGGTGTTTGACAGCCTGCCTGCGGGTTCTCTCGAATTGCGGATTTTCTATGGCGATTCTTCTGATATGAGGCTTTGGCTGCAAGATACGGTACCCGTCGCTCCGGGCGATACCGAGGCGATTTTCGTGCCGAATCCCTATAACTACGAACCCGAAATTACAATTCCTCGGGATTCTGTCACGATGACATTTGTGGCGCCGCTTGCGCTCCCCGAAGGAACCGATACGCTCAATTCCGTGGTGACCGACATCCCGATAGCGTTCCGCCTGACGGAGGATAACTGCAATTTTGATTCGCTCGAGCATGTAAACTATGGCCGTTGGGAAGCCGTGCGCATTTCGAAGGACGGAAGCCGCAGCAAGAAACTCCCGATCAACTATGATGTCTATGATAGGGAATCGAAGGAAATTGTGGTGTGGGTTCGCGTGGATTCCCTGAACGTGGAAGATTCGCTGGAGATTGTGTATGATGGCTTGCAGGGCCCTGTTTATGCTTTTGACGTGTTCCCGACAAATCGCAACTATTCCTTGGTGTGGCATTTCGGTTATTCGGTTTCTCCCCAGACTGATTATGCCGAGAAGCGCTACTTTGAAGGGACTGCGGGTGGCTCGACCGATTTCGATGCGATAGATAAGGGCACGGTCGGGATTGGAATCCGGTTGGATTCCGCTGGCGGGTTTTATGCAAAAAAATCGGCCAAGGTCGATACAACGCGCGAAGTCAATATGTCGTTTGACGATGACGGGTATTTCTGTTTCTCGCTGTGGGTACAGCTGGAGTCGCTTGAAAAGGAACAGACCATCTTTAAAAAGGCCAAGGAATACGCATTGCTCTATGTTCCCGAACAGGGCTTTGTCGTAGAATTCTATCATGTCGCCGACTCCTCTAATGCTCAGGATACCGCAAGTTACAAGTATTCCTGGACTTCGGGGATGGATGGAATCAAGGCGGGCGAGTGGACCTATGTGGCGTTCAGCAGGCGCGCTTTTGTACAGTCGCTTTTCTACTTGAATGACACGGAAATTAAGGCCGAAGCTTCCCGCGCGGATTGGGACGATACGAAGGTCTCGTTTTCGCTGGAACCCTCTGACTGGAGCGATACAGGCGATGTCCGCGCCTATTTCGAGGTGGGCGGCTTTACGGGCAAACTCGACGAACTCATGGTCGGCGGTTGCTTCCGCGACGAAACCTGGACGCGCCTGACCTACCTGAACCAGCGTCCTGAAAATTATTGGCCGGTTTTAAACCTCAGGGATTAGGTTTTCTCACCAAAAATTTGAAAAATTCTGTGTTCCTATGACATTTTGTCAAGGAACATTTTTTTTTGATATGGGGGATCTTGCCCCAACAAGGTTATATTTAGACTGTTGTTTAGTATGGGGTGATTATGAATAATCACATTTTGTGGACTGCGGCTGTGGCCGCTTCCTTCTCTTTGGTCGTGCCTGCGGCAGCAAAAACGCTCCCGACCGCGACTGAAATGTTCAACCAAATGGGTTTTGGCATCAACATCGGTAACACGATGGAGGTTCCGGGCAACCCGACCGGCTGGGGCAACAAGTTCCCGACGGAGGCCTGCATCGATTCGGTGAAGGCGGCCGGTTTCAGTACTATCCGCATTCCCTGCGCCTGGGATAGCCACGCGAAAGACGGCGTCATAAACCAGAGCTGGATGGATTCGGTGCAGACGGTGGTGGACATGTGCATGCGCGCGGGCCTTGTCACGATCCTGAATATCCACTGGGACGGCGGCTGGCTTGAAGGAAACCTCAGCGACGACAAGAAAGATGAGGTGAACGCCAAGCAGAAGGCGTACTGGACCCAGATTGCGACGCACTTCAAGAACTACAATGAGCGCTTGCTTTTCGCGAGCGCGAACGAGCCAGCTACTACCGACGATAACTACAAGCACGAAACCGAAATTCTGATGACGTACCACCAGACGTTCGTTGACGCGGTGCGTGCGACGGGTGGCAACAACGAAAGCCGTACGCTGATTATCCAGGGGCCTTCGACAAGCGTAGACCGTAGCTGCGAAGTGATGCCGGTGGATAAGCTCCCGAAAGATAAAATTGAAAACCGCCTGATGGTGGAAGTGCACTATTACGACCCGTACACCTACACGCTTATGAACGAACCTGCCGATTGGGGGGCCATTGTGCAACCGCAATATTACTGGGGCACGGGCGACAATCTCGCGAGCGGCGCTGACGAGGTGCACAACTGCGGTTACAACGCCTGGGCGAATGCGATGGGTGACCCCTGCACGGGCGACCGCATGGATGATCAGTTTGGCAAGATGAAGACGACCTTTGTGGACAAGGGCGTGCCGGTGATTATTGGCGAATTCGGCGCGAACGACCGCGTGGGGGTGTTGACGGGCGATGCCTACAAGAAACACCGCAAGGGGCGCCTCGAGTATTACGACTACCTGATGAATTCCGCCAAGAAAAACAAGGTGGTGCCCATTGCTTGGGATACGGGTCACGAAGGCGAAAACAACATGACCATTATCCGCAGGCAATCAGAACCCGATGGATCCATTTTCGATATGGAAGTGCTGAACATTATGCGCAAGGCTTACGGGCTTGGCGATTACGTGAACAAGGGAATCACCCACGTGGAAGATTTTGTGGAGGGAACGACCGGCATAATCGAAGCGGAAACGTTCCGTCGGGGCATGGCAAAATGGAATGCTCCCAATCTCCGCCGCGAAGGAACTATGCTTTATGCAACCGGAAACATCAAGTTGTTCGATACAAACGGCAACATGCTCCGTAGCGGTTCTTCAGAACTTTCTCTGCAAGGTTTGCATCAGGGCGTTTACATCGCTAAAAGCGGCAGCAAACTGCTGAAAGTGAATATGCGCTAAGGCAGTTTGCTGCTTTGCTATTCCGATTCTATTTCTAGAGTCCGGTCTAGCTGAACGATTTGTGACCGAGCTTTTGTCCGCAACTGCTGACAAATACCGCGGTCAATTTGCCGGCGCGGATACCCGCAAGATTTCCGCCTCTTTCGCCAAATTCACGGACGAGGTTGCCTTGCAGGTCGAATAAGCGAACCTTCGTACCCTCGGGAGCACAGACTTTCCCTCTTTAAACCGAAAGAATTGAATAAAGGGTTCTATTCCTTTTGAAGAGATGTCTTCTTTATAAATAAATATCGGTTTGACCTGTTGAAAGCTCAATTTTTACGAATCTGTTGACTTTTTTGTCCACACCTAGGTGAAAATGGGCGAATTTTACCGAATTTTTAGCAAAAAAGAGTGTTTCCAATATCTGTGTAATTATATTTGTACGTATATTGACTTTTGTGCTAAATATTGTATATTTAAGGGTATGAGTAGTGTTTCCAAAAAGTCTGTAAAAATAGAATTAAGTGTTTTTATGTATTTCGATTATCGGGAATACATCAAGGACGTTTTGGAAATGCTGCAGAAAAAGGGCCTTTCGATACGCTCTGTGCAAGAGGCTGCAGGCGTGTCGGGCTCGGCGTTCTTTAGTAGAATTCTGGATAGAAGTCGCCCCTTGTCGCTCGCTAACGCCAAGCTCATTGCAAAAGCCTGGTCCATGAATGACGAAGAATCCCAATATTTTGTGGGTTTGGTGAATTTTGGCAATGAACGCGACATCGACCGTCGCGAAGTTCTCCTGAAAAAATTGCTCTCGGCTAGAAGTCGCAATAAAGAATTGGCTTTGCAAGATGGTGCCCTCAAGTTTTTCTCCAAATGGTACTATCCAGTGCTGCGAGACTTGCTGCCGTTGCTCCCTGCGGGTGTCTCGGCCGATAAAATTGGCCGTATGTTTACGCCTGTTTTGCGTGCGCCGCAGGTCCAAAGCGGTATTGATTACTTGACCGAAGCTGGTTTTGTGGTGCTCCAGAAAGACGGGACTTATCGCGTTGCAGACCCTATTGTGGCAACCCCTCCCCGAGTACGGTCGACTATTCTTCGCAAGTATCATTTGAAAAATCTGGAAATCAATGCCCAAGTCTATGACGACTTTACCAGCGATGACCGGAGCATTACCAGCGTTACGTGCAGCCTTTCTAAAGAAGGCTTTGAAAAGGTTCGTGCAGAAATCGCTTCTTTTCGCGAAAAGATTCTCGCGATTGCTCGTGAAGATCGGGAGCCCGACCGTGTGTGTCATGTGGGCTTCCAGTTGGTTCCTCGCGCCAAGGGGGTCAAGTAATGAATTGCATCAGAAAAATTCGCCCCATTTTTGCAGCCGCATTTGCCGCTTTTGTTGGTTGTTCCGATAACGCGAAAGTCGCTAATGGAACAGGGAGCGAAGCGGGCGAAACAGAAGTCGTGGCAATCACCTTCACAAAGCCCAATGGCGAGCCTTTATCGCGTGGCATCGCTCGATTCTGGACGATGCATGACGACGGAATGACCATTGTGGATGCCGACACCTTAAACGAAAATGGCACAATCGGGGTCGAAAAAATCGACGAGCGCGTCTTCCTTGTAGAGGCGAGTCTCGGTGATTCTCTGTCGGCCATGCGCTGGATTCCGGCGAAAAACATCAAGACCCAAGTGGTAAAAACGGGAATGACCGCAACCCTTAAGGGCTCCATCGCAAGCCGCGGCAGGTTTGTCCAAGGGGCTTCGGTGTGTGTTTTGGATAAGCAGACCCATACCGACGAAAATGGCGCTTTTGTCATTGAGAATGTGCCTGAAGGCGTGCATTATGCTTTTGTAGAGGGCGACTTTGGCAAATTTGCCTACCAGCTGCAAACGGGTTCCGAAGAGACTCCTGCCACGAATAACATCGATATTGGCGATAGCGTGTTTACCGTCATTGAAGACTTTGAAAACTGGGAAAGCCGCCGGACCCTTATCGGAAAAAGCTTTGGTCAAGGCTGGTGGTTTATATGCACCGATTCCTTGCAAGGGGGCGGAAGCCGCGTCAGCGGAGGCCTTGGCGACGATCGAATTCTTGTTGCCGGTGATAGCGCCAAGGATGGCCACAGTTTACATTTGATTTTTGACATTGACGAAGAAACAGAAGGCCACTATGGCGTGGCAGGCTTTGCCATCGGTGACGATTTTGACGAAAAGGATATGCCCTCGTTCTACGACCTTCGTGCGACTAAGGCGATTTCTTTTGATGCCAAGGGCAACGGTAGAATTTACTTGCAAATTACCAAGCGCAGCCCCGAAGGCGAGCGTGAATATCACGAAACGGCTTCGCTCGAACTGTCCGAGGATTGGCAACACTTTACCATTACCGCCGATGACTTTGGAACGGAACTCGTTGCTGTAAACACCTTGAACTTTATGGTCAACAGAGATTGTGAACTTTTCCTTGACAATATCAGACTAGACGGGATATCCCCAAGTACCTGGCCTAGCCTTGGCATGGAATTTTAACCAACAAATAAAAGGGATGTTTAATGAATATTTTAAAAGTTACAATGGCGACCACCGTGTTTGTGGCGACTATTGCTGCCAACGCCTTTGCGACCATTCAGCCGAAGCGCGTGGGCCCGGTAAGCCAATATGGTGCTTTGCAGGCTGGTAAAAACGCCGCAGGCGAAGGCCGCATTTACGGTAGTGTGGATGGCGTTACCGACGGCAAAGAAGTTCAAGTGCGCGGTATGAGCCTTACTTGGAGCCAGTATTGGCCCTATGGCAGCAGCTTTTACGGCAATACCTTTATTGATACGCTGGTGGGTTCCTGGAATGTTGAACTCATCCGTTCTGCAATGGGTGCCGTTCCGCCTTGGGGACATGGTGGCTATATGACTCGCCCCGAATATTTTGAATCCCAGATGGATTCCGTGGTGCAGGCCGCAATTGAAAACGACGTGTATGTGCTCATTGACTGGCACAGCGAAGGTGGCTACTACAATTGCATTCATAAGGGTGTCAAACCCACCTATGAATTTAACGACAACAAGACTTGCTTTACTGCAAAAGACGCTGCCGATTTCTTTGGCCGCATGGCGGAACGTTACGGTAAGTACCCTCATGTGATTTTTGAAATCTATAACGAACCCGTTAGCGAATCTTGGGATGACTTGAAGGCCTATGCCGATACGGTGATTGCCGCAATTCGCCCGCATTCTAAAAACTTGGTGGTGGTCGGTACCCCCATGTGGTCTTCGATGGCGGGGGAGGCCGTGAAGGCTCCGCTGGCCGACGAGAACGTGGCCTACACGTACCATTTCTATGCCAACCTTCATAAGACAGAAAGTCACCTGAAAAGCTCCAACGATGCAATGGCCGCAGGCCTCAGCGTGTTTGTGACCGAATGGGGTGGCATCGACGAAATCTTCACCAAAGAAAGCTACAAGACGGAACTTGAAAAGTTCCTCGCTTGGACCGCCGAAAAGAAAATTTCTTGCGCCAAGTGGGATGTAGAAAAGCCCTTCCTCGAAGACAACGACGTTGACAATTATATCAAGACAAACATTCTGCCTGCCAAGACGACTTACGAAAAGAAGCTGAACTGGGAAACCGAAATTACGGACAAACTTCCCAACTTGGTGACTTACGGCAAGTCCAGTGAAATCTCTGGCAAGTGGAGCTCCACAAGCGATATTGACGACTATGGTGACGAACAGGGCGATAAGGGCAATTCCACCTTTACCGACAATTCTACCGAAACCACCATCAAGATGGATAACATGAAGCTCGATACCGTGGGAACGGGCTTTGATTACGCCCCCTACATTCGCGCTGAATACACCTTCGATGCAAGCGTTGATTTGACCAAGTGCAAGATGGTGAGCTACAAGTACAAGGGCGCTAACCACCAGTTTACTCTTTATTACGACTGGAATGCAAGCGTAGACTATTTCGGTGAAGGCGTTTGGGATTATCCCTTTGTAGAAATGCCGTATGCTCCGGAATGGGAAACCGTGAATATTGACTTGGGCTGGATGGTGAGCAACTCGTGGCAGGCGGGAATCCCCACGACGCCGGTGTTTGATGCTGCAACGGCTTTCCGTTTCGTAGTGACTAATGACATGTTCGATACTTCCCTCTGGATCGAAGATTTGAAGTGCGTTGAAGAAGTTGGCGGTTACACTCCGGTCGTGATTCCTGGCACCGAGTCCATTACGCCTGCAGTTGCAAAGTCTAGCTACAGCGTTCTGGTGCAGGGCAAGAACATCTCTGTAACGGGAATTTCCAAGAACACCCGTTATGCTCTGGGCAACATGCTTGGCCAAATTATCGCCAGCGGAACTGCTAACGGTCAGCTGAACATGGTTGCTCCGAGAGCCGGCCGCTACGTGCTTCGCGTTGGTAACGTGAACCGCGTGATTAACGTCAAGTAACCTTTTTCAGAACTGCAAAAAGCCCCGACCATAAGAACTATGGCCGGGGTGTTTTGGCATGCTAAAGAAATGGTATGTGCAAAATCTGCACATACCACTTTTGATTCTAATTCACTTTATTTAGAACAATTGCCCTGGCAACTTGAGTTTTTCTTTAGGCGGGAATTCCGCGTCGAATTGCTCGAATGCTTCGGGGTTCAGGTCTGCGACAAAGTAACCTTCTGGGTCGTGGTACGAACCGGTGATTCCGTCCAAGAATCCGTCGTCCAGTTCCTTGCACAAGAAGTAGGTGGCTTCCGGGTCGTCGGCGTAGCGGATTCCCTTGGTGAGTGCGGGCACAAAACCGCTCTTGCCGTAGAAATCGATGTTGCCCACGATGAGCAGGCAGCCGGCTCCCATCTTTTTCGCGAGTTCCATGGAATGGTCCAGGAGAATTTTCCCGTAGCCTTTCCGCTTGAAATCGGGGCGAATGCTGATGGGCCCGAAGGTCATCATCTTGATTTTGCGACCGTCATCGGCGTCGATATGCGACCAAGCGTACATCACATGTCCGACGATTTCTCCGTCGACTTCCAGGACGAGCGAAAGTTCCGGGATGAAGTCGGGACTCTCACGGTAGCAGTGAAGCACATAATGCTCGGTGCAACCGGGACGGTAGACGTTCCAGAATGCTTCGCGGGTAAGGTTTTCAATTGCTTTAAAATCGCACGGCTGTTCCGTGCGGATGGTGTATTTTTTCATTGTTTATCTCCAGTTTAATTTTTACGGTTTGGCAAAAATCACCTTGGAAGACAGCCTAGGAAAAGTCTCCCAAGGCCTTAAACAATGAACCAAGATTTACTAGATAACATCCAGTCTCCGTTGAAAGTACGGTATAAATATACATTAATTTCGCCGAAAAGGGAAAGCGTTTTTCGTAAATGGATAGGGCGCGAATTCGAAAAATTTTTACACACCTGCAACACGGAAACTGCACGCCGGGGCGTTAAAAACCTTGGATATCCAGTTGTTTAAATCTATTTCTTGCATAGCATTAAAACTGGAGTGTGTTATGCAGAAAAAGTGTATGGGATTGATGGGCGCTGCTGTGGTGGCGGCGCTGTTTGCAACGGATGGCATTGCTGCGGATGGCGATGCCTACACCTGGCCTGGGTACCGCAGCGACTTGGATTACGATACGAAATCGAACCTGGGCGAAATTAAACCCCCGACCAAGTTCAACAACAACTGCTCGGGTGTTACGGGTAAAAAGGCCGGCAAGTGGTGGGCCTTCTACTGGGGTGCAGATCGCGACTCGCGCATTACCGACGTGACGATTGACAGCATTCTCAAAAAATACGATACCGATTTTGAATACCTGTACGATGTGATGGGTTGGGCTCCCGATGCGCAGGCGCAGGAAGGCCAGTACAGCGCAGTTTATTACTACGGTTCGGGCACGTGCGCGGGCGGCGCGAAGACGGACACTACAGGCGGTTGGCAAACGTGGGTCGCGGGCTATACGGCGGTTGCGGCGTCGTTCTATCCGCTCTACAGTTTCAATACGAGTTGCCCCTATCGCGATCGCGTGGCGCAAATGGACGCGATGATTCATGAGGGTATCCATTCCATGACGAACGGGTACCCTGGCGCAAAGGATGCTCACTGGTTTCAGGAGGCGGGCAATACTTGGATTCAGCAGGATATGTTCAGCCATAGGGATGGCGTTTACAGTGGTATGGGATTCCTGAATGCGGCAACGCTCATCGCACCCTTCATGCCGATTGAAACTTATTCGGGATGGCTGATTGACGGCACGTTCGGTGGTCCGGGCGGCGGCGCGGACAATGGTGGCGTCACGGGCAAGAACCAGCGCTCGCTTCTGGGCGGTGCGCAGTACAGCAACATTTTCCCCACATTCCTGGGAACATGGCTCGGTACGGGCTCTGTGCGCTGGATTTACGGGAATGCGTATGGCAAGACAAAGTACCTGCTCGAAACCTATGCTCTCGACAAGGGCCTTGGCGAAGCGGGGGTGCGCCGCCTGATTACGGAATTCCGTGCAAGGCTCGCCCTGCTCGATATGAAAAAGTGGTCGAACGAAATCAAGAGTCTGTTGAACCAGAATTTCGGGAGCAATACCTACTGGGAACAGGACTACTGGGATAACGGAAATTACAGCTACACCTGGAAAATGACGCCTTACCAGAGCGTGACTGCAAGCGGCGATTACTTGGTGCCGAATCAGGATATTACTCCGGGGTGGTCGGGCGCGAACTACATCCCGCTCAAGGTGCAGAGCGGTGCCAAACAGGTGACAGTCAGTTTCTACCCGAACGGCAGCAATTCGAACAACACCAACATGAACTTCTTGATTTGCTACCGAGCGACAGATGGTACGCCGGTCTACAGCGAACCTATTACCGGCGAGGGCTCGGTGACGCTCCGCCTCGACAAAACTCCGTCTTCGACAGGCGGGACGCAGATGGTCTTTGCCGTGGTCGTGAATACCGATTATCAGTATACGGGCAATACGGACATCCGAAAGAAGCACTATGACTACAAATTGAAACTTGAAACTGGAATCAGCGGTGCTGGCGATGCGTATACCAAGTATTACAATGACTTTAAACTGGATTACGCCTGGCCTGAGATTGGCGATAGCCCCGAGCCGACTTCTTCTTCGAGTGTGCCGGCATCTTCTTCCTCAAGCAAAATTACCTCGTCTTCAAGCTCGCAGATTCCCGCAAGTTCCAGCAGCGTTGTCGTGGTGGGCGAGACGACCACCTACTCCATGAACGTGACGCTCCCGATAGACGACAACTATGCGACAGTCAAGGCGACTTTCGACGTGAAGGATGTGGCTTCCAAACTTGGGCTTACCGAAGCGACGATTTCGCAGGCTACCTTCTTCGCGCTAGAACCGGATGGCGGTACTAATACGACGTCTACTGCCACGGGAGACGGTCACTGGTTTGGCAAGAACGGCTCGGTTGTGGAATGGGGCGAAAGTGCCTATATCTTTAGCGAGGCGGATATTGCGGGCGGAACGCTTTCCATTGGGCATTACCCGAACCGTGTGAGCAACGGTGAAACCTACAGCTTCACGCAGGGGCTCTCCTACAACGGCAAGGAAGTTCTGTTCAAGGTGAAGGTAACCATCACGAACGAGCAGGGGAGTGGTGAAGGGACGACCGCACTCATGTATGGCCTGGAAGGTCCGGCGATGCACATAAATCTCGCATATAGGAACGGCATCTTGAATGTGCAATACACGCTCCCGCAAAACGACAACGTGAAGATAGGCTTGTTTACCGGATTCGGGGCGCTTGTGGACCAGCAGGTCACGGGCTTGCAGCGGGCTGGCTCGCACATGCATGCGTTCGATCTGCGTGGAATGCCCCGCGGAACATACATCGTGAAGGTTTCTACTGGCAGCTACCGCGAGGCAAAACCGATTACGATTTCAAGATAATCTTCATACCCGCATCAAAAAAAGGACCCTCGCGCAAGCGAGGGTTTCCTTTTATTCCTTCAAGTCGGCGCGGTACCATTCGCCGTAGGGGCCGTTTTCTTTGCCGGGGGGCACTCCGTTCTCGTCGCATGTCCATGGAGTGTTTTCGAAGAAGTCGGCACCTGCAGATGTCATCGCATACTCATCGAATTCCCCTGTACAGTCTTTTATAAGGAATACTTGCGCGAAGTCATCGTCTTTTTTGCAGTCTCCGCCGGCAACGATAAGCGCGTATTTGACGTATTCATATTCGATATGTGTCAGAATCATGGCTAAGGATTGGAACCCTGGCGTGGCGACTGTGTAGATATCGCAGTGCTCGGGGTTGAAATTTTCTCCGGTAATGGCTGTTGTCATCGGAAAGTACTTGGCGACTTCGGCGGGTGAGGGTTCCCTGATGGTATATGAACCCGTATCGAAAACAATTTCGCTTGTCGGCAGGATGCGGTAGGCGAGTACGAGGCTGTCAAACGTAATTTCTTCGGAAATATCCGCGAATTGCTCCGCATATTTTTCCAGAGTGAACGATGTCGTATCGATTGGTTCACCCTTGTTGCCAGTGTCGAGGTGGTCAATGGGGTTATGCCCGGGAGTCCAGTAATCTTCAATGGGGTCAAAGTCAGAAACGTCAAGCTTGCCGGCGGCAATGTCTGTGCAGACGCTTTCAGATTTCTTTACGAAGTCCTGGATAAAGCTGCTCGTGTCGAGAGCTGTCGTGGAATCCCGTTTTACATGGCATTTCTTTGTCCCGTCAGCTTCGGGTTCAGAGCATTCCATTGTAACGTGGCTGAAATCGGCGCAGAAGGCGTACAAATCTCCCGTTGAAGTGCAGAAGCCGCTGTAACCGCCAATTACGGTGATTTTCGGGTTGGTGTTGCATGCATCCTGGAACTCCTGGAGAATGCTGTCGCAGGCGGTTCCGACATTGTGCATAGTCAATGTCTTAAAAATATAGCCGTATCTTGATTCCATCTTGAATTTAGCATTGAAGGACTGGTCGCCTGCGGTACAAGTCGCTGCCGCTCCATTTTCCTTGTCGTAGAGCTTGACATCAAGGCTGTCCATGTCGCTGTTCAATGAGACCGGTTCTGTCTTGAAGGAGATTGCTTTTGTGTAGAGGGCGGAATCTTCGCCTCCGCGGAGTTCGGTGAGTTCGGGAATGATAGGCTTGTCGCCTTCAAAGACAATGGAGTCATTATCTGCAGTTGCGTTCGGAATGGTAGTGGAGCCCGCTATGGAGGAATCATCCGAGGAACAGGCGTAAAGTGCGCAAAGGGCGAGGGCGCTTGCGATATAGAGATTCTTCTTGAGGTTAAGCATGGTTCGCTCCTTCTATCTTGTTTGTAAATGGAAAAAGTTGGAAGTTCAGGCCGTAGACCTGGTTCAGGTTGTCGCTCTCGTTCGCGATGGCTGCGATTTTCTTGGCGCAGGCATCGATTTCTGCAACGATGCGCGTGTAGTTGGTTTCGTTCACGCCGATAGTCATCCCGGTGAAGTAGCGTTCGTTCGCGTTGTAGCGGTCTACGGCGCGCACGGCCATGTTGCCCATTTCCTTGTGCATGGCGCGAATGGCGATAGGGAGCGCTTCTGCAGATCCGATAACGGCCTTCTCGGTCTGGGTGTAGACTTTGTCGCCGTCCTTCTTGAGGAAGCCGGCTTTCACCAAGAAGGCGAGGATGTCGCGCACTTCTTCGGCAGATACGTATTCCTTGCACTCGTCGGCGATTTTCCGAGGCTGGGCTCCGGGCATCATCGGGGCGAGTTCCCTCACAACGGGGTATTTCCACGATTCATAATACTGGAAGGCGTCGCTGTCAATCACGCGCACCTTGTGTTCGCGGGCAATCTTGTCCATTTCGATAAGCGCATTCTTCTTGGCGCTGTCTGTCTCGGCGATCCCGAAAAGAACGAGCTGCCTGAAATATTCGCTCTCGTATCCGACGAGGCCCATGGCCTTTGCAACCGGAGCAATCTTGATTTTGCTTAAGCTACTTTGCCCCATGCAAACGAGCTTCAAAAAGTTCGGCGACGTGAATCCGGCGAGCTTGCAAAATTCGCGCCACGAAAATGCTCCATGACTTTTACGGTAATCGTAATAGTCCTGCATGTAGGCGCGGTAATCTTTGTATTCGAGTATTGATTTCATGTTTATAAAATAGGTTTGTTAAACCTCGAAGTCAATATTTTGATTATACAAAAATGCTTAAAAATGATAAAAAATGCGTAAAATTAATAAATAATTTCAATTTTAAATTCTAAATTATACACTCCGTATTATTTGGAGCCAGGTGTTGTCTTTTGGAGCCAAAATAATCTACATTAGCAGGACAAGAAACACAATACACACAAAGGATGCAATATGGCAAACAAGTACGCTGGTACCCAGACCGAAAAGAACCTCCAGGCCGCGTTCGCGGGTGAATCCCAGGCACGCAACAAGTACACCTACTTCGCTAGCCGCGCCAAGAAGGATGGCTTCGAGCAGATCGCCGAACTCTTCCTCAAGACTGCCGACAACGAAAAGGAACACGCCAAGATGTGGTTCAAGGAACTCGAAGGTATCGGTGACACCGCCGAAAACCTGAAGGCCGCCGCCGATGGTGAAAACTATGAATGGACCGACATGTACGAAGACTTTGCGAAGACCGCTGAAGCCGAAGGCTTTACTGTCCTTGCCAAGAAGTTCCGCATGGTTGCCGCTATCGAAAAGCGCCACGAAGAACGCTATCGCGCCCTCCTCAAGAACGTGGAAACTGCTGCCGTGTTCGAGAAGAGCGAAGTCAAGGTGTGGGAATGCCGCAACTGCGGTCATATCGTCGTGGGCACCAAGGCCCCGGCCGCATGCCCCGTCTGCGCTCACCCGCAGTCCTTCTTCGAAGTCACCGCGGAAAACTACTAATGGTAGTGTAGTAAGGCGCTCGCGCCATTGCTAATAACGTTTTTTTAGCGAAATTTGCCCGTTTTCCCGATTTTTCGGGGAACGGGCATTTTTTCTTAAAATTTTATGACAATCGTAAAATAATATATATATTTTGTTAGTAATGCCGCTATGGGTGGCGGCATTTGGGTGATTAGGGTAAAGAGGGAAAAAGTGGGTGCTTTAGTAAAGGCTATTCTATGCTCCTTGGCTTTTGCCGTGGGGGCTTCCGCAAATATTCTTATTGAGGGGGATTCGACGTCTTTGACGTCGTCCATTGGCGATACCATCTCCATTGCGGCTCGCAACCGGCTCCATTATGGAGAAAACCTTGTCAGGTGGGAACTCGTTTCTGGTCAGGGAATGTTCGTCGATGCCGAGCTTGATTCGACAGGTTTTATTCCGTTGACGGATTCTGCCACCATAAGGATGGTAACCCGGGTTCTCCCCATTTATGAAATGCCCGAAGAGCCGACGAAGTTCACTTATGACAAGAACTGTTCTTATGTTCCCTATGTGTCATCCGATCTCTCCCATTACGGAATCCGGTTCTACATTGACGCTAAAGGGACGCAGTCCGCACATTTCTACTTTATCGATCAAAACATTGGAATCCTAAACTTCGGCACGGATTCTACTTTCACGAAAACATCTTCCAAGGGAAGGAAGTGCTATAACCATAGGTGTTTCTACGAAACCGAACCCAATACAAGAAACTATATCCTCCTCTATCCTAGGACTTACCCCAATGTCTTCATGAGGGATACCTTGCTTGTTTGGCAATCCAAGACGCATTCCATAAGCGCTTCGCATACGGGCAAGGGAGTGGTTTCCATTGATTCCATGGGCTATAAGTTTGCACTTGACTCTGTCACTGCAGATACGGCCGTGTCGAGGATGTTCACCAAGGTTATGGAAGACGATTCCGTTAAAATTTACGCTGTTGCGGATTCAGATTACATGTTTTCCCACTGGGAAACGGTGTCGGGTTCCTGCGATATCGAAAACGCCAAGAGTGAAACGACCCGGATAATGCATGTTCTCAGTGATTGCAATGTAAAGGCGGTTTTCAGGCCGGGCGAAATCTATAACATTACCGCCACGCCTACTTTATACAACTTTACCGAAAATTACTATGCGAGGAAGGTTTCTCACGGGCATCTAGGTGTCAGGTTCATTTTTGTCGCCCCGAGTACAGGGACGTTTAAAATTGTCGTTTCGAACAACATGCAGCAAGATTCCCTCTATTACCTCCAGTATAAAAATACCACTTATGAAACGTTGTCTGTTTCGCGGAGGTTCCTCGGTTCCAATGGAAACGTATTGGATCTCACTGCCGGGGATACCGTAGCTGTTGTCATTTACAGGTACAAAAAGAATGATAACCCCTTCTATATCAGCTATGCGACACTGCCGTACAAACTTACACTTGGTTCCGCAGGGAACGGGAAGGCTGTCCCGGATACGGGGTATGCGGATGCCTATGCCGGTTCCAAGTATTCGATTGGGGCTGTGGCGGATTCAGGGTACCGTTTCTCTAACTGGAAGGTTGTTTTCGGTGCGCCTGCGGTGGATGACCTTGATGCGCCATACACGTTCGCAGCAATCAACGGCGATGCGGAATTGAAGGCCGTGTTCAAGCAGAGCCAGGTTTACACGCTTACCAGTACAAAGCAGACCTTCAACTTCCAGGACAACTACTATAGCGAATCTACCAAGTCGGCAATCCGTTTTACCTGGACTCCGCCCGACACCAACGCCTATGTCGTCCGGTTCGAGCCGGTCGATTCGCTTTGCGCTTTTTTCCGGGATTACGGGGACGACAAAACCTTCAAGAATGGTTCTGCCGAGAGCAAGGTAAAAGGGTCGACGAGCCTGCTTGTCAAGGGTGCGGCGGGGGAACCGCTCTACTGGTCTCTTCAGGACAGTACCAACATTATTCCGGACAAGTCTTTTAAGGCGTGGATTTCGACGCCCTACAAGTTGAATGTTGAAAGTTCCAAGGGCGGTCTTATCCACCCGTCAGGGGAGGTCTCTGTCAGTCCGGGGACAAAGACTGTCGTCAATGCCTGGCCGCATGGAGGTTACAGGTTCAAGAACTGGGCTTCTATCAAGGGCGATTTTGATATCGACAAGCCTAATGAAAGCAGGACAACCGTGTTCCAGGAAGATTCCGTGTGTTCCATCAGGGCGGTTTTCACCATAGATACTGCGGCACAGCCATCGGTGCAGATATCGAAACTCGACTTGAACAATTACCCTCAGATATGTGCGCAGGTTTCCGTTACGGACCTCCAGAACGGACATGCCTTTAACGGACTGACTTCGCGTGACTTGGTCTTGACCGAGGATGGTCAAAAGATCAATGCGCAGGTAACGAGCATTCAGAAGGTTACCGGCATTTCGGTCGCTCTCGTTGTAGACCAGAGCACTTCGATGAAAACCAACGATCGCATGAGTAAGGCCATCGAGGCTATGCGCGATTTCGTGGACAGGATGGGACCATACGACAGGACTGCCATCATTGGCTTCGTCGGCACCGTCAAGATACTGAAACCCGGTGCTGCTGCCGATTCGAAGGATTCCATCACTATCGATTCTGTGATAGTCCACCAGACCATGACCGCCAATAAATCCCTATTGCAAAATGCCATAGATAGCATAAAGCCCAACGGGAGCTTGACGAATATCATTTCGGGGACTTATGTCGGGGTGTCGCAAGTCGTGAACGAGATTAACCCGACAGCAGTTATCGTCTTTTCGGATGGCGCCAATAATTGTGGCTGGAAGAATATTAATTCCACGATTGAATATGCCAACATGAATAATACCAACATCTATTCAATCGCGCTTGAGTCCGATATCAAATACCCGCTGCTGGAACTTGCCAGGAATACGGGGGGCACGTTCTCCATGGCTAGCGATGCGAGCGAACTTGCGGGTCTTTATACTGTTATCCGTGAAAACATCCTATCGCAGTATCTCGTTTGCTACCAGACTCCCGATACGTTGCAGGACGGCCAGACGCACGATGTGGCCATCAGCATGACGTTCAACAAGATTACGGCAAGCGATACAGCCCAGTGGAGCGAAAATTCGACCCCACCGATGATTTCCCTTACGGATGATACCTGGAAACTGATAGAAAATACGCAATCTTCAAACGTTCCGCTTACGCTTGGTGTCTATATCAAGTCTATGCAGAAACTGGTTTCTGCGGATGTGTACTTGCGGACAACTGGTTCCATATACGGAGGCTTTTCGAGATATCCGCTGACCCATGTCAGCGACAGCCTTTGGGAATTTACGGTGCCGGCAGACCTCGTCGTTTCTCCGGGGTTGGATTTCTATGTGACGGCGGTTGACAGTCTCGGGCAGACGGGCAAGGCTCCGAGAATCCCTGACCCGTCCATGGAACCGTACACCATATTCGTCGATAACGATATTCCTATTGTTGAACGGCTCTCTGTTGCCTGCGAGGATTCTACGACGGATATCAAGACGTTCACCTTCCGCATCAGCGATAGCGACGGGATAGATAATGTAGTGCTATACTACAAGGATTCCAGGGATATTCTTTTCCAGACGGTGCCTATGGAATACTCCATAGAAAACGACACGTGGAATGTCGCTTTCCATGCCAGTTCGCAGGACTATTCTGTTATACACTATTACTTGCGAGCATCCGATGGGCGAGGGGCGACAGTTCGCTACCTTAACAGCGGGTATTCTGTTACGGGGGCCTGCGAAGTCCAGGTGTTCGTGCCGGATTCCATCCCGGAGAATCCCCCGGGACTTAACCATCGCGATTCTATCGAATTCTCGCTCATTGCCGACAAGGCGGAAATCTATGATTCGGATTTGGATGGCAAGGCCGACTTTGTGCGCATCCATTTCAATAGCGAAAGCGATAACGATGTCTTGAGCATTGATTCGATTTTCTGGAATTCCAATCGCGGTGAATGGCGCTATGCGGAACAGTCTACGATTGCAAAGAACGGGAACGATGCAAAATGGATTGAAGCAAATATCAATGAGCCCTTCCGGTATGGCTTGACCATGGCGGATTCTGTGCGCGTGCCTTACCTGAGCTTCATGACGTCTAAATCTACGAAGCTGGAAAACGTGGCGTTGATTGACAAGGTGGGGGCGGTCCCTGTCAGGGCAGTTAAACGCCAGGGAAAACTCAATCTCGAAAAGTACATGAACCCTCATTCGAAAACGCCTCCCGACACGCTTGTCGTGATGGTATCTGAACCTATCCGGAGCGCCGGCGATGAAGATGGGTGGATGGACTTGTTCCGCTATTCGACTTCGTGCGACGATACCGCCACGTATGCGCTGAATGTGAGCACCACTCCGAAAGTTGATGCAAACGGTTTGCAGTGGACGCTTGTTCTCGACGACTTTGTAGTAAAAACTGGGTTCTGCCTGCGTACTAATCCAAATGCTGCCTTTGAGGATGGCGCCGGCAATGCGCCTGGGCGTGGCGGTGTCGAAATCAAGGGTATGGATGGAGCCATCTATATCACAGAAATCAAGCCGTTGCAGTCTGTCAGCGGAGTAGGGAATGTTGCAGAATGGATTTCTCCGGGAGGCTTTAGGTGGGAAGAACTCCCTGATACGCTTTCTGCAATCCGTGTGAATGTGATGGCGCCCTACACGGCGGACATCTATATCTTTGACGGAATTTCGGTATATGTGAACCACATGGAACAGAAATTCGGCTATGATGGTGAAATGTCCGACCCGCTGCGTGAAAACGGTGACCGTTCCAAGCAGAGCTTCTTGTATTGGGATCAGCAATCCAATAAGGGGCGCAAGGTGGGTACAGGCGTCTATATTTGGAGAATCAACTTTACGTTCGATGACGGACACAAGGAAATTGTCACCGTCAGGACGGGCGTTTTGCGGAGAAACCGCAAATAAAGTCTATTCGTGCGGCTTGTAAATCTTGCTGTGAGATATTTCGATGTTGAAGCCGAGCAGGATTCCTACGCGGAATGAGGGAACCCTGTATTTGATGTCGTCGTCGGGGAAGGATTTTTGCATGGAGGAGTAGTCGACAGTGGCTTCTAGCGTGAATCCCATGGGCAGTACGGTGCCTATGCCGCAATTGGCGAAGAAGTTTACGGGACTGTCCCACCAGGCGTCATCTCCGGAGAGCGGAATCAGGTAACCGCCCCTCAGGGCTACGAAAGGCGAAAAAAAGCTGTCCTCCTGAATGCGCCCGAATGAAAGGACTCCCCACACGGGGAGGGCTGCCGGAGTGGCTTTAGAGTCTTCGGTGCTCTGTGCTGACCTAAAACCCAATCCGAATCCGGCCTGCAGCGGAAGGAATTCCGATATGAAAAAGGCTTCCACGCCGGCCTCGATGACGACGCCGGTTTCCCATTTCTGTTCCGAGGTGACGGACTCGGATTCCTTGGGTACGGATATCTCGTTCGGGAAGAATAGTTGAGCGAACGGTCTTATGTCGAATGCGTGGGAAGCGCTGAAAAGGCTGAGGCCTGCCAGCAATAAAATACGCGTATTAGAAAACAAACTAAAGTCCCCCTTTTTCCCATTCCTCAGCTAAAATAAAAAAAAGTCGGGGTAAAATCAAACTTGCGCCCCTTTTTTCTTACAAATTTGCTATTATCGTAGAAGATAAAAAAACAAGGAATTGCAAAAAATGAAGGATTTTGTTGAATTTAAGCCGTTTTATTCCCACGACACAGATGTCTATAACCTTAAGGATTTTTCGCCCTCCATTGTAGACAAAGCGTATTTGGATAATCTCGGCGTCAAGGTAGAACCTTCTGAAAGTACCCTCGAAGGCCTTACGCGCGGTTCGAAGGTGTTCATGGAACGCGTCAAGAACAGGACGGTCATTCCCGTATCGAAACTCTACCTCGAAGAAATCGACCCCGAAAAGGTCAATACGGAAATCCACAACTATACGGGCCGCTGCCCGACGCTCACGTTCGAAATCAACCCTATCAGGGGCTGCAATGTCGGCTGCCAGTACTGCCTGGTGACCGACGGCGTTCATGAACAGAAGTTGGTCGCTTACGAGAACTACCACCTGTACGTGCGCAAGCTGCTCGAAGACATGAACGGCGACCCCTGGGGGCCGGTGACCGAAGAGGATATCCACAAGAAGAATGTCCTTTTGCAGGATCTCGCGACCGCCATCGAGGAGGCTCCGGAGCGCAAGCAGGAAATCGAGGCGAAGATCGTGGAACTGAGCCGCGGCAAGAACTGGAACCATTATTACTACTTCTCGCCCAAGACGGAAGCGTTCCAGGAACCGACGGTGCAGACCGGCATCGCGCACAGGATTCTGAAGGAATTCATCGAACACTTCAAGAAGCATCCCGATTCCAATGCGAGGCTTTTTATCGCATCGAAATCCGGCCCTAAGCACCTGCTGTACGAATACGAAGGCGAAACCATCCTCGACCTTTTCGAGCAACTCAAGGGAAAGATGCAGTTCAACACCAGCGTTTCCATTATGCCCACCGAGTTCAGGAACTTGCTGGAACCCTTTGCGGCCCCCATTGACGAACGCCTGCAATCTGTGAAACTCTGCCGCGAACGCGGGATTCAGGCGAATTCAGCGCTTATCCAGCCCATCGTCATGCCGTACCTTACCGACGAGCATATCAAGGAATTTTTCGACAAGCTGCACGATGCGGGCATTATCAACTACAAGCCGGAATTCTTGACTGCGTGCATGGAGAACCTTGCCATGCTCGGGCAATGGCTTGGGCACTTTGACAAGAACCTAGAACGCGAACTTTACGAAGTCTACCTGAAACCCAGTAATGCTGACCACCGCAAACAGCGTGGCCGCACGGCTCCCGAAAGGGAACTCTGCATCGCTGCCATCAAGCGGATGATGGATTACACGCAGACGCTCGGCATGTCGACCAGTATTTGCTACTGGGTTCGCAAGCAGTTGCAGATTCCGAATACGCTTATCCCCATCATTAACCAGAACGGATTCCAGTGCCTTGGATACCAGTCCAAGCTGTTCCAGAAATAGGCGACGAAGGTTTTATGACTACCGAGAAGATTTTTTGGAATGTCTGTAAAGGGCTGTACGGGGACCAGGAAAGCTATTACCACAGGTGGTATCACGAAAAGCCGATGGTCATTACGCCGGAACGCAATGAGGAACTGCGCGAGATGCATCGCGTCCTCTACAAGTGCGTCGAATACATGGCGACAAACTACGCCGATCTTACGGATAAGTACATGCCGCTTTCCGAAAAGGAAATGGAAATCCTTGAATACCAGGGCAAGTATCCGTTTTTGGCGGGGACATTCCGCCCCGACTACCTTGTCACGGAAGACGGCGAACTGAAACTTTGCGAAATCACGAGCCGTTTCTTTGGTCACGGGATTTTCATGTCGTACTTTGCCGAGGCTGCTGCCAACAATTTCATGGAAAAGTTCCCCGGAAGCAAGAGGGAATCGCTCTTTGAACAGATGATGCAGAGTGCGCTGGATATTGTCGGCGACAAAGATGAAATCTACGTGCTGAAGAGCTCGGACAAGACTTCCGAAATTAAGCTCTACAAGCCGTTCTATGAACACTTCGGGAAAAAAGTCTTCATCTTGGAGGCAGACGAAGTCGAAAGCCGCATCAACGACTGGAACGGGAAATTCGTCATCAGTGCGTTGAACCAGAAGGATATCCTGAGCTATTCCATGGATACTATCAAGGCCATGATTGATTCTAGGATGTACAACGATTTCCGCACAGTGTTCCTGATTCACGACAAGCGGTTCATGCAGCTCTGGTTTATGCCCGAGTTTACGCGGAACTTCCTCACTGATGCAGAAGCGGAATTCTTGCGGGCGCATTCCATCGAGACGTGGATATGCAAGGACAAGTCGTCGGAAGATGTCTTGAAAAAAGCGTATGCAGGCAAGGACGGCTACATCTTGAAGCATTTCCGCCTGGGCAAGAGCGAAAAGGTCTATGCCGGCCCGCTGACGGACGAAAGCAAGTGGAAAGCGCTTTTCGATGACGGCTCCGTCAAGGACATGATTATCCAGCCGTTCCTGCACCAGAAAACATTCCGCACCGTATGGGAAGGGACGCCCTTCGATGATTACGTATGCGGCATGATGCTCTGTATCGATGACAAGTATTTTGATTCCGGCCTATTCCGTACGTCTAGTTGCCCGGTAACGAACGTCGTTGACGATAGGAAGGCTTTCCCCGTCGTGACAAGCGATGAACGTATCATTTCTTGCGGAGACATCCTTTGATTATCGCCGGAAACCAGCCCTATTTTCTCCCGTATATCGGTTTCTGGCAACTCCTCAATGCTGCCGACTTGTTCTTGATTGGGGACAACTACAACTTCATCAAGCGCGGTTGGATTCAGAGGAACCGGATTCTCGTCAACGGCAAGCCGCATTTCTTAGGGATAGAGGTAAAGCACATTACCTCTTTCAGGATGATTAACGAAACGGAATTCGTTGATTTTGATGTCAAGCAGAAATTGAATACCGTTTATCGTGCCTACCGCAAGGCCCCGCAGTTCGATGCGGGCTACGAACTCTTGAAGAAGATTTTGGACAATCCGGAACGCAATGTCGCGGAGTTCCTTTTCCAGTCGATAAAGGATGTTTGCCGGTTCCTCGGGATAAACACGAAATTCATAAGAAGTTCCGAAATCCCTGGCAACGACAGCTACAAACGAGAATACCGCATCTACGATTTCTGCCAGCGGCTGGGCGGCGACACCTACATCAATGCCGTGGGCGGGCAGGACCTGTACCATTTTGATGATTTCGAGAAGCACGGAGTTACGCTGAAGTTTATTCGCCCCAATATCCGGCCGTACAAACAGTTCCATAACGAATTTGTGCCGGGGCTTTCCATTCTGGATGTCATCATGTTCAATTCGCTGGATGCGATAAAGAACATGCTTGAAGACTGCAGTTTTATTGAGAAGCAGAAATAGGAGAAAATAAGTATGAAAGGGGAATCTTTTCAAAACCATTCTTTACGCTTGTTGATTGCAACATCCGCTTTCGTCGCCCTAGTATTAGGAGCGTGTGGCGACGATGATCCCAGTATCCTTTTGCCTGGAGATTCCAGTTCCGTAGATGAAATTTCAAGTAGCATTGAACCGTATTCATCGGTGGAAGAAAGCTCCAGCAGCGCTAAGAGTTCTAGTTCCGTAATCACCGCTTGGGATTACATGAATCCAGGATTGTCTTATGGCGAACTTGTGGACTCTCGCGATAATAAGGTCTACAAGACCATAGAGTTTGACGGAAAGGTATGGATGGCGGAAAACCTGAACTACGATGTGGGCGATACGCTCCATACCTGGTGTGCCCGCGAAAATTGCGATTTGTATGGACGTCTGTACACGTATGCTGTGGCGATGGATTCTGCTAAATCCGGATGCGGCTTTATGACGGTTTGTTCGGTGCCCGAAAACTTCCAGGGAATTTGCCCGGAAGGTTGGCATATTATTGAATATGCGGAGATAGACGGTCCCGTTTTTTACCAAAAGAAACTTTTCCGCACGGGTGCCGTGAAATGGGAAGATTCCCTCTATACGAACGTCTATGGGCTTACATTTCTGCCTGCGGGTCAGTTTTACTACAGTATGAGCGGTACAACGATTCTGGAAACCTGGAACGCCTATTTCTGGACAACCATGGAACTCTCGGATTCTACGGCTCGAGCCTATATGCACAAAAGCGATGTATCGGATGCCATATATGCGGCGACCAAGGCTTCGGGACTTTCTGTCCGTTGCATAAAGAACTACGAGCGACATGAGGCACTTGTTGATCCGTCGACTGTGAAGAAGGGGGAATTTACGGATGCCCGTGACGCACAAAAGTATAAGACGGTGACTATCGGAAGTCAGACATGGATGGCGGAAAATCTCAATTACGCCGATAGCGTAAAGACGCCTGTTCTTGAAGGACGCGTGAAATCGGCATACTTGGATGATCCGGATTCGAATAAATTTTATGGGCGACTTTACACTTGGGCTGCGGCTATGGATTCCGGGGCTTTCGACTATTCCTTCTTGACGAAGCATGTTAGTCAGAAAAATATTCGAGGGATTTGCCCTGAAGGTTGGCATTTGCCGAACCGCATTGAATTCGCTGAACTTTTGGAATCCATTGGTGGTGCGTACAAGAATGCTCATGCGTTGAAGTCTAACGTTGGCTGGGACAAAGATCCTGGCGACGACGAATACGGTTTTGCGCTAGTGGGCGCAGGGCGTGTTGATACAACAGATAATGACATTTACGCCACATACGGGGGCTCGGCATTCTTGTGGACTGCAGAACCTTATTATGATATCATTCCTTCTTTCATAGATAAGCGTGCTCACGTCTACACTCTGGACGAACGCCATGTGGTATATTCCGAATATATGGCCGATACGGCCGTGTTCAAGTCGGGCTTTAACTCTATCCGCTGTCTAAAAGACGAAATTGCGGATAGATAACTGGAATTACCATCCAGTTTTTCCTAAATTTATGGGGCTAACAATTCCATAATGAGGATAAACACAAAATGGCAAGAGCTTTGATTATCGGTTGTGGCGCTGTCGCCACGGTTGCTATCAAGAAATGCTGCACGGCAAGCGAAGTGTTCAGTGAAATCTGCATCGCTAGCCGTCACCGCGAAAACTGCGAAAAGCTGGCACAGGAACTGCGCCCGAATACTAAGACGGTCATTACGACTGCCGCGGTGGATGCCGACAAGGCTGAAAATGTCGTGAAACTCATCAAGGAATACAAGCCCGACCTCGTGATGAACATCGCGCTCCCGTACCAGGACCTCGCCATCATGGACGCCTGCCTTGAATGTGGCGTGAACTACATGGATACGGCGAACTACGAGCCCGAAAACATCGATGACCCGGAATGGCGCAAGGTCTACGACAAGCGCTGCAAGGAACAGGGCTTCAGCGCCTACTTCGACTACAGCTGGCAGTGGGCTTATAAAGAAAAGTTTGAAAAGGCCGGCCTTACGGCATTGCTCGGTTCCGGCTTTGACCCGGGTGTTTCCCAGGCCTACTGCGCCTACGCATTGAAGCACCAGTTCGATACCATCGAAGAAATCGACATTTTGGACTGCAACGGTGGCGATCACGGCTACAAGTTTGCCACGAACTTCAACCCCGAAATCAACCTGCGCGAAGTTTCTGCACCGGGCAGCTACTGGGACACCGACGCAAACGGCAAGGGCCACTGGGTCGAAATCCCGGCTATGAGCATCAAGCGCGAATACGTGTTTGACGAAGTGGGCAAGAAGGACATGTACCTGCTGCACCACGAAGAAATCGAATCGCTGGCCCAGAACATTCCGGGCGTCAAGCGCATCCGCTTCTTCATGACGTTCGGCCAGAGCTACCTCGACCACATGCGTTGCCTCGAAGACGTGGGCATGCTCAGCACGCAGCCCATCAAGTTCCAGGGCCAGGAAATCGTGCCTATCCAGTTCCTGAAGGCTCTCCTTCCGGACCCGGCAAGCCTCGGCCCCCGCACTGTGGGCAAGACGAACATCGGTTGTATTTTCAAGGGTACCAAGGACGGCAAGCCGAAGACCTACTACCTGTACAACGTTTGCGACCACCAGGAATGCTACAAGGAACTCGGCAGCCAGGCTATCGCCTACACGACTGGCGTGCCGGCCATGTGCGGCGCCATGATGGTGCTTACCGGCAAGTGGAACAAGCCGGGCGTGCACACCGTCGAAGAATTTGATCCGGATCCGTTCATGGAAGCCCTCACCAAGTACGGCCTCCCGTGGAAGGAAAACTTCAACCCTGTTCTCGTTGACTAGAGAGACTCAGAGCAATGAAAAAATGGCGCATTGACGATTCCCGTGACTTGTACAACGTCAAGGGTTGGGGCGTGAACTACTTCGATATCAACGAGAAGGGTCACGCGACAGTTCATCCGCTCAAGGAAGGCGGCCCGGACATCGACCTGTACGAACTCGTGCAGGAACTTTCGCTCCGCGACGTCTCCACTCCGATGCTGCTTCGCTTCCCGGATATCCTGGACAGTCGCATCGAGAAGATTAACGAGTGCTTCAACAAGTCCCGCAAGGAATATGGCTTTAACGGAAGCTACTACAGCATTTTCCCGATCAAGGTGAACCAGCAACGCGCCGTGCTCGAAGAAATCGTCAGCCACGGCAAGAAGTACAATATCGGTCTCGAGGCCGGTTCCAAGCCGGAACTGCACGCCGTGCTCGCGAACATGGATAACCCGGATTCGCTGATCATTTGCAACGGCTACAAGGACGAAGACTTCATTGAACTTGCCCTCCTCGCGCAGAAGATGGGCAAGAAGATTTTCATCGTCGTCGAGAAGATGAACGAACTCCACCTGGTCGTGGAACTTTCCCGCCGTATTGGCGTGCGCCCGAATATCGGCATCCGCATCAAGCTTGCCAGTTCTGGTAGCGGCAAGTGGGAAGAATCCGGCGGATACCACAGCAAGTTCGGCCTCAACAGTTCCGAACTCCTGGAAGCCCTTGATTACATCAGGGAAGAGAAGATGGAAGACTGCATGAAGCTCATCCACTTCCACCTGGGTAGCCAGATTACGAACATCCGCCACATCAAATCGGGCTTGCGCGAGGTTTCGCAGTTCTACGTGCAGATTCGCAAGATGGGTATGAGCCTTGAATTCGTGGACGTGGGCGGCGGCCTTGGCGTCGATTACGACGGCACCCGCAGTTCCAACGCGAGCTCGGTGAACTACTCCATCCAGGAATACGCGAACGACGTGGTGTACGCCATGTACGAAGCCTGCGAAAATGGCGACGTGCCGCACCCGAACATCATTGCGGAATCGGGCCGTGCTCTTGCGGCGCACCATTCTATTCTGGTGTTCAACGTGCTGGAAACCGCCGGTCAGGCGTTCTTCGACGAGAATGCTCACGAGATTGACGACGACGCTCCTGATGCATTGAAGGATTTGTACGGCATCTACAAGGGGCTCACCCCGAAGAACCTGCTTGAAAGCTGGCACGATGCCATCCAGCTGAACGATGACGTTTTGAACGGCTTCAAGGTGGGCGATTACGACCTGCCGACGCGCGCCATGTGCGAACGCCTGTTCTGGAGCATCGTGCGCAAGGTGGACCAGTTGGCGAAGGATTTGCGCCATCCGCCTTACGAACTCAGCGAACTCCCGCGTCTCTTGGCGCAGAAGTATTTCTGCAACTTTAGCTTGTTCCAGAGCCTGCCCGATAGCTGGGGCGTGGACCAGGTTTTCCCGCTTATGCCTATCCAGCGCCTGAACGAAGAACCTACAGTCGAGACGACCATCCAGGATGTCACTTGTGACTCCGATGGAAAGATTGACATGTTCGTCCGTGGTGGCGACGTGAGCCGTACGCTCCCGCTGCATGAACTCAAGAATGGCGAACCGTACTACATCGCGGTCTACCTCGTGGGCGCCTACCAGGAAATCCTCGGTGATCTGCACAACCTCTTTGGCGATACGAATGCGGTCCACATCGTGTGCAACGACAAGGGCGGCTACGAAATCGACAAGGTGATTGACGGCGAATCCGTGGAAGACGTACTCGACTACGTGAACTTCAGCGACAAGGCTCTCGTGCGCACCATGGAAAACTGGGTGTCGCGCTCCGTGAAGGAAGTGAAGATCAGCCTGCAAGAAGGCAAGGAATTCCTGAACATCTACCGCGGCGGCCTTTACGGGTACACGTATCTGGAATAAACCGTGATTCACGAAATTGCCCCGCACATTTTCAATAACGAATTCAAGGTCGTTGACCCGAAGGCCACCGACTTTGTTATCTGTTATGATGGCGCAAAGACTCTCCTTAAAAAAGTAGATGCGGGCTACGCAATTCCCCGCGTGGGAGAACTGCTCGCGCTCGAAGGCAAATCGCTCGCCGATTTCGAAGGTCATTACCTCTTTAGCATCGACGACACAGCATTCTTTTTGGATGATAGCATTGCCGCAAAGCCGGCCGATGCTGCTGCCAAAGCCCCTGCAGGCTACGAGTACATGGGCAACCGCACCTTCCGTACCATGAACCCGGTGGAACGCATGGGCGGCGCCACAGCAGCCCACATCGCTCACTGGGAATCGCTCAACAGGTTCTGCGGACGTTGCGGAAGTGAAATGACCCGTAGCGAAAAGGAACGCGCGGTAGTTTGTCCTAAATGCAGGAATACCGTGTACCCGCGCATCTCTCCGGTCGTGATTGTGGCCGTCCGCAATGGCGACAAACTCTTGATGGCTCACAACATCGATAACCCGAACCCGCGCCTCTTCCTCATTTCGGGTTTCGTGGAAGTGGGCGAGAGTCTTGAACAGGCGGTGCATCGCGAAGTCATGGAAGAGGCTGGCCTCCGCGTAAAGAATGTCCGCTACTTCAGTTCGCAGCCGTGGCCCTTCAGCGACTCGCTTATCGCGGGCTTCACCGCCGAACTCGACGGCGACGACACTATCCACATGCAGAAGGAGGAACTCTCCGAAGCCATGTGGGTCAAGCGCGAAGACATCCCCGAATACGAGACCGACGTGAGCATCAGCTGCTGCCTTATCGAAGACTTCCGCCGCTCGCATACTTAGCCGTTGTTACCCGAGGTCACTAATAGCTAATGCCTAGTGACCAATGGCCAATTTTCTATATTTGGGTACGATGAAATTACCTGTCGTATGTATTATCGGACGCCCGAATGTTGGGAAGTCCTCTCTTTTTAACCGGATCCTTGGGCGGCGAGCCGCAGTCGTTTCTGACCGCGACGGCGTTACCCGCGATAGGCATTACCAGACGGCCAACTACAAGGGCCATGAGTTTACGGTAGTCGATACGGGCGGATTCTTGCCCGACGATACCATCGACGTGCTGGCCGACAGCGTCCGTGCGCAAATTTTCAACGCCGTGAAGGAATCCGACCTGGTGCTCTTCATGGTGGATGTCCGTGTGGGCATTACCAAGCTCGACCAGCAGTTCGCCCGTCTTGTCCATAAAGAAGACAAGAAGGTGATTCTCGTGGCGAACAAGAGCGAACAGCATGGCGACCGCCAGGAAAGCTACGAGTTCTTGAAGCTCGGTTTTGGCCTACCGCGCACCATCAGTGCCCTTACGGGTTATGCCTGCCTGAGCCTGTTGGACGAAGTTATCTCTGTGCTCCCGACACCTGTACGCGGTGAACGCCGCGAAGAACGTCCCATTCGTTTCGCCATCCTTGGCCGCCCGAATGCGGGCAAGAGCACACTGTTGAACCGCCTGCTGAACGAAGACCGCGCAGTGGTCTCGGACATTCCGGGCACGACCCGCGATTCCATTGACTGCGACTTTATCGTTGATGGCCAGAAGTTCGTGGTGACCGATACCGCAGGCCTCCGCAAGAAGGCAAAGGTCGAAGACGAAGTCGAAATCTTCAGCAACATGCGTACGCTTGAAAGTGTGCGCCGTTCCGACGTGTCGGTGCTGATGGTCGATTGCACCCGCGGGCTCGAAGTGCAGGACTTCCGCATCATTACCGAAATCCGCAAAGCGGGCAAGGGCCTTGTGGTGGTCCTCAACAAGTGGGATATTCTCCCGAACAAGACCGAGAAGAGTTTCGACCATATGGTCAAGGAAATGCTCGAACGCGAACCGATGCTCGAGTATGTGCCCATCATTTCGATTAGCGCCAAGGAAGGCCAACGCATCAACCGTGTGGTGCAGGCCATCCAGACGGTGTATGCCAACTGCCGTCGCGTGCTGGGCCGTGACCGCGTCGCCGAAAGTTTTGCGAACTTCTTGCAAGAGAAGGCGCCTCCGAGCCATAACGCCCGCGTGGTGTCGCTTACGCGCGCATGCCAGATTATGGTGGAGCCGCCTGTTATCGCCATCGAAACCCGTACGCCCGAACTAGTGGACGAGTCGTACAAGCGTTACTTGCTCAAAAAGTTTTATGAGGAATTCCAGTTGCAGGGTGCGCCCCTGCGCCTGAATTTCGACCAGAAGTTAACCCTTAGAAAGGATGAAGAACTTGAACAGTTTACTGAGTCTTCCAATAGCGTACTTGCTGGGGTCGATCCCCAGCGCCATCTGGATAGCAAAAATCGCAAAGGGAAAGTCGTTCGACATTAGAGACTACGGCTCCAAGAATGCGGGCCTTACCAATACATTTCGCGTGCTAGGTTGGAAGCCTGCGCTCCCCGTGGTTTTCATGGACTTGCTCAAGGGCTTCTTCGGCCCGTGGATTGCCATGAAGTTGTGCGAAATGCAGGTGGCCGCCGGTGGCGCCGACTATTCCAGTTGGGTTCCGCTCGTCGCGGGTATCCTCGTGATTCTCGGGCACAGCTTCACTTGCTTTGCCGGTTTCCGCGGGGGCAAGGGCGTTCTTGCCGCTTTAGGTGTGTTCCTCGCGCTTTGCCCGATTACGGCGCTTACGTGCCTGGGTGTCTGGGTCGTGCTCACGTTCTCGACTAAATATGTGTCTGTCGGTAGCATCGGCGCCTGTGTCGCCCTCGGTGCCCTGGGAGTGATGGGCTACTTCAAGTTGCCTTTCCCGCCCGACGAAATCAACCTCGGGCTCATGATTACCTGCCTTCTGGTGGCAGTTTTCGTGATTGTAAAGCACAAGTCCAATATTAAGCGCCTTATGAACGGCACCGAGAACGGTTTTGGCAGCAAGCGCAAGACTCCGAAGGCATAAATATTGTAGATTGTTGGAAAAGGAATGATATTATGAAGGTTACAGTATTAGGTACGGGCGGCTGGGGGCTTACTCTTGGCCAGGTGGTTTACGAAAACAAGTGTGACGTGTCCTTTTGGACAAATTCGCAGGCCGAAGTAGACCTGCTCTCTACGGAACACCAGTACAAGGACAAACTCCCCGGCGTGATTTTCCCGTCGGATTTCAAGTATACAACCGACATGAACGCCGCCCTCGAAGGTTGCGACATGGTCCTCATCGTGGTGCCGTCCCAGTTTATGGGTGGTGTTGCCAAGAATCTCGGCAAGTGGACTCCGGCGAAGGGTAAGGAACCCGTAGTCGTATGTGCTACAAAGGGCATCCTCGAAGGTACGAACCAGTTGATGAGCGAAGTGCTCCTCGAAAACGTGCCGTGGCTTACCGACGACAAGATGGTCGCCTTCAGCGGCCCCTCGCATGCCGAAGAAGTTAGCCGCCACATCCTTACCGCCATCGTAGCGGCAAGCGTGAGCGAAGAATCTGCGAAGTTTGTGCAGAAGGTCATGAGCTGCTCTTACCTGCGCGTGTACAGCTCTACCGACATTGTCGGCGTGGAACTCTGCGGTTCCGTGAAGAATGTGATTGCCATTGCTTCTGGCGTGCTCTACGGGCTCGAAGCTAGCGGCAAGTACAAGATTGGCGACAATACACGCGCTGCTGTCCTTACCCGCGGCCAGGCAGAAATGTGCCGCCTGGGCAAGGCGCTCGGTGCAAAGCCCGAAACGTTCGCGGGCCTCGCCGGCATGGGCGACCTCATCGTGACCTGCCTATCGCAGCATAGCCGTAACCGCTACGTAGGCGAACACATCGGTAAGGGCGAAACCATCGAACAGGTCCTCGCCGGCATGAAGATGGTGGCCGAAGGCGTGCCCACTTGCAAGAGCACCAAAGCGCTTGCAGACAAACTCGGTGTCGAAATGCCTATCGTGAACGCCGTCCACGCTCTCCTCTTTGAAGGCAAGAAGGTGGACGATGTCATCAAGGATATCTGGGGCCGCGAGCTTAAAACCGAAGTGTGGTAACCAGGTGGGTGGCAAACCCGTTCTTGAATATCCCGGAAGGACTTGATCCTTCCGGTTTTGTTTTGCGGGGCTCTTCAGAAGATTCTGATTCCCATTTCTTACGGAAGTCCGTCTTTAGCGGGATAATCTGCGTTGCGCTCCATTCCAGCGAAATGCTGCGCGATTTATCCGGAGACATCCTGCTGAAGGATAAGCCAAGATTGGCAATGAGCCCAGTACTTTCAAGTGTCCAGTTCCACCATTCGGTTTCGGAATTGTAGCCGATGAACGAGGTTGTTTCCGAAATCCTTGAAATATAGAGTTCGTCGTAGGTGTAGTATCCGTAGAGCCCGAATTTTGGAACAATGCTTGTGCGGCTAGAAATGTTGAAATGCGGGTTGAAGTACCCTCCGAATGTTGCCGCGCCTATGTCAAGGCTGGCATCGATGAGGTAGTTCATTTGCAAAAACGAGAATGAAAGTGCCTGCGTGACGGATACCGGCAAAAGCCTGTTCGGTGCGAGAGTCTCGTAAAAACGCCTGCCGTCCGATTCCATTCTTCCGAAAGCGGTAATTCCTTTGGCGTCAAGCCCGTAGGTTTCGTTCCCCCAATGGGCGTTTGCATATTGCATGTGCGCCCTTACGGGCAGGTACATGAACCTCTTGGTGCTATTGTCGCGGTAGGAATTGCCGATGATTGTTGAATGGGCAGAAGACATCATGTAATGCAGGTCAAGTTCGGTGTTGCTAAAATTGTACCTGTAGTCAAAATTCCAGATGTTCATCAAGGAAGAATCCTTGATGAAGTATTCTTCGTGTGGCTTGACGGGCGTAGATTGGAACATGTCTAAGCTCGCCTGGAACTGGTAACTCTTTTTTAGCCGACCTATGACAAAGCCTTTGCGTAAATAATCGCTTTCCCAATTCGCTTCGATTTCATGAACTTCATCGTTTTCGTTTTGGGATTCCCACCGGATAGTCGCTAAGACAGGATTTCCACTACCGAGGATTGTTCCCATGTAGAACGAGGAATCTGCCGTATGTGCGGTGAGCCTAGACGTAATTGCGGGGGAACTATTTGCGGTTACGGATAATGAAATGTACTTGAAATCGCTAATAAAGCCTGCAGAGCCGAATAGCGCATCTCTTTTTAAGGACAGCGTCCAGCCGTCTTTCCATTTGCCATTGATATGGTCGTACCCGATTTCGGCATATACGCGATGGGCTCCGAATTGCACGGTGTCGGTGGCGGAACATTGCGATGCGCTCAGTTCTGCGGTATTATTGTCTAATAGAAAAAGGCCGCCACAATGGGCGGAACCTTTTGTTTCGCCGTACGCCAAGGATGTCACAAGTAAACTTGTTAATCCTATAGCGTAAAGCGGTTTGAAAAAAGTATTCACGTTTTGTTATTAATAATCGTATTCGTCGTCCCAGTCTTCATCCCATTCATCGTCATCCCAGTATTCGTCGTCATCGTCCTCGAAGATGGCGGGCAGGATTTCATCCCAGAAGGCATCTACGGTCATGTCGGGGAAGATGCCGCCGAATGTGATATCCGGGAAGATGATGATGTTGCGGAGGTCTTCGTACCTGTATTTCTCGATTTCGGTGTCGACCATCTTTCCGTTGACGAGTTCCTGGATGGTGGCGGTCTTTTTGCCGCTCTTGTCCGTGAAGTAACCGTAGTTGGGAACTTCGTTCTCGTAGTAGGCTACGGCGTACTTGGTGGTGCCCTTGTCGTCCTTGCACATTCCTGCCGGGAGCGTCACGTCAGGAATCTTCCAGGTAGTTTTCGTTGTCGGCTCGTCGCCACCGACGGTCATGTTCATGGAACCGCCTACTTCGTAATCCCTGACGACGAACTTGATCTTGCAGCCGTCTGCAAAGTAGCCGATTTCGGCATGGATGCGTTCGGGCCTGTAAATGTTCATGTGGATGGTTCCGCTCGTTTCGTCATCTTCCCATCCGCCAATTTCGTTGGCTTTCACGTCGGGGTTGAACTTGTAGTATTCCTGAGCCACGTACGACTGCATGAATCTCTGGGCGTAAGCTTGTTCTTCGATGGCTTCGGACCAGTAGAAACCGCCATCTGGGTTCACCCATTCGGACTTGTCGTTGACGACATGGTACGGCAGGAACTTCTGGATGCCATCGGTGTTGTTGAACAGCTTGGAAATGTTGACCTTGATGGTCTTGCCTTCGGCGTACGGAATTTCGAACCCTTCGTGGAACTGCTTCTTGATGGTTGTCAAGGAGTCGATGATCTTCTGGGCATCCTTGGTGCTCAGGTCTGCAAATTCATCGTCACCCACGATATACAGGTCGTTTTCCTGGGTCTCGAGGCCGGTCTTTGCTTCTTCCAGGCCGTACTGCAGGCCGAATTGCACATAGGTAATGGCGCTGTCCAACAGGTTCGGGATGTTCTTGTATTCTTTTTTCCAGGAATCATGGATGCTTGTAAATTTGCTGTCTTCTCCGATGAGCTTGAACAGGTGTTCGAAACCATGGTTGTCGTAGTAGTTGACTTTGGCTTCGATTTCCATCAGGGAATCGACCCAGTCGTATTTCCCGTTGTCGTCAATGTCCAGGTTTATACTTACGAGAGCAGTAAGGGAGGCTTTCGCTACATACAGGGCGGCAAGGACGGGGGCGAATTCGCCACGGTCCAGTTCAATGTCGCGATTCTTCACAGGATAGGTGCAAGTGAATTCATCGTCGTTTGCGATGTTTGTCATGTAGCTGATGGCGGAATCCAGCGACGGAATGGCGCTTCCGATAGCAGACTGCACGTCACTCACCAAAATGCCGCGAATTTCGTCGGACGAATTGATGGTGTAGTTGAACGAAAGCTTGGCTGCATCGCCAACATCCTTCGTGAAGAGTGCGGTCTTGGTTTTGCCATTGCGTGCAGCAAGCGTGTCAAGGAAATTGTTGATTTTCTTGTTGTTTGCGATGTCCGTGATGATGGATGCAACATAGGCAAGTTGAACTTCGCAACTTCCGGGATATTTCTTGAGGAGTTTCTCGATATCAGACTTGGTTTCGGCGCTCATTTCCTGAGCCTTGCTCAAGTCACCCTTGCCGAAGGCAGAATAAACGTCTGTAAGGTTGGTCTTGATTTCTTCGATGGTAGCTTTGTCTGCCTTGTCCGTGATTTCTTCACAGCCGGCAACGACATCGACGTTAGTTTCTTGCGGGTCGTCGATAGAAATGGGTTCGTCTTTTGGCTTTATGGGCGAAGATTCGTCGTCCGTGGTGGAACACCCTGTCAAGTATGCCAGGGAGCAGAATGCGATAATGGAGGCTTGTTTGATTAATTTCATATTGTCCTTCCTTATTGATTTGTAAAGAAAAATAAGAAAAAAGAAGGTGAAAAGAACAAAAAACTTATTTTTCGTCAAAAAAAAGTGTTTAAGGACAATTTTTGGACGATAAAACGCCTATTTTCGCCTTCCAAGGGCAGTAAAGACGAATGCGCCCTGTACGGCCTGGAATACCATGGGGATATATCCTAGCAATGCTGCGGCAAGGACAATGTCGGCAGGAATGCCGAGAAGGCCTGTGAAGAGGCTCACATTTACACCTTCGCGGATGCCGATTCCGTTTATAGAAATGGGCAGCATAGATACCGTGATGGTGATGGTCATGAAAACCGTAATTGTCGCGATATCTACCGGAACGCCTACCGCTTGGAAGTATGCATAATGGATGGCGATGGAAGAAATCTGAAGCCAGATGGAATCGAGGCCCGAAAGGAAGAATGCCTTCTTGTACCCGCGGTAAATAGAAAACGCATCTTGCAACTTTGTAAGGAATGGAATGCGTGCAGAAATTTTGGCGGGGATTTTTATTTTGTCTGAAAATAGCCCGCCGACAATGACCAGTACTGATGCGAGTGCGACGGCACAGACTGCCCCCGTATAGACAGTGGGAATGTCGTAGCGGGCAATGACGAAGGGGAGGGTCGCGAAGAAGCAGATGAACATCGCGAGGAGGCCCATGACGCGCGAGATGGCGACTGCCGCAACAGAGTTGGCCATGTTGCCGAAACGCTTGCCGAAGGCTATTGTCTTGACGGCATCGCCGCCGAACCCGCTGGGGAGCAGGTTGTTGAAAAAATATCCGAGGGCTATGTAGGCATAGAACGTGCGGAACTTGATTTTCTTGCCTTCTTCAAGCAAAAGCCCGCGCCAACGATTCGCCTGAATGAACATGCTGAAAAGCGTGCAGAAAAGGATGAGCGCTATCCAGGGGAGGGCCTGTGCTGTCCAGTGCCCGCAAACATCGGCGAAGGGGACCTTGTAGAATATATATATAAGCCCGCCGATGCTGATGACGGCCTTCAATACGCCCGAAAGAATCTTCTTTGCTGAACCTTGCTGCATCGTGCCCTCTTATTCAGCCGCAAGTTCCGTTGCGATTTCTTGAATCTGCCGTGCGCTTGATTCCCAGGTGAATTTGCTCACCCAGTCGAGAATTTCTTTGTCGTATTTGCCCTTGTCATTGATGGAATTTTCCAATGTGCGGGCAATGCTTTCGGCGCTTTTCGGGTCAAAGTACTTTGCCACGTTGCCCCCGACTTCGGGAAGTGAGGACGTGTTGGAACAGGCGACGGGAGTGCCGCAGGCGAATGCTTCGAGTACAGGGAGCCCGAAACCTTCATACAGTGAGGGCAATACGAAAAGGTCGGCGAGGTTGTAGAAGTTTACCAAGTCTTCCTGGCTGACCATGCCGGCGTGTATGGTGAGACTTTCGATACCCAAGTCTTTTTCGCGGGTATCTTGCGTGCGGCCATCGAACGCCTTCCCGACAAGTACGAGCCTGCAATCTTCTTTCACCTTCATTTGGGCGAAACCTTGCAGGAGCATGTTCAGGTTCTTGTGCGGCAGCAGGTTCCCGACGTACAGGAGGATCTTCTTGTCGCGGGGAATATTGTACTTGCCGTACAGGTATTCAATTTCTTCTTTAGGCTTGCGGATGAACTCCTTCCCGTACCCTAGCGGAACGACGGTCATTTTTTTGGCATCGGCCTTGTAGAACCGGAGCAAATCTTGCTTGGTGTTTTCGGAATCTACGAGAATGCGGTTTGCCCGCTTGCAGATAAACCAGAAGATGAACTTGAAGTACAGGTGCGCAAGCTTCATCGGCAAGAATTCCGGGTATACCAAGTGGGTGAGGTCATGAACCGTCACCATCATCTTGCCGCGGTAAAAGAGCGGTACATTGCAGTGCGGCACGTGTAGCACATCGGGCTTCTGTTTGCGCAACTTGCCGTAGGGGAACCTTAGCTGTTCTTTGTAGCCATAGATGCCGCTGATGAAGGGAATTTGTACCGGGACAGAATCTTTGTAGGCGTCAAGGTCCTTCGGGTCACCGAGCGCAATGCTGTAGCCCACATCCCGCAGCCAATGTTGAATACAGGTGCCAATTCCGGACCTGCTTACCATGCGGGCGTCAATTGCAATTTTTGGCGCCGATTTCATGGTCGAACATCCATTTCAGAGTTTCTTCGATTCGAGTGCCGTTCCAGTAGCCGCATTCTACGATGCGGGAGTTGTCGCAGCACTGGTAGGGAATATCGATGGGGCGCATCTTTTCTGGGTCTTGCTCCACACTGATGTTCACGGAAGCAAATCCGATGATGGCCTGGAGCAGGTCGCCAACCTTGTGAGCAATTCCCGAACCGACGTTGTAGACTTCGTACTTGTTCTCGTTTTCGAGAAGCATGCGGTAAACGTGCACTACGTCGCGTACATCCGAAAAATCTCGCCATGCGCTGAGGTTCCCGACCTTGATTACGCCCGGTTGGCCGCTCTTTTCGATTGTTGCCACTTGCTGTACAAAACTCGGGAGCGCAAAGCTGGTGCGCTGGCCAACGCCAGTGTGGTTGAACGAACGCGTGCAGATGATTTTCATGCCGTATTTTTTGCGGTAGAGTTCTGCAAAATTTTCTTGCGCTATTTTCGAAATCCCATAGGGGTTGCTTGCCTCGCGGTCGCAGGATTCCTTGAGCGGGGTGCTTTGCTGGGCATATTCCTCGGCGCTACCGATAAGGAGCGCTTTTGTGTTCGGGGAATGCTTTGCGATGGCATCGAGCAGGTTGAGCGTGCCGACGACGTTCACTTGGATTGTCGAGGCAGGGTCTTTCCAGGATGCACCGACGGAACTGATGGCCGCAAGGTTCACCACATAGTCGGGCTTGGTATTTTGCAAGAGCCTATCGATGCATTCGCGGTCCAGGAGGTTTACTTCTGGAATGTCTACGGCGGTCACCTTGTGACCTGCAGAAGCGAGTTCCTTTACTAGGTAGCCGCCGACAAAACCGCTTGCCCCGATGACTAATGTAATCATTAAATCTTGCCTTCGGCGAGGAGTTTCATGTCGCTTTCGACCATGCGCTGCACCAGCTGTTCGTAGCTGATTTCCGGTTCCCAGCCCAAGACCTTCTTAGCCTTGCTGGCATCACCGATGAGCAAATCTACTTCGGCAGGGCGGAAGAACTGCGGGTTCACCTTCACGACCACCTTGTCGGTACCCTTGAGGGTGGCGTATTCCTTTTCGCCTTCACCGTGGAATTCAATGTCCATGCCGGCGGCCTTGAATGCGAGCAATACAAATTCGCGGACCTTGTGCGTCTTGCCGGTGGCGATGACGAAATCGTCTGCCGTGGGCTGCTGCAGCATGAGCCACATGGCACGCACGTAGTCGGCACTGTGACCCCAGTCGCGGCTGGCATCCATGTTGCCGAGTTCCAATACATCCTGGAGGCCGGCCTTGATTTTAGCGACGGCGATGGTGATTTTCCTTGTGACGAATTCTGCGCCGCGACGTTCCGATTCATGGTTGAACAGAATGCCCGAGCAAGCGAACATGCCGTAGCTTTCGCGGTAGTTCTTGGTAATCCAGTGGCCGTAAAGCTTAGAAACGCCGTAGGGGCTGCGCGGGTAGAACGGGGTAGACTCGTTTTGCGGAATAGCCTGCACCTTGCCGAACATTTCACTGGTAGATGCCTGGTAAACGCGAGTGTCGGGTTTGCAGAGGCGGACTGCTTCTAGAAGTTTGGTCACGCCAATGGCATTGATGTCTGCAGTGGAAAGCGGTGTTTCCCAAGAGGTCGTCACGAAGGACTGGGCCGCAAGGTTGTAAATTTCGTCGGGTTTCGCAATTTCCATGGCGCGCAGGAGCGACGCCGAATCGGTCATGTCGCCGAAAATGAATTCCACCTTGCCTTTAAGGTGTTCTGCGTTGTTGAAGTCCAACTTGCTTTTGCGGCGTACGAGCCCGAAAACTTCATAGCCTTTTTCGAGAAGCAATTCTGCTAAATAGGAACCGTCCTGGCCGGTAATCCCTGTAATAAGTGCACGTTTCATGTAAAAAAAGATACAATTTTTTTCTTTCTGAGACTGAATTAATTTATATTATACACCATCTTTTTGATAAGAAGGAGGGCTTCCATGCTTAAAAAGTTTCTCGGCTTGTCTGCACTTGGGTGTCTTTGCCTTTGTGCATGTAATGAAGATATTGGGTCAGCCGGGTCTACAGAAGACTCGATGATCAAAAACATGGCCAAGAACGATAGCAGCATCTTCAAGGTTCCGCTGTGGAAAGGCATTGATTCCCTGGGTATTCCGGGTTACTTCCAGGTGGCGTCTGAAAAGGGCATTTTCACCTACGATCCGTATACGCGTGATAACCTGCATTGCGAGTCTCCGGCCTTGTCGATGGACAACAATACGCTCTACTTTGATGAGTTGGAAACAATTTACCAGGAAGGGGAACTGGTGGATGGTGTTTGCGGGAAGGCTGTTTCGCTTTCTGATGGCCAGGTGGCGCCTCTCGGCGTGAACCTGATTGATTCTATGAAGGTGGGGACGGTGGAGTTCTGGTTTAAGCCGGGCCCGCAGTTCTATGATGAAAACGCTCGTACCCTCTTGGGCAACGACGGCTCTCGAATCCACTTCTTCTATAAAGATGGAAACTTGATATTCCAGAAGAACCATCACAACCAGCATTACTTTGTCCTGGCCGAAGCCAAATTGGATAGTGGCTGGAACTTGATTGGCGGTCAGTGGGGCGACGGCTATATGAGCCTGTGGCTGAACGGAAAGCTGGTTGTCAAGAAGGAACATACTCTGGGCTATGCTCCGGCTACGCGCGGCATCCCCTTCGAAAACCTATTCGTAATTGGCTACAAGTCTTACTGCTGCATGGAAGGCGTTGGCCAGTACGAAGGCATGACGACGGCGGGAGCATTTGACCAGTTCCGTATTTCGAATACGACTCGTTACGATATTAATACTGAGAGTAGGGTTAAAACTGATACAGCGGTTGTCGATACCATCGCTACCGATACTGTCGGTGTCGATACGAATGTTACGGTGAATGATACTTCCTACATAGATACTGTAACACTGGATTCCGGTATGGCTTCGGAAGGTCTTTGGCAGTATTTCGCCCGTTATGGCGTTGAATCGTATTTTAGCGATACGTCGCTCCCTAAGGTTTCGCCTTATGAGCCGAATGTCTGCGCGGCGCCTGCGCTTGCCATGGATGACAGCACGATATTTATGGATGAACTTGAAACCATTTACCGCGAAGGTGCTCTGGTGGATGGCGTCTGCGGGAAGGCTATATTCCTCAAGGATGGGGAAGTTGCCCCGCTGGGCATCAATATGATTGAATCCATGAAGGCGGGGACGGTTGAATTCTGGTTCCGCCCGGGCGAAGACTTTAAAAATAAGACTGTCCGTACGATTTTGGGCAATGACGATTCGCGTATGCATATCTTGTACAAAAACGGCGAACTCGTGTTCCAGAAGAATCATACCGACAAGCATTACTTTGTTAAAGGCCCGGCAATCTTCAAAGACGGCTGGAACCTTATCGCGGCCCAATGGGGCGATGGCGATATGAGCATCTGGCTGAATGGAATTAGGGTCGCGAGAACTGCTCATAGGGAAGGCTATGATCCATCTGGGCGCAGTGGCACCCTCGAAAATTTGCTGGTCATCGGTTACAAGTCCTCTTGCTGCATGGAAGGCATCGGAGTTCGTAGTCCTCTGACAGCCTCTGGCGCATACGATCAACTCAGGATTTCCAATGTCGCGCGCTACAAGGAGAATAAGGAAGTATCCTTTGACCATGAGTATGTTGGTCCGACCGATACGGTGTATTTTCTCGATACGCTCATTCGTCCTATCCTTATTGATACGGTCGGACGTCCGGTTATTGTGGATACCGTAAGCGCGCAGTAGTTGCTTGTTAAAAAAAATCGCTTTGTAGCAAAAAAATATGGTCCCGAATGTTTATTTTTGTTTATATTAATAAACACAAAGTCAGGAGGGAAACATTATGATGAAGAAAACTTTGTTCTCACTTGTTGCACTTAGTGCAATTTTTGTCGGCTGCGGCTCTGATAGATCTTCGGACCCAGTAATGAACGATTTGACGGGCGAAAAAACGCTGGAACATCCCCAAAATGCAGTGGCTGTCGAAGACGAACTCGATGAGAATTCGGAAGGATGTTCGGTAGGCTTGGATATGACAGCGGATGTTGATCCGGAAGATAGTCATGCAATCGTCTTGAACATTGCTGGCGAAAAATCCTGCGCCCCGGATTATGAAACACAGCCTATTACCGATATTTACGGGGATCTTACGTATAGCCTTCGCACGCGCAGTGGCGAGGTTGTTGTAGAATCGCTTCCGGTCGGCTCTGTTCACTATGGCTGCATTGATTTGACCAATCCGTCAGTACCCAAGATGAAACCGACGTCTTGCGTAAATCTCGCCCCTGGCGAATACAGGTTTACCGTTGCCGTCGAAGGCAAAATGGCGTATTATAAATTTAGGATTGCCGGCAGCGATGTTGATGACCCGTTGCAGCAGTACCTGGAAGATGACGATAGTTGCAGTGTAGGCCTTTCATTGAATGTGTCCGAGGATTCCTTGGATGCTAAAACGGCGGCGATGAATGTCGTTATGGAAAAGTTGTGCTCTACGGATACTGTACCGCAGGTCATTACAGATGTGGGAAGTCTCTCTACCTTCGGTTTGACTTTGCGTAATGGCGATGTCGTTGCAGAGAATCTCGCCGCAGGGCAGGTCCATTATGGCTGTATTGATCTGACCAATCCGTCAGTGCCTAAGATGAAAAGGGAGTCTTGTGTAAATCTCGCTCCCGGCGAATACAGGCTTACCATTACCGTCGAAGGCAAAATGACGTATTATCAATTTAGGATTGTCGGCGAAATTGAAGAATAAACGCTGCTTTATAAAGTGAAATTTCATCATGGCGCACTCTGTGCGCCATTTTTCGTTGCGTGCCAAATGCTATTTACTAAATTGCAGATATGGCTTTTGTTCATCTGCAAGTTCACTCCGAATTTTCTGTTTTAAAGTCGTCTGCGCGTCTTGATGGTATTCTCGCTGCCGCTGCTAACGATAATGCTCCCGCAGTCGCCCTTACGGACCACGGAGCCATGTTCGGCATCTTGGAAATCCAAACCCGTGGCAAGGACATGAACAAGGCCCGCAAGGAGCAGGGACTCCCGCCGGTAAAGACCATTTACGGCTGCCATGTCTATATTGATTCCCCGAGTGCAAGCCAGAAGGACCCGTCGACATTTGAGAGGTTGACGCTCCTCGTGGAAAACGAGAAAGGCTATTACAACCTCTTGCGCATAGTCAGTTATCGCTACGAGGAAAGCGACCGCTGGGCTGAGATTCCCTCGGTCCCGCTGGATGTCGTGAACCAGCACAAGGAAGGTTTGATTGCCATTGCGGGCGACTTCTTTAGCCGTTATGGGCAGAATGTGTCGTCGGGTCGTGATTCCCTGGCCCGCGAGTACATGGATTCCCTGGACAAGATTTTTGACAGGGACCATCTATACCTGTCTGTATGCGATAACGGAGTGCAACAGCAAGGGCGCGTGAACGAGTTCAATGTGAAACTCGCAAACGAAATGGGGCGCGAAGTTGTCGCAGTGGCCGATGTTCACTACATCAAGCCCGAAGACGCAATGGCCCACAAGGTGCTCCGTTGCATTTCACTCAAGTGTACGTTGAACGATTTTACGGATGCCCGCTTCCCGACAGACAAATTCTATTTCCGTACCGAAGAAGAAATGCGCGCCCTTTTTGGGCATATCCCGGGCGCCATCGAGAATACGGTAAAAATTGCAGACCGTTGCAACTTTACCGTAAAGACGGGTATCGGCGACGATTTCTGGCCGCGTTTTAAAATCCCGAAGGAATTCTTGGAGTCCGACGAATACACGAACATCAAGAGTATCATGAAGGCGGAATACGATGCCGAATATCCGGTAATCCGCGAACGTGAACTTAAGAGTGTTATCAAGGACAAAAAGAAAAAGGTTACGGAATCCTATTGCGCCGAAAAGGGTATTGAGCCCGATGCGCTCACCGACGAAGACAAGGCCGAAATAGAACGCCTGTCGCAGCCGGAATTCTTTACCGAAGACGATAACAAGGCGTGGGACAAGAACGTCCACAGGTGGTGCAAGCCGGGTGGTGATGCCGACATTTACATTACGCACCTTTGTAATGAACGCCTCAAGTGGCGTTTCCCTGATGAAGATTTCAAGTTCCCTGCGCACGAGACGGACGTGGCCAAGCGCATGTACAAGGAACTCAACTGTATCCGCAATATGAACGTGGCGGGCTACCTGCTCATCGTGTGGGACTTTATCAACTGGTCGCGTGAACACGGGATTCCCGTGGGCCCGGGGCGTGGTTCTGCAGCTGGCTCGCTTGTCACTTACATCATCGGTATTACTGACATTGACCCGCTCAAGTTCGACTTGCTTTTCGAACGCTTCCTGAACCCAGAACGCGTGAGCATGCCCGATATCGATACGGACTTTGCCGACCGTGACCGCGGGCGCGTTATTCAGTACGTGACGGATAAGTACGGTTACGATTGCGTGGGTCAGATTATTACTTACGGTATGCTCAAGTCGAAGGCCGTGGTGACCGATGTGGCGCGCGTACTCGGGTTCCCGCCGGCAGAAGCAAAGCAGATTACCAAGCTGTTCCCGCAGCGCACCTTGAATTTTAGCTTGAAGCAGGCTTGGACGGGTAAAGACAAGAAGGGCAATAACCTCGAAGATGGCTATAGCCCGGAACCCCTGCAGGCGCTCATCAATAGCCGTGCCAGTTACCAGAACCTTTGGGATATTGCCAAAAAACTCGAAGACCTGCCGCGACAGACTGGCGTGCATGCGTGCGGCGTGGTGATTACGCCGACTCCGATTTACAACCTGGCTCCGCTGTACCGTGCGGCTCCAGCCGATACTCCGGTGGTGATGTACGACAAGCATTACGCCGAGGATATTGGCCTTTTGAAGATGGACTTCTTGGGGCTTATCAACTTGTCCATCATTCAGGACACGGTCAACATGATCAAGAAAAACCGCGGAATTGACCTGGACATGGGGCATATTCCGCTGGACGATAAGTTGACCTTCGACCTTTTGGGCAAGGGAATGACGACGACGGTATTCCAGTTCGAATCTCCGGGTATGCAGAAGTACCTGCGTGAACTGAAACCGACGCGAATTTTTGACTTGATCGCTATGAACGCCCTGTACCGCCCGGGGCCTATCGACCAGATTCCGCACTTTATTGCCCGTAAGAACGGCAAGGAAGAAATTGACTGCTACCATCCTGATTTGGAACAAGTGCTGGGCGAAACTTACGGCGTTATCGTTTATCAGGAACAAGTGATGAAGCTTGCCCAAATTTTGGGCGGCTATACCCTGGGTGGCGCTGACAATATTCGCCGTATCATGGCAAAGAAGATGCCTGAGAAGATGGCGAAACTCGAGCCGGAGTTCTTCCAGAAGTGTTTGGACAAGGGCTACGACCGTGCCATGATTCAGAAGGTCTGGGATGCGGTGCTCCCGTTCTGCGGATACGCGTTCAACAAGAGCCATGCTGCTGCATACGCCTACGTGGCGTACCAGACGGCTTATTTGAAGGCGAATTACGGCCCGGAATATATGGCGGCTTCGATGACCTCGAAGATGGGCAAGACAGAAGATATCGTCACCATCATCCAGGAATGCAAGCGCATCAATATCCAGGTTCTTTCTCCGAACATCAATACATCGTATGGCGTGTTCACGGCGGACAAGGAAGGCCACGTGCTTTATGGCCTGGCCGGTATCCGTAACGTGGGCCTTGCTGTTGTCGAAGACGTAGTTGCCGAACGAGAAAAGCATGGCCCCTACAAGGATATTTTTGATTTCTGCAAGCGTGTTGCGGAATACCAGGGTACCTTCAAGGAAAAGCACCCGCCCCTGAACAAGAAGGTGTTAGAATGCCTTATCATGGCGGGCGCACTCGATTCGTTTCCCGGTAGCCGAGCCGTCCTTATGGCGACAGTCGATAGGGCAATCGAAGTGGCTGCCAAACACCAAGAAGAAAAGTCGATGGGGCAGATGTCGCTGTTCGACATGGGCGGTGCTAGCGCTTCGATGGAGAATACCGCCGAAGTCTTGGAAGATGCCGAAGACTGGAGCTGCATGGAAATGCTCAACAAGGAACGCGAAGTCCTTGGCATGTTCCTTTCGGGACACCCGCTCGATGAATTCCGCCCGGAACTCCAGGGCTTTACGACGGTATCCCTCGCTTATGATGACTTGAGAAAGAAGGTCGACAGCGTGGTCGCCGTCGGTGGCGTGGTGACGCAGATGCGCTCTATAGAAACCAAGCGCGGCGATACAATTGGCGTAGGCATGATCCGCGATTTCCATAGCGATGTGGAACTCTTCTTCAAGAAGGATACTTGGGAAAACCTGCGCGACCGTATTTCTGAAGATGACCGCATTCTGGTGAAGGGCCTCTTGGGCTTCAAGCGTGACAAAGAACGCAAGATGACCGAGGAACTCCAGATTACAGTTGAAGAAGTCGTGCAGCTTGATACCGTCCGCGAATCCATGGTGAACTTTATTCACGTATGCATGGACTCCGTCATCTTTTCGGATGAATTCCTGGCGAAGATGGAAGAAGGTTTGCAGCGCTTTGTCGCTGATACCGAAATGGGGGACCATCCCTGTGAACTTGTCTGCCACGTAGAAACGGAATCAGGATACGAACATGCCATTGTGCTGCATAAGTACAAGGTCCTCTACACGCAGGAACTGCTTGCGTGGTTGCGCCAGGACCTCGGCATCATGAAGTTGTGGGTGTCTCCGAAATCGAGACGTTAGTATGCGTAAGCCCTTTGTCCTTTTCTGTGCAGGCGAGGATTCCGGCGATGTGTTGGGAGAAGCCTTTGTGCGGGAGGCGATTCGTTTGGGGTTTATTGCCCGGGGTGTGGGCGGTTGCCGGATGCAGGCGGCGGGGCTTGATGTTGTCGAAGATTATGAGACGCTGCCTGTATCGGGGTTCCTTGATATTTTCCCGCGCGTGTTCCGCTTGAAGCGAATTTTGGCGCATCTCGAAGGCCAGTTGAAGAGCGAAGACTGCGTTGCTGTAGTCTGCATCGATTACCCCGGGTTCAACATGACGCTCGTACGGATGGCAGAGCGCTTGAACAAGCCCGCCCTGTATGTGGCGCCCCCGCAGGCCTGGGCCTGGAAAAGTAGTCGCGTAAAGTACCTGCGCAAAACCCGCTTGGCAGTGTTGTTTGACTTCGAACGCCAGTTTTATGAAGACCACGGCTGCAGGGCGGAATGCTTTCAGCATCCCTTCCCGCGGGTTGTCGGCGGCAACTCGAATTCAAACTTACTCCTTCTTCCCGGGAGCCGCAAATCGCAGGCTCTCCGCAACCTCCCGTTCTTTACCGCAGTTGCATCGCAGTGGCATTCTGCAAACCCGCAGGGCCGCGTGGTCGTGCAGGCTTCGCGAGAATCTCTTGTCGAACCGTTTACTCGGGCGCTTTGCAAATCCTGCGGGCAGAAAATTCCCGAGTGGATTTCTGTCGAGATACCTCCCGTCGATGCCGCTGCCCGTGCAGCCATGTTCGCGGAGTATTCCTTCGCGCTTTCTGCTCCGGGGTCTGCATCCCTCGAACTTGCACGTTCTGGCGCCCCGCTTGTAGTTGCTGGCGTAATTGAGCCTCTTACCTACTTTATCGGTAGGCATTTCGTGAAGACTAGTTTCTTTGCACTCCCGAACGTGTTGCTTCAATGCAGTGCTGTTCCAGAATTTTTCTTTACGTGTGGTCAGTCCCGCAAAAAGCAAAGCGTTGCTGCCGTTGCGGGCGCTCTCGGTAAATGCAATACAGAAACATCCAGGGCGGTTGCCGATGCCCTGGACGCGACGTTTGTAAATGCCAAAAGTGCAGAAGTTTTAATGCTTGAATTTCTTGGCGAGTTCGTCAAGCGTGATGCGCATTAATGTCGGTGCTCCGTAAGGCGACTTAAGCGGGTCTTCTGTAGACATCAGTTGCCCCATCAGTTGGGCCATTTCTTCGGGCTTGAGCTTGTCGCCCGCCTGGTAGGCATTCGTCTTGGACCATGCCTTCGCGATGGTGTCCGTGATGTGCTTCGGGTCGGCATCGCCCGTGTCGGCACAGCTATCCAAAAACTGGTGCACCGCCTTTATTGCTCGTGACAGCGGCAGCGCGCTGGGGATGGCGCGAATCTGGAACGTGTCTCCGCCGAAGTGTTCTACGAAAAAACCGAGCTTACGCAATTGTGGTTCGACGCTGGCAAAGATTTGCTTTTCCATTTTTGAAAAGTCAATCAGTTCCGGGAACAGGAGTTCCTGGCTGTCCAGGTCGCCTCCGTTTTCGAGTGTTGCAAGCGCCCTTTCGTACAGGATGCGCGAGTGTGCGGCATGCTGGTCGATAATCAACAGGCCTTCCGCATCTTCTCCGGCAATATAAGTGTTTGCAATCTGGAAAAGAGTAGGTGGAGCCCACGGGGCCGGTTCGGGCTTCTGTTCGGGGACGTTCCCCTGGCCAGGTTCGAGCGAAATAATCTTGCCTGCTTCTGGTTGCGAGAACAAATCCTGCACGTCGTCTGCGACACTGTAGCTGGAGGCCTTTTTCCGGTCGTTGACCTCGTTGCTGCGTTGGGGCTCCGGAACCTTATAAATCGGCGTGCTGTGGTACTGCGGTACAGGGGCGTCTCCCATATCGGGTTTGGCCATTTCGGCGCTCAAGTCGATAAACGGGGACTTTGCTTCTAGATCTTTCTGGAAGGTGTCGCGGATGGCGTGGTTCACTACCAGGAACACGAGGTTCTGGTTTGCGAAGCGCACTTCGCGCTTTGCGGGGTGGACGTTCACGTCGAATTCCTGGTCCGGCATGTCGAGGAACAGCACGGTGACCGGCTTGCATTGTGCACCGTAGGGTTCGTAGGCCTGCGATACGGCTTTCGCAATCACCTTGCTCTCGATGGGCCTCTTGCGCAAAAAGAGAAACTGGTGATGACGTTTGCCGTTAGTCTCTGTGGTGGGGGATATGTATCCCGAAACATGCACGCCCGCTTCCGTGTAGTCGACGGGCAAGAGGTTTTTGGCCACTCCGGAACCGATGGCTTCGGCAAGGCGGGTGCGCAGTTCTCCTGGAACACCGATAAATACGGCTTTGTCGGCCACCTTGTAATCAAAGCGAATCTCAGGGTGCGCGATGGCGGTCTTCAGTACGACGTCGAGGATTCTCGTGCCTTCGGAGGTCTCGCTACCGAGGAAGGTCCGGCGTACGGGAGTGTTGAAAAAAAGGTCTTCGATGAGGAAGGTCGTGCCATGACCGCCGGTGTAAGTTTGTTCATCTTCGACGTTCCCGCCCTTGAGGACGAGCCTGCCGCCGTCCCCGTCTTCGGTGGCGGTCGAAATGGTCATTTTCGATATGGCGGCAATGGATGCGACGGCTTCGCCGCGAAATCCGTTGGTTTGCAGGTGGAATAGGTCATCTGCAGATTGTAGTTTGGACGTTGTATGACGGAGGTAGCACAGGTTCAGGTCTTCTTTACCCATTCCTTTTCCGTTGTCTGCAACGAGTATTTTTTTCTTACCACCTTGTTCTATTTGAACCTGTATACGTGTTGCACCGGCGTCTATGGAGTTCTCTATAAGTTCCTTGACGGCAGATGCAGGACGCTCAATAACCTCGCCAGCAGCGATTTTGTTGATAATTTCGTCCGTTAAAACGTGTATTTCGGCGGTTTTCATGCCCAAAATATAGCCATTTAGTACGCTATCCCTCGTTTTTTTGTTAAATTGCAGTTGGATTCCGTTGGTTTTGGGGTCTCTAAAAAAAAGAGGATAGAATAGTGATTTCGAATTTCTTTATGCAACTGGCTCACATCGAGTTGTTGATGACCTATTCGGTCAAGGATATTCTTTCGCTTGTTCGTCGTGATGCACGATTCGATACAAAATTGGTGAACGATCTGTTCTTTGAAGGCACGTTCATCGACGAAAACTCCCATCATTTCGTTTTCGACAACCTGGTCTCTTGGTTGTATGACCGTGGCGAAAACCCCGATGATTTCGTGGAGCGCATAGTGAAACGCTGTGCCGATTTCGAAGCGGTACCGGCGCGAAGCGTTCTACGTTCTTATCTGCCTTTCGTTTCGCAGTTCTACCAGACTCAGGACGTTCGTGCGCTTTGCTTGGAAATCATTCCGAAACGCTATCCGTTCTTGATTAACGCTGGAATCCTGCGTGACACGGTGGAAAATGAACAGAGGAACATGTACTTTACGTTCCAGTTCGAGACTCCGGGCGCCCTGGTTTCTAACCCGATGCGCTGGGCGCTTGGCCTGTTCCGCATTGGCCCGCTCCTCTTGAACACGCCGGCCTATGAACATATGGGCTATGTCGCGACGCAGACCTCTTTTATTGAAGCTCTTGAAAACCGTGTTCCGGCCGAAATGATGGACGGAAACGTGTATGTGGGTGACCGCCTGGTAGGCCGGACCACCACCTTTGGTGAATGTCTCGATCAGTTCGGCTTTGATTGGCCGAGAGCATCCGAAAGGGAAATGGGCTGTGTGCTCGCTCTTGAAGATATTCGCGATGCTAAGACAAACGCACTCCTCTTGCGCAAGGGTTGCTACTACGGAACTCCGAGCAACATCCTCGATGCGAGGTTCAAGGCGAATGTCGTCACTCAGGAACCGTTCCTGAAGTTGATGAGCTCTGTCGTGAAGCAGGAATTCGATGTCTGGCAGCCGATCCAGAAGGCTCAGGAACAACTTCTCGGTGCAATGAATGACTCTGTAGAAGTAGTGTATTACAAGAGCGATGATTCCATCTCTGTGAACAGCAAGCACCTGATGCGCAACGTTCCGGCGCGCATCCTCCGCAACCTGCTTCGCGAGTATACGGCTACTGGCCGCGAGGAATACGAAAACCGCGAGTTTAAGCGCGATCCGTCTATCTGCATGGATCCGCTGCGCCCGAACTTCGAGAGCAGGTTGAACCGTGTTATTGCTCACATCAACGGCACCGAAGAGAAGGATGGCTCCATGAGCGAAGGCGTGAAGAAGTTCTTTGAAATAGAACGTCACCGCCGTGGCGGCTTCCGTTTCCTGCCCAAGTGCAAGATCATATTCCGCGAAGAATAAAATTTTTACATAGATTTTTCGCAAAAAAGGCAAAAAACACTTGCCGGAAGTGCTTTTTTATGGTATATTTTAATCGTTGGGATAGTAGAAAGGTAAATCCTAAAACGACTCCATCATTGCTCCCCTCCTGATGGGTTTAAGGTTCCGGATGCGTCTCAATATTTTCTCCTTCTTAGGAAAGAGCTCCTCACGGGGCTCTTTCTTTTTTTCGTTTTGCGAAAAAAGAAGGCCCCATGAAACATGTTTTGAAATGCTTGTATAAAATGCTACTGTGAAGGTTTTGAGTGCGCCAGCCTTCTTTGTTTATCAGTTGCCTGCGGGTGTGAACCTTCAAGAACAGAAGGCGTTCTCGCAGAAATTAGTTTGTCTTTATCATAAAGAAATAGCCCGCATCACCTGCGGGCTATAAATGTTTTGTACCAGAAGTCCTGGCGATTACTTGTTGATTGCAGCTAAGAAAGCATCTTTCTTTTCTTGGAGGAATTCCTTGCTGTTGTACTTGCGGATGCGGCGCAGGGCCTGGTCACGCAGCTGGCGGACACGTTCGTGCGAGATGTTCATGGACTCGCCGACTTCGCGCAGTGTCTGCGGGGCTTCCTGGTTAATACCGAAGATGCCGGTGATGACCTTCGCTTCGCGTTCGGGGAGCTGTTCCATCAAGTCGCGTGCGAGAACTTCGACGCTCTGGATTTCGGAATCGGCTTCCGGGTTCGTTGCGCCGGTATCGGGCAAGACTTCGGCGTAGGTCGCCTTGGAATCTGCCTTCAAGGGGCTATCGAAAGAAACGCCGCGCTGACCGATCTGGATGAGTTCGCGAATTTCTTCGTTAATCTCTTTACCGCGGGACTGTTCGTGCAGAGCCTTGCGCACGCGGAGGTGTTGGTTTGCCGGCAGGCGGATGAGGTTCCCTTGCTCGTTGATAGCGCGGGTAATGTAAGCCTTAATCCACCACACGCCGTAACTGATGAACTTGAGACCGCGGGTGTGTTCGAAGGATTCGATGGCGCGGACGAGGCCCATGGCGCCTTCGCTCACCAGGTCCGGCAGCGGAATAGGGCAGCCACGGTACTGGATAGCAACCTTCAACACGAAACGCATGTTCGCGGAAATCAATTTTTTGCGGGCAATCTTGTCACCTTCTTTAGCTTTCTGGAAAAGAATCTGCTCTTCTTCACGGGAGAGAGGGGCGGTTCTTCTGATGTCTTCAAGGTAACGTTTAAGTGTGGTATCGGTGGAATCTATATGCATTTTATTTCCTTGCACCTTAAATATCGTTTTTTTTATTAGCAAGTTACGTGCCAAAAGTGTAAATTTTTATACGGGTTCCGTAAAAAGCGCTTTTATTGCGATTCTGGGGGTGTTTTTCACTGCGTAAGTCCTTGATTTTCTTCTATAAAACGTGAATTTTGTTACAAAATGTAACAAATGTCATAAAATTTGTAAACCAAGACATGAAAATGCGAACGTTGCTTTGTTCCATTTGGGCGTAAACATCCATTTTTCCGCCTTTGCGGGTTCGTCTATGGATTGCTTTTTTCGTATATTTTGCGCGTTATGTCAATTAAAGAACCAGATCAATCTGTATGGAACCGTTTCTGGCAGCGGAAAAACGACATGGGGAAGGTTTACCCGTCTTCGCCGTCCGTGCTGAACGCCATCAAAAAGAATTTTAAACTCGAGGGGCTGAAGGTGCTCGAAGTGGGTGCCGGGACTGGCCGCGATAGTGCTGAACTTGCTCGCCTGGGTGCTGAAGTCTATGTGCTCGATTTTGCTGAAAACAGCCTCAAGATTGTAGACGGCTTGCGTGCTCGTGAAAATCTTTATGAAAATTTGAAACTTGTGCGCGGCGACGCCTTCAAGGCACCTTTCCCCGATTGCACATTCGACCTTGTTTTCCATCAAGGGCTTGCAGAGCACTTCAAGAACTCGTTGCCGCTCATTCAAGAAAACTACCGCATCTTGAAGCATGGCGGTTGCTGCCTTTGCGATGTGCCGCAGACGGTGCACCCCTATACGATTATCAAGCATATCCTGATTGCGATGGATAAGTGGTTTGCCGGATGGGAAAAGCAGTTTACCATGGGACAGCTGAAGAAGTTGATGGTCGATGCCGGATTCAAGTGTGAATACGCCTACGGCGACTGGATGCGCCCGAACCTGTTCTACCGCATGTTGCGCGAACTGGGCTTCAAGCTGGGTGTAGAACTCCCGAAGTACCCGCTGAACGGGACCATTTACCAGAAGGCGAAGGATGCTTTGCTCGATAAGCTCGTGTCTGCGCCTATCATGCACTACACGCAACTTTCTATTGGGGTTATAGGACGCAAGCCCTAGTATAAATATGGCGCTGAACCCTAAATTGAAATCTTCGCTGGTGTTTCTGGCAAAGCTCCTGGTGACTCTTGTCCCGGCGTATTTCGTGTACCGGAATATTGTGAGCGCTCCGGACTGGGATATCGGGGACTTGTACAGGCTTTTCTCGACGAAGAGTATTCTGCCGTTCGTGCTAGCCCTGCTGTGCCTTGCGGCATCGAATTTCACGGCGTGCCTACAGTGGAAACTGCTACTGGAACGCCAGGGAGTTCACCTGGGTTACGGGCATTTGCTGAAGCTGTATTATGTGGGGCTGTTCTTCAATAACTTTATGCCCGGTAACGTGGGCGGCGACGTGAAGAAGGTTTACGATATCCGCATGCAGGGTGGGCAAGATACCGTGGGCGCGGGCCTCACCGCCACATTCTTCGACCGCCTGTACGGTTTGTTCTTTGTTACTTTGTTTGCCCTGGCGATGGGCGCGCTGTTCTTTGTTCACGATGATGCGCAGCGCTCGTTCATATGGCCGTCTATCTGGATTTTCCTCGGCTTTTGCGCGTTGTTCGCCGGCCTTTGCAGCCGCCGCATCGGGCGCCTCTGCACGAACGTCATGTCGAGGTTCTTGCCGAAGTCGATAGGCGAGCGGCTTGTGCACATGTTCGAACGCTTTACGCATTTCCGCTCCGTGAAGCTGTGGTGCCAGATTTCGCTCCTTTCCTTTGCGACGCAGGCGCTTCGCATATTTGTGCATTTCTACTGCGGGTTGGCGGTGGGCGTAGCCCTTTCTATTTCTTGGTATTTCTATTACATCCCGCTGGTCGCCATCGTGAGCGCGCTCCCGATATCCATCGGCGGTTTCGGCCCGCGTGAACTGCTTGCGCAGACTCTCTTTGCGCGTGCCGGGGTGGCGAGCCTGGAATCTGTGGTAATCCAGCTGCTTGCCTATTTTGTAAGTTTATTGCTGAGTTTGATTGGTGCGTTCGTTTTCCTCCTGGGAGGGAAGTCCGGCACTAAGGCTGTCAGGTGAGTGCCTGATTTTATTAGATAGCGGGGCACGGAGTTAGAATCGCCCCATTCCATCGAGGTTAAATATGGATGCCGAAGGCATCTTGCATGGTCTGAATACAGACCAGCGTGCAGCTGTATTGCACGATCATCAGAAGGGTGCTCAATTGCTTATCCTGGCGGGGGCGGGTTCGGGCAAGACGTCTGTCCTCACGAAGCGAATCCAGTACCGGATTGCCATGGGCGTGAATCCTGAAAATATCTTGGCGCTTACGTTCACGGCTGCTGCAGCATCTGAAATGCGTGAACGCGTGCAGGCACTATTCCCCGGCGCGGGCGTGCGGCTCTGTACGTTCCATTCGCTTGCGCTTTACATGCTCAAGCAGAAGATTGGGAATGTTTTTGCCTACGAGATGGTCGGGTTCAAGAAGCCTCCGGTTCCTCAGGAATCGGCTGGCCGTGAATTCATGGACGAACTTTCGCGCCTGCATATTCGCGGTTCAAAGTTCAATCGAGAAAATCTGTTCGACGATTCGTGTGCGGCGCTGGCATCGTCGCGCCTTGAAAAGTTCCGGCAGTCCGTACTCGAAAGCGGGCAGGTTGTTTTTGAAGACCTGATATTCCAGGCGATACATTTGCTCGAAGACCACGAAGAGGCAAGGGAGTTTTTCCATAGGCAGTGGACGGAGATTCTGGTGGACGAATATCAGGACATCAACCCGTCGCAATACCGCATGGTAAAGGCGCTGCTTGGCGATAGAAAGAGTTTGTTTGTAGTCGGGGACGACGACCAGGCCATATACGGTTTCCGTGGTGCCGACATCGGGAACATCAACCGCTTTTGCGATGACTTTAAACAGAGTACGCTTATCCGGCTGGAATGGAATTACCGTTCGACTCCGAGTATTCTGCACCTCGCAAACGACATCTTCGAAAATAAGCCGTTACGGCTCCGCAAGGTTTTGCGAGCGGGTAACCCGAAGGGCTCGGGAGGGAACCCGATATTCAAGGAAAATCGCTCGCCCGAGGTGTGGGTATCCGATTCCCCGATAGAAGAAATTCTGAAGGTCATCTGCAAGATAAAGGAACTGCGGGAAAGTTACGACCTCCTGTGGAAAAATTTTGCAATCCTGGTGCGGTATAATCGCCAGCGCCTTTATTACGAGGAGGCCTTGCGCGATGCCGAACTCCCGATTGCAGGTGAGGAGATTGACGGGGAAGTGGTCGAAAACGGCATCCATGTGGAAACGGTCCATGCATCCAAGGGGTTGCAGTATGCGGTCGTTTTTTATGCGGGGCTTGCCGAAGGGCTTACCCCGGGGGAATGCTTAGGCAGCAGGCGGGAACGTAAAAAGCAGCTGGACGAAGAACGGCGGCTCTACTATGTGGGGGTCACGCGGGCCGAGGCTTACTTGATTTTATTATATTGTAAACAGCGTTACTGGAAGGGACGCCTCCGCAATTACAGGCGGTCGAGGTTCCTGCCTCGCAACGTAAAAAAAGTGCAAGGTTTAAAAATGCCTCTTATTTTATTCAAAATACATGTTGTCGTGCAGGTGTTGGCCTACATGTTCGTGCACATGTTGATTTTGCCGCTTGTCGTGCTATTTCGGCGCAAAGACGTCAACTTGTGGCTCGACAAGAAAATCCAGAGTTTTGCAAAGTTCTGCATGAAAGTCTTGCGGATAGACCTGTCGATAGAAGACCAGGCGGTTCTTGGCCGTGTAGACTGGACACGCCCCGTGTTCGTGATGGGCAACCATAATTCGTATGTGGACATCCCGATTATATTCCTCACCATAGAACGTACCATTGGCTTTATCGCGAAGGCGGAACTGCGCTTTATTCCGTTCCTTGGTTTCTGGATGAAGAAGATTGGTTGCGTTCTTATCAACCGCGAAAAGGGCGGTGGAGCAAAACTTATCCGCGAGGCTATGGCCAAGGGGGAGGCTCCTAGGTTGTTCATATTCCCCGAAGGGACTCGCGGCAAGGACGAAAACATGGTGCCGTTCAAGAGCGGTGGTTTCCGCCTGGCTGCTGAAACCGAGGCGACCATTCTTCCGGTTTATATCAAGGATTCCGGCTTTTCGTGGGAACACCGCAAGAATTCTTCGCGTTGCAAGGTCTCGGTAAAAATCCTTGAGCCAGTGGACGTGAAGGCGATGATTGCCGAGCGGGGGACAATTGACCCGCGCAAAGACCTGATGCACCTTGTCCGCGACAGGATGGAAGCGGCGGTATGATAGGCGTTTTTGATTCCGGCTTCGGTGGGCTCACCATATTGCAAAACCTGAAGAAGGTGTTGCCGGATTACGACTTTTTATACCTGGGCGATAACGCCCGCGCTCCTTATGGTTCGAGGAGTTTCGAAACCATATACCGCTACACGCTCCAGGCGGTGCGCGAACTTTTCGGCAGGGGCTGCCCTCTCGTGATACTCGCCTGCAATACGGCGTCGGCGCGGGCACTCCGGAGCATCCAGCAGGATGTGCTGCCCTACGAGTTCCCCGACAAGAGGGTGCTCGGCATTATCAGGCCTACTACCGAAGAGATTGGCCACTTCAGCAAGACGGGCCATATCGGGATTTTTGCGACTTCGGGTACGGTGTCTTCGAACAGCTATGGCATTGAAATCCATAACTTTTTCCCCGACCTGAAGGTGACCCAGCATGCTTGCCCCATGTGGGTCCCGCTGGTGGAATACGGGGAACGCGGTACCGAAGGTGCGGCCTTCTTTGTCAAGAAAGAAGTCGACGCGCTCTTGGCCGAAGACCCGCAAATCGATACGGTGCTCCTGGCTTGCACTCACTACCCGCTCCTGGAGGCGGAGATACGCGCCGCACTGCCACCGCAGGTTCGGCTGGTTTTCCAGGGGGATATCGTCGCGAACAAGACTCTCGATTACCTCAGGCGTCACCCGGAGATGGATGCGCGCCTCACAAAGGGCGGAAAAACCTCCTACCTTACGTCCGATACGGCAAAATTCTTTGAAAAAGGTGCATTTTTGTTCGGAATTGAGGGAATATCTGCCGAATCGGTAGTCTTGTAAGTAATAAAAATGTATTTTGCGATTGTAACTGACGAACCTATTTAGGTCCGCTTGTGTTTTTTTTATCATAGTGAGTTGTAAAATGCCTAAAACACAGATCAATCTCGAAGGTTGGCAGGATTACCGCGGCAATGCTGCGGGCAGCCTGCTTTACGTGGAAACCAGTCACCAGACCGAAATGCCGGTCCGTGACCAGCTGAACGAAAACGAGAAGGGCTTCCTGTACGAGCCGAACTACGAAACGAGCACCTACGGTCTGATGAGCTGCTACAATGTCAAGAACATCAACGCCATTGTACGTGCCAAGAGCCGCTACATCCTTTTCGGTACCCGTTACGAAGGTCTGAGCGATACCGAAATGAGGAACAAGTACCTGATCATGGGTTACATGCGCATTGATAAGATTAAGGACGTGCGTACCCGCCACATCCAGCGCTTCATGTCCAACCCCGAAATGCAGGAACCGGAATGCATGCAGTTGGAACACAACTGGGCTGTCTATGGCCCGATGCGCTTTGTCTCGATGGACGATTCCTTCGTGGTGACCGATGAAATCCTCAAGGAATGGGGCTACAAGGGCCACGCCAGCCGTCAGTTGAAGGCTGTGTTCCAGAAGGAACACCTGGACCAGATTCTTTCTTACCTGGATTCCAAGGAAGACAAGATTGACGAATACATCGCCATTGTTGACGAATTCAAGGAAGCCCTCGAAGAAGGGTAATGCGTTACTTGCGTAACGAAAAAAAACGGCCGCAAGGCCGTTTTTTTTATGTGTAGTGAGAGATGTGCGATGTGAAATAATTCATTTCACATCATCCATCATCAATTATCAATTTATTTCACCGCTTTCTGGGTAGATGCCTTCGTCTTCACAATGTACATACCCTTGGTGAGGTCGATGCGGAGCGTACCGTTAGCATTGAAGGCTTCGCTCTTGATGCCCGTCCAGAGCAGGTTGCCGTTCAGGTCGAATACCTTGGCTTCCTTGTTCATGTCGCTTGCGGCAAAGTTTGTATGCATTCCCTTGATGGCATCGGAGCCGCCGCAGCCGGTAGCCACGATTTTTGCGATGTAAATGCCGGCGTTATCGCTGTTGAAGGAGAGCTGCGTGGAGCCGAAGGGGGCTCCGGTCGAGTCGATTTCATTCGTGAGCGGTACCGAGACCTCGGCCCAGGAGCCCGCAGGCGCAGTGTTGCCGTACTGGTAGCTGCTCCAGGTGCTGCCGCCTGCGCCGCCGATGTTCACGGAGGCGTCTTCGGCATCAATGCTACGCATGGTGAACACGAGTTCCTTGCAGACGGTGAGCGGGCTCTTGACGGCGACTTCGTCCGGGAGCGAGAAGAGGGCGTGCTGGTAGCCGCAATCGTCCTGCGCGCAGCCGGCGAGCGGAACCTTTACATATTTCGAGAATTCGTCGAGCGCTGTCGTCTCGAAGGTAACGGCGCCGAGCGACTCGTCGCTCTTCCAACCGGCGGCAGAAGATTCCTTGCTGTAGTCCACGATGACGAGAGAATCGCCGAAGTTCTTGTTGGGGTCAATGTACGGGTCGTCGATGGGGGAGTCTTCGCACTGGAGGGCGGCGGTGTTATCCGTGGTGAACACGACCGTCGTGATGGACTTGGCGGGAGCGTCGATGATGGCGCCCGCGGTAACGGTCTTGCTCTTTTCGCCGCTTTCGGTAGATTGCACGGCATAAACCGGATTGTAGCCGTTCACGGAGAAGTTCAAGTTCTGTGACGAGCCCTTGTTGATGGCAATGACGGAGATGGAGTCGCAGTCGGCGCTACGGAAGGCCACTGCATAGACATTGCTACCATCGGCAGTGCTGCTCACCACGCGCCAGCCCGGATTCACGAACTTGGAGTAGTGGCGCATGGCGTGGTATTCGGGGTTGATGTAGAGCTTGGCTTCGGTACAGCTGCTCCAGCCGCTACCCGGGCAAACGCCGATAAGCTGGCCGTTCTGTTCGCCCCAGAAGAGTTCCCAGGCGATGTAGGCGTTGAGCTTGCCGCTCGTGAAGCCAACCTGCATGATGTGGGCGAGGCCGAGCATGTCCTGTTCGCGCACGGCATTTTCCATGGTGCAGAATTCGGTCATGATGATGGGCTTGTTGTCGCTGCCGTAGCTCTTGGCAATGGCGCTCATGGGCGTGCGGAAATTCTCCGGGTTCAGGTAGTTTTCCCCAGAGTTGTCGTTGCCGTCGCCTGCATGGTACAGGTGGTAGGCGTAGCCGTCGAGGTTATTGTTGTCGAGTGCCTTCGCGTATTTTTCGAAATTGCTGTAACCGATGCCGAGCGGTTCGGGGCCGATAATCTTGGGCGGGTTGGCAAGCGTGCTGATGGAATCGCGCACGGCCTGGAGTGCCTGCTTGTAACCGGCAATCTGGCTAGTTTCGGTGGGCTCGAACAGCGTTTCTTCGTAATCCGCTTCCATGTCGGGTTCGTTCTGCAGGCTGATGTAGTCGGGCGTGATGCCTGCCACGGCGTATGTCTGGAGGCTCTTCTTCCACCAGCTGGCGAACTCGCTGTAGACGAACTTGCCGTACGGGTCGTTGCTGGATGTCTTGAGCGTGTTCTGGCTCTTGACCTTCTGGCCGTTCACTTTACCGTTCACGTCGCCACTCGGCTTGAGGGTGGCCGGAGCAGACCAGCTAGACATTTCAATTTTGAGACGGTTGCCGAGGCGTTCCTTGCCGGCTTTCACGATGGCAGCATCATCAGCGATGCTGGTCGATTCGTCTTGCTTCCAGTTACCGATGCGGAGGAGCGAAAGATTTAGCCCCGTGAAAGCGGTGTCGTAGAAGTCCTTCTGCATCGAAGAACTCATGGCGGTAATCCAGCTCTGGTAGTATGCGGCACCTGCACCGAAACCGACAATCTTTTGCGCAGTGGCGGTCGGGTCCACGGTAATGTTTGCTGCTGAGGCTATTGATGCCCCTATGAGGGCGGTTGCAATAATTTTCCTATTCATATACACATCCTTTTTTTCAACCAACCCCAGAAAAATGTTTAATGTGAAATGTGAGATGTGTAGTGAGTAATCCCACATTACACATTACAAATTTCACATCAGTTAATACGCGCCTTCACCCTTGAACACGACCTTGAAGGTCTTGAGGATGAGCTTCAGGTCTTCGCCGAGTTTGCCGTCGCGGCGGATATAGTCGTTGTCGAGGCGCATCTGGCCTTCGAACGAAATATTGCTGCGGCCGCTAACCTGCCAGATGCAGGTGAGGCCCGGCGTAACGGACAGGCGCATGCGGTGCCACGGTTCGTATTCTTCTACTTCGGAAGGAATCGGCGGGCGCGGGCCCACGATGGACATGTCTCCCTTGATGATGTTCACCAGCTGGGGGAGTTCATCGAGGCTGAACTTGCGGAGTATGCGGCCGAACGGATAAATGCGCGGGTCGTTCTTCATCTTGAAGGTCTTGCCGCCCGTTTCGTTCTGGGCCATCAGTTCTTTTTTGCGTTCTTCGGCATCCACGTACATGCTGCGGAACTTGTACATGGTAAATAGCCTGCCGTTCTTGCCCACGCGTGTTTGCTTGAAGATGACAGGGCCCTTGTGGTCGCTAATCTTTACTGCCAAGGCGCAGAACAGGAGTAGCGGAGAAAGGACAATCAGGGCGAAACTGGAACAGGATACGTCGACAAGGCGCTTGATGATGTGACGGTAACGGATTTTGTGCGGGTGTTCCCAGATATGGTCCAGGTTCAAGCGGTTAAGCGAGAAAAACGCTCCGTTCGTGCTGTTGAAAACGTCAATTTTGTTGGCGAGTTCCAGGTTGTCCTTCTCTTGGAATCCAGTGTAGATGTACGCTTCGAAAATAGGGCGCTTGGGCGTGATGCGAAGCGTTTGGATAAGGCCCGCATCGTTGAGCTTGTGCAAGATTTCTTTGCGGATGGATTCAAGAGTCGAAAGGTCGGAATTCAAAAGGATGATGCCAAGACCGCTGCCATCGGACAAATACCCCAAAACGTCGATGAACCGGAGGTGCGAGAACATCGTGAGGATACTGATGCGCCAGGTGTTTTCAACAGTCTTGCTCGGGCTGCCCCAGCCGAAGAAGTCGTACTGGTGGGCGTACATCTTGATGTACAGGAAAGGCTTGCGCGTCCGGTTCGCCCGCAAAAATTCCTCGTTAAGGCGTGTCCTGAAGAGCCTTGCCGGGTAGACAATGTTCTTGAGTTTCTGCTCGTCGAGAATTGAGCCGATTGCCGGATTGACGGATTCTTGTTCCATGACACTAAATATAGTAATTCCTATATTTGTCTCCGAAAAATTTAAAATGGAGACGCAATATGCTGCGTATTGGACTTATTGGTACTGGAACCGTCGGTGGCGGTGTCATTCAGATTCTTGAACAGAAGATTGCCGAGTACAAGGAAAAGCTCGGTGTCGAACTCGAACTCGCCTGCATCTGCGCGAAGTCCGAAGAAGAAGTCGCCCCCTACAAGGCGAAGGGCTACAAGGTTTCGACCAACGCCGACGAGATGATTGCCGGTGACGGTATTGACGTGCTCGTGGAACTTGCCGGTGGCTACAACATGCCGCGCAAGTGGATTCTCGCTGCCCTCAATTCGGGCAAGCACGTGGTGACTGCGAACAAGGCCCTCCTTGCCAAGTACGGCCACGAAATTTTCCCGCTCGCTGCTGAAAAGGGCCTGCATGTGCTGTTCGAAGCCGCTGTTGGCGGTGGCATTCCCATTATCCGTAGCCTGCAGGAAGGTCTGCTCGGCTCTACGGTGGAACACCTGAGCTGCATTATCAACGGTACTTGTAACTATATCCTCAGCCGCATGGCCGATGAAGGCCTCGACTTCGACGTCGTGCTGAAGGACGCCCAGAAGCTCGGCTTTGCCGAAGCCGACCCGACCTTCGATATCGAAGGTATCGACTCCGCCCACAAGACGGCCCTGCTCGCTAGCCTCTGCAGCGGCAAGCGTGTGGACTTCGAAAAGATTCACGTGACTGGCATTTCGAAGATTACCGCCCAGGATATCGCTTTTGCCAAGGAACTCGGCTGCTGCGTGAAGCTCCTCGGCATCTACCACCGCGACGGCGACCGCGTGGACGCCCGCGTGCATCCGTGCTTCGTTTCTAACGAGAATCTGCTTTCGAACGTGAACGGCGTAATCAACGCGGTTTACCTCAAGTGCGACAACCTGGGCGAAACGGTCCAGACCGGCGCCGGTGCTGGCCGCCTCCCGACAGCCTCCGCTGTTGTGGCCGACCTCGTTTCTCTGGCACGCTCCGTGGATCAGGGCAGCCGCAAGGCACTCCCGATGGGCTGGTTCAACGTCGACAATTCTGCGACGCTCGTGCCTGTTTCTGAAACTTCGGCCCGTTACTACCTGCGCTTCACCTCTCGTGATGCCTGCGGTGTGCTGGCCAAGATTACGAGCATCCTTGCTGAAAACAACATCTCCATCGAGACGATTATCCAGAAGAACGTCAATGACCCGGGCAAGGTGTCCATTGTGGTCATTACCGAAAAGACTCAGGACTGCAAGGCCTCGAAGGCGGTGGATGCCATTGATGCGCTCCCCGAAATCGTCGAAAAGAGCCAGGTTATCCGTTTCTTGGCATAAATCCTGGTTGCCTCGATTCGAGATTTTGTAGTTTAGTTCTGTATGATACGTGCTTCGACGCTAGAACGAGTGCTCTTGGTCCTTTCGGACTTTGCCGCCTTGACGATTTGTTTTGTCCTGGCGTATTGGGTGCAGTTCCATAGTGGTTGGATTGCTGACAAGTTCGACCCGACCAAGACGTTCGACCAGTACTGGGCCATGGGCCTTGGGTTGAATATCGGTTGGCTTGCGCTTTTCTCTTTTGCCGGGCTTTACCGTTCGTGGCTCCTGATGTCGCGTACGCACCAGATTCTGCGTGTGCTTCGTGCTGTGGTCATCGGTATAGTCCTGGTCATTATTTGCCTGTTCGGCACGGAATTCATTTCCAAGTTCTCGTCCAACATGCCGTTGAATGAGGGCTACCTGTACGGCTCTCGCTTCCCGTGGATATTTATCTACGGTGGGCTTGCGCTTGTGCTGGTGGCCGGTTTCAGGATGTTTATTTACTTGTGCCTGCGCGGGCTCTTGCGCCTTGGCTATGGGGCGAACAACATCCTGGTTCTCGGTGCAACTGATGCCGGCCGCAAGGTGGCCGAAGACCTCAAGAACACTCCGGCTCTCGGCCAGCGCGTTGTGGGGTTCGTAGACGAACGTTTCCAGGTGATGGAACATGAGTTCGCCGGGTTCCCGGTGCTGGGCAAGTATGCCGACCTCCCGGCGCTTGTGAAGAAGTACCGCGTAACAGGCATTGTCATTGCGCACGAAAGTTCTTCGCCGCAAGAGATTATGCGCGTGCTTGTATGGATTTGCGAACTGCAGTTGCATATTTATATTGTTCCGGAACTTTACCCTGTGGTGAACGGACGGTTCAAGGCGAACCTCGTTTATGGATTTGAACTGCAGGAACTTTTTGCCTTCACGATGCCTCCCTGGCAGGTGCGGGTGAAGCGCATAATGGATTTGTTTGTTGCCGGATTTATCGGACTTGTTTCGTTCCCGCTCTGGATTTTTGCGGCTATTGCCATCAAGTTGCAAGATGGCGGCCCGATTTTCTATTCGCAGGAACGCATTGGCCTTTACGGCAAGCCCTTTACGGTGTACAAGTTCCGTACCATGCGCACGGATGCCGAAAAGTTCGGCGCCCAGTGGGCAACGAAGGACGACCCCCGCATTACGAAGATTGGCAAGTTCCTGCGTAAGACCCGCATCGACGAACTGCCGCAGCTTTTGTGCGTGATTCGCGGTGACATGAGCATGGTGGGCCCGCGCCCTGAACGTGCGGTGTTCATCAGCAAACTTCGCGAAGAGATTCCGTTCTACATTAGCCGCCTCAAGATGAAACCCGGCCTTACCGGCTGGGCGCAGGTGCGGCACCATTACGACACCAGCACGGAAGACGTGAAAATCAAATTGCAGTACGACATGTACTACTACGAGAACATGAGCCTGCTCTTGGATTTCCAGATTCTTGTGCGTACGATCTATGTTGTCTTGACCGGTAAAGGAGCGCAATAGCGATGTACGGCGACAATTCAACCCCGATTTTCCCTGTAGAAGATGCCCTCACAATGATCCGCCTGGCGCTTGCCGAGGATGTGCGCACGGGCGACGTGACTAGCGAATGGACAATCCCTGCCGACCAGAAACAGCATGCCCGCTTGATTGCCAAGGAAGACGGTGTGCTTGCCGGCCTCCCGGTGATTGAACTCGTGTTCCAGGAACTGAAGGCGAACGTGAAGGTGACGCTCCACAAGAAAGACGGCGACGTGGTGAAGAAGGGCGACCTGATTGCCGAAATGGACGGCACGACGCACGAACTTTTGACAGGCGAACGCACGCTCCTGAATTTCATTCAGCAACTTTCCGGCGTGGCGACGGTTGCGCACACCTTCCAGGAAGCCCTGAAGGGTGGCAAGACGAAGGTGCTCGACACCCGCAAGACGGTTCCCGGTTTCCGCACGTTGCAGAAGTATGCGGTTCGCGTGGGTGGCGGTTCCAACCACCGTATGGGCCTTTTTGACATGGTGCTCGTGAAGGACAACCACATCGCTGCTGCGGGTGGCGTGCTTCAGGCGCTCGAAGTCGTGAAGAAGAACAATACGCAGAACCTGATGGTCGAAATGGAAGTCGAAAACTTCGACCAGTTGCGCGCTCTCCTCAACAAGGGCGTGGACGTCATCATGCTCGACAACATGAGCAACGAGATGATGGCCGAGGCCTTGAAGATTATCAAGGAAAGCGGCGACAAGTGCCTGGTGGAAGGCTCCGGCAACATGACGCTCGAACGCGCGAAGGAAATTGCGACGCTCGGCCTGGACTACATCTCTGTCGGTGCGCTCACACACAGCGTGAAAGCACTCGATATTTCGATGCGAATCTAGTAGGCTCAAACCACAATAGGCTTGTTTTTTTATATTCCTTGGAAACCCAAGGAGTGTTTTATGGAACAACAGGCTGCCGAAATTGTATCCTATTTTCACGGAACGTTCTGGGCCCTGGTGCCCTCGATAGTGGCTATCGTCCTTGCCCTCATTACCAAGGAGGCATACTCGTCCCTTTTTGTGGGCGTATTGATGGGCGGACTCTTCATTAGCGAAGGGAACTTCCCGCATTTTCTGGACGCCGTCTTTAAGGATGGCATGGTCAAGCAGGTGTCGGACCCGTGGAATGTGGGCATTCTCTTTTTCCTTGTCATTCTTGGGACGATGGTTGCCTTGATGAACAAGTCTGGAGGGGCGGCCGCTTTCGGTGAGTGGGCTAAACAGCACATCAAGTCCAAGGTCGGCGCACAACTTGCGACAGTTATCCTGGGCATCATGATTTTCGTGGACGACTATTTTAACTGCCTCACGGTGGGCTCCGTGATGCGCCCTGTTACAGACAAGTTTAAACTTAGCCACGAAAAGTTGGCGTACTTGATAGATGCTACGGCAGCTCCGATATGCATTATCGCTCCCATCAGTTCGTGGGCGGCGGCGGTGACCGGCTTTGTCGAAGGTGAAGATGGCCTGGGGCTGTTCGTGAAATCGATTCCCTATAATTTTTATGCCTTGCTGACTATCGTGGCCCTCTTTGCGGTAATTCTTTTGAAGGTTGATTTTGGCCCGATGAAAAAGTACGAGGCTGCGGCTGAAAAACTGGAAGCGCAGACGGAGTCTCTAAAGCGCGAAGACTCTCGTGGAACGGTCGCGGACTTGATTTTCCCGATTGTCACGTTGATTGTGTTCTCGGTGACCGGATTGATTTATACGGGCGGATTCTTCTCGAGCGGAGAAGCGCATAAGGGATTTATTGATGCTTTCGGTGCAAGTGATGCTTCTGTTGGCCTTGTAATCGGTAGCTTTGGTGCACTTATCGTGACGGTGATTTGGTATTTGGGCCGTCGCGTTTTGAAGTTGCGCAAGTGCCTGGAATGCCTGCCCGAAGGTTTCAAGGCGATGGTCCCGGCGATATTGATTCTTGTGCTTGCCTGGAGCCTGAAGGGCGTTACCGATACGCTTGGAGCAAAGGATTTTGTGGCAGGCTTCATTTCGGGGAGCGCCGCTGGACTTATGAACTTGATGCCGGCGATTATCTTCCTTGTCGGTGTGGGCCTTGCTTTTTCGACGGGTACTTCGTGGGGCACGTTCGGCATCTTGATTCCGATTGTGGTGGCGGCTTTCTCGAGCGTCGATCCGAACCTGATGATTATTTCTATTTCGGCATGTATGGCGGGCGCCGTCTGTGGTGACCATATATCGCCAATTTCCGATACGACTATCATGGCGAGTGCCGGTGCGGATTGCAACCATGTGAACCACGTGAATACGCAGTTGCCCTATGCGCTTTCTGTCGCTGGGGTGAGTTTTATCTGCTATATCGTGGCGGGGTTCACGCGGAGCGCATTTCTTTCGTTTGCGATTGGCCTCACGCTGATTGTCTTTGGAGCCTTGCTCATCAAGAAGAAGCAGGCGAAATCTTAATTTGCGCTATCACGATAGCGACCATCATAATCGCACAGCCACAAATTTCGCGGGCTGAAAGCTGTTCCCCCAGAATGGCCCAGCCTGCAAGGACGGCGAATACTGATTCCAGGCTCATCGTAAGCGAGGCGATGGTGGGGTTGATTTTATCTTGAGCGACAATCTGCAACGTGTAGGCGATGCCGCTGGAACATAAGGCTGCAAATGCAAGGCCTGCTATGGCATACGGATTGCCAAATGCCGCAATGACGGTGCCGAAATCCATTGCCGGGAATTTTAGGTCGAATACAATCATCAGCGGGGCAGTCAAGACGCCGATGGTCAGGAACTGTATTGCCGAGACGCGAATGGGGTCTACGTGATTTACGAACTTGTCGATGACGAGGATGTGGAACGAAAAGGCCAGCGCACATAGGAGCGAAACGCTGTCCGAAAGTTCGATTGAAAAGCCGTCCTTGACGCAGAGCAGGTAAAGCCCTGCCGTCGTGATGGCAATGCAAATCCAGGTCTTGATGGAAGTGCGCTTGCCTAGGAATAAACTTACGACAGGCACAAGTACTATATAGCATGCGGTAAGGAATCCGGATTTCCCGGCGGGAGTCCCGAGGAACATCCCGAGTTGTTGCAAGTTCATTGCGGTGCAGAGGGCAAGCCCGCAAAAGAATCCCGCCTTCCAGTGTAGTAGCGCTTCTTTGCGGTTGTGAGGCCTGCGGGGGCTCTTGCCGAAAGCATCGAGAATCTTGAAGACTAAGGCAAGGAATCCTGCGGCGATAAAGCAGCGGATGCACGAGAAAGCAAATGGCCCGAATGCGTTCCCTTCGATTTGGGCGACAAAGCCCGAACCCCAGATTGCAGCTGTCAGGATGAGCAGGAATGTATAGCCTAAATTAGCCATAGAAGCATATATAGCAATCATTCGCGTTCTCAAATTTCTATCTTTTGCCGCAAAATAGTGATTTGCGCATGAAGAAGAATTTGAATGGGGCTGTGAAAGCCAAGAAGAAAAGCGAACCTTTCAGTTTCGTAGTAGATGTGGGAAACTCCCACACGGTTTTAGGCATTTTTAAGGGCGACAAGGTTGTTGACCACTGGAGGCTCACGACTCGCAAGGAGACTACGAGCGACGAAGTGATGAACCGTATTGGTGGCCTTGTGCGTTTTTCCAAGATTAAGCCTGCGGCGATTACACACGTTGGCCTTTCGACTGTGGTGCCCGCATTGGAACGCCCGTGGATCAAGGCCTTGCAGACTTTGTTGAAGCGCCCGGTGCAGGTGGTGAGTTCCAAGAACTGCCTGGATTGCCCGATTGCTTACCCGAACCCGGCCTCTTTGGGGTCTGACCGCCTTTGCAACGTAATTGCTCTGCGAGACCGCGGCTACAAGGATGCTATAGTGGTGGACATGGGTACGGCGACGACTTTCGATGTGATGAAGGACGGCGGTTTTGCCGGCGGTATCATCATTCCGGGTATCAGCGCCAGTTTGGATGTGTTGACCGAGAAGGCGGCCCGCTTGATGCCGGTGAGCATCGAATGGCCCGACCATGTGATTGCGAATAATACCGACGATGCCATCCGTGCAGGTCTTTTGTACGGGTTCATGGCGGAACTCGAATCGCTGGTCGAAAAGATCAAGGCCGAAATGGGGCGCAAAAAGGTTCCCGTGTTTGCGACAGGTGGCTGGGGCCAGATGGTCATGGGCCACAGCAAGGTTATCGATACATATGACCCTTATTTGACCCTGAACGGCGTGCGGCTTGTGGCCCTGCGCGGTAATGGAGCTGCCGAAATCGAACGTGATTCGGATGACGAATAATTCTATTGTGCCTAGAAAAAAAGGCGGTATTCGGGATGTGCTCGTAGTTGCACTCCCGATGCTTTTATCGATGTCTTTCGATACGTTCATGACGTTTATCGACCGACTCTTCCTTTCTAAACTCGGACCTGCCGAAATGAATGCGGCACTGGGTGCGGGTGCCGTGCAACTTGCGCTAACGATGTTCTTTACGGGGGCTATCAGTTACACGACGGCAATGGTGGCGCAACGCTTGGGGGCGAAAAAGCGCTGGGATTGTTCGCGCGTATTTATGCAGGCGGTTTACCTCTCGCTGGTATGTGTGCCGCTTTTGTACCTGACGATTCCGGTGGGGCATTTCGCTTTCGGGCTGGAGCATTTGCCGGCAGACCAGCTGGAATACCAGAAGACTTATTTTAACATCTTGATGTTCGGTGGCGCAATTACGCTGATGCGCAATGCGGCGCCGTGCTTCTTTAGCGGGATTGGCGAGACGAAGGTCGTGATGCAGGCGGCGTTCGTCGGCATGATTGTGAACGTCGTCTGTAATTTTGTGCTGATTTTCGGTATGGGCCCGATACCGGCGCTTGGTGTAGCGGGTGCGGCCTACGGAACGCTTATCGGGAATGCGGTATCGACCATTATCTTGTTTGCAAAGTTCTTCGGAAATTCGTGCCACAGGCGGTTCCGCACGCGCTACGCATTTGCCTTCAGTTGGCCGCTCTGCCGTGAACTGCTGCGGAAGGGCATTCCTTCGGGCGTTGAGATGTTCTTGAACATGTCGGCGTTCCAGTTGCTTATCCTGATGTTCCATGCGCTCGGGCCTGCGGCGGCGACGGCCTCTTCGGTGATGTTCAACTGGGACATGGTGGCGTACGTGCCATTGATGGGGCTCGAAGTCGCGTCCACTAGCCTCGTGGGGCGTTACGTGGGCGCGAAGGACGGCGCGGCCGCTAACAGGTCTACTTATTCGGGGCTCCGCCTAGGATGGGGCTATTCGTTAATTATCGGCGTGCTGTTTATCTTTTTGCCGGGAGTGCTTACGGACGTGTTCCAGCCCGATGCTGCAGGTGCTTCGGCAGAAGCGCTCGCAATTTTTGCGGAGGCCCGCCCGATGGGCATGTTCATGTTGCGCTTTGCTGCACTCTACATCTTTGTGGAGGTTCTCCTTGTAATATATGCGGGTGCGTTGCGCGGTGCGGGCGATACGTTCTGGGTAATGGTCGCAAGCGCCTTGATGAACTGGTTTGTCGCCCTTGCGCTCTATGTTTCTGCCTACGTATTCGATTTGCCTGCACACCATGCATGGATTGCGGTTGTTGCCGTTTATAGCACGGCGCCGCTTATTTTCTGGTGGCGCTGGAAAAGCGGCAAATGGCGTAAGCACGTACTCGAAGTCGCATCGTAGGGGGAATCTTTCTTTCGTAAAGATGCTTTGTGGCCTTTGAAGGTGCCGGTCGTCATTTCTTTCTATATTGTACTACATGAAAGTAGTTTTTATGGGAACGCCGGAATTCGCGGCTTGCTTCTTGAAGCATCTTAAGGAATCTGATGGTATTGACGTGGTGGGCGTTGTCACCCAGCCCGATAGGCCCGCAGGGCGCGGGCGCGTGCTGACTCCGCCGCCGGTAAAGCAGCTTGCGCTTGAATACGGCCTCTCTGTTTTGCAACCGCTCGATTTGAAGGCTCCAGAATTTGAGGCGGATTTGCGCGCGTTCGGCGCCGACCTTTTTGTCGTTGTCGCATATTCCATTTTGCCGAAGAACATTCTCGCAGTTGCGAAATTCGGTGCAGTGAACGTGCACGGGAGCATGTTGCCCAAATACCGTGGTGCAGCTCCGGTGCAACGTGCGATTGCCGATGGCCTTCCCGAGACGGGCGTTACGGTTTTCCGCTTAGACGAGAAGATGGACCATGGTCCGATCCTTTCGCAGAAGGTCGTGAAAATCGACCATCAGGATACGACAGCGAGCCTGCTCGAGAAAATGGTTGCCCCCGGTTGCGAGGCGCTCGACGAGGCGATTGCGCAACTCAAAGGCGGTTGCGAGAAGGACTTGACGCAGGACCATGCGCAGGCTTCCGGTGCCCCCAAGCTCAAGAAAGAAGAAGGCCGTATTGATTTCAACTTGCCGGCAATCGTTATCCATAACCGCATCCGCGCCTTCAATCCGTGGCCGGGTGGATACGCGACCCTTTCGGGCCGTACAGTTTACCTGCGCAAGACGGACGTTGTCGGCGTAGGCGATTGCAAGGCCGCTCAGGGCGTGTCGAACGTTGCTCCGGGCTCCATAGAATTTAAGGACAATCGCCTGTTTGTCGGTACCGGCGATGGCCAGCTCGAAGTTATTGAAATCCAGGCCGAAGGCAAAAAACCGATGCCTGTCGCCGACTTTATGCGCGGACTCCAGAAGCGCGAAGGACTTGCATTTTGCTGACGGAACGTGAAGAGGCTTACCGCGTTCTTCTGCTTTGGCAGAAGGAAGGGACTTTCATCAAGGAAAGCGGTATTCCTCCGTTTGCGATGGAAGTGGCGCTTGGTGTTTGCCGCCGCCATTTGTACCTGCAATATTTCATCAAGTCGCTCGTGAAGAAAATGCCCTCGGTGGAGGCCTGCACCATACTGGAGATGGGGCTTTTCCAGATGTTTTTCATGGATGTGCCGGACTATGCCGCCATTGATTCCTGCGTGGAACTTGCGAAGTCTGCTAACTTGGGCGAAGGGACGGTGCGCCTTACGAATGCGGTGTTGCGCTCTGCGCGTAGGGCCGGCATGCCTGAACTCCCGTCTCAGCGCGTGCGTCGCGTGAGTATCGAAAATTCTATCCCCGAATGGCTAGTGCGCCGCTGGTTCGACGTCTATGGCGGCGACCGTGCCGAAAGCATTGCGCGTTCTACTCTGGAACGCCCTGTGGAATGGATTCGCGTGAACTTGCAGAAGACTAGCGCTCCTGTGTTGGCCGAAAAGATTGGCATTACGGGTGCGAGCATTCTCTATGACCGCTTTATCGAAATTCCTCGCGACGTGGGCGTGAAGGTCTTGCTTGCCTTGCCGGAATTTTCTGCAGGCATGTTCTCGTTCCAGAATCCTTCTGCATACGATGTCGTGAAGCTCCTGGATGCAAAGCCGGGAATGAAAGTGTGGGATGCCTGTGCGGCTCCCGGCGGGAAGACTGCGCTGCTTGCGGAAATGGACCCGACGCTTGATATCCATGCGAGCGATTCGTCGGAATTCCGCCTTGAGAAAATGCAGGACTTGATAAGCCGCCTTGGGCTTGCAAATGTGAAACTTTCGCACATTGACGTGTTGAACGCGGCAGGCACTGTTGTCGGAGAAACCTTCGATAGAATACTCCTTGACGTTCCCTGTAGCAACATGGGCGTGATTGCGCGTAGGCCCGAATCGGTTTACCGTTTGACGCCCGAATCGATTGCGGAACTCTCGAAATTGCAGTACGAAATTCTGGAACGCGCTTCGGGAATGCTTAAGCCTGATGGCCGCCTGGTGTATGCCACGTGCAGTCCTGACCCGGCAGAAACGACGCAGGTCATTAACAGGTTTGTCAAGGCGCACCCTGAATTTGTGAAGGTAGGGGACCCGATGCTGCCCGGTAGCAGGGATGCCCGCCTGGATGGATTTTTTGCACAGGCACTGGAGCGGAAAAAATCATGAAATTGACAAGAACATTTTTTGCCGCGCTGTTGCTTGCCGCGGTAGCGTGGGCGCAAGAAGCTGCACCACAAGCAGAGGCCCCTAAAGCGGAAGTGCCACAAGCGGAAGCGCCCAAGGCAGATTCTGTTGTAGCAAAAAAAGCTGCGGAAGATTCTGCTTTGGTTCCGGTCGATACGCTCGCGTACGCCTTCCACAAGGGCTACATATCCATCGAGGGCGGTGAGATGTACCCGTTTGGCGATCTCGTGGATGCGGTCGAGAATTCGTTCTTTGGCGGTATTGGTTTCCGCTACAGTTACTGGCCCGATTTTGACGGCTTTGTGCATTTCAATTATACGTACGTGAAGGTGCGTGCCGATGGCATTCCCTTCCCGGGCGTACATCAGTTCGTTGGCCGCCTTGGTTTGGATTGGCATTGGAAATATTTGCGCCCGCTCGTAATCGGTGCTGGCTTTACTTGCAATTGGACTCGCGCCGATTATGATGGCGAAGACCGTTACTTTACTGGCCGCGGGGGAATGCTTGTCGACAACGAAACGGAATTCGGCTGGTTCGCCCGTCTGAACATGCCGTTCTTGACCTTTAGGGAATACACGGCTGGCCTGGATGTAATCTGGGAACAGCTCTGGACGCTGCCGGAACGTTCTAACACGCTTACGGTGGGCTTCTATATCGAAAGGAGGATTTGGTAATGAGAAATTCTCTTTTCAGCATTGCTCTTGTTGCAGCACTTCCGCTTTGCGCAATTTCCCATGCGGCAATTAATGCCGAAATGGAAGGCATGGAGGCGGTTAGCCGCGATGACGGTACATTCCTTATTGGTGGCCCGACTTACCAGTTTGACCGCATTCTCGGTGCAGGAGGGCTTCATAGTGAAAGCGAACTCTGGACGCCGCAAAAATTGAGGAACCGCCTGCTATTCAACCGCATGTCCGTTTTACCTTCGTGGGACCCTTACGAACCGTCGGTATGGGTAAAGACGGGTAACGAACTTGGCGACATGATTTACCAGGACGTGATTACCGAGAATGATAGGCCTGTAAACCGCACGCCGATTCTGGAAGGCGGCTTCAGGACTCCGTCCTACAAGGGTTTCTGGGCGACGGCGCGTGGATTCCAGGACGACCATTATTCATCACGTACGGCGAGTTACCGCAAGAAGATTGTCTCGGACGAGTTTTCCCTTTTTGGTGAAAACTACCCGATGTTCAGTTCGGGTTATGCGGGTCTCGGTTATACGAATGACTTTATAAACGCCTCGCTGCTTGTGGGCGAGGAATACCTCTGGGAATACACGGAATCATCCCGCTGGATTCCGGTGTTCATGAAACCGCGAATCGAAGCACGTGCCGACTTCTTGAATTTTGAAATTACCGCGGCATTTGAAGATGCGGAATACCAGAATGCGAAGAGGAAGGAATCCGGCGAACGCAAGGAAGTGAACGGTTCCGTGCTTTACAAGTGCGGTGATGCCTGCCAGAAGGGCATGCTCCAGATTTCTGCGGGGCTTGCTTTCCGCGTTGTCGATGACGAGGGCACAGTTTATACCGGGCTCAACGACGACCATGTGTTCTGGCCGTTTATGCAGTTGCGCGTTGCGCCGTTGCGCTGGCTCAAGGCCGATGTCATGTTCGGCATGAACGACGTGGACTGGCTCGTGCAAGATAGCATCGAAATGTCGCTTCCGGTGAAGGTGAAAAATCTCGGTACAACGCTTGGCTTCAAGAACATTTCGGGTACGCGCCTGAACCCGATCGCCGACGATAAGGAATACTTTGATATGGGCGACGTGGAGAGCGTGATTGAGCTTGCCCCTAGCGGTACGATGACTTTACTCGAAGGGTATCTCGCCTTTGCCGATACAATCGCATCGGTGTCGCTTGGTGGCAGGGCTTCGTTCTGGGCAGAACGCGGTGCGGAGACTTTTGATGTTGACGGCTACGTGGAAGATGCCGGGTACGAGTTCCGCTATGGCGATGTCACTCGAATCAATTCATGGATCAAGGGCGTAACAGGCGAACTTTGGCTCGATGCCTGGTATGGCGAAATGTTCAAGTTCCGCGCTTTGGCCGGGTTTGAACGGATAGACGGCGATACAAGGCGCTTCGAGGTGACTCCTGCAGAATACTTTGTCGCCTTTACGGGTGACTGGTTAATCCGCAAGTCGTTCAGGGTGTCGCATTCCCTGCGTTATAGGAGTGACGCCCAGTGGAACCTGCGCAGCACTGATCCGCTTGTCGTGAAGGGGGACTGGTACTGGGATGCGACCTTCGAGCAGATGTTCCCCAAGTACGGGCTTTCCCTTGCGGGCTCCTTAATTCATGTAATTGCAGACGAAGTAATCCAAGTTCCCGGTGCCGACTACGACAGAATTCGTTTTGTCTGTACTGTGAAGAAAAACTTTTAGTTTGTAGCAAAAAAATAACGTTAAGATTCGCAAAAAAGGCTTGACAAGGCAAAAACTTTGCTATATTGTCAGCCATTCCCAGAGGGGAATATTTTGGTTAGTTGGTGAATAAAGGAGTTTTTGTGAATCATATGATTCCTAAAATGTTGATGCACGTGGCCTGTTGCTGTGCACTCGTAATTCTGGTCAGTTCTTTCTTTACGACCTAAGAAAGCGCCAGTTTCAAAGCCTTTAGGCTGAAACTGTTTGCGAAAGTTTCATTCGCGATATCTTTGGAAACCCAGGTAAAGCCGTTCTTTGCGGCTTTGTACTTGAGTTTTATATGCAAGACGCGGCATTCGATCTTGTGGACGGTAATCCCGTGCCGGAAGGAACCGCAATCTTTTACAGAAACCACTTTGTCGCTGTCGATGTAGCGTTCCGCCTGTTCGGGAATACCTGCAGTCGCATTTTTTTGCATTTCGAAATGGGGTAGGGCGAGTTGCCCGCGGAGGAACGGCTGGCCGGTGGAGACGGCAAGGATTTTGCCGTCGGCGCTTTCGATGACAAGCGCCGTGCCGTGCCATTCCTTTTGTAAACGAGTCTTTTTGGGAGGGAAATCTTCGGCCCGCCCTTCGCTGTATGCACGGCACCCACCGGCCAGCGGGCAAGACGTGCATAACGGCGTCCTGGACTTGCATACGGTGCGCCCGAGTTCCATCAGGGCTTCGTTATGCATGTAGGCTTTCGGGCTATCCGCAACGGAGCGCGCGTAATTCCAGTAGATTTCGCTGGCGCTTTTCCCTTCGGGGTCGCGGAACTTGTCTGTCGCCAAAAAATCGAGTGTATAGAACCGTGAAAAGATTCGCACCAGGTTCCCGTCGAGAATCGCTTCCCTCTTGTGCAGGGCGAGGCTGAGAATTGCCCCCGCGGTATAGGCGCCTATTCCGGGTAAAGCTTCGAGTTCCTTGCGGGTCTGTGGGAATTTCTCTCCGGCCTTGGCGACAATGCAGGCGGTCTTCAATATGTTCCGTGCCCGGCTGTAGTACCCCAAGCCCTGCCAGTACTTGAAGACATCTTCTTCGGTTGCCTTTGCAAGAGTTTTTACGTCGGGGAATCGATGCATCCAGCGGGTATAGTAATCCTTGACGGTAGAAACCTGCGTCTGCTGGAGCATTGTCTCGCTAATCCATACCGCATACGGGTCGCGGGGCACGTCAAGATCCGCGGGCCTCCACGGGAGGGTGGCCGCGTTCTTGCAGAACCACGTGCGTAGCTTCTTCAGGATTTTTTCGTCCATGATTGCGCCATGACGGGCCGCCGTTACAGCCCGTAGAATTCGCGCTTGAGCTTGTGGAAGTATTCGAACTGGACCTTGGTAGAACTTTCAAGCGTGTAGCGCTGGCTGCGTTTGTGGGCTTCCTTGCGCATCTGCTCGTAGGTTTCTGCGTTTTCAAGCTTGAGCGTGCGGCATTCTTCCAGCGCTTCGAGCCATTTGGCTTCGTCTATCGGGAGAATGCGCCCGCAGGAATCGTCCTTCACGATGCTACGAGGCCCGCCGTAATTGCTTACGATTGCGGGAGTGCCTGTAGACATGGCCTCCACGACCACGTTCCCGAAGGTATCCGTGGTGCTCGGGAACAAGAAGAAGTCTGCATCGGCATAAAGGCTGGCGAGTGTTTCGCCGCCCTGTTCGCCTGCGAAATGCACGCTATCGTCGCCTTCGAAGGATTTCTTGATTTCTTCCAGGTACCACCCGTAACCGACGTACATGAGTTCAACGTCGTTGTGGGCGGCGGCGAACTTTCTCCAGACGCTGTTCAGGAATTCAAGGTTCTTTTCTTTCGAAATGCGCCCGATGAATGCGAAACGGACGGGGCGCTTTTCACGCGTGTCGCCGAACTTTTCCCAAACGCCTTTCCCGCGCAGTTCAGGCGAGAACCTTTCTAGCGGGAGTCCGCGCGGCAAAATCTGCACCTGACTTTCGGGGACCTTGAGTTCCTTCGTGAGAATTTCTGCATAGTCGTCGCAGGGGCTAATGACAGGCCTTGCCATCCAGTAGAAAATTCGCATGAGCCAGAGAACATAAACATGCATCCACTTTGCCTTCACGAGCGTCTTTGCGTAGGTGGGGACGTCGGTGCGATAGTGGCTGAAAACCTTGATGCCGGCGATTCGTGCGCAGAAGCAGATGAGCCATGCGCCCGGGCTCGGGGTTTCCAGTTCGATAAGGTCAACAGGATAGCGCTTGAGGAGGCGTAATGCCGGGCTTATACGCGGAATGGCAAGTTCGCTGTTTGCGTATCCGAGCTGTTCCATGCTGAACATGCGTGGGAGCAAAATGCAGTAACTGTTCTCGATAACGCCACAGGGCCTCGTATTGAACGCGCTTCCGGCGAGGGAGGCGTTCATTCCGTGCGCGCGCATGTAGGGGATAACGTTTCTCAGGTTGTTCGCAATCCCGTTTGTTTCGTCCAGGTTATCGGAGTAGAAGAGGATGCGGACGTCTTCGGGCTTGCGCTTTTTGCGTTCGGCCTTCAGGTAGGCGCGTAGTTTGATGAGGGCCGGCAGGTTGAATAGGACCGAGAGGAATACGATAGGCGGAATCCAGCAGGTGCGAATGTTTCCGGGGGGCTTATGCTTTATGCCGAAGCACTTGCGGAACGTGCTCGTGACCGTGCGGCCGTAAATGGCCGGGCGCGAGTCCAAGTTCTCTGTTGCCTTAATCTTTGTTGAACTTGACGCAGTCGTCATACTTCACTCCTTTCCCACCGAAAAGGTCCAGTGCCGATCCGATGGTGAGGTCAATTTTTCCGCCCGAAATTTCTTTGACGTGTTTTAGGTCTTCCAGCGTTTTTGCGCCGCCTGCGTAGGTGGCGGGGATAGGGCTGTGGGCTGCGAGGAACCGGATTAGGTCGTCGTCCATTCCTTGCTGCTTGCCTTCGACATCGGCTGCGTGTACCAGGAACTCGTCGCAGTAACGGGCGAGTTTGGTAAGCGTCTCTTCCGTAATCTCGACGTCGATGAGCGTCTGCCAGCGGTTTATTGCGATATTCCAGTGGGGTGTTTCGCCGGGTGCGGAGGTGCGCTTGCAGCTGAGGTCCAATACCAGGTGTTCCTTGCCGACAACTTCTACAAGGCGCTCCAGGCGACTGATGTCGAATTTGCCTTCGGGGAAAATCCAGCTCGTGACAATCACGTGGCTTGCTCCGGCGTCAATGTATTCTTTCGCATTGTCCGCAGAGATGCCTCCGCCCACTTGGAGCCCGCCCGGGTATGCCGAGAGAGCGGCCTTTGCCGCATCGACATTGCCTTTGCCGAGCATTATTACGTGCCCGCCCTTGATGTTGTCTTTCTTGTAGAGTTCCGCGAACCAAGCAGGGGAACGATCCGTCTCGAAGTTAGTCTTGAGGCCCACGCCGCTATCGCTTAGGGAACTTCCGACAATCTGCTTGACCTTGCCGTCGTGCAAGTCTATACAAGGGCGAAACTTGGTCATCAGTCTTTAACCCCCGTAACGGTCCAGTCAAGTTTTTTGCCATGGCTTGCGTCGCTGCGCCCGCGGTAGAACATGACTTCTCCGCCGGCGGCAATCTTCATGGCCTTCTTTGCGAACCATCCGTCAATCTTGTCCAAAAGCGATGCCTTCTGGTAGGTCTTGCTTACAGGGAACGTGAGGGCGGGGGAGCCGTCTTTCCATTCGATGGAAAGTTCTTTTTTCGGGAATTTCTTGCCGCTGTAGTTTTCGCCTTCTTCCTTGATGCTTGCGGGGACTACGAGCTTGACGCCTTCGCTCCCGTTGTAAAGCGCATACCCGAGCAATCCGCCTTTTGGCGTGATAGAAATCCTGCCGGCGTAAAGGGGCGAGCGGGCGTTGGTGCTAAAGTTGAGCGAACGGAGGGCGATTTCGGTCGGCTGTACCGTTTGCCAAGTCTGGTCCATGTAGGCGTATCCCTTCACGGAAATGGTGTCTTCGTTGTAGCCGATGCGGCCAGAGACGCGCCCGTAAGGAATGTGGATGTACTGCGCGAATTTTTCGCTGCCGACTTTCCACACGCCGTCACCCAGGACCTTGCCCTGCTCGGCGCTTTCGAATGTAAGGTCAAGGAAGAATTTGCCTTCCTTGTCGGCGCTAAACAGTACGCGGTGGCCTTTGCCGGGCTTGTTTTCCATCGTGTATTCGCCCTTGATGTCGATGGTCGACTTCTCCTTGTTTGCCTTGAGGCGTTCGGAGGGGTATTGGCGGCCTACGGTATGGGTCTTGCCCTTGAAATTCCAAAGAGTCATGTCGCAGCCGATTTTTCGGCCGGAACCGGGAACGTTAAGCGAGGAATAGTTGATAAAAGCGCGTGTGCCGTTGTCGAATACGAACTGGTAACTCCAGTTTTCGTTGAAGTCCTTGGCATTCGAACTGTGCGGCATAAAATCATTGGCGGTGAGGTTTCGTGCAGAGCCGGCAGGGGCAGTAACGTCGCTTGCCCAGGCACTGGCGGCGAGACTCACGGCGATTGCCATAATAATCATGTGTACATTGTTTCGCATTACTATAAAAATACAAATATAGGTAAAAAAAGACGCCCGTTTATCGGGGCGTCTGTCGTTATGTCGGATTCTTTGTGCGCGTTTACAGCGGCAAATCCTTGCCCATGCCGTTCTTGAGCTCCGTGCGGCGGCGCACCACCATCTCGTTGAAGAGGTCGGTGAGGCTGTCCTCGATGCTAATCATGGGCTTCCAGCCGAGAGCATTGATCTTGGTCGGGTCGCCGACAAGCAGGGGAATGTCGTTTATGCGTTCGTATGCAGGGTCGAACCTGAAATCAACGCTGACGCCGGCGATATCCACAAGCATGTCTACGAGTTCGCGGAATGTGTATGCCTTGCCGCTGCAAATGTTGTACACCTGGCCCGATTCCGATGTCTTGAGAATCTGTATCATTGCTCGGGCAACGTCGCGCACGTCAACTACGTCACGGCTGATGTCAAGGCTGCCAGAATAGATGACGGGTTCGGTGTGATAATACTTGATTTTCACCAGCTGGTAGGTGATGGAAGGGATGGCGAAACGCCTGCTGTGGTGCGGACCTGTAAAGTGGAACGGCCTCACGGCCACGATGTGCATGTCGTTGGCGTTGCGGAACTGGTTCCCGAGAATTTCCATGCATGCCTTCGATGTCGCGTAGGGCGTGAGCGGGTTCGGAAGGTCGGTTTCCTTGTGCAAATAGGTGAGGTGCTGCTCTGTGCGCCCGTATATTTCGCTAGAACTCAGGAGCATCACTTTTGCCCTCGGCGCCACCTGGCGTACGGCTTCGAGGAGGGTCTGCGTGCCGAGCAGGTTGATGTTCAGCGTTTCGTAAGGCTTCTTGTAGCTGAGCCCCACCGATGACTGGCTTGCGAGATGGAATACGTGCGACGGCTGTACTTTCTGCATCATTTCAAGGACTTCCTTGAAGTTCAGCATGTCGCCGGTGAGGTACTGTACTCCCTCCACCTTCTGCCAGGGCTGTGGCTGTTCATCGCTAAAACTGTACAGGTCGTTTTCCGTACCCATGAGGTTCGATAGGATATGGAAGCCAAGCGCCCCCGTTCCTCCAGTGACCAGTATACTCATCTAGACCCCTTTTCCTCGGATAGCATCCCAGGACTTGTTGATGATTTCCTTGTCCACGTTTACAATCTTCTGGACCTTCCCGATTTTTTCGGGAAGAATGTAGACGCGAGTACCCTTTTCGGCCTTCTTGTCAACGCTCATGGCGTTCCATGCCTTTTCGGTATCGATGTCGAATGTCTTCGGGAAGCCGAGCGCATCGAGAAGGGCGTTCTGGCGCTTTTCGGCAGCTTCGTCAAGCATGCCGAGCGCTACGGCAACACGTGCGGCGACGCGCATGCCCAAGGATACTGCAATCCCGTGGCTGAACATGTTGTAATTCGTAAGCTTTTCGATGGCATGCCCGAAGGTGTGCCCGTAGTTGAGGATTGCACGTAGGCCGGATTCCTTTTCGTCGATGCCTACGACTTCCGCCTTGATTTGGCAACTGCGGAAAATCATGTGTTTGAGCGCTTCGGAATCGCGGTTCTTTATTTTGTTTGTATTCTGTTCCAGATAACTGAAAAATTCTTCGTCGTAAATGACGCCGTATTTCACGATTTCGGCAAGGCCTGCGAGGTATTCCGTGTCGTTCAATGTCGAAAGCACAGAGAGGTCACAAACGACGGCCTTCGGCTGGTAGAACGCGCCAATCATGTTCTTGCCTTCGGGGTGGTTCACTGCCACCTTACCGCCGACCGAACTATCGACCATGGAAAGGAGCGTCGTCGGGAACTGGATGAACGGGATACCGCGCTGGTAGGTAGCCGCTCCAAAACCGGCCATATCGCCAACGACACCGCCGCTGAACTGCAACAGGCAGCTCTTGCGCGTGTAGCCGCGGTGCAACATAAAGCTGAAAAGTTGGTTCAGGTTATGGAGCGTCTTGTTGCGCTCGCCCGCCTGGAACTTGAAAATCGGGCAGCGCCCCGCCTGGCCGCGGAGCATGTTCAGCATGTTCCCCTGCGCCTTCGCGATGGTCGTGTCGGTACAGACCAAAAAATCGTGCGTGGGCGAAAGGCGCAGGCCCTCGAGCAGCGCCGAAGATTCGGGCACGATGTTTTCGCCGATAAAGATGGGGTAGCGTCCGCCGCTGCTCGGGCACACGTCCAGCGCGTGGCTGTTCCAGAACCGCAGCATGCGCAGGATATGTTCAATCACGTGCGTCTCGGAGGCGTCGTTCGTGCTTTCAACGCTGAAGTCTGCGTGCGCGTAGTTCTTCTCGCGTTCCTTGAGCATCACCTTGATTTTTTCGAGGCGTTCTTCGTCGCTTAGGTTTGCCAGCAGGGGGCGCGTGTTCTTGCGCCCGATGCGTTCAGAGAGAATCTCGGGCTTGGCCCACAGGCGGATGATCGTGCCGGACTCGCGTATAACCTTGAGGTTTTCTTCGCGGTTCAGTGCGCCGCCTCCGAGCGAAACGACCTGTGGATTTTCGTTGCGGGCGATTTCGGCGATGACTTCGGATTCCATCTCGCGGAATTTCGCTTCGCCTTCGGTTTCAAAAATTTCACTGATGCTCTTGCCTGCGCGTTCGACAATCACCGCGTCGGTATCAATGAACGGGCGCCCGAGACGTTCAGCCATGGCTCTGCCGGTGCGGCTCTTGCCGCTTGCCATGAAACCGGTAAAAAAGATATGCTGTCTCATTTTAGCCTTGCATCCCTTTGCGCATGATTGACGCGAGTTCTGAATTCTGTTTGTCCGCTGTTTCGGCGGGGAACCACTTGCGGAAACTTTCGATGCCCTGGTGTACGAGCATTCCTTCGCCGGTAACGACCTTGCAGCCCTGGGCCGCAGCCATCTGCAAAAGCTTAGTCTGTACGGGCGTGTACACGATGTCGCATACCGCCTGCCCTGCGTGGAGGCATTCTTTGGAGAGAGGGCTCTCGTCTACGTTCGGGGTCATGCCGACCGATGTCGCGTTGATGATGATGTCCTGTTCGGCAGATGCCTTCGCGAAATCGCCGAAGGTAATCGCCTTTACGGCGGAACCTTTGCCTGCCTTTACGAACAGTTCATTCAAACTGCTTGCGAGCGCTTGCCCTTTTTCTATGCTACGGCATACGATGGTAAGTTCGTTCCCTTGTTCTACGAGCGTGTAGGCAATTGCCTTTGCGGCACCGCCGTTCCCGAGGAGGGCCACCTTCTTGTGACTAGCCTCTACGCCATTTTCTTCGAGGTTGCGGATACAGCCGTAAGGGTCGGTCGTCGTGCCGCAGAGCGTGCCTCCGACGATTCCGTCTTTCCAGTAGAGCGTGTTCACGCTGCCAGTGAAGGCGCTAATCTCGCTCAGTTCGTCTATGAGCTTCGGAGCGCCGCCCTTGCCGGTGAATTCCGTCTTGTATGGAATGGTTACGTTTGCCCCGTGGAAACCCATGGCGCGGAATCCGCGGATGGCGTCTGCGAAATTTTCCGGTTCGGGTGCGTAGGGAAGGTATGCGGCGTTGATATCCAGCGCCTTAAAAAGGGCATTGTGCATGGCGGGCGACTTACTGTGCGCCACCGGGTGCCCGAAAATGCAAAGCGTTGCCGTTTTGCCGTCGAAATGAGTCAAGTTAACCTCGTTTGTCCGCCCACCTGGGGCTGAACTCTTAAATTCATTATAAAGATATAAAGTTTTTTTTGGAGGAGAATAGGTTAAAGTCCGTTTGGAAAGGAATGTGCCACTTTTTAAATGCAGAAAGTGGCTAGACTGCAAAAAAATCTACCTCGACAAGAACGTGTGCATTTCGGACAAGAGCGATTTCATCTCTTTCAAGGTTTCTATATTCATTGCATGCTCTACAATAACATTCTCGAAACCATCGGGCGCACCCCGCTCGTGCGCATCAACAAGATTAACGACAGCGAAGCTGAAGTCTTCGTGAAAATTGAAAGTTTTAACCCGCTCGGCAGTGCGAAGGACCGCGTGGCCTTCCAGATGATTGAAGATGCCGAGCGCGAAGGCAAACTCAAGCCGGGCGCCCTCATCATCGAGCCTACCAGCGGCAATACGGGTGTCGGGCTTGCCTACGTGGGCGCCGTGAAGGGCTACAAGGTGGTGCTCACGATGCCTGATTCCATGAGCATGGAACGCAGACTGCTCCTGAAGGCGCTTGGGGCCGAGGTCGTATTGACCGAAGGCGCGAAGGGCATGGCAGGCTGCATCGAGAAGGCAAACGAGATTGCAGCGCAGAATCCGGGAAGCTTTATCCCGCAGCAGTTTGAAAACCCGTCGAACCCGAAGGCGCACTACCTCACGACTGGCCCCGAAATCTGGAACGATACCGAGGGCAAGGTGGACGTGTTTATCGCGACGGCAGGTACTGGTGGAACCGTGAGCGGGACGGCGAAGTACCTCAAGGAAAAGAACCCGAACATCTACGTCATCGCCATCGAACCCGATGACTCCCCGATGATATCGAAGGGGGTTGCGGGCCCGCACAAAATCCAGGGCATCGGTGCGAACTTTGTTCCGAAAATCTACGACCCGAAGGTGGTTGACGAGGTGTACCTCACCAGCACCGAGAAGGCCGGGAGTGCGGCTCGCGCGGCTGCTGCCGAGGAAGGCATTTTTGTCGGAATTTCGTCCGGAGCGGCTCTCGAATGCGCCCTCACGGTGGCAAAGCGACCCGAATTCAAGGGTAAGCGCATTGTGGCGCTCCTCCCCGATACGGGCGAGCGTTACCTCAGCACTTGGCTCTGGAACGAGTAGGACTGATTTTTCTATCTTTTGCGCGTAAAATTTTAAAAGGATACCACAATGGAAATCCCCGAATCTTCGAATTTTGTGCAGGACATTATCGTTAACGACCTCAAGACGGGCAAGCGCACCAAGGTGCATACCCGTTTCCCGCCGGAGCCGAACGGCTACATCCACATCGGCCACGCGAAGTCCATCTGCTTGAATTTCGGTACGGCAAACAAGTACAAGGATTTTGGCGGCATCACGAACCTGCGCTTCGACGATACGAACCCCACCAAGGAAGACGTGGAATACGTCGACTCCATCCGCGAAGACGTGAAGTGGCTCGGCTTTGAATGGAAGGGTGGCGAATACTTCGCTAGCGACTACTACGACCAGATTTATGCCTTTGCCGAAAAGCTCATCGAGATGGGCAAGGCCTACGTGGAAGACCTGACTCGCGACGAGATGCAGGAATACCGCGGCAACGACGCCGGCAAGCCGAGCCGTCCGAGCCCCTACCGCGATCGCAGCGTCGAAGAGAACATGAAGCTTTTCCGCGAAATGCGCGATGGCAAGTATGCCGACGGCGAGAAGTGCCTCCGCGCCAAGGTGGACCTCGCGAGCCCGAACATGAACATGCGTGACCCGGTCATCTACCGCATCAAGCACTGCACGCACCACCGCACCGGCGACAAGTGGTGCATCTACCCGATGTACGACTTTGCGCACCCGCTCAGCGACTGGATCGAGGGCATTACTCACTCCATCTGTACGCTGGAATTTGAGGCGCATCGCCCGCTGTACGACTGGTTCCTGATTGAGCTTGGTCTCGACAACCGTCCGCAGCAGATTGAATTTGCCCGCCTGAACTTGACTTACACCATGATGAGCAAGCGCAAGCTCCTCGAACTGGTGGAGACGAAGGCCGTGTTGGGCTGGAACGACCCGCGTATGCCGACGGTCTGCGGTTACCGCCGCCGTGGCTTTACCCCGAGTTCCATCCGCGAATTCTGCGACCGCATCGGTGTTTCCAAGGCCGACTCCATGGTCGACGTGAACCTCTTGTACTTCTGCATCCGCGAAGAACTGAACCAGACTGCCAACCGCGTGATGGCCGTGATCGATCCGGTCAAGCTCGTAATCGACAACTGGGAAGCCGGCAAGGTTGAAATGATCGAAGTGGAAAATAACCCGAACGATCCGAACGCAG
>JBGUQN010000032.1:0-33405 GCA_045131085.1 Fibrobacter sp.
CCGACGGTAAACGGCTATAAATGCTTTGGCGACAATACCGACTACTACAAGGGAAAAACATACAACTGGTGCAACTACGCGCCCGACAAGCTGCCGGACCCGGCCTCGGGGTGGACGGTCGGGCTAGTCGCGGAGGGCGCGGACGGAACGCCTCGCTACAGCGAGATGAAGCATGGAATCGGATTCAATCTTGAAATCGAGACGAAGGCAAGCGACAAGGCTTTGTGGCTTGCCGTGACGGCGACTCCGACTGAAATGCAGACGATTTTGTGGGACCAGTTCTACTACAGCATCGTGCGCTACCCGTACATGATCGAGGTGGTAAACGGCGCTCCCGAAGGCTACAACAAGGACTTCTGGAAGCCCGCGAATGCGAGCGGCTATACCAAGCACAGTAACGGCGGCGGCCTCGTGAGCAACAAGGCGAAGGTGGATGCGAGCGTGTATGTGGGCCCCGATGCGGTCGTGAATGGTGGGACGATTTCCGGAAACGCGCGAATCGAGGACTTCGCGGTCGTTAACGGCGGGACGATTAGCGGGAACGCGACTGTCCGCGGGCGTGCGCTCGTAACCGCGGGTACAATTTCCGACGATGCCGTGCTCGAAGAAGACGCCTGGCTCGTGAGCGGCTCGATTAGCGGGCACGCGAAGGTGGGGGCGATTTCGATTATCGTGAACACCACCGTGACAGACTACGCGCAGGTCTATGGCGTGATGTGGGCGTTAAACGGCAAGAAGCTTTCCGGCACGGCTCAGCTTCGCGGTGACCTCGAGAACAACTTCACGAAGGAACTTACAAAGGGTGTGTTCTACGGCATGGTCGACGACGGCATGCTGAACAATGCGAACTACGGCGCGAACCTCACGACCCCCCCGACCGATGCGACCGCGAGTATCGAGAACGCGCAGTGGTACGCCGTAGCCGACGATTCCATCGGTACGGTAAGGGTGATTCCGGCCTTGCCGCACGTTTCCTCCCAGGATTTTTACTCCACAGGCTCCAATTTGCTTGTTTTCGACCTCTCGGGCAAAATGCTCGGACACGCCGTCTACAACGGCGATATACAGGCGTCATTGCGTAACGCAGGCTTCAACAAGGGTGTTTACGTTGTTCGTGAACCGAATAGCCGCCAGTTAAAGCGGGTATTCTTGAACAGGTAGTCCTAGATTTTCGGCACTTTTACTTTGTCCCCGGCGTTCAAATTCTCCAGATTGATGCCGGGGTTTACTGTTTGCAGTGCGGACTTGACGAAAAAGCCGGGGAGGGACTGCGAACCTGCACCGTAGGTCCGGCGTAAGAGCTTGCTCAGCTCTTCGCTGTCGCGGGCCTCAACCATGCGATAAAGCGAGGAATTGTTCGGGTCGGACTGGAGTGCGCTCATCGCGTTCATGAACTTCGATGCGAAATTTTCGGCCGATTTGCCCGATTCACCCGCCGGCTTGTCCGTGGCGGGCTTCTTGGTATTTGCCGCCTTTTCGGCCTGTTTGGGGGGATCCTTCTTCCCGGTCACGGAACTCGGCAACTTGAAAATGGGCGCATTCTTGGAATTGAACGTGAGGTTCACGTCTTCCTTGTGGTCCTTTTTCTTTACCGGTTCAAGCGCCAGGATGGAGTCGAGCGAGTTCACGTAAATGCTGTCGGGCCACTCGATGAGGGGCATTTTCTGGTCCACTACGATGATTTTTGCCTGCGGGCGTTCATCGTTACAGGCACACAGAGAAATAGCAAGGCCCGCAAAAACAGGGGCGGCGAGTAGGCATTTCAGCATTTTCATGCCCTAAAAAATACAAAAAAAGCGCCCGTATCTTGCCAAAATCGCAAAAATCTTCTAAATTTGGCTATCCAACAATCTTCAATAGGATTTTAAAATGAAAGAAGGTATCCACCCTAACTATCAACCGGTCGTGTTTGTCGATGCGAATACGGGTAAAGAATACGTCACCCGCTCCACGAAGTCTTCCGCCGAAAAGAAGACTATCGATGGGGTTGAACATAGCGTGATTTCCCTGGAAATCACCGCTGATACCCATCCGTTCTGGACGGGTAAGCAGCACCGCGTGGATACGGCTGGCCGTATCGACCGCTTCAACAAGCGTTTCGCTGGCAACATTACGGGCGCAAAGCGCAAGACCCGCAAGGCTGCCCCTGTCAAGGCCGAAGAAGAAGCATAATTTCGGTTGCTTTTTATAGCCCTCCCGCTTACGGAGGGCATTTTTTTTTAAATTCAACTTGCTTTTTTTAAACACAAGGAATATGACGATGAAGAAACAACTTCTCACTGCATGCGCCGCTGCCCTCGTTGCAATGGCCATGACCGGTTGCGAAAAGAAGGGCACCATCGAAGGTGTCGTGCTCGATCCGTTCACTGAACAGGCAGTCCCGATGCCGACCGTCTGGATGGACTCCACTATTTTCACGACCACCAAGGAAAAGTATCCGTTCAAGGCCGAACTCCAGCAGGGCGAATTCAAGTTCACTAAGGTCCCCGTTGGCAGCTACCGCATTCTCGCCGGCCGTTCCAAATATATCAAGAGCCGCAACTCGATTGCTACCACTGAGGCCGAACCGAACCTCAAGGTCAAGCTCTACATTTACAGCGACCAGGTGAACCCGGGTCTCTACAAGACTGGCGAAAAGACCCCGACCAAGATCAACAACGAATGGGTGCTGTTCTCTACGCAGTGCACTGAATCTATTGCCGGTTACCGCCTCGAAATGCCTTCCGTTACCGAAGCCGCCAAGCTCCCGCCGAGCGCTGCTAAGGAAGACAAGAAGGCCAAGGGCAAGAAGGGTAAGAAGGGCAAGAAGGCTGCTCCGGCAGCTCCTGCCGCTCCGGCCGCCAAGATGACCGCCCTCAAGGCTCCGCTCGTCGTTGACAGCAAGATCAACGTGCTCTTTGTGAACGCCAACTCCGTTTCTTCTCCGCTCGTTGCTAAGTCCTTCGCTGCGATTGAAGACAACGTTGCAAACCACAAGGACTGCAAGGGCTTCGAAGCCTACGAAAAGAAGGGCATCTTCGCCGACAAGAGCAAGTCTACCGACCTGACTGTCACCTACGTTGCTGAAAACCTCTTCCGCATCACGGGCGACCTCCCGAAGGGCAAGCAGATTATTCAGCTTTCCCAGGACGGCAAGACGGTCCAGACCTACTACTTCGAAGTGAAGTAATCTAGGGCTATCTAGCGATTTTAGGCCGGTATCCGCAAGGGTACTGGTCTTTTTTGTTCCCTATTCTGCTTGGCTTTCTCGGGGGTTTCGTAGGGTTGTTATATTTACCCCTAAGTATGACATTTGCCATACGGGATTTGAAAAATACAAGGAATTTGACAAAATGAAGGTCAAGGGAAGTTTCTCGTACTTCGGATTCGCATTTACTCAAGTAGCGGTATCGACCGCAATAATCGCTTACATGGAACTCGTCTTGAACCGTATGGGTTATACGGCGACTGAGTCTTGGCAGTTCTATGTGCTCCACCTGCTGTTCCTTTTACCTTGTGCGCTGCTGCTCACGCCGGCGGGTTTTGTCTCGGACAAGTACCGCAAGGAAAAGGTGATGCTTTGGACTTCGCTCCTTTCGCTGCCGGCACTCGGGTTGTTCGGGGCAGGTGCCTACCTCAGTAACTTGCCCATGATGTTCGGCGGTGTCGGCCTGTTCTTTATATTGCAGGCCTTCCAGAGCCCGGCAAAGAACGGCTACCTCAAGGAACTTTTCGGAGTCCAGATGCTTTCGAAGGGGAGCGGGACTCTCATGATTGTCACGTTCTCGGCGCTCGTGTTCTCGGGTGCTGCGCTGGCATTCGCGCTCCGGGTCGACGCAGTCATCCCCGTGCTCTACACGCTCGGCGGCCTCCAGCTCATCGGGTTCTTCTTTGCTCTCGGGCTTCCGTCTATCGGCATCTACAGCCCGGACCTCAAGTTCCCGTGGAGCCGCTACTGGAATTTCCTGTATGCGCGCCGCAAGATGGCGAAGGCCTGGAAGAACCGCGCCCTCAGGCAGTCCATTATCGGGCTTGCGATGTTCTGGGTCATGATATTCCTCATGGTGTTCGTCATCCAGGACGAGTTCGGCTCGGGCTCCTTGTTCGACCAGGATGTCCTCGCGAATTACGCCATCTTTGGTGCTGCCATTGGCCTTATCGCAGGCTTTATTTTCGCGATGCGCATGTCGAAGGACTTCATCGAGATGGGCCTTATCCCGATGGGGACTGCCGGTGCTGCCGCCCTCATCTTCATCATCCCGTTGATTCCGCGCCCGTACAACTCTATCGCGTTTGCGCTTCTCGGGTTTTGCGGCGGCATCTACATGCTCCCGATGTTCTCGATGCTCCTTTACAACACCAAGCCGCGTTCGGCTGGTCACGTGCTTTCGCTGAACAATTTTGTACAGAACCTTTGCATCCTCGTGTTCGAAATCATCGCCATCCTCGTTTTGCGCAAATTCGACATCGACAGGATGAATTTGTTCTTTGTCCTCGGTATCGTGTGTCTTGTGGGTACGGTCTGGGCTCTCTGGGCCATGCCGCAGACGCTTCTGCGCCAGCTTTTGCGCTCGGTGCTCTCGATGCACTACAAGTTCCTCGTGACCGGAGTGCAGAACATCCCGTGGGAAGGCCCGGTGCTCCTGGTGGGTAACCACATCTCGTACATCGACTGGGTGATTATCCAGATGGCAAGCCCGAGGCCCATGCGCTTCGTGATTACGCGCCGTCCCTTCGAAAAGTGGTATGTGCGCCTGCTCCTGACGCAGATGGAAACCATCGACCTCGATATCTCGAACCCTGGACCTGCGATGAAGGAGGCCCATAAGGCGCTCCTGCGTGGCGAGGCCGTGGTGATGTTCCCCGAAAACGCGATGACGGTGACTGGCAACATGAACCGCTTCCGCCTGGACTACTCCGAGGCGGTGAAGGATATCCCGCGCCTGAAGCTTTTGCCGTTCTACGTGCACGGCCTGTGGGGGAGTAACTACTCCATGGCCGACGAAGGCTTCCGCCAGCAGATCCACAGCCAGGGTCGTGTCATTTCCGTGGCATTTGGCCAGGAACTCCCGCTCGACTCCGACGCGACGATGGTGAAGCGCGCCGTGCAGGAACTTTCTATTACGGCATGGACTTCTTATACCGAAAAGCTCCGTCCGGCGGCATCGGCCTGGATTCGTACGGCCAAGCGCATCGGTAGCGACCCGGCGGTGTTCAGCCCCGATGGCAACCACCTTTCGGCCTACGAACTGGCTACGGCGGCCCTCTCTTTTGCAAAAATTATCGGTGACCTGACCAAGGGCGAACAGCAGGTGGGCGTGCTCATCCCGCCGTCCGGGCCGGGTATCATCGTGAACATGGCCTGCCTTATCAAGGGCAAGACGGTTTACAACCTGAACTACACCAACACGCCCGAGACGATGGACTACTGCTGCAGCATCGCCGACGTGAAGACGATTATTACCGCCCGTGTGTTTGTAGACAAACTCAAGCAGAAGGGCCTCCCGATGGAGCAGCTGCTCGATAAGTACAAAGTCTACTACATGGAAGACCTCAAGGGGCAACTCCACAAGTCTACGCTCATCAAGAACTTCTTGCGCGTGATGCTTTTGCCGGCTTGGTACTTGGAGCTCCGCTTCTTCAAGAAGGTCTCCCTGAACGACGTGGCGACCATCATTTTCAGTTCCGGTTCCGAAGGCCGCCCGAAGGGTGTCGAGCTTACGCACCGTAACCTCCTTATCAATATTAAACAGTGCGAAAGCGTGCTTTTGCCGCATTCCGGCGACGTGTTCCTGGGTTCGCTCCCGCTGTTCCATGCCTTCGGGTTCTCCATCACGACCATGCTTTGCCTTGTGGAAGGTGTTCCGGTGGCGACATGCCCCGACCCGACGGATGCCCGCCTCGTTTCGCGCCTGTGTGCCCAATTTAAGGTTACCATCATGGTGGCTACGGGTACGTTCTTGCGCATGTGGGGCATAAACCGTGCGGTTCACCCGCTGATGTTCTCGCATGTCCGTGCTATTTACGCCGGTGCCGAGAAAATTCGCGAAGACGTGCGCCAGTTATACCGTACAAAGTTCAAACTGGAAATTTTCGAAGGTTTCGGTTGTACGGAAACGACGCCTGTGGCTGCCGTGAACACGAAGGATGTGCTCATGGACGACTACAAGACCGTTCTCGTGGGCAACAAGCCCGGTTCTGTGGGGGCTCCGCTTCCGGGAACCCAGTTCCGCATCGTGGACCCCGATACCATGGAAGAACTCCCCATTGGCGAAGACGGCCTTATCCTCATTGGCGGTGCCCAGATTATGAAGGGCTACCTGAAGGATCCGGACCGTACGGCGCAGGCGATTGCCGTCATCAATGGCAAACGCTGGTACAAAACAGGCGACAAGGGCCATGTGGACGAAGACGGCTACTTGACGATTGTGGACCGCTACAGCCGTTTTGCCAAGCTCGGCGGCGAAATGGTGAGCCTCGGTTCAGTGGACTTCAAGATTTCGGAATGCTCCCTGTTCGACGAGATTGACCACTTCGCGGTGGCTGTCCCTGATGGCTCCAAGGGTGAAAAGATCGTTCTCGTGTATGCGGGCGAAAAATCCGAAGACGAAGTGAAGGATATGCTCCGTCAAATCGGGCTCCCGCCGCTGATGCTCCCGGGTGCTGTGGTGAAGGTTGACGTGCTCCCGAAGCTCGGAAGTGGAAAGAGCGACGTGCAGACCGGCAAGAAAATAGCCATGGAACGCCTCGGTATTAAAGATTAGCCTGTATTTTATCTAAATTATAATGGTTATGAGTAGAAGAGAAAATAAGAGTTCTATTGAAAAGAAAGATATACCTGTAAATGTGGAAGAGGGCGGAGAAAAGAAGTCGTTCACAAACGCTGTGCGCGACTGGTTTTCTTCGCTTCACCTGGGCAAGCCGCAGGCCGTCATGGCCGCGGTCTCTGTCGTGGTGCTCCTTGCCGCATTTCTGATATTCAACAACCTTTCCGTCTCGTATGCGCGCCGCTGGGATATCGACTGGGGTTATTACTCCATCCTTTCCACGTTTATCCTGCTTATAGCAGGTATTGCCGTGAACGTGCCGTTCATTGCGAAAAACGTGAAGGGATTCCTTCCGAGCGGCAAGAGCTTCTGCGGACTTGCGCTGTTGATGATTTTCTTCTCGGTGTTCATGTTCGGCAATATCAGCAACACGCACCGCGTGCTGAGTGACGAAACCAGCTGGGAATCGATGGGCCTGCAGATGTACTTCCAGCATACGGGTGGCATCTGCAACGAAGGCGTATGGACTGACGGCGTTCTCGACTGCAAGACGGAAGTGAACAACTTCAAGGGCAAGGCGCTCGGATTCGTGTATTCGCTCGTGTTCAACTTCATGGAACCCGACCGCGATACGGCGCTTCTTGTGAACTACCCGTTCTACATCTTGAGCCTGTTGGCGTTCTTCCTGGCGCTTTCCAAGTGGTTCAAGAGCAGTAAACTAGCCCTTGCGGCGACGGCATTCCTGGGCGGCATGCCCATATATCTATTGCAGGCGCGTTCGGCATCGACCGAAGTCCTCTACATTTGCCTGCTCACCATGCTTATGGCCTGGTATGCGTTTGTCCCGACGAACAAGGTCACCTGGAAGCATTTCTTGCTGACGGTCCCGCTGCTCGGATTTTTCGCGCAGACCCGCCAGGAGACGGTTTTTGCCTTTATTCCGTTTGCGCTTTACTATTACCGCTATTTCCTCGAAAAGCCCTACCGCCTGCCGGCATTCATCGCCGCCGTGATTGCGGTGAGCTGGCCTAGCGTCAACAACATGGCGGCCTACCGCGGCTATGATTTCCAGGGCGGCGAGCATGCGGCTCATTCGTTTGAGAACTTGTGGTTCAACCTGAAAACCAATATCCAGACGATGTTGAATCTCGATGTCGACCCGGCCTTTGGCGGCATCATGATGAACCCGTTCTACACGAGTTTCACGATTATCTTGCTTGCTGCCACTGCATGGCTCCTGTTCCGCATGTTCTTCTCCCGTCGCTATATCCGCGGGTTCATTTTGGGCATTTTCTTCTGCTTGCAGATTTTCGTCATCATGTTCAACGTGTCGGGCACGTTCACCATTGATATCAACCAGCGCTATGTGCTGGTGGCGCTCCCGATGTTTGCGCTCCTGATGGCGCTTGGCCTGTACGACGTTCTCGAATTCACCACCAAGATGCGCAAGGATGCCGCCGCGATGATTGTCATGGGGCTGGCCTGCCTGCTTGCGCTTGGACTCATGGTGTTCCATGCCCCGAGCTACAGGAACAACATGCTCTACTACAAGAACAAGCTGCTTGGTGAAGAGGAATTCCTGAACAACGAGTTGGCAAGTTACCCGGCAAATTCCGTATTCATCTACTCGAGACCCTGGCAGATGCTGGCTCAGGGGCATAGCGCCTTTAGTGAACGCACGTTCGAAGGCTGGAGCACGGATGTATTTGCCGACTGGATGCAAAAATCCGGCGGGAATATCTACCTGGTGCGTGGCCAGGACGGCTACGGCAAGGTGAATCGCGAAAGCCGCGTGGTGGGCTTCAAGACGACCGACCAGATTGACCAGATTCTCGATAGTTACAAGCATGAACGCGTGCTTATCGATGCCAAAAAGTTCGGCTACCCGCTGGTAATCTACAAGATCCTCTCGAAGAAGGGCGTTTCTCAGTATGCGCAGAACTTTACCGTCTCCGAGCAGAAGGATTACATGATTGTGCTGAACAAGCGCTTCCCCGAGACTATTGCCTGCGAGTATGCGCTTAACGGCGAAAAACAGGGCGATGCCCTTGTGACCGTCGATGCGGATACGCTTAGGCTCGATTCTGCGAAGGTCCTCATGGGCATGAACCGTGCCGTGTTTACCTGCTCCATGCCCGATGGCGATACTTCCGTCATCTACAGGGATTTCTTTATGGATTCCGAACGCGCGACGCTCCTTTCCGCCCTCAAGATGGAACGCTTCTCGCAGGACTGGGGTGACCCGCAGCTGAACGAATCCGTGGAACACCACAAGTTGACCCTCGACAGCGAGCCGTTCCGCTACGGAATCGGCAGCCATGCGAACTCCAGCCTCGAATACACGCTCCCGCGCGCCTTCGACATGTTCCATGCGGTTGTTGGCCTGGATGACGAAAGTGCCTGCGGTGACGGTGCCTACTTTGTGGTGCTGGGTGACGGCCGCGAACTTTCCCGTTCCAAGAAGCTTTATTCGATGGAAAAGCAGAAACTCGATGTTGAAATTACCGGAGTGCGCCACTTGAACCTGAAAATCGAGATGGGCGATAACAAGGACTGCGACCACGGCGACTGGGCGAATGCCTGGCTGGAGGCTCGGTGAAAGTACTTGTAGCCCCTTTGGATTGGGGGCTAGGGCATGCGACGCGTTGCGTGCCCGTCATACGGGAATTTCTCCGTAAAGGTGCCGAAGTCGAAATTGCGGTTGTGAAGGCGAATGCCGCTTTTTTCCGCGAAGTATTCCCGGAGGTGCGCCAGCGCATTGCTCCGGGTTATAATATCGTTTACCCCAAGCACGGCTTCAACATGGCGTTCTGGCTTTTAAAAAAGAGCTCGCACCTGAACGCCGTCATCCGTTATGAGCACCGTTATGCCGAAGAGATGGTCGAACGCCATGGCTACGACATCATCGTCTCGGACAACCGCTTTGGCTTTTATTCTACGAAGGCGCACTGCGTGTATATGACGCACCAGCGGCGCATCGCTTTCCCGGCGGCATTCTCTGCGCTGGAAGGTGTTGGCATCCGCTGGCACAATTCCGTGATGAAGCATTTTGACGAAGTGTGGGTGCCCGACGAGGAACGTTTCAACGGGTATGCGGGCTCGCTTTCGCATGTGGCGGGTTGCCCGGTACCGCTCAAGTTCGTGGGCCTGCTGTCGCGATTTGCCGATCTTGATGCAAGTAATGGTCCTGATTGCGAAGGCGAAACTGTAAAGGCTCGTGAAGGCCGCACGGACCAGAACGTCCTTGCCGTCGTTTCGGGCGTTGAACCGGCGCGCACACTTTTTGAGACGGAACTTCGGGATATTCTTTCGCAAATTCCTGGAAACCATGTGATGGTTCTCGGTAAGCCCCAGAAGGGGCAATGCACATGGACTGAGGGGAACATCGAGTTCCATAACCACTTGCCGACTGAGGAATTCGCCCGCGCGGTGAAAAACGCGGACTGGGTTGTGAGCAGGGGAGGTTACAGCACCGTCATGGACATGGCTTTTTTAGGGGCGCGGTGCATATTTGTCCCGACTCCTGGGCAGTACGAGCAGGTTTCGCTAGCGAAGGAACTTGCTTCTTCGGGCTATGCTGTGCATATCCCCGCGCAGGAATTTTCCCTGAAATCGCTGAAAAAAGCATTCCAGGCCAGAGTTGCACTGCCCAAGCCGCCCCGCGGGAATGTTCTGCGGGATACTGTCGAAGATTTGCTGGAGCGCGTCTCCGGCGCAAATACCTGAAACTGATTTGAGGTAAAAATGAATCGCTTTGTACTTGCTTTTCCGATTCCTGTGGGTTCGGCCGATGTTTTCCCGCTTACCGATACGGTCTCCGTCTCTGCCGATGCGAAGACACTCCTTGTTCCCGGCTGCGCCGTGAATTTTGAGGTTGTCCGCAATGCGCCTGCTCCTGGACTTTCGGGCATTTTTGCTGAACACAAGGAAATTTCTGCGTCTGAGGCTGCTGCAATTGATTCTCACAAGTCCCTGCTGTTCTTGCTGGGTACGCTCAAGAGCGCCGATGATCTCAAGATGGTGAATACGGCTATCTTGAAGGTGCTGGCCGCGGGCGCGACAGGCGTTTACATGCAGCAGTCGGGTACCGCCTGGACGGCAGAAGCCTTCCGCGAGGAACTTGATGATGGCGAATTCCCGATGGACCCCTGGATTAACTTCGTGGAAAGTGACGATTTGCTTTACACCCTCGGGCTCGAAGTCTTCAATATGCCTGATTTGTGCATCTCGCGCACAAACGGCACTCCCGAAGAACAGCGCAATATTTTATCTGTAGTCGCAGACTCTATCTTTATTGATGGAATTTCTTCCAAGTCCGGGACAGAAGTCGATGCCGGTGATTCGGGTGTATTTACCCTCAGAAGTGAGCAAAAAAGTTCGTTTTCGAAGGATTCCCCTGAATTCAACCGTCAGGGAACCATGCGCTTGTTAAAGAAATAGCCTTTTATTATACTTTGTTCTATGCCTATAGATAACGAATACGTTCACCTTGCGTTGTTGCTTTCTGCAATTGCCTTCCTTTTCTTGGCGATTTATGCGGCCTTTGTCCCGCTGCTCAAGCGTTGGGCAAAAAAGACGCCGAACACCTTCAACATGCTGCTTGTCGATAGGCATGTGGCATCGCGTCTTTTGCAGATAATCCCTGCGACGGCGTTTTCATCGACAATCCCGCGCATTCTCAATACCGATGGCTGGCTTTATGACCTTTGCTCGAGGGCAGCGAATATCTGGTATACGCTGCTTTCTTTTGCGGTAGCCTGCTCGGTCCTCGATGTGGTGGAGCATTTCAACGGCATCAACGAACGCACCATGAAGCGCCCGTTGCATGGTATTTTCCAGGCAGTGAAGGTTGTCTTGTTCTGCCTTGCGGCGATATTCATCGTAAGCCAGCTCACCGACAAGAGCCCGGTGATAATCTTCTCTGCAATCGGCGCGATGACGACCGTGCTGATGTTGATTTTTAAGGATTCCATTCTGGGTGTCGTTTCGGGCGTGCAGATTAACATTTCTGACCTGCTCCGTAAAGGCGACTGGATTGAAATCGAGCGCCACCATACCGACGGTACGGTCATGGACATCACGCTTACTTCGGTGAAGGTGCGTAACTGGGACAACACCATCTCGGTTATTCCGGCATACGACCTCATTACGAATTCGTTCCGCAACTGGCGTGGCATGCAGGATTCCGGCGTGCGTCGCATCAAGAGGGCGATGTATGTTGACTTGAAGACGGTCCGCTTCCTCACTCCCGAAGAAATTGCGAGTTTGTCGAAAATAGAGATTCTTGCACCGTACCTGAATGCGAAAGCGCAAGAAATTGTGGGCGAGGAGTCCAAGGTAGAATTGATGGGTGTCGCTTCCGGGACCGAGAATCCGGACACGCTCAATAGCCGCCACCTCACTAATATCGGCACGTTCCGCGCCTACTGCACGGCATACCTCCGTTCGCGCAAGACTGTCGCTCAGAACATGACGCTCATGACGCGCCTGCTGGAGCCGACTCCGCAGGGGCTTCCGCTCGAAATTTACGCATTTGCAAATACTACCGAGTGGGAAGATTTTGAGGGAATCCAGGCAGATATTTTGGACCACTTGATTGCGGCTTTGCCGGAATTCGGGCTGAATTTATACCAGTACGGCACCGGATTTAAGGCTTAGAGCCGGATTCACCGATTTTTGCGCGTGCTAGCTTCTTTTTGCGATTTAGAACGTCGCGAGCATTAAGTGGCGGCGCTGCATTCGTTTTTACGTGGTGTGCGAGCATTAGTTTTACGGACTATTGCACGACCCCCAGCGTTTTAGTCTGTAATTTTGTCGAAAATACGGTGGCAAAAATCATTGCCTTACGGACTAATGTGTGACCCCTCGTGTTTTAGTCCGTAAAATAACGCTTTTAAAGTCGCGTCGCGCTAAGTTTTTACGGACTAAATGACATGCGGTGGGCGTTTGGTCCGTAATCTAGCCAAAAGAGCTCTATTTTTCGACGACCTGGCCGAGTACCTGCTGTATGCGATGCTGCATGCGGAAGGCATCCCTGTTCACGAGGCTGTAGAACATGCGGTCCACAAGCGCCTGCGTGTTGAAATCGTAGGAGGGGAGCCTCAGCAGGTAACTTTCTGCGGAATTGTCGAAGGCATAGAGCGGCCCCAGCGGGCCAATGCGGCCTTCTTCATGCAGTTCCAGCAGGGCCGATGCCACGTCGTCGTTCACGCAAACAATAGGGATTAGCCCGTAGTCGCGGTTTTCCAGAATGCTGATCATCTTGCGCTTCAGGAGTTCGCGGGCATACGATTCCACCGAATGTTTTTCCACCTTCCCGCGGGCAATCTGCTTGTAGTCCCATGGGCTTGCGAACTCGTCGTCGGTGCAGTCCAAAACACTCAGGCCCACTTCCCGCAGGCCTTCAAGGCGCTCGATAGACCAGGAACTGTCATGGTAGGGCGAGAAGAAGGCGACATCGTGCACCCCGCGTGAAAGGAGGTACTTGCCCATTTCTTTTCCGGGGCCAGGCCCGAAGGTGGAATTGAAGAAAGTCCAGTTATCCTTGTGGAGGTATCGATCCGGCAGCACCTGCACGGGATGTTCCCACCACACGGCTACCGGGTACGGGACTTCCGCAAAGAGTTGCAGGAGTTTTTTCGGCTCCATCACGAGAAGGGTAGAAAGCACTGCGCCTACGGCATTGCGGAAGTCGGTCAGCTTACGGGGCTTGCCGCTCCGGTCGATAAGCATTCCGGTCTTCTCGTTCAGGCCAAGCAGAATAAGCTTGTAGTGCTCGGCGCCCGCCTTCTTGTAGACCATGCGCAAAAAATCCATTTCGCGCTCGCTCTCGGCAGTAAAACCGCCCCAGCTGTTGCAGCGCGTAACAAAGATAATCTCACTCAGGGCGGCATTTGCTGGCTTATCGTCCTTGCGGGTAAAGCGGTAATGCCGGCCGACTCGCTCCAGAATTCCGCGGCTTTCCTGCTGGGTCAGGAACTTCCGGATAATCGCCTGCGAAATGTTGTAGCGGATAGAGAGTTCCTTCATGAGGGGGAGGTCTTCGTCTATCTTGAAGTGTCCGCGCTCCCAGTCCTCGCGGAATAGGCGTTCAATCTTTTCCAGGGCAGATTCGCGAACCGCCGGAACGGAATCGCTCGAGCATATCATGCCGATGCCCTTCGATGTCCAGAAGCATCCCTTGCCCTGAATGCGGCAAATTTTCTCATCGCGTTCAAGGGAACGGAGTGCCGCCTGCACCGTACTCGAAGACATGCGGTACACCTTCATGATTTCACGCACGCTAGGGAGCCTGTCCCCGTCCTTGTGGGGGAGGCTCTCCAGAATATGGGCGAGTTCCTTACGCATGGCTATAAAATAACAAAGTCTACGCGACATTCGCCACGTAGACTCTGTTGTTTGGGGGGTGTTTTCTTAAATCTTGAAATTTACGCGGTAACGGTTGCGGGGATCGTTTGCGCGGACGTTGTTGACACGTTCACCCTTCGCGTTGAAGGTCCTGGTTTCCTTGCCCTGCAGTTGCGGCTTGCGAACCTGGGGAATAGCATCCGTGCTGCTGGAGGAAAGCGGCGGAAGTTCAATGCTGCTAGAGCTCGGCGGAGTAACGCTGCTCGAAGAGGGCGGCGTGACACTGCTGCTAGAAGACTGCGGGGACGGTTCGTTGTCAACAGGGACCTGGCCGTTGAAGCTTTCCTGACCCTTGCGGGTGAGGGCGAGAATCAGCATGCCGTCCCTAGTGTAAATGTTGTTCGGGGTCAGGTCGACGCGGTTGCCGTCGAAGGTCCAGTTGCCCTTGCTCCAGCGGCCAGAATCGAAGGTGTCGAAATTGTCCGTCCAGTCGAGCGTGAAATCGCTGCCGTTTTCGCCCTGGCCCGGAGTGTACTTGTAGACCTTAACCCAGTTGATGAACTGGAAGAGCGGAAGCTTGGATTCGTCGAACTGTCCGACCCATTCTGCACTTTCAGAAGACCAAATGTTGAAGCGGAGGCCCTGCGTACCGATCAGGTTTTCGACCTGGTTCTTGTTTTCACCCTTGTTGGTCTTGCGGACTTCTTTGCCGTCAAGAGTCCAACGGACGTAATCGGGCGTCCATTCGAGACCGTAGGTGTGGAAACCCTGGTCTGCAGCGGGACTGACGGCGTGGTGCTTTTCGCTAGTGAGCTGTGCACCGGCCTTGCCGGTAATGATGTTGGACTGGAAACTGTTCGGGCTCTTGCCGAGAACTTCGATATCGACTTCGACCCAGCGCTCGGCCGAGGCCTGTTCGGAACCGTTCTGGTAAAGGAACATGGAACTGACGGTGCCCGACGCGGCGGCCATTTTCATACGGGCTTCGAACTTGCCGTAAGTGAACTCCTTGTTCGTGTAGAGTTCCGCACCGCTGAAGTCTTTTGCGCTAAGGGTGGATGCCATGGATAATACCGCGAGGGTTCCTGCTGAGAGAATATTTACGATTTTCATTTGTACCTCCTAAACATACACATCCGTAATATATGTCCGTTTTATAGAGCACGCAATACGGCGAAAACAAATTATAAATAAACTGTACTAACTGTATCAAAAACAAGGAAAAAACGATGCATTGGCAGGCCACGGGGAATCAACGCCCGTTCAATTACTATCTTTTTCCGCATGGAAATTGATGATTGGCGCTCACGTATAGATGAACTTACCGATACGGTAATCGCGCTTTTGAACAAGCGCGCCGTCTACGCAACTGAAATCGGAAAACTCAAGAAGCAGAAGGGCCTGCCCGTGTTGGATACGGCTCGCGAAGAGGCCGTACTTGCCGCTGTTGCCGAAAAGGCAGAGAAGGCCGGTGGCCCGCTTTCTGGAGATTCGGTGCGCCGTATTTTCAAGGTTATCATGGAAGAAACCCGCAAGGTGGAGGAGTAGATGAAACGTATTGCGCTAGTGGGGTTTGGCCTGCTTGCCGGTTCAATCGCCTCTGCTATCAAGCAGGCGAATCGCCCGACAAAAATCCGTGCCGTGAGTTCACCCGCGACGCTTGCGCGTGCTCGGGAACTGGAACTCGCCGATGAATTTTTTGAATACGGTGATGTAGAGGAATGGTCCAAGGACTGTGACCTCATCTTGCTCTGTTCGCCGATTCTGCATATCTTAAAGACGATTGACGCGCTTTCGCATGTTTCCTGGGTCAAGGACGCTGCAGGTAAGAACGCCACCGGTAACGTGTGCCTCGTGAGTGACATCGGTTCTACGAAGGTCGAAATCTGCAAGGCGGGCGTGAAACTGCCCGCTCCGTTCCGCTTTGTCGGTAGCCACCCGATGGCCGGTTCCGAGAAGCGCACTTGCGAGTTCAACGACCCCGCAATTTTCGAGAACGCCTACTGGTTTGTGTGCCCTCCCGAGGGTACCGAAGAATCCGTGTACGCGAAGCTCCTCGACCTGGTGAAGTTCCTCGGGGCGACTCCGGTCGTGTTCCCGCCGGAGCATCACGATCGCACGATGGCATGGGTTTCGCACATGCCGCAGATGCTCAGCTCTACGCTTGCCGGCAACTTGCCCGAACGCCTGCTGAAGCACAACTACCAGCACTATGCAGGCCGAGCCTTCCGCGACATGACGCGCATCGCCGCAAGTGGGTGGGGCATGTGGCACGATATTGCTGTAACGAACCGCGATGAGACTGTACGTGCGCTCGGCGAAGTCCGCGACGGGCTCAACGAGACCATCGAGGCCATGAACGCCCTCAAGGTCGTCACGGATGGCAAGCCTGCGGGCGGTTCGTTCAATGCCGGCGAAAAATGCGCCGACGGGAAGAGCGCCGACTGTTCTGACGCTCTCGAGAAGATTTTCAAGGCGGGTAACGACGGCCGCGCCAGTCTGTTTGCGCCTGGCCGCAATGCGGGTGCCGCCTTCTCCGAAATTACGGTACCGCTCAAGGACAAGCCGGGCGCTCTCCTGAGCGTGATGCAGCCGCTTGCCGAAGAGGGACTGAACATTCGCGATATCGAACTGATGAAGGTACGCGAGAATGTTGCGGGCACACTCCTGCTTGCCTTCAAGACGCCCGACGAGGCTTCCCGCGCTGTAAAACTTTTGCGCTACCTCGGCTACGATGTAAAGGAACGCTAGATGGAATTTACGCTGAATCCAGACCGCGAACGCATGGCGCTTACGCTTGTGATGGGGCTCCTGGTGAACGGCCGCACCGTGCTCGAAGATTTCGCATGGGCAAGCGGATCCGAAGAATTCGCCCGCGCACTCGCTGAATTCGGGCTCGTTTACGAACAGCACGGCCACCAGTTGGTACTCGATGGCAAAGGCTTTCAGTACCCGCTCCCGTCGATGCTGCCTTCCGGATTTTCCGAAGGCGAAAACGTGCTCCTGTGGACGCTTTCTAGCAAGGATCCCGAACACGTGTTCACCATCGCCGAGGAACCTGACGAAGCGGGTGTCGCGAAGGTCGCCGCCCTCAAGGAAAGCCTGCTCAAGTACTTCAAGCTGAATATAGAAGAGGATTCTCCCGCAAAAGTCGTCTTCCGGTTTGCTGCAGACGAACCTGCGCTTAAGAAGGATTCCCTCGGGAACGTGCCCTTCACAATGCGCAACCGGTTCTTGCTGCGTGCGCTCGTGCGCGGGGAATACTTGAGTTTCGAGGAACGCTCGACGGTTCATGACCAGTGGACCAAGATGCTCATGTATTTTGGCGTCCCGGTGCGTTACGAAGGCCGTGGCATGGAGCAGTTGAGCGAATTCGAACGCCGCCTCATGATTGCGCAGGGCAAGAAGATTGAACGCACGCAGTTCACTGAACTTTCCGAGACCCGAGTGATTACCGGCCGTGAATACTACGTGCCCGGCGATACTACCGAGGCGACAGCATTTGCCTTGCTTGCGACCATCGGCAACATGCCCAAGGAAAACGTGGTGCGCCTTTTGAATGTTGACTTGAACAGCACGCGTGCGGGGGCGCTCACTTGCCTCAAGCGCATGGGCGCAAACATTGAAAACGTCACGCGCCGTGAAAAATTCGGCGACGTCTATGGCGATGTAGAAATCTACCCGCTTGCAGCGGGCAAGCGCCTGCAGGGCCGCCGTTTTAGCGAAGATACCATTGCGACTGCGATGGATGAATTCCCGTTGCTCGCAGTTGCAGCATGCTATGCCGAAGGGGAAACTATCCTCCGCGTGCCCAAGGAATACCGTAAGGAAATGCGCGCCAAGAACGAATTCCTGGCCGAGAACCTGCGCAAGACGGGCGTGGAAGTCGGCGTGTACGACGACGGGCTTGTCATTCGCGGGATGGAAACCATCGTGAATGGTAGCGATTTTGACGGCGGAGATTCCGCACAGGCGGGCCTTGCGTTGAGCGTGCTCTCGCTTGCGCTCCAAAATGATGAACCTGTTGCCAATATCGAAGGCGTGGAACGCACGTTCCCGGGCATTGTCGAGAAACTGAAGCAAGTCTTGGTTGCAGAAAAGGCCGAATCTGAAGGCTAGTTTATTTGCTATAAAGTATATTTTTAAAGTGAACAACGTCGCAGGCAGAATATGAAAAGCACTTTCAAGAAAATCGGGATTGTCGGTTTCAAGGACAAGAGCGCAGATCTGGCATGCGCGTTGAACCAGATTGCACTCTGGGCAATAGCCCACCCGCAGGTAAAGTTCTTTGCGCTCGATAGTTTATCCGGGCTTGTGCAGAAGCCTATCCGCGTGGTAAAAGAAGCTGGCCTTCGCAGTATGGACTTGTTGCTTGCTATCGGTGGAGATGGAACCGTACTTTCTGCGGCACACATCGCGCTCGGGCACAACATCCCGATACTGGGCGTAAACGCGGGCCGTGTCGGGTTCCTTGCCGAAAGTAGGGTAGAGGGCCTTTCGAAAACGCTTGACGATTTAATTGCCGGTGATTTCTCTACGCGCGAACGCATGATGATTGACGCTTCCGTATTTCGCGGCAAAAAGTGCGTCATGCGCCATACGGTGCTGAATGAAGTGCATATCCGCGCGCACGCTCCCGAACGCATGGTGAACGTGAACGTGGCTTACAACGGCACCGATTTGACAGAATACTGGGCGGATTCCCTGCTGATTTCGACTCCGACGGGTTCTACTGCATACAACCTCGCGGCCGGTGGCCCGATTATCCATCCGTCCACACCCGCGGTCGTTCTCACTCCCGTGGCCCCGAGCAGCCTCTCGGTGCGCCCGCTTGTACTTTCGCTGACCCGCAAGAAACTTGAAATTGTCTCGGCTGTCGAACGCCCGCTGGACCTCGTTTTTGACGGACGATCTGCATACGAAATGAAGGTGGGCGAGAAGGTCGTGCTTTGTGAAAGCAAGTCGGTGACGACGTTTATACGCATGCGCCATACCGGTTTTGTGGGGGCACTCCGCGAGAAATTAGGTTGGACGGGTAAGCCCCGCCTCGCATAATTCAGCCTGTACAACTAGAAAGAATGTTTGCTTCGAGGTGCACTCCGCACGCTCACACGATCACTTTGTTCCAGTGTTCACTTTGCGAAGTGCCCCCTCTACGCAAAAAAACACGAAAATTGTTCTGGATAGGAAGGTTTATTGCGAGACGTGTAAGAAGATGGCGCTGTGAAGCCCTTGTGACTGTTAGTCCCTGCGGGCTTCACGAAAATCGGGAATGACATTAAACTGAAAAAAATGCTATATTATTTTATATATGAAAATTTTGCGTAATTTGTTGTTTGTTTTGTTGATGGCTGTCATGTGCCATGCCGGTGAATTTGCCGACAAGCAGATGGACATTTTTACAAAGTCTCTCAAGAAGGCCAAGTACAAAGAGGCTGCAGCCGCCTTGCTGAATTATATGGAGATGGGCGAAGAACAGAGAAATGTGGATATTACACAATATGCCGGGCATTTCAGCACCTTCATTAAGCAGCACGGCAAGGTGCTGAACCATACTAAATTGCGTACGCGCCGCCTTGCCAAGAACCACGACGAGACCGTTTACCAGATTAATTGCGCCAAGTCCGCATGGCTCGTAATGATTAGGGAATATGTTACACCAGAAGGCAAAAGCAATTTCTGGGAGTTTGGCGTATTCACGGAAGATGACGTTTTCAAGTTTTATGAAAAGAAATAATAAGGAGACCCCATGAAAATCAAGTCGATAATCCTTACCCTGTTGCTCTGTTCGTTTGCATTTGCTGGCCCGCATTCCAGTGAATGCGTCAAGGCCATGGTCGATCACCTGAAGGCTGAAAAATACGACAAGGCTTTTGATGCGGTTTTGGACGACAGCCCCTTCCTCAAGGGTAACGTAAACGTATCTAACCTCAAGATGCAATACGCCACGGTGTTCCAGAACATCTCTGCGCAGTATGGCAAGCCTGTGGGCTTCGAGATTCTCGGCACAAAGACCGTTGGTACGCTCGAACGCACCGGGTTCCTCATCCAGTGCGAAAAGAACGCCTGGGTTATCGAGGTCACGGAGTACAACAATCCCGTTTCGAAGAAGCAGTACATCGTGAATTTCAAGGTCGTCGACGAGAACGAAGCGTTCTCCCGCTACGGCGTGTAATAATAGTTGCGCGGCCATGGGTCGACGCAATCATTGACTAGAGATAGAGAATCCCCGCGGGTTATGCCTGCGGGGATTGCTTTTAAAGGGTGCTTCGCGCGGTTTAACCCGCGCGATTTCCGTTAGAACAGTGTCGGGTCTTCGGGTTCGGCGCTCGAGTCATCGCTCGTGCCGTCATCAAAAGAGTCTGGCGGGGTGATGCGGCTCGTGCGCTTTACCTTCTTGGCGGTGAACTTGCTGCCGAGCGCCTTGTAGCTCTTGATGTCGGCGACTTCGGTCAGGTCGAGTTCTTCCTTCTGGACTTCGCGGCCCACCTGGTATTCCATGAGCTGGCGAGCGTCCTCGGTGGCGAAGAATTCTATCATCTGCGAATCCTTGTGGTCGCTGATGAGGTTGAATTCCGTCGTCATGGGGCAGCCTTCCAGGTTGAAGCGCTTCACCATGTAGTTGAAGTTGCCGCCCTCGAAGTAGAGCACGGTAAATACCTGCGCGGGGTCGAACTTGTGGACGTATTTCACGCCGGTACCCACGAGAATCGGGTCGGCCATGTCGTGCACGCGGGCCGTACCGTTCTCCTTCACGATAAGGATCTTGTCCTTTTCGCCGAATTCGCCGATGCGGTCGCCCTTCTTCTGCGTGCTGATGAGGCCGCTGGGGGCATCGAAGTAGAGCACGCGCGCCCCGAGGGTGCTCACGCCCTTGCGGATGCGCTTGACACTCTTGACCGGGTACTTGGTGACAATGTTGCCCATGGCGCCGCGGCCCTTCACCTCGATGGAACTGAAGTCCACTTCGAAGTTGAGCTTGGTGCGCGGGCGCGGCTTGAGCGTCACTTCCACGACTTCGGCTTCGCCGTTCATGTTGCTGGAAAGGTATAGCAGGCGGCTACCGGGCTTGTTCTTGCCCATGAAGTAGTCCTTGTCGCGGGTCACGCCGCCCACGTTGAAGCGCTTGATGTAGGCCGTGCCTTCCTTGCCGTCCTGGTGGATCACATTGTAGATGTGGCGTTCGTCGTCCTTGTTGAACTTTTCTACGAGCACGATATTCTTGCCAACGAAGTCCTTGTCGGAGACCTTCACGACCTTGAAACTGCCGTCGGCCTTGAACACGATGAGGTCGTCGTACTCGGAGACGTCGAAGAGGTATTCTTCCTTCTTCATGCCTGTGCCGAGGAAGCCTTCCTTGCGGTTCACGTAGAGCTTCTGGTTCGCGAGAGCCACGTGCACGGCGCTCACCTGGCCGAATTCCGCGATTTCCGTCTTGCGGTCGCGACCTTCGCCGTACTTCTTGAGGATGTTCTTGAAGTAGTTCACGGCGTAGTCGGTGAGGTGTTCCTTGTTGTAGTTCACTTCCTCGATCTTCTTGTCGAGTTCTTCGAGGAATTCGTCGGCCTTCTTGCGGTCAAAGCGGCTGATGCGGCGCACCGGGATTTCGGCCAGCTTGAGGATTTCTTCGCGGGTCACTTCGCGACGGAGCTTGCGCACATAGGGCTTCAAGCCTTCGTCAATCAGCTGGATCATCTCGTCGTGGGTCTTTGCCTTCTTGATGACCTCGTAGACTTCCTTCTCGATGAAGATCTTCTCGAGGCTCGTCATGTGCCACTGGTCCTGCAGGTGCTTGAGTTCGTTGTCGAGTTCCCAGTCCAGGAGGTGCACGGTGTGGTCGGTGCTGAGCTTCAGAAGTTCGGTCGTGTTGCTGAAACGCGGCTTCTTGTCGATAATCACGCAGCTGTTCGCGGCCAAAGTCGTCTGGCAGTCGGTAAACGCGTAGAGCGCATCCATCACGACTTGCGGGTCGGAACCGGCTTGCAGGTGAATCTGGATTTCCACGTTTTCGGTGGTGTGGTCCACAATCTGCTTGATCTTGATTTTGCCCTTGTCGTTGGCCGCCACGATGGAGTCGATAAGGCTATCCGTGGTAGTGCCGAAGGGAATTTCGCGGATGACGAGCGTCTTGTTGTCGAGTTTCTCGATTTTCGCACGGACCTTGAGGCGTCCGCCGCGTTCGCCGTCGTTGTATTCGCTAACGTCGATGATGCCGCCCGTGTAGAAGTCCGGGTACAGCGTGAACTTGCGGCCACGCAGGTAGTCAATGCTCGCCTGGCACAGCTCCTTGAAGTTGTGGGGGAGGATGGTGGTGGAAAGGCCCACCGCGATGCCGTCCACGCCCTGTGCCAAGAGAATCGGGAACTTCGCGGGGAGAGTCACCGGTTCCTTGGAACGGCCGTCGTAGTTCGGAATCCAGTCGGTCGTCTCGGGATTGAACATCACGTCGAGCGCAAATTCGCTGAGTTTGCCTTCGATGTAACGCGGGGCGGCGGCCTCGTCACCCGTCAGCGGGTTACCCCAGTTACCCTGCGGTTCGATAAGCAGGTTTTTCTGGCCCATGTTCACGAGGGCCGTGTAGATGGAGGAGTCGCCATGCGGGTGGTAGTGCATGGTGTCGCCCACGATGCCCGCCACCTTGTGGAAGCTGCCGTCGTGCATCTCGTACATGGTATGCAGAATGCGGCGTTGCACCGGCTTGAGGCCGTCCTCGAAATAGGGCACGGCGCGGTCGAGAATCGTATAGCTCGCGTAGTCCAGGAACCAGCCGTTGTAGAGCTTTTCCAGGTGGTTTACGTTCGAAAGTCCTAAAGTTTTCTGTTCTTCGTCCATGATCTAGCCTTGTCGCGCCTATTAAAGTTCTTCCACAGCTTCGGTGCGCAGGTTTTCTACGATGTAGTCCTGGCGCGATTGCGTGTTCTTGCCCATGTAGTATTCCAGCAACTTGCCGAGAGAGGCGTCGTTCGGCATGGTGACCGTCTCCAGGTGCATGTTTTCGCCGATGAGCAGCTTGAAGTCCTCGGAATCCATCTCGCCCAAGCCTTTGAATCGGGTGATTTCCAGGTCCTTCTTGTTGATTTCCTTGGCCGCCTTGTCGCGTTCCTCTTCGTCGTAGCAGTAGAAGGTCTTCTTCTTGTCCTTGCGGTTGCGGACGCGGAAAAGCGGTGCCTGCAGAATGTAGAGGTGCTTCTCTTGCACGAGTTCCGGGAAGAACTGCAAGAAGAACGTCATCACCAAAAGGCGGATATGCATACCGTCCACGTCGGCATCGGTCGCGATAATCACCTTGTCGTAGCGCAGGTCCTCGAGGCCGTTTTCGATGTTGAGGGCGGCCTGGAGCAGGTTCCATTCCTCGTTCTCGTACACGATCTTCTTGGAAAGACCGTAGCTGTTCTTCGGCTTACCGCGCAAACTAAATACAGCCTGGGTCTTGGGGTTGCGTGCCGTCGTGATGGTACCGGAGGCGGAATTACCCTCGGTAATAAAAATCATCGTCTCGCTTTTGAGCGGGTTCTTCGCGTCGGTGAGGTGCACGCTGCAGTCACGCAGCTTCTTGTTGTTGAGGTTCGCTTTCTTGGCGCGCTCGTTGGCGAGCTTCTTGACGCCGGCCAGTTCCTTGCGGAGCTTTTCATTTTGGTTGATGCGTTCCAGGAGCTTCTTGGCCGTATCCTCGTTCTTGTGGAGGTAGTTATCGAGTTCGCGGGCTACAAAGTCCACAATCCAGGTACGGAGCGCAGGGCCGTTCGGGGCCGTGGTGGTGCTACCCAGTTTTGTCTTGGTCTGGGATTCGAAAACCGGTTCCTGGATGCGCACGGAAACGGCTCCCACGATGCAGTTGCGCACGTCGGATGCGTCGTATTCCTTCTTGAAGTGGTCGCGCACGCCCTTCACGAGACCCTCGCGGAAAGCCGCCTGGTGGGTACCGCCCTGGGTGGTGTGCTGGCCGTTCACGAAACTGAAGTAGTGTTCGCCTTCCTGGTTCGAGTGCGTGATGGCGAACTCGATGTCCTTGCCCTTGCAGTGGATCACGTCGTAGCGGATGGTATCGTCGGTACGGCTGTGGAGCAGGTCCAAAAGGCCGTTCGGGCTGTTGTAATCCTTGCCGTTCATCACGAGCGTAAGCCCGTTGTTCAGGTAGGCGTAGTTCCAGATCTTCTCTTCCATGTAGGCGGGGAGGAACCGGAAGTTCTTGAAAAGCTCGTTGTCGGGTTCGAAGTAGATTTCGGTGCCGTTTTTCTCGTTTGTCGGGGTAATCTTGAAATCCTTTACCAGGATGCCCTTGCTGAACTCGGCGCGCTTTACCTTGCCGTCACGGAAACTTTGTACGATAAACTTGGTCGAAAGGGCGTTCACCGCCTTGGTACCCACGCCGTTCATACCCACCGACTTCTGGAAGGCTTCGGAATCGTACTTGCCGCCCGTATTCATCTTCGACACGCAGTCGATGACCTTCTCCAGCGGGATGCCGCGGCCGTAGTCGCGCACGCGGCAGCTGTGGTCTTCCATGTCGATTTCAATCTTCTTGCCCGCGCCCATGGCGAACTCGTCGATGGAGTTGTCGATAACTTCCTTCGCGAGCACGTAGATGCCGTCGTCGGGGCTCTGTCCGTCGCCCAGCTTACCGATGTACATACCGGGGCGGAGCCTAATGTGTTCGTACCAATCTAGAGTCTTGATGCTGTCCTTGTCGTACTTTACAGCCATTATCTACCTTGCTTACCTTTTCAAAACTAAAAAAGTGCCTTTTTTCGCCAATTTTAAGAAATTTTGCGGAATTATTGGCGGTGTTTGCCCGGACTCGCGGCTCCGGTCCGCCTTTTGCCCTTAATATAGCAAAAATTTTTGTCAAAGAGTGACAATTTGTGCAGTAAAATCTATTTTTGCCCCGTGAACCAGAATCCCTTTGAACTCGTCAAGACAAGCGACAAGAGCAAGGCCCGTCGCGGCCGGCTCCATACTGCCCACGGTACAATTGAAACGCCGATTTTTATGCCGGTGGGCACTCTTGCGAGCGTGAAGGGGCTCTCGTCGCGGGACTTGCGCGAAATGCAGGCGCAAATCATCTTGGCGAATACGTACCATCTGTACTTGCGCCCGGGCACGGAACTTGTGGCCAAGATGGGCGGTGTGCAGAAGTTCATGGGCTGGAACGGCCCGATGCTCACGGACAGCGGTGGATTCCAGGTCTGGAGCCTCAAGGAACTTCGCCACATTACCGAAGAGGGTGTGGAATTCCAAAGCCATCTGGACGGTTCTCGCCACATGTTCACTCCGGAATCGGTGATGAAGGCCCAACGCGAAATCGGCGCGGACATCATCATGGCCTTCGACGAATGCACGCCTTACCCGAGCACCGTCGAGGAAGCTTCGCACTCGCTCGACTACACGCTGGCCTGGACAAAACGCGCGAAGGACTGGCTCGAAAAGAACCCGCCGGTCCACGATTATCCGCAGTATTTCTTTGGAATCGTGCAGGGCGGCATGCACAAGGAACTCCGGCAAAAGTCCATCGACGCCCTCAAGGAAATCGCTCCCGACGGCTACGCGATGGGCGGCCTCTCCGTAGGCGAGCCCGTAGAAACCATGTACGAAATTGCGGATTTCTGCACAGACTCGCTACCGGCAGACCGCGCCCGTTACGTGATGGGGGTGGACACGCCCTGGAACCTGCTGGAACTCATCAAGCGCGGTGTCGACATGTTTGACTGCATTCTGCCCGCTAAGAATGCGCAAGATGGCCTTGTTTATACCAGCAGGGGAGTGCTCCGTTACAAGAACGCCAAGTTCGCCGATGACAACCGCCCGCTAGACCCGGAATGCGACTGCCATTGCTGCCGGAACTACACCCGCGCCTACGTGCGCCACCTGTTCAAGACCAAGGAACCCCTCGGCTGGACGCTTTCGACGCTGCACAACCTGCATTTCTACCTGCACTTGATGCAACAGGCCCGCGAGCACATCGAATCGGGTGATTTCGAGCACTGGTCTTCGGAAATAATCCCGCAACTCCAGCAGGAAGCGGAATAATAAAGTATATTTCTCTAAAAAGGAGAAGTAATGTCGAAATTCATCTACACCCTTTTACTCAGTTTTTTTATTGCCGCGCCGGTCTTCGCCCTCAAGGAAGGCGATACTGTCTATGTCGATTATGATTTGCAGGGCGGCGTGAATAACCCGGACAACATTTCGTTCTTCATACACAGCGATTTAAGTTCCGTCAGGTATGGCCTGTTGCCGCCTACCAAGGAAGGAGCCGAATTTCTGGGCTGGTACACGACAGACAAGACTCCCCTTACTAGCAATTACAAGCGTGATTCCTTCTATCCATACGAAAACCCAAACTCTGGAAACAAGCTGAAGATTCACGCACGCTGGGGAGTAATATCCAAAAGGCCCCAAATGGACGACGCAGGCTGCATGCTGGTGCACGATGCTGCTGAACTCTATGGTGCCGTGAAGTATTCCGATAGTTTGCAAAAGAAGGTCTGCATCTTTATCGAAGACGATATCGTTGTCAACAAGAACCTCCTGGCAAGTGATGGCCTGCCGAACTCCGGCGATTTCTACTGGTGGAAACCTTTTAGGCTCTTTAGCGGAGTCATCGAAGGAAACGGCCATACCATCTCGGGCCTGTATGGCGACGTAGGCCTTGTTGCTCTGGTCCAGGATATGAATACCGTTATCCAGAATCTGGGAATTACGGATTCGTATTTCAGCGGAGAGAACGCCGGTGCGTTTGTATCGACCGTTGAATATGGGGGCATTAAGCTCAAGAACGTATTCAGTTCAGCATCTGTCCGCAGTACAAGTGGCTACGTCGGTGGCCTTGTGGGTTCCGTCGACATCCATGGCGACCTATGCCTAGACCCGGCTGCACCGGATCCGGAACCGGACAGGAACCCCTCCGCATACGACTTCTATTCTGGCCGGATACTTCACTTTGCTCAAATCGAGAACTCCTATTCGACCGGTTACCTGATAGGGAAGGAAGGGGGAGGCCTTGTCGGTGTCCTTGACGATATTTCTATCAAGAATTCCTTCTACAACGGCAAAATCGACGTGTCAAATACTTTTTCTGGCATCGGCCTGAAAATGGAGAAGACATGCATGATTGTCTCGCAAAACGACGTGGCCGTCGAAAACGTGTTCTATCCCAAGGATTACCTGAATGACGGGTTCAAAGGCACGCCTGCGACGACTACGGAATTCTCCAACGGGACCGTTCTCCAGAAGCTCAAGGACTCGACCGACATTCCTGTATGGGCGCAGAATTCCGGCGACGCGAACCCGAAACTGAGCGGCGTATTTTACGATATCACGTACATACTGAACGGCGGTACAAACCCGTCCAACCCCAGTTACTACACGCCGGAACATGAAGTCGTGCTGAATGCCTCGGTGAAGACAAACGATGTCTTTGAAGGCTGGTTCCTCGACTCGAACTTCACGAAGGCTGCCGAAAAGATTCCTTCTACAGCGCAGGGCAACCAGAGGTATTACGCGCGGTGGGAGAGCGGTTATTCCATCACCTACGTGAACGACGGCAAATACGATCGCCCGTGGCAACGTAACCCGACTTACCGCTATGCGGACTCTTCGACGTTTGTCCTGAAGGAGCCCAAACTGGATGGCTATACGTTCGAGGGCTGGTACACGGATTCCACATTCAAGACCCGCGTGACAGAACTCGTCCAGGGGAACAAGGACGACATCGTCCTTATCGGCAAGTGGAATGACGGAACGGTCAATATCCGCAAGGCTGTCGCCCCGGTCCCGTTCAAACTAGACCGCGCCCGCAAATACGACATAAAGGGCCGCAGCCCGAAATCGCGACCCCATTACGGCGTGTATTTCTAATTACTATTTTCTTAAATAAATAAAAGAATTAGTAGTGATCAGAGCGGCTTGCACGAACCATTTCTTTTCAAAATCACGGTCGAAGTTTTTCTCGAATCGTAATCCGCCGTCAATGAAAAATCCATAATGGCCTTCGGGGTGAATTTGAAGACGGATGCCAATGTCGTCTTGGAATGTAAAGCTTTCCTTGTGGATTCCCTTGGTAATCATTTCGGTTATAAGACGATGCTTGTTTACAAAGCCAAAATAATTGTTGGGCACTACCGGGAAATAGAGTGACCCATGTAATATAAATCCAATCACTTCTATAATTCGTAGGTACCGTTCAATCCCAGTGAACCCACACTTCGAAGTACAGGAGGAGTCTCTTGCTGAAGTTGCAAAAGGGAGTGCAAGGACTAAAAACGGTAATTGGAATATGGATTCGTCTGAGATAGCTTGAAAGCGATCTGTGAATCCAATTTGAAAACGAAAGATATCTATCCCCACTTCCATACCATAATTTTCAAATGGTTGGGAACGCCATCCGTAAATTAAATCGCCAACGGGAGTAGTCCCCGTCAATGTCTGGGAATAACCACCTGATAAATAAACCCCATGTTCATCGCAAAAAGCAGATGACGTCAAAAAGAGTAGGGCTATAATAAGGAGTTTTTTCATATAAAACTTCAAATGTCATTTTAAAAATAATATAAAAAATCCCGGGCGTCGCAGCCCGGGGAATTTTTATTATATGAGCAGAGCGGCTTGCACGAACCATTTCTTTTCAAAATCACGGTCGAAGTTTTTCTCGAATCGGAATCCGCCGTCAATGAAAAATCCATAATAGTCTTCGGGTTGAATTTGGAGGCGTAAGCCGATATCGTCTTGGAATGTAAAGCTTTCCTTATGCCAACCTTTGGTAATGATTTCGGTTACAAGACGATGCTTGTTTATAATGCCAAAATAACTGTTGGGCACTACCGGGAAATAGAGCGATCCATGCAATATAAATCCAACCACTCCTATAATGCGCACATATAGAGCCATCTGATCGAGACCACACCTCGAAGAGCAGTCATCATCTCCTAAAAAAACAGCAAAAGGGATTGCAAGGAGTGTAAATGGTAATTGGAATAAGGATTCATCTGAAACAGCTTGAAAACGGTCTGTGAATCCCATTTGAAAATGAAGGAAATCTACTCCCACATGCATGCCATATTTATCAAATGGTGTGTAATGCACTCCAATACTCAAATCACCAACAGGAGTTGTTCCCGTTAGTGTCTGGGAATAACCACCCGTTATATAATACGCATGATCATCGCAAAAAGCGGATGTCGTCAAAAAGAGTAGGGCTATAATAAGGAGTTTTTTCATATAAAACTTCAAATGTCATTTTAAAAATAATATAAAAAAACCCGGGCATCGCTGCCCGGGCAATTTTTTTACCCATCTCGTCATTCCGGACCTGATCCGGAATCTGCTATTTAAACAGATTCTTCATCTTCTCGAGGAAGGATTCTTCCTGCGCGGTTTCCTTGTCGTGCCTGAGTTCCGCGAGTTTCTGGTAGAGTTCCTTCTCTTCGCGGCTAAGGTCCTTCGGGATTTCCACGCCGATTTCCACGTAGAGGCTTCCACGGTCACCGCGCTTGTTCAGCGGGTACAGGCCCTGGTCGCGCAAACGGAGGATGCTTCCGGCCTGCGTGCCGGCAGCAATCTTGATTTGCACTTCCTCGCCGTCGATGGTCGGGATACGCTGCGTACCGCCGAGTACCAGCTTGTGGATAGGCACCTTGACTTCGCAATGCAGGTCGTCGCCTTCACGGCTGAAGAAGTCATCTTGCTTTTCGGCAATGACTACCAGCAAGTCGCCACAGGCGCCACCGCGAGGCCCGCAGTTGCCTTCACCGCGCAGGTTCAGGTACTGGCCTTCGCTCACGCCCGCCGGAATCTTGATGGAAATTTCTTCGCTTTCCTGAATGCGGCCTTCGCCATGGCAATGGGAGCACGGATTTGCAATCACTTCACCAGTACCGCCGCAGTTGGGACAGGCGCTCTCGGAAACCATCTGGAAGAACCCGCCCGTCACGCGGCGCACGCGCCCCGTTCCATGGCAAGTTTCGCAAGTCTTGATGTCCTGACCGCCCTTGCCGTTACATTCCGTACACGGCGTGTAGCGTTTCAGGCGAACCTTCTTGGTACAGCCCTCAAAGATTTCCTTGTAGCTGAGCGCCACCTTGATCTGCAAATCGTTTCCGCGCGGAGGTCCCGCTTTGCGGCTGCTTCTGCGTCCACCGCCGCCGCCAAAGCCGAACCCGCCGCCAAAAATGTCGCCGAACTGCGAGAAGATATCCTCGAAAGAGAATCCCTGGCCGCCGAATCCGCCACCACCAAAACCGCCACCTGGGGCGTTAAAGCCGAACTGGTCGTAGTTCTTACGCTTCTCGGGGTTGCTGAGCACGTCGTAAGCCTCAGCAGCCTCCTTGAACTTCTCTTCGGCTTCCTTGTCGCCCGGGTTCTTGTCCGGGTGGTACTTGATGGCAAGCTTCTTGTACGCGTGCTTGATCTCGTCAGCACTTGCGTCCTTACCGACACCTAGAACTTCGTAATAATCTCTTTTTTCAGCCATACTTCGCTCACTTCGTCGCGATTCTTAATCAAAAAACTGTCTTCTCTTTTTACGCAAAAAGGATTGCTCCCTAAAAGAGAGCCAATCCTTTCTGTATGCGGCCGATAACCGGCGACACACCGATTACCCGCCGTAGCCTAATTAGTCAACGACTTCAGCGTCGACGACTTCCGGGCCGTCACCCTTCTTGTCGTTCTTCGGCTGTTCAGAAGCACCCGGCTGCGGACCCGGCTGAGCCTGGTTTGCACCGGCAGCCTGAGCCATGGAGCTGATCATGCCCTGGAGCTTGTCCATAGCAGCCTTGATTTCTTCCTTGGTGCCGTTGTCCTTCTTGGCCTTGATGTCGTCGATGGCAGCCTGGAGCTGGCTCTTGGTGTCAGCCGGGAGCTTGTCGCCAAATTCCTTGAGCTGGCCTTCTGCCTGGTAAGCCATCTGTTCGGCCTGGTTCTTGATGTCCACGAGTTCGCGCTGTTCCTTGTCCTTGGCAGCGTTGGCTTCGGCATCCTTCACCATCTTGTTGATTTCATCTTCGGAAAGGCCGCTGGAAGAAGTAATCTTGATGGACTGTTCCTTGCCAGTTTCCTTGTCCTTGGCAGACACGTGCACAATGCCGTTTGCGTCGATATCGAAGGTCACTTCGATCTGCGGCACGCCACGCGGCTTCTTCGGGAGGTCGGTCAAGTCGAACTTGCCGAGCGTACGGTTGTCACGGGCAAATTCGCGTTCGCCCTGCAGCACGTGAATCGTCACGGCCGGCTGGTTGTCTTCGGCGGTAGAGAACACCTGGCTCTTCTTGGTCGGAATCGTGGTGTTACGGTCGATGAGCTTGGTCATCACGCCACCGAGGGTTTCGATACCGAGAGAAAGCGGGGTCACGTCGAGGAGGAGCACGTCCTTCACGGAGGAGTCGCCGCTAAGCACAGCGCCCTGGACAGCAGCACCGATAGCCACCACTTCGTCCGGGTTCACAGTCTTGTTCGGTTCCTTGCCGAAGAACTTGCGGACAGCTTCCTGCACAGCCGGGATACGGGTAGAACCACCGACGAGAATCACTTCGTCGATCTCGGAGAGCGAGAGGCCGGAGTCGTTGATGGCCTTGCGGCACGGTTCCATGGAGCGTTCCACCAGGTGGGCGGTCAGCTGGTCAAACTTTGCACGGCTGAGCGTGAGGTCCAAGTGTTTCGGACCAGAAGCGTCGGCAGTGATGAAGGGGAGGTTGATGTTGGTCGAAGTCGTTGCAGACAGGTCGATCTTGGCCTTTTCGGCGGCGTCTTTCAAACGCTGCAGGGCCATCTTGTCCTTCTTCAGGTCAATGCCAGGATTTTCTTTCTTGAATTCGTCGTTGATCCAGTCGATGATGACTTCGTCGAAGTTGTCACCGCCGAGCATGGTGTCACCGTTCGTGGCCTTCACGCTGAACATACCGTCGTCGATTTCCAGAATGGAGATATCGAACGTACCGCCACCGAGGTCATACACGGCGACCTTTTCGCTCTTCTTGGAGTCGAGGCCGTAGGCGAGGGCAGCAGCCGTCGGTTCGTTCACGATACGGAGAACTTCGAGGCCAGCAATCTTGCCGGCGTCCTTCGTAGCCTGACGCTGGGAGTCGTTAAAGTAGGCGGGGACCGTAATCACGGCCTGCGTCACCGGCTGGCCGAGGTAGTCTTCGGCAATCTTCTTCATGGTCTGGAGAACCATGGCGGAAATCTCGGGAGGAGCGAACTGCTTGTCGTCGACCTGCACGCGGACCGGGTCAGAACCCGTGCCCACGAGCTTGTAGGGCATGTTCTTTTCGGCAGCGGAGCATTCGCCCGCCGTACGGCCCATGAAACGCTTGATGGAGTAAATCGTCTTTTCGGGGTTGGTGATAGCCTGGCGCTTTGCCACGTGGCCCACCAGACGTTCACCGTTCTTGCCGAAAGCGACAATGGACGGGGTGGTGCGGAAACCTTCCGCATTAGCGATCACGACCGGCTTGCCGCCTTCCATCACGGACACGCAGCTGTTAGTCGTACCCAAGTCAATACCGATAATCTTGCTCATAATGAGTCTCCTATTTTTAAATTCTTGCCGCCCGCGAATCAATCTGAACGGGGCGATTTTTTACGCCCATACATAAGCAAAACCCGTGCCAAACGCAAAAAACGGCCATTTTGTTTCGTTCTGAAACAAGAAAATGCTCTAAAAAGGGGTAAAAGGGCTGTGTTTCATATTAAAACACTCCAAGAAAGGGTGGGGAGGTATCCCCCTGCCTTCAGCTGCATCGTCATGGCGGCCTAGAGCCGCCATCTCCTCGCATCTTCCGTCACCCCCTCGCCTAAGGGGACACCCCCTAACACCCCCAACAGTCATGCTGACGGAAGTCAGCATCAGATTTTCCTTACCTGAACCTCTTTTTAAAATAAGTTTGCTTCGAGGGGCATTTCGCACGCAAACACGATCACTTCGTTTAAGTGTTTGCTTAGCAAAACGCCCCTCTCCGCAAAGAAACACAAGAGGAATACGGGTAATGGGATGTTTATCGCGGGAACGTTTCGAAGCGGGTGCTGCGAAAGCCTTGTGATTGTTAATCACTGCGGCCTTCGCGAACCGCTCCATGTCAAGGTTGGGTTCGAGGGCCGAATCGAGCGGTTCGGCATCCATCACTACTAGTAAGGCGAGTGCCGTGACAGACTGCTTGCAGGCTGGCATGGCCGAGCCGCACGAGGAGGCGCTTGCGCCTCAGGCGAGGCTCGAGAGATTCAGTAACGTGCAAGTGAGTGTCGCGACAAAATGCTTGCATTTTGGCATGACCGAGCGCCGCCGCAGACGCCGTTAGGCGTCCATTTTATAGATATTGCGGGT
>JBGUQN010000033.1:0-7552 GCA_045131085.1 Fibrobacter sp.
GAAGGGCTTCTTGGTCGGTATGACCATGCGCAAGTCCGGCGGCAAGGCCAACCCGGGCCTCGTGAACCAGATCCTCGACAAGCTCGCTAAGGAATAATTGCTGAATGGGATGGACGTCTTCGCTACGTCATTCCGTGCTTGACACGGAATCTAGATGGCGGATCAAGTCCGCCATGACGAAGCGTGGCTGCAGTAACCAGGGCAAATTCTTGCTCGTGGTCTTGCTGGCCCTGTTCCTCGCTCTGCCTGCATTTGCGGACGACGCGCCGAACAAGTGCGATAGCCTCAATGTGAGCACGTTGAACTTGAGCAAGGAAGAAATTGCTGAAATTTGTGGCATCGATTCTACAAAGCTTGCTCAGGGGCCCACGCTCCAGGAGCTCAACGAAGAAGACCCCAAGTATATCAAGCGCGAATACAATCACCGGCAACAGGTTGTTGTAGGCAGTGTCGTGATGCTCTGTGTGGCGCTGGCCATGGTCCTGATGAACAACTATAACCCGAAACGGTAGGGTTTATTTACACATAAATTAAACGGTCTTGCCGTCGTGCCTGGCCTCCTTGTTTTTTGAGGGGGCTTTCCTTTGTATTATACATGATGTATAGTATTTTGTATTTTATTGCTTAATTTTTGGTAGAAATGATGTATTTTTATTAAAAACGTTGATTTTGTATAGTATTTTTCTGTTGACTTTCGAAAAGTAAAAACGTATATTAGTATACATGAAGTCGATTCTCGAATATAAGGACTACCGCCTGTATATACAGGACTATTACGACGAGCGCAAGCGCTTGGGCGCGTTCTCGTGGCGCGAGTTCTGCAAGAGTGCCGGTTTTTCTTCGCCTAATTTTTTGAAGCTTGTTTGCCTAGGCGAAAGTAAACTGGGCAAGTCCAAGATCGAGAATGTCGCAAATGCTATGGGACTAGTCGGTTTTGAGAAAGATTATTTCCGCGAAATGGTCACGTTCTGCAACGCGAAGCAGGATCCCGTCAAGAAGGCTGCCCTTATCGAAATGCAGAAGATTGCAATGGAACACAAGGTGCGCGTCGTTGACGGAGATGCCTTCCAGTATTATGAATCCTGGAAGTACCCTGTTTTGAGGGAATTAATCCCGATGATGCCGGGCGCCAACCCTCGTGACATTGCCGAGGAATGCAAGGAACATGTGTCCGCCGAAGAAGTCCGGGACATTTTGAATTTCTTGCTCAAGGCTGGATTCCTGAAGAAGGACGGGGAGAAGGTCTATTCGCAGACGGAGCAGACCGTCATCGGTTCGAAAGAAGCTTTGCCCATTGCCATCCGTTCCATGCACAAGGAGATGGCGAACATGGCGGCCCGAGCCGTTGACCGCTATTCTCCGAATGAACGCTATTTTACCGGGGTCACGCTTAGCGTGAATGAAGAAGCGAACCGGAGGATTATTGCAGAAATCGATGCATGCTGCAAGAAGGTGCTTTCTATCGCGAATGAATACCAGGACCAAGATCAAGTTTGTAGAATTAATTTTCAGTTTTTCCCGGTAACGGATAAGGTTAAGGAGACGCACCATGCTTAAGAATCTTTCTCTTATTATAGGTACTCTTTTTTCTATAAGCATGGTTGCGTGCTCCGACGATAATGTCGCGGGCGGTACCATAGACCCGAGTACGATAGCAAAGAATATCAGCTCGTCGGGCGATGTTAAGGCGGTGTCAAGCAGCAGTATGAGTGAAACCGAAAACGGGGTGGTTGCCCCTGAGACGGAAAGTAGCAGCTCGGGTGAAAGTAACCATACCATAAAGCCTGTCGAGAGCAGCTCGAGTAAAAAAGAAGATGCGAAGAGCAGTTCGAGTGACCGCTCCGCTATGGAAAGCAGCAGTTCACTTGAAGATGGCCGGAGTGATGTTTTGCCGATAGATGAGTCCTCTTCATCGGAAAAGGATCGGTCTAATGTCATCTTGCGGCCTAGAAACTTCTCTATCGAATGCTCGGTAGATGTTGTCAAGGTGGACACGGACGAACCTGCTGTTTCTAGCGATGTGCTGGCGCCCTATGCCACCAAGTCTGTCGCTGCGGATTCTGTCAATATCATGATTAGTGATTACTTTAAGATTCCGTGTGGCGTGAGCGAGGCAGAAGCCTTTATGGAATGGGCCAATACTCCGGGATATACCTCACTCGGCCTTAATTACGATACGTTGTATGTCAACGTCATTCGGAGTAAGGGTATGTCGTATGATTGTTCGTGCGTGGCGCGTGTGAAGTTTACGCTGGACGCGGACTACTCCGACTTGAAATACACGGTACTTGAACAAAGGAATGCAATTCAACTGGAAGAGCTTGAATAAGGAGGCTGCCATGAAAAAGATACTTGCTACAGTAGCGACTTTGTCGCTCATGCTTATTGCCTGCGGGGACGACGCTTCTTCGACGGCTCCGGATCCGTTGACCGGTAACGAAAGCTCCTCGTCTGAAGCGGTTCTGTCTTCGGGGGTAGAATCCTCTTCGGGTGCGAAGTCTTCGTCTTCGACAAAGGAACCCTCGTCGAGCGAAACTCCGGAATCTTCCTCTTCGTTGAAGCTCCCGGTGGAATCGTCTTCGTCGGTGATTGTGCCTGTGGACCCGCACCAGGTCATTACGGATGCCAACGGCCAGTGCAATTCGAAGGGATTGACTCGCGATCCTATGGTGGATGCCGGTGAGGATGAGGCTATCCCTCCGGTGGCCTATCGCCATGTCGGTACCGAACGGACGGGTTTTACCCTGGAAAACCTGATGATTACCTGCGGCCTTGTCGTTGATACCCTGGATGTCACTGTCTCGGGAGATACGGTTTACGTGAATGCGACGTTCGACCGCTCGAATGCGATGAGGTGCATTTGCGATTTCAAGATTGAATTTGCTGTAGAAAACAGTGACGCCTACGCGCAGGCGACAGTCCTTGTCTTTGGTGATGCTCACAGCGACGGCGGCACGCCTGACATCATGCAAATTGTCGATATGGACGTGATTTCTGTCGAAGAGGCTACGGGCCGCAAGCAGGCGAAGGACATCAATCTCTCTTGCAAGAACGACAGACAGACGGCCAGGAGGCTCACGACGGCGAGCAACACGCTGCTCCCTGTAAAGGTCGACACTACGGAGAAGGCTTCCGTTGCTGGCCGTAAGGTGGGCGATGACGGGTTCGACACCATCGTTATTCTCGAAGAAATGATGCCTTGCGGAATTGTTTTTGAACGTTTCGATGTCTATGCGTCCAATGGAACGCTCTATGTTGAACCGGTCGAGGCTGCGGATAGCCCGATAACCAACTGCATTTGCCCGACACGGGTGTCCTTCAGGATAGAGCAGAACGAGGCGTTCTCCAATACGCATTATCTCGTGTTCAGTAGGGGAGAGCCGATGCCCTTGGTGGAAACTGTTCCTGTAGATGCATCTGATTTGAATGATTAATGTTTGACTTTAATTGAAGAAGGAAAATGAATATGAAAAAGTATTTTGCATGCGCTGCAGCGCTTTCGCTTATGGTTGCCGCCTGCGGGGACGATACGTCTTCGAACGTCAATGGTGGAGATCCTGGGTCGCCGTCTAAAAAGACCGGAATTGCCCACGCTGGGAACTGCGGTGTCTTTACGCCCTGGGAAGGGGAGGGCGAGGCCTTCGTGATAGGTTCGAAAGGTAGTGGCTACCAGGTCCTTCTGCCGAAGATGAATTACAACGTTGACTTGTGCGATGAATGCCTGTACGAACGTTCCGGCGACACCCTGCACATCACGGATTCGGATACGATGAGAGTTGCCCTGAACTGGTTCTGTACGACAGACCTTACGTTCGATATCTCCGATGCGGATGCCGATATCAAGTATTTCACATACGAGAATTCGGTATACAAGATTGTGAAGGGCCCCGCTCCGGAAAAGATTTCTTCGGGCATGGTCGTCTCTTCTTCCAGCGAGAATCCGTCTTCGAGCGAGTCGGTCAAATCGTCTAGTTCGCAGGGCGGGTCTTCTGCAGGGCAACCGGAATCGTCTTCAAGTGTTGAGCCGGGTTCTTCGTCCGGCGTGACTCCGCCGAGTTCATCTTCGCGCCAGATCTACAACGGTCCCGTACCGCTGAAAAGCATCACGGCGTCTTGTCAAGATAATGACGTGACGAATAATCCTGTTGAGCCCTCGTCACCTGCGGCATATCTCAGCATCTCCAACAGCTTTGCGCAAATCGACTTGTTCAATGTCAATCTGACATATGCTTGCGATTCCGCATCGCAGATGGCTTTCTGGGATAGCCTGAAAGCGGACAATACCGTGGCATCGGTTATCGGGGATACGCTTTTCGTGAACTTCAAGCGCTTCGATGAGAAGGGCGTGGAGTACAAGTGCGGTTGCACTGCCAAAGTGGAATTTAGGTTTGACGAACAATATGCAGGCTTTGGGTACACAGCGTTTGAAAACAATAGGCCGCCGCTTGAGCTGGGACATAGGCTGATCAACCAGCCGGATCTGGGCTACCAGAAGATAACCAAGGCAGATGCTCAGTGTATGGGGAACGATTCCCCCGACGATCCGATGGTAGATGCCGCCCTCCCGCCTGTGGCGCACATGTATGTTAACGGTGATTCTGCGCAGGTCGTCATTGAACGTGTCATGGTTACGTGCGCGTCGATAATCGAAAGCGTTGAAGCCCAGGTAAAGGACAGCGTACTTTATGTGACTCCGCATTACGATACCACGGCCCCGCAGGCGGATTGCATCTGCAATACCAAGGTTTCCTTCAACGTGGCGGCGAGAAGCCCGTTTACCGAGGCGACTTTGCTGGTGTATGACAATGATCCCGGCAACAAGATGCGCTTGATTGTGGAATAATTACATTTTAATCGGGCGGACGAAAACAAGGCCGCATTTCAGGAGGTAAATATGAAAAAGATTTTTGCTCTTGCGGCGGCCTTTGCTTTCTTGCTCTTGCCGCTCTCGTTCATGGCCTGCGGTGGCGATTCGCCGGCGGATGCCGATGGGAAGAAGGTAAATGGGGAGGGGAGTCTCCATGTCGGAGAGTGCGATTATTCTGAAAATTATTGCTCGTGGGAAATGAATGCGTTCATATTGCAAAGCGATGAGGGCGGCTATCAGGTACTTCTCAAGGGAATACAGGTAACATCCATTAGGATTGATGGCGATTATTTCTCCGAACGTTTTGGGGATACCTTGCATGTGTGGGATGATGTCGAAAGGGTTGTCGAGATAACGCTGGATTGCCCTGTTGAAGCCAAGTTCGATATATCCGCGGCAGATGCTGATATCAAGTATTTCAAGTTCCATAGTGATGTCTATAAGATTCTGCCCATTGATTCGAGCTATGAAAACTCATCTTGCCATGTTGATACGAGCGCTTTGGAGAAATCTTCTTCCTCTGGCCAGGATGTAGAGTCTTCTTCAAGTGTGGGTGAGGCGCCTTCTTCTAGCCAAGATGTTGAGCCCTCTTCCTCTGACGGGGATGTGGAACAGTTCTCTTCGAGCGTACCGCCGGAGCAGTCTTCTTCGAGTGTTCCACCGCAACAATCATCTTCTAGCGTACTGCCGGGAGATTATACACCCCGCGATACGATTAAAATGAGCTTCAAACACTGCTACGAAAGTCCTTACAACAGTCCGGCCCCGTTGAATAAACCGGCCTTGCTGAAAGAGGCTGCGGAAGATTTGCCGCTGGCGTACCTCTATCACGAAGGCGACAAGTACCAGCTGATGATTCCGAAGGTTCGTGACTACTGCGGTTTCGAAAAGGTGATGATGGACGTGGGGCGTTCTGGTGACACGCTGAAGCTCGATGTCGTGGCGATGATCGCGACGGCATGCTTGTGCACGAGCGACCATTGGTTCGATATTGAGGAGAGGGATGCCGACATCAAGTTCTTTGCTCTCAAGCTTTACCAGAAAAAACTGCAGGTGTATGAAGTGGTTCCCGGCCCCGCACCGGAAGAGTAAATCGCCCTGAATTTTTTAAAACCAAAGGAGGCCCGGTCTCCTTTTTTTATATTTGGGATCATGAAGTACACAGACGAAGCAAAACAGAATTTCAAGGCCCTCTCCAATAACCCCTATCCCGGACGTGGAATCGTGCTCGGCGAAAGCGCCGACGGCAAGTCCTACGTGCAGGTCTACTGGATCATGGGCCGTAGCGTCAACAGCCGCAACCGCGTTTTCGAAATGGAAGCCAAGACCGGCTTCATGAAGACGAAGGCCTTCGACGAATCCAAGCTCACGGACCCGCACCTGATCATCTACTACCCGGCACGCCACACCGCCGACGTCCAGATCATCACGAACGGCGACCAGACCGACACCATTTACGACGCCATCAAGCTCGGCGGCACCTTCGAGAGCGCCCTCCGCACGCGCCAGTACGAAGACGACGCCCCGAACTTCACGCCGCGTATTTCCGGCATCCACTACAAGAACGCCCAGCCTGCTGTTTACAAGCTCTCCATCCTCAAGAGCCGTAACAACAGCGAAGAAGCCGGCTGCGAACGCATGACGTTTGAATACGAGAAGGCTCTGCCGGGTCTCGGCCACTTCATCAGCACCTACGAAACTGACGGTAGCCCGATTCCCTCCTTCAACGGTTTCCCGAAACTGATGCCGATCTTCGACAACGCCGAAGACACGCTCAAGAAGTACTGGGCCGCCCTGAACAAGGACAACAAGGTCTCCCTGATGGTCAAGTGGATTGACAAGAAGACCTTCAAGGCCAAGACCCTGATTGTGAATAAAAATAAATAGTTTATTCTAAGTCGAGTTCATTCTGAATGGCGCCTTCCATGCACAGGAGGCGCCTTTTTAAATCGGTGCCGAGCGTGTATCCGCCAATCTTGCCGCGGCTTGTGACCACGCGGTGGCAGGGGATTATGACCTGCAGCGGATTGTTGTGCAGGGCGTTCCCGACGGCGCGTTCTGCTTTCGGGTGCCCGATGGCTTCGGCGACCTGCTTGTATGTCCACGTTTTGCCGTAGGGAATGTTCCTGACGGCCTCGAATACCTGGACCTGGAATTCCGTTCCCGGAATCTGGATGGGCACGCTGAATTCCTGCAGCTTGCCCGCAAGGTAGAGGTTCAGCTCCTTCACAGCGGTGCGGTAAGTCTTTACGGCGGCGCCCCTCAGTTCAGAATCCTGCTCTGCAGCGGCATACGCGCAGGCCTTGACCGTACTCGGGACGATTGTGGAATCTTCTGCACCCGCAAAATGCAGGCCGCACAGGTAGCGCCCTTCGAACGAGAAGGTCCATTGCCCCCACATATTGCGGTGGCAGACCGTTTGAATGCCTTTAACCTGCTTTGCCATGCCTTAAATATACGCATTTATTTACTATTATTTAAGCAGGTTAAGCTCGAGAGAGGAGAAAAATGAAAAAAGAGCGTATTATTCCCGGTGTATATGGGCATGTTTTGGCTTGGATGGCGTGCGCTTTCCTGTTTGCCGCCTGTGGTGATGATGATAGTTTCTCCCCGGTGGCAAGAGACCGTGGCTATGAATATGCGTACACATCGGCGAAGGATTTGTCGAAAACGCCGTGTGACTCG
>JBGUQN010000034.1:0-33623 GCA_045131085.1 Fibrobacter sp.
CAGCAAATGCGAAAGCACATCCGCGATGCCCACGAAAGTCTGGTATGCCGGCAGGCCCACCGTGTATTTCGGGTTCATGATGGCGAACTTCGGAATGATTCGGTCATCTTCGAAACCGAGTTTCCACTGCCCGCTCGAAAGGATTGCCGCGTTCGAAGTCTCTGAACCGCTCGAAGCCGTCGTCGCGATGACGCCAATCGGCAATACCTGTTTCGGTGAAATTCCCTTTTCAAAGAAATCCCACACGTCTCCCTGGTAAGGTATCCCGAGTGCCACCGCCTTCGCGGTATCGATGGAACTTCCGCCTCCCACGGCAAGCACAAAGTCCACTCCGTTTTCTTTGCCCTGCTTCACGAGTTCGCGCACAAGGTCAATAGAGGGGTTTGGAACGACGTTCCCGTTTTCAGAAAAACGAATGCCCAGTTCGGCAACAGCATCCTTGATTACATCGTAAATGCCGAGCGTCTTGATGAAGTCACCGCTATACACGAGCTGGAGCGACTTTACGCCGTACGATGCCAAAAGCGATTTCAGTTTCTGTTCACTGTGTTCGCCAAAGACAATTTTCGCCGGGTTATAATATTCAAAATCTATCATTGCAATCTCCGTACAAAAAAGAATCCAGCCCGACAGTCGTTTCCTAATGGTGAAAACGTTGTCGGAACTGGATAATTAACGCAACCAAACTAAATTGCTGCGAAACCCTTTTCGAGGTCAGCAATAATGTCTTCATAATGCTCCGTACCGATAGACACGCGGATCGTTGCCGGAGTGATTTCGGCGGCGGCCAATTCTTCCGGAGTGAGCTCCGAATGCGTGGTGGTGTACGGGTGAATCACGAGGCTCTTCACGTCAGCAACGTTTGCAAGCAGGCTGAAGATTTTCAGGTTGTCGATGAACTTGAAGGCTTCTTCCTGGCCGCCCTTGATGTCGAACGTGAAGATGGAACCGCCACCATTCGGGAAGTACTTCTGGTAAAGTTTGTGGTCCGGATGGTGTTCTAGGCTCGGGTGGCTCACGTGTGCAACCTTCGGATGCTTGGTGAGGTAATCCAAAACCTTCTTGGTGTTTTCCACGTGGCGATCCAAGCGGAGCGAAAGCGTTTCGACACCCTGCAACAGCAAGAATGCGTTGAACGGAGAGATGGCAGCACCTTCGTCGCGGAGCAGGATGGTGCGGATGTAGATGGCGTATGCCGCCGCGCCCGTCGCGGTGAAAGGAATGCCGTAGCTCGGGTTCTTTTCGGTGAACTGCGGGAACTTGCCGCTGGCAGCCCAGTCAAACTTGCCGCTATCCACGATGATGCCGCCGAGAGTCGTACCGTGACCGCCGATGAACTTGGTCGCGGAATGCACCACAATGTCGGCACCGTGTTCAATCGGACGAATCAAGTAAGGCGTACCGAAGGTGTTGTCGATAACCAGCGGAATCTTGTTCTTGTGGGCAATTTCGGCGATGGCGTCGATATCCGGGATGTCGGAATGCGGGTTGCCGAGCGTTTCAATGAAGATGAGCTTCGTGTTGCTCTTGACAGCGGCTTCAACACTCTTCAGGTCGTGCGTGTCAACAAACGTGGTCTCGATACCGAAAGTGCGGAGCGTATGCTGCAACAGGTTGAAAGTACCGCCGTAAACCGTGCGCTGTGCCACAACATGGTCACCACTGCGGGCAAGAGCGGTAATCGCATAAGTGATGGCAGCAGCACCAGAAGCGACGGCGAGAGCGGCAGCACCGCCTTCCAAGGCGGCAACGCGCTGTTCCAAAATGCCTTGGGTCGTATTGGTGATACGGCCGTAGACGTTACCGCCAGCCTTCAAGACAAAACGGTCTGCGGCGTCCTGGGAATTGTGGAAAACGTAAGAGGTGGTCTGGTAAATAGGAACCGCACGGGAATCGGTTGCGGGGTCTGCCTGTTCCTGGCCAACATGGAGCTGAAGAGTTTCAAAATGGAGCTTGTTCTGAGTCGTCATGATAAAAATTCCTTTTAGGTTGTAGCGGGCAACCGGGTCTAAAGAGACCCGTGCTCGCGATATTTGGTTTTTGGAGATATCCTTAGGCTTTTTTTTCTAACCAGCGAAGCCTTAAGGACAAAGGCTTCCGGCTAGTTCGTTTTCAGAATGCCTCTCGGCATTCGACAGTCACTTATCATATGCGCTCCTTCGAATGCTTAGGGTTCACAAACCATTTTGTTATCCCTATCAATCTTGTAGGAAAGAAGATAGAATAAGATTTTGCCCCCGTCAAGGCATAAACGCATACTATTTAGCTATCGGTTGTTATAGGATTTTGTTATAACGTAGTGATAGTGGCTAGACCCGTGTTCGTCATTCCGGCCTTTGAGCCGGAATCTTAAACTGCAAGATGCAAGTCTGCAACCCAAAAACTTTTTTTGCGTTTCTTGGAAAAAATTATATATTCCCAGTAGAATAGCATTAACCCCGTTGACAGAGTTTCGAACCGGACGGGAAGTTCAACTATCTGCTTGACGTAGCCTCCCCTTTGCTGGTGCGACAGAACCGCAAATCGAAGGCAGAACCTCTGCGGGAGAACGGCCCCGCTGCGCTCAACGTAGAGCACCGTCTGAAAAAAGACGTTAATCATGTCATAACACATTCTTGACGATCGCCGCAAGGCGACCGCGAGTATTTGACTATTAAATAACGAAAATTAATCCAAGCAGGGATAAATATGACCTACTATTTTATCAGCGACCTACATGTCGATTTCTATGTATCGCCGGTGTTCCGCACAATCGCCATACTGTGCAAAAATTTCGAAGTCTTCTTCGAACGAAACTTCCTGCCAGCAGACGCCTGCTGCATCGCGGGCGATATCGCGAACGACTACTTCAACTACGTGGAGTTCCTGAAGTTCATTGCCGAGAAATACGATACCGTCTATGTGTGTTTTGGAAACCACGATATCATTACTGAGCATCTAGGGGAATTCGGCTCCGATAGGGATTTTCTTACCTCCGAAAGCAAGATAAAATACTTCCTTGCCGAAGCAGGAAAAATCCCGAACATCCAGTTGCTCGAGAACCGCATCGCAGAAGGCGTTGCAGGCTGCATGGGCATGTGCGATTTCAAGTACAAACACACTCCCGCGGCGTCCGAAATGGCGAACAAAATCCTATGGGCGACGCGCTGGTTCGATGCCCGCCATTGGAAATACAAGCAGAATAACGCCGATAAACTTTGGCGACATTATGACATCGCGTTCCGTGAACTCACCGCACGGCGCCCCAAAATCATGATGTCGCACTTTCTGCCGCTGGAATTCGGCATGCCGGAGCGATACCAGCAAGACCCCTGCTCAAACTTCTTCTATTTCCATGGGGAGGAATACCTTGAGAACCTGGATGACGGAAGTATTTGGCAGGCAGGACACACGCACATCGCCATCAAGCGCGAGTACACCGACAAACTCGGCAAAAAGCACTTGCTGCTGTGCAATCCAGTGGGGTACCCTGACGAAAACCCCTATGCGGAACACGGGCTAAAACGGGAAGATTTTTTGGTGGAGGTTGGGTAAAATATGGAAAAAAGATTCTCAGACCTGTACAAAACGACTACAAATATTCAAAAATGTAGTTGTTTTCCCCAAATTTTTTCAACGAAATACGGAATTAATAAACATTTTCCGTATTTCGTTGAAATTTTACCGTCAAAAGAGTATATTTATGGTATGGCACAAAAGAATGTCCTATCCGACAAAAAACTTGTCTTTTCGAGTGACGAACTCCAAAAGCAGGGATTTTCGTATTATCAAATATCGAAAATGGTCGAACAGGGCAAGCTTATCCGCCTCAATAAATCGTATTACGAAAATGCAGGCTTTACCGGGGACATGAACGATTTTTACTACGTTCAGGCGTTTGCGCCCCAAGGTGTAGTATGCCTTCTGAGTGCAGCCGTTTATTACGGACTAACAACCTTCCGCCCCGACTCCATCGATGTAGCGGTTTCACCAAAGACAAAACTTTCCTCGCAGCTAGAATCGCAAAGGCTTGCACTGCACTACTTTTCAGGCGAGCGGCACACCCTTGGCGTGCGCACAATTAGCGAAAACCAAAACGGCTTCAAAATCTACGACATAGAAAAGACAGTTGTAGATATCATCTCTAACCGGAACAAGATCGGAATTGAAGAGACTAAAGAAATCCTGACCAATTACCTCACAAGGCAAGACAGGAACATCAACAAACTCTATCGCTACGCAGAAAAAATTTCGTGCCTGAAAATCCTTAAGACTTACCTGGAGGTTCTCGTATGAATGTCCAGTCGATAAAAGATAAACTAAAGAATGTCGCCAAGACGAATTTTAGGTTGTATCAGGAATTACTCACAGTCTATGGATTGGAACGAGCCCTATTCAGGATCGGTAAGTCAAAGTACAGAGAAAATTTCACACTCAAGGGCGGGATCTTTCTGTACGCTCTCTATGGAAAGGACTACCCCCGTTCCACCTCGGATATAGACCTTCGCGCCGACAAAATTAACGGAACTCAAGAGTCGCTCCTGTCTATCTTTAGTGAGATTTTCGCGATACCGGCAGACGACGGGCTTGTATTTGATTTGGCTTCGCTAAAGTCTCGCGAAATAAAGAAACAAGATGAATACCTAGGCACAAACATCAGCATCACAGCACTGCTCGGGAACACACGACTCTCTGTGTCCATTGATATCGGGTTTGGCGATGTGATTGTCCCGTCTAAAAAAGAAATGTCATTCCCCGTATTACTGGATATGGAAAGCCCGAAGATTTACGGATATTCCATCGAATCTGTACTTGCTGAAAAATTTGAGGCGATAGTTTCGCTGGGCTATGCAAATAGCCGCTTCAAGGACTTCTACGACATCTATGTGATTTTGCAAAGTGAAAAAATAGATGATACTCTGCTACAAGAGGCCATCGTTCAGACATTCCAGAACCGAAATACAACGTTTGATGACATCGTTGTTTTTGAAGATTCCTTCGCTACTGATATAGAACGCATAAAAAGATGGAACGCATTCGTGAAAAAGAAAAACGCAATGGTGCAGGTGTCCTTCGATAAGGTTGTCGAACAAATCAAGGCGTATTTCAAGCCTATTGTGGAAAAAGTGGGGTAATACTTTTTTCAACTGTTTATAAATCAAATAAAGGCGAAATCTATAGTAATTCTTGCAAAATAAGCGTTTTTTATGCCTAAATTCATTTATATTTCAAGTGAATGCCCGATTTTAGCAAATTTTTATTTTTTGATTTGGAATATAATCCCGAAACGCAGAAAGTTCGGGAATATGGCTATATATTGGGCGAAGAGAATGTTCGCGATAAGAATCCCGCCAAATTAGAATCCGCAGCATCAAAAGCAAAGTTTATCGTTGGTCATAACGTGATACGTCATGATGCTCCGATACTCCGTCAGTATTTTTCCATCGATTTCCCGAATGTCAAGGCTCTTGACACCTTAATGCTGTCATCGTTGCTATTCCCTCGCAAGCCGTATCACAAATTGCGCAAGGAATACCTGCACAATGAAGATGATCCGTCGGATCCATTGGAAGACGCCAGACTCTGCAAGAAGCTGTTGGAGGATTGCATTAGAAAATGGGAAAGTTACCCGTGGCAACTTCAATACCTGCTTTTCCAATTTTTAAAGAACGAACCTGGATTTGCTCCTTTTTTTGAATTAGTTGGGGTTCCTGATTCGCAGAAGCTTCACCTAAATATATCAGAAATACAGCGCTGGTTTACGTCTAATTACGAAAAAAACATTTGCTTGCGCCAAGATTTTCAGAATGAATGGAATGCATACCGTGCAGAATGGTGTTTCCTCTTGACATTATTTCATGAAGAAGGTCCTAGTGATTATGTCCCTCACTGGGTACGGCATAAATATCCGCATATTGAAAACATTTTGCATCGCAGGCGTCTAGTTCCTTGCGGAGACCCCCAATGCCCATACTGTTCCGAACAATTAAGTTCAACGAAACAATTAAAAAAATGGTTTGGCTTCGATAGTTTTCGCGCTTTCAATGGGGAAAAAATTCCTCTTCAACAGCAGGTCGTTGAATCGGCAATGCGCGGAGAATCCCTATTGGCGGTTTTCCCAACAGGTGGCGGAAAATCCATGACTTTCCAGTTGCCAGCCTTAATTGCTGGCACCCAAGTTGGCGCTTTGACTGTCGTGATATCCCCGATTGTCGCCTTGATGAAGGACCAGGTCGACGTTTTGGAAAAACGAAGGCAAATAGGAGATGCCGCCTATATAAACTCCATGCTTTCTCCCGCAGAACGGAAAGACGTTATTGAGAAAGTCAATAATGGCGAAAAGAACATTCTCTACATTTCTCCAGAATCATTGCGCTCAAATACGACGTTCAACATATTGAAACATCGACGTGTAGAACGTATCGTTGTAGATGAAGCGCACTGCTTTAGTGGTTGGGGTCACGATTTCAGAGTCGATTACCTTTATTTGGCCGATTTTTTGAAAGACCTGCAAAGGGAAAAGAATCTTGAATCTCCTATTTCTGTAAGCTGTTTTACGGCAACAGCAAAACAATCCGTTGTAGATGACATCTGCGGTTATTTCAAAGAACGCTTAAATCTCGAATTGGTAAAATTCATTAGTCCAGCAAAGCGCACAAATCTGACGTATAAAGTTATTGAATCTTCAGAATCTCCTAGCGAACGACGCAAGCAGCTGGTAAATGTTCTTCGCGAATATAATGGGCCAAAAATCATATATGCTTCCAAGGTGAAGACGACAGAATCCTTAGCCGAGGAATTGTACAATCGAGGTTTCGCCAGTGCCTGTTACAACGGCAAAATGGAATCCGAAAAGAAAATGACCATTCAGGATCAATTCCAAAATGGAGAAGTGGATACCATGGTGGCGACAACGGCGTTCGGAATGGGCGTCGACAAGGACAACGTAGAACTGGTCGCACATTACGAAATTTCGAGTACGCTAGAAAATTATGTGCAGGAAGCCGGTCGTGCGGGTCGTGACCCAAAATTACAAGCCAGCTGTATTGCGCTTTTCAATCCTAAAGATCTTGACACTAATTTTCAAATTCTCCAACAATCCAAACTTTCTGCGCAAGAAATTTCTTCTGTTTGGAAGGTTTTGAAAAAAATGGCTGGCAACCAGAATCGCATTATCATGTCGGCTCTTGAAATTGCTGATTTATGCGGATGGACTGAAAAAGAAACTGACGCCAGTGTCAATACGACAAAAGTTAAGCTCGCCATTCTTGTTTTGGAAGAACAAGGTTTCCTGAAGCGCAAACGAAATAGAACTCAGATGTATGGTTCATCTATTTCAGTTGACTCTGCAGAAGAAGCCCGAGAAAGAATCGGTTCAGATAAGATTGAAATTGTCAATTCTGTCGAAAATATTGCATACCGCATAATACATCATATCATCAGTAAACGGTGGACCCGTTCTCCAGAATGCGCTCTTGACGAACTTACTGTAAATTTGGGTCTGACTCGCGAGCAGGCGAATGATGGTTTGCGCCTGTTACGAGCGCTCAATCTTTTGAACGAAGAGGATGACTGGAGCGCTCGATTGCAGAGGAAGGGCAATGACACCCCGCGTTCACTTCTGAAGGCGGCCTACGAATTGCAAGAAGAGCTGTTGAATGCGTGCGAAGGCAAGGGCGTTAATGATCGATTTGTCTTGGACATGACCAAACTCAATTCCCAGTTGAATCAAAGAGACGATTCAATTGGAGCATCTACATCTAGACGGAATCTTTTCATTTTTCGCGGTATTCTGCGCTATTGGGCCCACGAAAGCGTCGCTGAAATTCATTTGGTGGAGGCAGGGCATCAGGTTTATCAGATAGAATTTCTTGTTACTCCAGAAAGCGTCAAGGATAACCTCAAGAAACAATGGCAAATATTTGACAAGGTCATTGACGTATTAACAGACATGCAAAAGGAACAGGCGCATAAAAACGGAAATATTGTCTGGTTTTCCTTAAATAGTTTGATGCGTAAAATGTACGGCGAGAAAGCGGTTCACCGTATTGAGATGCAGAAGCAACTGGAATATGCACTTCTCTTCTTGCACTTAGTTGGATCCATTACGTTGGACCATGGCCTTGTCGTTTTCTATACCGGACTTGTCTTGGAGTTGAATCCAGAAGCAAAACAACGCAACTTTACTCCGAAAGATTTCGAAATGCTTGATGCGCATTATAAGCATAAAGCAGAAGCGATTCACATTGTTGGTGAATATGCTAAGATGATGCTTACCGATGAGCAAATGGCTCAGCAGTTATTAGATGATTATTTTGTAATGGATATTGCAGATTTCCGTTTAAAGTACATGCAGGGCGTTGCTCAGATGGATTCTGTATCTGATGAGCTGAAACGAAAAATTGAAAAAGTCAATGACGAACAGCGTAAAGTCATAAAAAGTCGCAAGAAACACATCCTTGTAGGTGCCGGTCCTGGTTCAGGAAAAACGCACCTGCTAGTGCATAAAGTTGCGTCGCTTTTGTGGATTGAAGAAGCAAAACCCGATTCAATTCTTTGCTTGACATACACACGTGCAGCATGCCGTGAACTCAGAAAGCGTCTGTTTGATTTGGCGGGGCCATTAGCTGCAAAAGTAACCATCACCACATTCCATTCGCTCGCATTCTCCATACTTGGCGTACAAGGAAATAAAAAAGCGCTTGAAAATGCCGACGATGTTGTTGCAAAGGCTGCTGAACTTCTTGAATCTGGAGAAGATGTTGGCGTGGGAGCCCCCGGAGTCATTCTTGTCGATGAATTCCAAGATCTGTCTGCAGGGGAATATCGCCTACTACGAGCTCTTTATGATTTAGGAGAAAAAGACCCCCGCGTTATCGTCGTTGGCGATGATGATCAAAGTATTTTCGCATTCCGTGGAAGTTCTTCTCAGTATTTCCAGAAATTTGCCGATGAATTTCCAAATACAGAGAAATTCTACTTAACAACGAATTACCGATCTGTTGCGGGACTTGTCCGTGCAAATGCCAAATTACTTGACTTGATGACAGAACGCGTAAAAGAAGGCTCACAACAATTTGCGTTAAAACAGGATAAAGCGTCGCTTACGTTTTATGAAGAAGGAGACAAGGCAACGGCGGCTTTTGCTGCTGCTGAACTTTTGGCAAAACGATTTTCTTCGAATTCAAAAGAATCCTATTGTATTCTGACACGAGATAACGCAGAGGCCTTTTTGGCAGCTGCGAAATTAGAAGAGAAAAATGTCCCATATCGTCTCCTTAAAGGGCGAGATAAGGACAAATGCCCCATTGAGAAAACGCGAGAAATTTTAGGATTCAGTAAAATTCTCCAAGAGGATCCACGAGTAGGTAAATTCCCGTGGAGTGCAAAAGAATTTAAACGGCTTGCAGATGATTACAAATCGAACCATAAAACAGAAAGTTCTTTTGAATTATTAGATGCCTTAGTAAATGATTTTATAGAGACAGAAACAGCTTGTGGCGAAGACGAAATAACATTAGGTGATTTCAACCAATATCTAAGTGAAGTATCGTATAGCGACTTTGCAACAAAAAATATGGGAGCGGTTTCTATAGGAACAATGCATAGCGCAAAAGGACTTGAATGGGATAACGTTATTCTTGCGTTAGGTTCTTGGGTATTGAAGGATGCTGATGAGAAAAAGGCCCAAGAAAATTATCGTCTGCTATATGTCGCGGCAACACGTGCAAAGAAATCGCTAACCATTATCGGTGCTGAAAAAATGCTGCCGCATGAATGGCTAAGTCATTTTGTCAAGCAAGGTAAAATCAACAACGTTGATATCCCAAAGGTTTTGCACATCGAAACGGGCCTAAGTGATATGGCTTTGGGGCAATATCTAAAGAAGAACGATTCAAGTGATGTTTTTGTTGAAAAACTACAACAGGTGCTAGAAAAAGAATCGTTAGGAACACCCCTTTCTGTCGAACTTTATGCCAAAACAGGAAATTATTGCATAAAACAAGGTTCTCTCTTTTGGGCTTGGTTTGCAAAGGATTTTACTGGAGGCCTTGTGAAAAGCCTAGCAAAGAATGTCCTAGATCCGCAAAAAGCAATCCTTTCACAGGTTGTTCGCTGGACATCCGAAGACGGGCAGGAAACCTGGGTTCCATTGTTTAGAGTGGAATTCAGGAGAAAATAATTCCTCGGCATTCACTAACTCTGATCTAATTTCGGATGTCACCATAAATGTCCCTATAAATGTCACTGTAAAATGTCACAGTAAAATGTCACAGTAAATTCCCCATTTTCCTCATTTTAGGGTCGAATCCCCGCATTTCCTCACGTTTTTTCGAAAAATTTCGCGATTGTCATCTTTTGACACTCGCAGAATGTATTTTTGTTCGCAGGAACAACTCTTCCCGGGAGGCTTAAAATGAAAAAAACGCTGTTTTTCCTGATTACGGCGATATTCCCCGCCCTTGCTATGGCATCGCCTTTCGGTCTAAAGATGGGCATGACGATTAAGGATATTGCCAAGGAGTGCGAAGGCAAGCCCGAATTCATAAAGAATGACGCCTACATGATTAAACCGAAGAAAAGCCACCCGTCATTTGAACATTACATTGTATTTGTTGACAAAAATAAGGGCTTATACCAGATTAAAGCACTTTCTTCAACTATCAATACGAATGACTACGGAACAGAATTGCAGAGTTCTTTCAATGCCACAAAAGACCGTATAGCAAAGAAATACGGGAAACCTTCAATTCGTGATGAAATCGACCCGGGTTCTAGTTTTCGAGATGGCAAATACTGGATGTATACTTTAAAGGATGGTGCACGTACTTTGGCAGCCATTTGGGGGCAAGGAAAAAAACTCGACGACAGTCTCGACTTGGTTGTTCTCGAATGCTCTGCAAGCGACTATTCCGCACACCAGGGGTTTTTGATTCTTTTTTATTACTTCAAAAATGCAGAAAACATTGAAGACGAACAGGATTCGGTGTTCTAGCTGTTATTCGTACAACCCTTTGCTGAAGTAACGGTCGCCGCGGTCGGGGGCAACGAACACGATGTTTCCGCGGGCGCCCGAGGCGATGAGTTTCTTGGCTGCGGCAAATGCTGCGCCCGAAGAGGAGCCTGCAAAGATTCCTTCTTTCTGGGCGAGTTCTCGGGAACCACCGAAGGCGTCATCGTCATTGATTTTGATGACCTTATCTACGAGCGACATGTCCATGGTATCGGCGATAAAGTCGTTGCCGATACCTTCGATGTTGTAGTCGCCGTGTTCGCCGCCGCCCATGGTAGAGCCGATGGGGTCCGCAAGCACGCCCTGGATTTTCGAGTTGCGTTCCTTCAATGCCTTGAGTATACCGCTGTAGGTGCCGCCGCTCCCTGCGCCAGCCACCACATAATCTACGTGACCATCGAGGTCTTCATAGATTTCGGGGCCGGTCGTTTCGTAATGGGCAAGCGGGTTGGCCATGTTATGGAACTGCCTGAGCGAAATGGAATCCGGAATCTGCTTCAGGAGTTCTTCGGCCTTCTTTTCGGCGCCGAGCATGCCTTCTTCGCGCGGGGTGTTGATGAGCTCTGCCCCGAGCGCGCGCAAGAGCGTCTGTTTTTCTTGCGAGAACTTGGTGGGCACCACGAATATCACGCGGATGCCGCGGTTGAGCGCAGCAAAAGCGATTCCGAGGCCGGTGTTGCCCGCGGTCGCTTCGACAATGGTTCCGCCCGGCTTGAGCGTTCCCTTCGCGAGCGCGTCGTTCACCATGTAAAGGCCGGTGCGGTCTTTCACGCTGCCCGAGGGGTTCCAGAGTTCAAGTTTCGCAAACAGGTTCACGCCTTCGGGCACACCGACATGCGTGAGCTTCACGAGCGGAGTCTTCCCTATCAGGGATTGCATCGATTCGTAGTAATGCATGTCAAGCCTCCTTCGCGGCATTAATGCCGGCGTTCAAATCCAAGATGATGTCATCCACCTTCTCGATGCCCACGGACAGGCGAATCAGTCCGTCGGTAATGCCCACCTTCTCGCGGATTTCCTTCGGGATGGAGGCATGGGTCATCGTTGCCGGATGGCATACGAGGCTTTCGACGCCGCCCAGACTTTCGGCGAGCGAAATCAGCTTGAGGCCCTTGAAGAACTTCTTGATGTCATAATCTTCGCGCAATTCAAACGAAATCATCGCGCCGCCGTTCTTGGCCTGCTTCTTGTTGATTTCGTAGCCCTGCGCGTTCGGAAGGCCCGGATAGTAAACGTGCGTCACGGCTTCGTGCTGTTCCAGGTAGCGGGCAATGCGTTCCGCATTTTCGGTATGGCGATCGAGGCGCACGCCAAGCGTCTTGATACCGCGAATCAGGAGGAACGAATCGAAAGGGCCGAGCACCGCGCCCACGGCATTCTGATTGAACGCGAGCTTTTCTGCGATTTCTTTATTGTTGGTCACTGCAAGGCCAGCCACCACATCGCTATGGCCGCCCAAGTACTTGGTCGCAGAATGCACCACGATGTCGGCACCGAGTTCCAGCGGGCGCTGCAAATAAGGAGTCATGAAGGTGTTATCGACAATCGTCAAGATGCCATGCTTCTTTGCAATCGCGGCAACGCCAGCCAAGTCCGTCACGGTCAGGAGCGGGTTTGCCGGGCTTTCGATAAAGAACGCCTTCACATCGGGCGTCACCTTGGTATCGAGCGATGCCAAGTCGGTGGTATCTTCGATGGAATAGGCAATGCCGAGGTTCTTGAATACTTTGTCTAGAACGCGGAAGGTTCCGCCATAAACATTGCTCGAGATAATAATGCGGTCGCCCTGCTTAAACAGCGAAAGCACCGTAGAAGTCGCCGCCATGCCGCTACCGAAAGCAAAGCCCGCCACGCCGCCTTCGAGGTCTGCAATCAATGCTTCGAGCGCTGCGCGCGTGGGGTTGCCCGTGCGGGAATATTCCCAGCCGGTGTTCTCTCCAAGTCCCGCCTGCCTGTAAGTAGAAGTCTGGTAGATAGGCACATTGACAGCTCCCGTTACGCTATCGCCATCGATGCCGCCATGAATGAGTTTCGTTTCGATATACTTGGTAGTTGACATTTTGAAATCCTTTGGCGCCTTGTGTTGCCGCGCCGAGCATTAATGAAAGTTTGAATAAAAAAATCCCGCTTCGGGGACACAACCGAGCGGGAATCTGTTTTAGATAAAAGCCTAAAAACTAGTCGCCCGCCCGACATCGACACATGCAGCACATGTTTGCAAAAACTTGAATCATTTTAAATTCCTATTGTTTTAGTAGGGAAAAATATAGATACAAACTAATCCCGCGTCAACCAAATTCCCGCCATTTAGTTATACTATTTTCCACTCGCTATGTATAGGCAAAGATTATACCTTACTCTGCGCGTTCGCACTTCGCAAGGTACTTCTGCAATTCTTCCACGTAGCGTTCGCCTGCCAAGCCAAGCAGCATGTTGCGCTTGGAGATGTAGCCGATTTCCATCACGCGGTGCGCTTCGGCGCTCTTGTCCTTGAAGGGCACGGCCAAATAATCGCTGCCATTCAACTCTTCGCAGATAATGCCCGAGCAAAGCGTATAACCGTTCAAGCCAATCATCAGGTTCAGCATGGTCGCACGGTCATTCGCCTTGATGGTACGGTTGTATTCGCTTGTACTTAAAATTTCTTCGGCAAAATAGAACGAGCTGTTGTCGCCCTGCTCAAAAGAAAGGCACGGGTAATCGGCCAACTGTTCAAACGTGATAAACGGCTGCTTCGCAAGCGGGTGGCCCTTCCACAAGTAAACGTAAGCCTTGCAATCGATGAGCTTATGGAATGCGAGATCGCGTGCGTTAAGCAGGCTCTGGATAACCTTGCGGTTAAAATCGCTCAGGTAGAGGATGCCGATATCACTCTTGAACGAGGCGACATCTTCGATGACTTCCCTGGTACGGGTTTCGCGGATGGCGAATTCGTACTTGTCGGTATCGAACAACTTAACCGTTTCAACAAAGCTCTTGACCGCGAAGGAGTAGTGCTGCGTAGAGACGGCAAACTTCTTTTTGCGCTTACCCGACTTGCCGTACTTGTCCATGACGATTTCGTAATGGTGGTACAGTTCGCGCGCGTAGGCGATAAACTCCTCGCCCTCGTTGGTAAGCGACACGCCGCGGCTTGTGCGGTTGAAGATGAGGATGTTCATCTCGTCTTCGAGGTCGCGGATAGCGGCCGTGAGCGATGGTTGCGAGATATAGAGTTTTTCGGCAGCCTTGTTGAAGGAGCCGGTCTCTGCGATTCCGATGGCGTAACGTAGTTGCTGTAGAGTCATGAGTACCCCGGTTTGTCATCCTAAAGATTTTGTGGTTGCCGTTTGCTTTCCTATTGTTTCTATAGGGAAATATAGAATAAAGAGGCGCGGTCATCAACCGTTTTGTTATAGATTTTAGTTATAACTCGCTATTACCGTTCTAATCTTCTGTTTTTACCCGTTTTAATCTACTTTTCCTGGCGAAAATTGTACGGAGGCCATAAATGAACTATTTGATTGTACCCGGATTGAACAATTCCGGCCCTAAGCACTGGCAGAGTTTTTGGGCCAAGAGTTTGCCGAATGCGGTCCGTGTGGAACAGCGCAGCTGGGACAAGCCGCAAAAAGAGGAATGGGTCGAAACGCTCGACAAGGCAGTCGCAGGGTTTAGTTCCGACACCATCCTCGTCGCGCACAGCCTGGGCGTTGCAACGACAGTCCTTTGGCTTTCAAAAAAAATCGCCGAAGGGAACGTGCCCGCACATGTCAAGGGAGTTTTCCTCGTTTCGCCAAGCGACGTAGACAACATCGACATCATCAAGTCGTTTGCACCGATGCCGCTCGTGAAGTTGCCCGTGCCCGCCGTCGTAGTGGCAAGCGACAACGACGAGTTTGTCACGATAGAGCGCTCGAAGTTTTTCGCAGGCGCATGGGGCGCTAGTTTGTTCAGAGCAGGCGCACTCGGGCACATCAATTCCGACTCCGACTTGAAGGAATGGGAACAGGGCCGCGCATTCCTGGCGGAATTCGAAAAGAGCCTTTAACTTGATACGACGGGATTAAAGTCCGCAGTTCCAGTTTTTGTCGTCTGGAACCTTGCCTTCGCTTTCGGGCGTATTGCGGACAAACTGGTCCAGCTTTACGTTGTCCAGATAATCGCGAATCATGGTATCGAGTTCCTTCCACACGGGGAGCGTGACGCACGTCTTTGCGCGCGAGCACTTGTTGACCTCGTCGTCGAGGCACGATACCGGCGCGACGGAAGTTTCCATGAGCGAAAGAATTTGCCACACGCTGCAATCTTCGGGATCTACATTCAGACGGTAGCCGCCGCCCTTGCCGCGGGCGCCTTCGAGCAACTTGCCGCGCACGAGCGTCCCGAGAATGCCTTCGAGGTACTTTTCCGAAATCTGCTGGCGGGCAGAGAGTTCCTGCAACTTCACGAAACCTTCCTTGCGGTTACGGGCAAGGTCAATCATCACGCGCAGCGCATATCTGCCTTTTGTAGAAATCCTCATGAGTTCCTCTTTACCACAAATATAAAATGTTTTGCTGCCCTGCGGGCCCCTTATAGGATTTTGCGATAGGCTTCTACGAGTTTTTCGAAAGAGACGGCGCAGTTCGCAGGCGATGTGGACGGGAGCTTTTCGGCATCGATGCCGACATCAGCCGCACAATATTTCTGGTACAGTTTGTGGGCGGTGGCCCCGGTGCAAAAGATGCGCTCCACATGCGACGCCTTCACGAGCCCGCCGATTTTATTCGGGACGGCATCCTCAATGCTCGTGTCGCTGGCACCCACGATGGTGCAGCTTTCCAGTACATCCCAGAGGGCGACATGGTGTTTTTTGAGCATGGCCTTCTTTTGCGGGATGGTTTCGGGAAGGTTTTCGCCGAGGACCGTCGCGAGCACCTTCCAGAAGCGGTTCTGCGGATGCCCGTAATAAAAACCAACTTCACGCGACTTGGGCGACGGGATAGAACCGAGCAGCAGCACGCGAGAAGTACGGTCGTAAACCGGCGGGAATTCGTGCGACACCAGTGTGCGGGAATTTTTCACAGCGCTCTTTGAAGATTTTGCAGTCATACGGCGCCAGTAAAAATATGAAATAATTCTATCTTTCTCCCCATGGATAGAGCACGCCGTCGCAGATTTGGCCAAAACTTCTTGGATGTACCTACCGCACAGATGATTGCGGGAGACTTGCCTGCAGAAGCGGGCGAGGCAGTGCTTGAGATAGGCCCCGGCCACGGCGCCCTCACGGAACACCTGCTCGACCGCGCCGTGGAACTCACTGCCGTCGAAATCGACGAGCAGTGCGTCGAATTTTTGCAAGAAAAATTCCGGGGCCGCGAGAACTTCCATATCGTAAACATCGACTTCCTGAAATTCGACCTGCAGGCTTTCCTCGACGCACACGAAAAGCCGTGGGTCACAGGCAACCTCCCCTACAACGTTTCGACTGCGATTATCGCGGGGCTCATGCCGCGCCTCCACCTCACGAAAGGGTTCATGGGCATGGTTCAGCTCGAAGTCGCCGAACGCATTTGCGCAGCGCCCTGCAGCAGCAATTACGGCAGTTTGTCTGTACTCGTGTCCGCTTTTGCCGACACGCAGATTCTCCGCAAGATCGGGCCGGAGCACTTTACGCCGCGCCCAAACGTAGACAGCGCCACGATGCTCTTGACTCCGCGGGCCGATGCATTGCAGGCTCCCGAAGGCTATTTCGATTTTGTGCGCGCAGCCTTCACGCAGAAGCGCAAGACGCTTGCCAATTCCTTCGGGAAGGCTTACGACAAAAAGAAAATCCAGGCAACGATTGAACTTTTGGATTGGCCAATGACTGTCCGCGCCGAAGAACTCAGCCCTGAACAATTTTTAAATTTCTATAAGGCGTTTAAAGCCGAACCATAAAAAACGCAACCACAGGTTTTACCCATGAAAAAAATTCTTGTAGTTTTACTCGTCCTCTGTGCCACAACACTTTCTTTTGCACAAGCAAAAAAGCACACGCTAACCATGAACAGAGGCTTTTTTACAACCGACTATTTCATTGACGGGCAGGAAGTCGATGGCGACGCATTCGAAATGGAACTCACCAATGTTCATGATGCAATCGACACATGGAATACCGGAAATACAATGAGATATATTTCGTGGGGTGCCGCTTTTGGTGGAGGATTCCTGGTCGGATACAGCCTTGTCGAAGGTTCATCTTACAGAGCGGGAAGCGGTTACTTACTGGGAGTAATGGCAGGTGGCGCAATCATTGTCGGCGCACTTATCCTCGAATACGTCGGCAACTCCAAAAAAGATAGCGCTGTCGAAATTTACAACAGCGAAATCGGAAAAATCGCAGGGAACGAATCTGTCAATCTGAGTATCGTTCCGACCGAACAAGGCGGCATCGCCCTCGCATTCAATTTCTAAAACGACCCCATTATACGGGGTCGTTCACAGGCTTCGAATAGTCGCGCTCGCCGAAGAGGGCCGTGCCCACGCGAATCATCGTGGAACCTTCTTCGATAGCGACTTCCAGGTCGCCCGTCATGCCCATCGAAAGCTGGTCGAACTTTGCAAACTCACCGCCTTTCGCGAGGAACTTCTGCTGAAGGTTGCGCAGGAAGGCAAAACATTCGCGGGAATCTTCGGCGACACCCGTGTTCTTGCCGATGGTCATGAGCCCGCGGAATCGCAGATGCGGGAAGTTTTCACTCTTGCCATCATCAGTCGCGGCACCCGCTTTTTCTGCAAGCAGGTTCAAGAAAGCCTCGGCTTCGTGCACGTCGAGCCCGCTCTTTGTTTCTTCTTCGCCGGCGTTCACCTGGAAAAGAATGTCGAGGATTTTGCCAGCACCGTTATCTCCAGGGAGTGCTGCGCAGACGCGTTCCAGTTTTTCTACCGCCTCAATGCTCGCGATGGAATGGATGCAATCGGCGACGATGGCCGCCTTCTTGAGCTTATTGCTCTGCACGGGGCCAATCACATGACAACGCACACGACTCCCGTCCTTCGTCATACGCGGTTCGCTGAACTTGAGTTCCGCTTCTTGCACGCGGTTCTCGCCAAAGTCGGTAGCGCCAAGCGCGATAGCGTTCTCCACGGCTTCTGCCGGGTGGAACTTGCTCACCCAAACGAGCTTCACCGATTCACGGCTACGGTCCGCAATCTTGCAGGCTTCACCTATCCTTGCTTCGAGAGCTGCAAGGTGCTCGCGCATTTCTTCGAGAGTGAATTCCATTTTACGCCTCTATTTTCAACGCACAAATATATAAAACGAGTTACCGTCTAGCAATTAATTATTTCTCAGCAATTTCCCTTGAGCAATGCAGGCCCAGTAAAACAATGAGATAGCAAGCCAAGAAAATAAAGGACGGTAAACCAAGAATCCCCACCATTTCCCATTCCCACTTGATAGACAACCAAATAGCGCAGCCCAATATATACAACCATCCTGGAATAAACGGAACAAACGAAATCTTGGCAATGGTAAAGAAATCATGCGGCGTGCGCCAAAGTTTTCTATAGACGCACACAAAAGGGGCGCACAAAGCGAATGGAATAAAAGGCCAAAACACTGCAGAAAGAATCCACGCCGGTTTATCCGGACCCGTACCATAATCTACATAAAAACCCAAAGCAAACATAACCGCAGCCAAGGTTGTCGGCAAAAGAAAAAGAACCATTTCTGCAATCATAAAAAAGAGAACATCTATTTTTTCAAGCGTATATAGCGGCTTATCTTTCGACATATAATTTGTCCGTCACACTATTTTAAATAAGGCGTAGCATCAAATCGCATTACAAACGATACTATCACGCTTCCAATAACCAAGACTGCGATATACCCTATGACGATAAAATTCAAAACCTTTTTTCTTTTGGGACCATCCCAACTGCAGTAGATCAAGAACTGCGTATTCAGACAGGCGTACAGCACATAGAGCAGGACTACGTAAAAGAATAAGAACAGCAAAAAAAGATGCACGCCGAGCGAAGTAACCGCATAAACCAGATTTGCACAAAGCCACGGCAAGAATGGAATCAACGCGATAATCGCCACCGGCAATTTTCTCTGGCGTTTTTTTAGGCATAGCAGATATAGTAGCGAAAGGGGAACACCGGCAGCCAGAGGGAGGAACGACTCAGCCATATACTCGCCTATCCTATTGAAGCTGTCCAGATTCTCGTATCCATAAGCTTCATTAATCGCGACTTCGCCTTTATACCAAAAATACGGCAGGGCAAGGACCGCCATCGTCACCAGCATACAAAGGATAACACCGCATTTCGCTAAAACAGAATATCTACCCATTTTCAGTTCTCCTTTATTCAAAATACAAAAAAATCCCCGGAGCGCACCGGGGACAATAAATGTAACATGGACCCTATCGCGCTTCGCGCTCCAGGGTGACATTCCAGTTTTTACTTCGTCGCCTTCTTCTGCACGAACAAAATCTTCACGATTTCGTCGATGTGCTTGTGCGTGTAGATCTTGAGGCCCTTCTTCGCAGGTGCCGGGAGTTCATCCACGTCCTTCTTGTTCTGGGCAGGCAGGCGAAGCGTCTTCACGCCGGCCTGGAGAGCAGCAAGCGCCTTCTCGTTTAGCCCGCCAATCGCAAGGCAGGCGCCCGTGAGGCTCACCTCGCCGGTAAACGCGATATCAGGCGGCACCGGAATCTTGGTGAACGCAGAGAGCAGGCAAAGCGTGAGGGCGATACCCGCAGAAGGCCCATCCTTCGGCACGGCGCCTTCCGGCACGTGAATGTGGATATCCGTCTTCTTGACAATCGCGGGGTCGATGCCGAATCGGTGCAAGCGTTCGCGCACCAGGCTCACCGCAATCTGGGCGGATTCCTTCATCACGTCGCCGAGCTTACCCGTCATGATAATCGAGCCCTTACCGCTCAGGAGCATGCATTCAATGGGCAGAATTTCGCCGCCCACGCTTGTCCAGGCAAGGCCCGTCACAATGCCAGGCCTTCCCGGTTCCGGGAGCTGGCTATCGAGGAATCTCGGAGCACCCAGATATTCCTGCAACTGCTTCTCCGTGATTTCGGGCTTGAACTTCTTGCCCATCACGATTTCCTTGGCACGGTGGCGCACCACATTTTCAAGAGTGCGTTCCAGTTCGCGCACGCCCGCTTCGCGCGTCCAGCCACGCATCACTTCGGTCACCATCTTCTCGTCGAACGAAACCTGTTCTTCGAGTTTCACGCCGGTGCGTTCGCAGATTCGCGGCAACAAGTACTTGCTTGCAATCTGCAACTTTTCGTGCGGGTAGTAACCGGGCAGGCGCACAATCTCGAGTCTGTCGCGCAGCGCCTCGGGGATTTCGCTTTCGCTGTTCGCCGTCGCGATAAACAGCACGCGGCTAAGGTCAAGCCCCACTTCCATGAAGTGGTCGGTAAAGTCGTGGTTCTGCTCCGGGTCAAGCACCTCGAGCATCGCGCTCGCAGGGTCACCACGGAAGTCGCTCGCCATCTTGTCGATTTCATCGAGCAAAATAATCGGGTTCATGCACTTGGCACGGCGCAGCGCATGGATAAAGCGTCCCGGCATCGCGCCAATGTAGGTACGGCGGTGCCCGCGGATTTCGGCTTCGTCACGCACGCCACCAAGCGTAATGCGCACAAAGTTCCTCTGCATGGCGCTCGCGATGGATTCCACGAGGGTCGTCTTGCCCACGCCCGGAGGGCCAACAAGGCACAAAATCGGAGAACGGCGCTCCGTGCCGGTGAGCTTCAGCACCGCCACGTATTCCATGATGCGTTCCTTCACCTTGTCGAGCCCGAAGTGCTTGGAATCGAGTTCGCTCTTCACCTTCTTCATGTTGAGAACGGTGTCGGTGTACACGCCGTAAGGCAGGTTCAGGAACCAGTCAATGTAGTTGCGGCTCACCGCATATTCCGGCGAAGTCGGCTGCATCAGCTTCATGCGTCCGATTTCGTCTTCGAGCTTTTCGACAATCGCCGGAGTAAAATTCTTCGCCTTGATCTTGGCCAGCAACTGGTCGGGTTCCGAAGCGCCCGCACCATCGCCATCCAGTTCATCTTGCAGCTGGCGGATCTGTTCGGTAATGAACCATTCCTTCTGCTGCTGCGCCATCTTCTGGCGAACATTCTGCTGCACGCGCACGAGCACGTTCTCGTTGTCTTCAGAGACGTCCATCAGCGCAAGGAGTTTCGCCGACATCTCGTCGAGCGAGGCAACCTCCAAAAAGCTCTGCTTCTCGGCAAGCGACACCTGCAAAAACGGAATCATGCCGTAATAGGCGTTCAGCTGGTTTTCCATGCCGAAGAACGCATCGACCATGCCCTCGGCGATATTCCTCTTTGTCGCATACTCGCGGAAGCGCGTAAGCACTTCGTCGAAAAGGGCAGTCTTGTCCTTGGCACCGATGCGCTGCTTGCGGGGCGAAACCGTCACGTTCAGGAATCCGTCCGCCATCATAATAGAGCGCAGGTCCACGACCTCTTCGCCTTCCAGCACGACCTTCACGCAACCATTCGGGAAAGGCATCACATTCGACACACGTGCCATCACGCCCACCGAATACAGGTCGAGCATCGGGTTCTTCAGTTCTTCTTCGGACACGTCCCTCTGGGCGACAAGGACAATTTCGTTGTTGTGGTTCTCCGCATATTCGAGCGCGCGCAAAGACATATCGCGCCCCACCAGAATGCGGCGGGTCGTCATCGGGAACACTACGGCATCCCGGAGCGGGAGCAGCGGAAACGTTTTAGAAAAATCAAAACTCATACGCAATAAAGATAGAAACACTAAGTGCGGCCCGTAAAAGACCGCACCGTAAAATAAATTCGTGAGCGTCTAACTAGGCGACGTTACGCTTTTTCTTCGCAGGTTTCTTGCCGGCGACAGCGATGGGATTGAGCCCGTTCTTCACCATCTCGGCGGTAATCACGAGTTGCTTCACGTCGGAACCGGGCATCTCGTACATGGCCTGCTGCAAGGTCTTCTCCATCACGGAGCGGAGCCCGCGGGCACCGGTCTTGCGGCTCATGGTCTCGTGCACGATTTCCTTCAGGGCGTCGTCGGTGAATTCGAGTTCGATACCGTCCATCTTGAAGAGGCTCTTGAACTGCTTCACGAGAGCGTTCTTCGGCTGGGTGAGAATGTTGAGGAGCGCAGCCTCGTCGAGTTCTTCGAGCGCCACCGCAATCGGCAAGCGGCCCACGATTTCGGGAATAAGCCCGAACTTGATGAGGTCATCGGGTTCAAGCTGCTTGAAGAGTTCGCTCAAGGTGTTGTCGTTTTCGCTGCGGATATCCGCACCGAAACCCATACCGCCCTTGTTCACGCGCTGGGCAATAATCTTGTCGAGCGTCTCGAAGGCGCCACCGCAAATGAACAAGATGTTCTTCGTGTTCACCTGCACCAAGGCCTGCTCGGGGTGCTTGCGCCCGCCCTTCGGGGGCACGGCCGCGACCGTGCCTTCCAGAATCTTCAGGAGGCCCTGCTGCACGCCTTCGCCACTCACGTCGCGCGTGATAGAAGGGTTTGCCGTCTTGCGCGCAATCTTGTCGATTTCGTCGATAAAGATAATGCCGCGTTCGGCCTTGGCCACATCGTAATCGGCAGCCTGCAACAGGCGCACGATGATGTTTTCTACGTCTTCGCCCACGTAGCCCGCCTCGGTAAGCACCGTCGCGTCGGCAATCGTGAACGGAACGTCGAGGAAGCGCGCCATCGTCTGCGCAAGGAGCGTCTTACCCGAACCGGTGGGGCCCACCAAGAGCAGGTTGGACTTCTCGACTTCCACGTCGTCCTTGGAGTCGGCATGCGCCTGCTTGTAGCGCAAGCGCTTGTAATGGTTGTACACCGCGACAGAGAGCGCAGTCTTCGCCTGGTCCTGTCCAATCACGAACTCGTCCAGGTGAGCCTTGATTTCGGTAGGGAGCGGGAGCGGCTTTTGCGAAGCGGCTTCGGCAGCAGCCTTCTCCTGCATGGAGCGGGACCTGTCCTCCTCGATAATGCGGTAGCACATCGCCACGCAATCGCTGCAGATCTGGACGCCAGCGCCCGTAATCATCTTCTCGACACGTTCCGCGGGCTTGCCGCAGAAACTGCATGTCACAGTCGGATGGTTTTTCCCGCTACGATACATTAAATTCCCTCTTTACGCGGAACAAAGATTTCGTCAATCACGCCGAACGCCTTGGCATCTTCCGGGCCCATGTAAAAGTCGCGGTCAGTCTTCGCGCGGACTTCTTCAATGGACTTGCCGGTGTGCTTTGCAACAATCTCGGTCAAGGTATCCTTGGTACGCACGATCTCTTTCGCGGTAATCTGGATGTCGGTGGACTGCCCGGTGGCAGCGCCCGAAGGCTGGTGCAGCATTATGCGGGAATGCGGGAGCGCATAGCGCTTGCCCTTGGTGCCCGCAGCGAGGAGCACGGCGGCCATCGAGGCGCAACTGCCAATGCAGATGGTCGCGATATTCGGGCGAACATGCTGCATGGTATCGTAAATGGCAAGACCTGCCGACACGTAACCACCGGGGCTGTTGATGTACAGCGTGATATCCTTTTCCGGGTTCTCGTACTCAAGGAAAATCAACTGCGCCATGACGTTGTTGGCGACTTCATCGTTGATGGGCGTGCCCAAGAAGATGATGCGTTCCTTGAGGAGGCGGGAATAGATATCGTAGGCGCGTTCACCGCGTCCGGTGGTCTCAATGACGGTAGGAATGATCATTCATTTACCTCTTACTTGGATTCTTCAGCAGCCGGGCGGATACCCACGATGAAGTCGGCAGCCTTCTGCACGCGGAGTTCGTCGCGGAGCTGGTTGATACGGCCGGACTGGCGGAAGTGGTTCTTGAGGGTCTCGAAATCCACGTGGTAGGCGTTGGCCATCTGCTGCAGGCGTTCGTCGACGGCAGCCTGGTTGGCCTTGAGCTTTTCCTTGGTGGCAACGAAGTCGAGAATGCGGTGCTTCTTGATTTCGCGGATGGCCTCGGGGCCGAGTTCCTTGATCTGTTCTTCGGTCGGTTCCACGGCGTCCTTCGGATCCTGGACGTTGCGGTTGAGGGACCACCTGATGAGGTCAACCACGCGGGCGTTCGGAACTTCGAACGGGTTGCTTTCAATGAGCTTGTCGATAGCTTCGTTGATAGCCTTGGTCTTGGCGGCGTCCTGCTTCTGGTTGGCGAGGCTTTCGGCGAGGTTGCTCTTGAGTTCCTCGACATCCTTCACGCCGACCTGCTTGCAGAATTCTTCATCGAAGGTGGGCGGCACGATTTCGCGCACGCTGGTGACTTCCACGTTGAACTGGGCAGTCTTGCCGCGGTAGCGTTCGTCCTTGTGGTCATCCGGGTACTTGAAGTTGATTTCCTTCTTGTCGCCGGCCTTCACGCCCATGAGGCCTTCGTCGAATCCCGGAGAGGCAGATTCGCCGAGGAGGCTACGGAATTCCTTGTTCTCGGGGAGTTCCTGCTTTTCGCCGTCGATAACGACTTCGATGTAGTTACCCACAACGAGGTCACCCTTCTTGGCTTCGCGGTCAACCGGTTCGTCCTTGCTCCACATCTGGGAAAGGCGGTCGAATTCGGCCTGGACTTCTTCTTCGTGCACGGCAGTGGCCGGAACGGTGATGCCCGTGTCAGCATAGCCCTTGATATCGATTTCCGGGTCAATTTCGACTTCGACGGTCATGTTGATGCCGTTTTCCTTGTCTTCCTTGAACTCGGTCACCTTGAGCTGGCCAACGGGGATAATGTTCGCCTTCTTGAGTTCTTCGCCGATAACCTTGTCGACAGTCTCGTTCACGACTTCGTGGCGGATGGCGTCACCGAACTGCTTCAGGACCATGGCCTTCGGAACCATGCCCTGGCGGAAACCCTTGAGGGCGACCTGCTTCTTGTACTGGGCGAGCTTCTTCTCGAACGGAGCAGCGAGATCTGCTTCGGGAATGGTTACGGAGAGGGTGCGCAGGGTGGCGCTTGTTTCTTTGATTTCAACGGACATTATAGACTCCGATATACTGTTAATATGAAATTCTCTGCGAAAGGAGGGAGTCGAACCCTCACACCGAAGTACCAGATCCTAAGTCTGGCGCGTCTGCCAATTCCGCCACTTTCGCGTTTCCGCACCCAAAATTAGAAAAAGTCCAAAACATTTGCGAGTAAAACATCTATTTTATGCTCCATTGCAAGTAGTCAAGAACATTAAGATTGGCGTTTTCATTTCCCTGGTGAACATCCTCATCCAAGGGGTGTCCGTCCTTGTACAGAATATTATCGCCAATAACCTCGGAATCGTAAATTTCGGCTACTTCGGAATCTTACAAAGCGACTACACCATATTCTGCGCGCTCGCCGACTTCGGCATGGCGACCCTTATCCTGGCCTATTTCGGCAAGCGGGCCACCAAGGGGCGCCTGTTTACAAACGTACTGCAGCTCAGGCTCGCGATGACAGGCGTGGCCGCGTTCGCCATGATATCGTTCGCGGTTTTCGTCCGTCCCGACCACCCGGCATTCTGGGGCGAAGTCATCCTCGCCTTCGGCCTCCTGTTCCAGCACGCGTTCTTCGACTGGTACTTCATCTGCGGCAACTTCTGGAAAAAGCTGCTCATCTCGAAGGTGCTGCACACCATAGCGTACACCTCCATCATGGGGATAGCGCTCTGCATATTCCACATCGAATCCATCGGGGGCGTCGCCTTCGCGATGGTACTTGCCGCCCTCCCCGCCTTCGGGTTCGGCGTGCGCCAGGCATTTACCCCGAAGGTGTTCGACATCGGGCCTCACACCCGTAGGTTCTTCTCGCTCATGTTCAAGTCGGCGCTCCCGTATGCCGTCGCAAGCCTCGCAAGCTTCGCGTACCTGCCCGCGGGCCTATACACGGTATCGCACGTCGCCCCGCCCGAATTCCTGGGCGCCTACAACTTTTCGCATAAGCTCATAATCCTTGCATCGGGCCTGATGGTGCATTTCATATCGTCGAGCCTCATCACGCTGCACCAGACCGACAGCCATACGCTCCACATACGCGACCAGCTGGTATTCACGCTGTTCATCATCGTGGTGTCTTCGCCCTTCTGGCTGTTCCCGGACCAGACGCTCCAAGTCATATTCTTCGCGGCGCCCTGGACAAACGACGTATTGAGCCAAAGCGCCCTGTGCCTGCGACTGCTTTCGTTCTCGCTAATACTGCAGGCCCTCCGCATGGCGATGGTCTCCACCATGCTCAAAGAAAAGCGCACCATGCTTTACGGCACGATGATTGCCACTGGCGGCTTCGTGAACGTGGCCATTTGCAGCCTCTGGGCAAACCACGTGATGCCCGAAGCCATCCCGATGCTCACGCTTTCGGGCGATGTGTTCCTGACCATCGTACTCGCATTCTACTTCACGAAAAACGATCGCATCCGCTGGTAACCGCGGCGCATGTTCGACCGCGTTAAACTGCGCGCAGTTTAATGTGCGCAATCCGCAAAAATCGTCCGCGACCCATAAAAATCGTCCGCGACCCCGCACGCCGGTCTGTTACTTTATACAAAAGAACTTGCGCACCGCCTTCACCTTGCAGAGCAATGCCGCCACGGCCACATCTATCAGCAGCCGCACCACGGGGAAGGCCCACAGCGGCACAAACGCAAACTTCGCGCTCCACGCAAAAGTCATCGCTTCGAAGTAGTGCACCGTCAGTATCACGAGCGAAATGCGCCCGCAGACCGATACCACAAAAAGAATTTTCCAGCGGCGCGCTTCCAGGTAATACGCCGCCTTCCAGAGCAGCACGCAGGCCCCTAGCGAAGCAAACGCGCTCAACACCGGCACCGGGTAAAGCCCCACGTGCATATCGATAGCGGGCATCCCTACGGCACTTACGGCGAGCACCGCGCACACGGGCACCGCAGATCGGTTCCCATCCAGCATACGCGCATTTGCAAAGCCGTGGCCCGCCGCATAGAAGAACATTCCTGCAATACCTTGCTGCAAGCCAAACGGCAGCCAGATACCGCTAGGCAGCGAGCAGGCGACAAGCCCGATGCCTGCCGCAACCCACATACCGTGTTTCACCCTCGTAGATAACCCGAAAATCGTTCTGCAAAAGAACAGCGCCGGCAAGAACCACAGCACGCCCACGTCCAGGTTATCGTAGCCCGCAAAATGCATTCCAGGGCCCACGACAAGCGCAGAGGCGGCATACCGCGGGAGCAGTTCAAAACTGCCCGTACGCAAGGCGTCTATGCCATACCGGAGGCCCACCAGCAACACGCCTACGGCATATGGTGCCAGCAGGCGCCGCATATCGAGCTTTACCCTCGCAAGGGCGTAGCCGTCCTTAAAAAAGAATCCAGATACAAAGAAGAACAGCGGGATATGGAACAGGTAAATAAAGTCGTGCAGGGCAGGCGCAATTTCACAGTGCCCCACAATCATCAGCGCAATGCACAGCGCCTTCAACCTGTCCGCGGTCTCAATGCGCATGTTCCACCTTCTTCCGTTCGCAAATCTTCGTCAGCGCGATTACCAGGTAAACCCACAGCCAGAACATGCCGAACTTGTAGCCCGCCAAGAAGAACCACCAACCTACGTAGTAGAGGAATATGGTAAAGAGCATCCACAGCCCGGGCGAGCGCGCCACCTTCATGCGTTCGTAAAGGAACGTCATGAAAAGCGATGCGAAAAACGGGAACAGCACCGTACCGGCAATTCCCCAGTCCTTGTACACCTCCCACAAGTAGCCCGTCGTGTTGTACGCCGGCACCTTATGCACGCTCTCGTTGAACATTCCGTCCCAGCCCATCGACTCGCGGATAGCCCCGGGGATAGTCGTGTACTCGAACATGCCATTCAGCGCGTCTATGCCGTAGGTCCACGAATGCCGTTCCAGGTCTGTCGGGGAATTGAGCATGTAATCGAGGTTCCAGTAGTTGTTCGCCACGTAGTTGTACGGGATAGACATCGCCTGCTTCGCGACCATCCCCTCCAGCGTATTGGTGCCGTACTGCGACCTGAAAAGCGCAACCATCACGAACAGCGCCACGCCCACAAGGAGCGCCCCGACAATCACGCGGATAGGGATATGCGCCTTGAGGTTGTTAAAGAGAATCAAGATAAACCCGAGTGAAAGGAACAGAGACGTTCGGCTCGGATACACGCACACCGTGAACGCGATGACAATAAAGGATACAATCACCGAGAATATGCGCATGCCGCGGTATGGGTTCACCGACTTGAACGACGCCACCATAAAGAACAGCACCACCAGCGGCGAACTCGCGACGGCCGTACTCGTGAACGCGCCGTAATCCACCTCCGAAGATACCCACTTGGAAATATTGTTCGTGAGGATAATCAGCGTCCCGACCTTCTTGACCATGAGCGCGACACCCACAAGGTAGGCAAGCAAAAGCACTATCGAAAAAATAAAGTGCAACCGCCAGTTGTAAATCGAGGCCACGTCGGTATCCACCTTGTGGAGGTGGTCCTGCGGGTGCACCAGGTAATAGACGGCAGAACCCAGCACGAACGAGAAAAGCGCACCGCCCCACACCATCCATGTCTTGACGGTAAAGTCCGTCATGGCCGGGTCGAGCTTTATATAGGCAATGCCCAGCGTAAGGCACTGGGCGAACACGTACACATTGGCAGGGCTAAAAAAATCCTTCTTCAGGTACCATGTCTGCCAAAGGCAGAACACGACCACGCAGAAGCATACGATCGTGACGGAATAGCTATCCCAGAAATCAAACATGGGCCATACCCGTCGCTTCTAGAATCAGGCGACCTTTTTCTTCCGGAAGAATCCCGCCAGGCGCTGCATTTCACGAGTGAACACCGAATTCTTGTCCGATGTCTTGCAGCGTTCGATAAAGCAGCTCACGAACACGGCGATAAGGCCTGCCACAAGGCACGTGAACGCAAGCATCATGCTCCTGATGGGGAACACCTTCTTGTCGTTGGGCCATGCCGGCTGAAGCACAATCAGATTTGCGCGCATGTTGGCTTCGACAAGTGCCAGCTGTTCGCTCTGCTGGCGCAGGTACTTGTACACCGCCATCTTGATCTTGACTTCCGATTCTATGCGCAGGTACTGGGCCGCAAGGTCAGAACTCTTGTCGAGCGCGACAATGCCCACGGAACTACGCTTGCCCTGTGCAGCCTGCTTCATCGAGGCGTCCACGGAATTGAGGCGCTTGCGCAGTTCCTCGTAACGGCGGCCGCTTTCTCCGCGTTCCATCTTCTCGAAAGCGAGTTCCTGCGCCACCATGTCCCTCGAACCCTGCAAGGAGCTCAAGTACTTCATCGTCGCCTCGAGCTGGATTTCCGGGTCGTAGAAATGGTTCTCCGTCTGGAACTTCACGAACACTTCCTGCAGGGAATCTATCGCATGTTCCTCGCGTGCAAGGCGTTCCTCGATGTACTGCTTCGAGATTTTCGCCTGCGACGTCTTGTAGTAGTTGTACATCGAGTCGGCCTTCGCGAGCATAAAGTTCAGCACGTCGGCCGCAAGCACGTAGTCCTCGTCCTCGAAGGTCAACTTGAACATGCCTTCGTCGTTTATTTCCACTTCGAAATTCTTGCGGAACTGCTTGAGCAGGTCGGCATGGAACTTCCCGTCGAACTCGTAATGGTTCACCAGGTCGAACTTCTCGATGACCATGTCGTGCAGTTCCCACGAATTCAGGTACGTCCACACGATATCCGTGCCGTTGTCTGTTTTGCCCAAAAGCGAAGAGAACGAGCCCAGGTTGTCGAGACCGTCGACAAACTTTCCGAGGCTCCCCGCGATGGAAGTTTCAGAAGAAGGCGGTGTCACAATCGCTTCGGCCCTGTACGTCGGTTCGAGCACCCACATCACCATGACAAACATGATGATGGTAGGTATGGTCACGATGACCATGCACAGCTTAAAGTGCAATAGGCAGTTGTTGAGAATCCTCAGCAACAATTCCATAAATGTCAAGTTTTCCTGTTTTTCCATAGGGCTACTTGTAGTTGACATAAATGATGAACGCCGCCGAAACGACCGAGAGCAACGAAGCAAGGAACATCGTGAAGTCCTTGAACGATTCATAATGGCCCTTCGGGACTTCGATATAGTCGCCCGGCAAAATCTGGTCTTCGGTAACGTTTACGGACAATGCCTCCGGGCCCTTGCCGCGCCATACCTTGACCTGCCTCCAGGAACCAGAAATAGTGTTGATGCCCGCCGCGGCGATATAGTCAACCGCATGCCACGAGGGGTTGTAGTCGAACTGGCCGATACGCCCCACTGCACCGCCTACGTACACGTTCATCGGCGCCATGATAAATTCAATTTCCGTATTGGGCGCCACCACGGTACTCTTCATTTCCGAAAGCGGAATCCAGCGCGGTTCCTTGTCCGGCTCGCGCACGCATAGCGCCTTGTAGCCGTAGTTGTGCAGGCGCGGCGCACCCGCAATATCGTAGTATTCCTGAAGTGTACGGCCTTCCTTGTAGCCAATGCTCGTCCTATACCCCGGGAAAATCATCGTGATGTTGTCGCCCGGAGCGACAAAGGGCACGTAAATCTGGTCGCCCTGCTGCAGCATGATATCGTTTGCAAAATCGCCCTTGGAAGACACATCACTGAAATTCACATGCAACGTATCGCCCTTGCGGATCAAGAGAATGTCTTCGTTATTCGCGCTGGCGATAGTGCCGCCAATCTGCCTTATAAAGAAACTTAGCCTAGTCTGCGGCTCCACGGTATGCTGGCCCACCTGGCTCACTGCACCCAGGATGCTCACGCGGAAGCGCTTGAGCGATGCCAACTGCACGTAGCAGAACTCGCGCTTGTAGCGCTTGGAAACAAGGTCCAGAATCAGTTCGCGTGCTTCCGGGAGAGTCTTGCCCAACACGTTCACAGAACCGCATTCTTCGATAGCCACGCTGCCATCGGGGTAAACCTGCACTGTCAGGTAGTTGTTCTCGAGCCCGATATCCAGGAAGTCACCCGGCCCGAGCTGGTACGTAGAATCCACCGGATTCTCGGCATATGCGGGCGAAAGCGTGACCGAACTGCGCGGCGTAATAGTGTTAGTACCACCCGCAATGGTCGAATTTAAATAGGTGCTAGCGTCCGCGAAGGCGGAAATGGCTAACAGCAATACGGTCGCGATAAATCGGAGCATACAGAAAAACGGCCTTTAAAAGGTAAATTCTTTACAAAAATACAAAAAAACGCCATCCGCTGCGTCACCGGCACGTCAATTTTCAATCCGGACCGTGTATTCTTTCGGTAAAAAAAGGTCCACAAAAAGAAGAGACCCGGCGGTAAGCCGGGCCTTTTCTCACAAAAGCGCAACGCCTTAGTTAGCGGACTTGCCTTCGCCTTCGACCATGCTCACGGCATCGGACTTGGGCTGTTCGGCGGCCTTCTTGGTCTTCACGACGATCTCGTCTTCGACGAGGCCGATGAGGGCCATTTCGGCAGCGTCACCAGCGCGGTTCGGGCCGAGCTTGATGATGCGAGTGTAACCGCCATTGCGGCCAGCATAACGCGGTCCGATGGTGGCGAAAAGGTCCTGGAGGACCTTCGGGTCCGTAAGGAAGCGGGCCGCTTCGCGACGAGCGGAGAGGTCACCCTTCTTAGCGTAGGTAATCATGCGGTCCACGTTGGAGCGGACAATCTTGGCCTTGTGGAGCGTAGTGCGCACGTAGCGGGCAGACTGTTCGGCTTCCATACCCTTGCCGATAATGGAGGTGGTAAGGGCGCGGAGGATGGCACGCTTGTGTTCGGCGTTCACACCGAGTTTCTTGTTCTTTACACCGTGTCTCATTTTTAATCCTTCAAGTAGTCATCGACGTCCATGCCAAAGGAAAGGCCCATGGAGGTCAACACCTCGTTAAGTTCCACCAAGGACTTCCTTCCGAAGTTCTTGTATTTGAGCATATCGTTTTCCTTGTTGCGTACAAGTTCGCCGACGGTATGGATGTTGGCCATACGCAGGCAGTTGCTGGAACGAACAGAGAGTTCGAGTTCGTCCACGCGGGTACGCAGGAGCGTCGCAATACGCTGACGTTCTTCATCCATTTCGATTTCTTCGGGGCTCTCGAGGTCGCCTTCGAAGTTGATGAAGATTTCCAAGTGATCGACGAGGAGCTTCGCAGCGTATGCGAGAGCGTCTTCGGGGTCAATGGAACCGTCGGTCGTAATTTCGAGTTCCAAACGGTTGAAATCGGTACGCTGTCCAACGCGGGTATCGCTGATGTGCATCGCCACCTGCTGAACCGGGTTGAAGTTCGCGTCGGTCGCGATAACGCCGATCGGGGCGTCCTTGTCCTTCAACTCATCGGCACGGACGAAACCGCGACCGCAGGAGATCTTCACATCCATGGACAGAGAAGCGTTTCCGTTCAATGTCGCGATATGGACATCCGGAGTAAGGATGACCACGTTCGGATTGTCCATGAAATCCTTAGCCGTGACTTCGCCATCACCGGACATATCCAGGTGCAGTGTTTCGTCATGGTCGGAAAGGAGCTTCACGCGGATGCTCTTCAAGTTCAGGATGATATCCGTGACATCTTCCTTGACACCCGGAATCGTAGACATTTCCTTGTCGACGCCTTCGATTTTCACGGAGACGATTGCCGCACCCTGCAGGGAGGAAAGAAGCACTCGACGGAGAGCGTTACCGAGCGTGATGCCCCAGCCTCTTTCGAGAGCTTCGACAACAAACTTGGCCTTGCGACCGTCTTCGCTAGATTCCACTTTCTGGAAGCTACGCGGCATCTGAAGTGATTTCCACATCATTGGCGATACCTCTTTGGATTAGACTCTTCTCTTCTTTTTAGGACGGCAACCGTTGTGCGGAATGCCCGTCACGTCTCGAATAGAGAGGACTTCGAGGCCCGCATTCTTGAGAGCGCGGACGGCAGATTCACGGCCGCCACCGGCACCCTTCACGCGGACGTCCACCTTGCGCATGCCGAGGTCGAACGCCTTGTGGGCGGCAGTTTCGGCAGCGAGCTGGGCGGCAAACGGAGTGCTCTTGCGGGAACCCTTGAAACCGGAGTTACCGGGGGAGCCCCAAGCGACGACGTTACCACGAGCGTCGGTGATAGAGACGATTGTGTTGTTGAAGGTAGCGTTGACGCAGGCAATGCCCTGGATGTCGATACGCTTCTTGCCCTTCTTGACCTTGACATCTTCAGCAGCAGCAGCCGGAGCTTCGGCGGCGGCAGCAGTTTCCTTGATTTCTTCTTCAGCCACGAGGAATCTCCTTACTTCTTCTTGTTAGCCACAGTCTTCTTGGGGCCCTTACGAGTGCGGGCGTTGGTGCGGGAGCGCTGACCGCGAACGGGCAAGCCCTTGCGGTGGCGGATACCACGGTAGCAACCGATATCCAAGAGACGTTTGATGTTCAGGGTAACTTCCGCGCGGAGCTGACCTTCCACGGAGTATTCGTCTTCGAGGAGATGACGAATCTTACCTTGTTCTTCTTCTGTCAGGTCGTCACACTTCTTGTTCTTGTCGATGCCCAGCTGAGCACAGACCTTGTTAGCGGTGAACAGACCGACGCCATAGATTGCCGTCAGACCGTACTCGACGGTCTTGTTTTTCGGTAAATCGACACCAGCGATACGTGCCATACGATCTCCTTATCCCTGCTTCTGCTTGTGACGGGGGTTCTTCGAA
>JBGUQN010000035.1:0-2887 GCA_045131085.1 Fibrobacter sp.
GGATGGCCGAGTGGTTGAAGGCGCACGCTTGGAAAGCGTGTTTACTTTACGGTAACGAGGGTTCGAATCCCTCTCCCTCTTCTAAAATTTTTCGGAGGTACCCCGATGTCCGATCAGAGAGTCTATCTTGACGATATCTATGCTAGCAAGGAATGTCAAGGCTCTGTCTTCCGTGCCGTTGTCATGATGGCACACGAAGCCCGCTTCCTCAATAACCAGGCCGGACAGGGTTACATCCAGCTCAACAAGAAGCCCACCACCATCGCCATGTACAAGTTCAAGGAAGGCAAGCTTTCCATGAGCGAAAAGGCAAGCAACGACGTGACTGAAGAAGCACTCGCCGCTACAGAAGCCGCAGCAGCTGAATCCGCCGCCCCGGAGACCGTGGCCGAAAACGCCGCCGCTGCTGACGCCGCCTTCGGTGTGTAATCGCTAAAACAAGCAAAAAATTTCGCCCGGCTTTTAAGCCGGGCTTTTTGCATTGTCAGGGAAGCGTCGACACCCTGACCCAAGACGATTTACTTCTTAAAAAGGACCTTATGGGTATTGCGGCTGCGGCCGAGGGGCTGCCTGCCGATGTTCCTGCCCTTGAGGTCGAACGTCCTTGCCGGAGCCAAGTCCACGCGTGTATCCCGCAGGCGCACGATCTTCACGGACGACGTATCGCCAGTAGAATCCGTCTTGCCCGTATCTACGACGCTCGTATCGACCTTGGAGGTGTCCTGAGCTTCGTCTTCGATAATCTGCCATATAAAGTCATCGGAATTCTTCTTCGGGTTCTGCACCACGGAATTGTCGACGGCCTGCAGGTAATGGCCGCTCTTGTAATTCTTGAGATAGAAGGCGTTCGGCGTATTCACATTCGCGCCTTCGAACACATACCTCTGGTGTGCGCCACCGTTGTAGCCGTAGGTCGAAGCCTTCACGCCTGCCGCAGTCGACTCGTTCGGGATGTCCACGACGCGGCTCCCAAGCTGAATATAGTATGTAACGGGGTTATCGCCCACCGAGAAAATCTTCACGAAGGTCGCCGTGTCGCTACAATCCATCAATTCCAGGGCATTGGACGAAGTAATTCCCATGCATTTCTTTGTTTCGCCGAGGGACTTGATCCTCCCCTCCTTGAAGAACGCCACCTTGAACAGCTGCTGGTAAATGGTCTCCACGAGAATCACGTGGTTGATCAGGTCCTTTTCGGACTTGGCTTCGCTCGCCTGGTTCAGGCCATACGGCCATATATGCTGACGGTCGCAATGGAGTTCCTTGGTCGGGTCGTTGTCCAGTTCGCGGAGCTTCGCCTGCACCTTGTCGTTCCTGAAAACGCCATCCTTGCATACATCCCAGTATTCCTGAGTCGTACCGATACCCATCGTATGACCCATCTCGTGCATGGCCGTGGGCACCACCATGTAACTGCGGTTCTCTCCAAAACGGAGGTCGCCGTTGCTACTGGCCTCGGCTGTGGGCACACCCGGCGCGTAGTAAACGTTGATGAACTTCGAAAGGTTCGAGTAGGTGTTGTAGAGCTTGACCGCCGAATCCATCACGGCTGTAATGCGCTTGTAGGCATCCTGCTCGTCGGCAGTCGGGTTCGCGGACTTGTGGAGCGTGTAGGTGACCTCGGCATGCGAAAATACCGCCATAAAGGCAATGGCTGACACCGCTAGCAGGCTTCTCTTGAAAAGCATAGATACTCCTTAAAACCAGACACCCCCACTAATATACATTCCTCCAGCAAGGCGCGCAAGTAAAAACAAGAAAATCGGACGGGCATGCGCGGAACGGCGACGAAATTGGTGGACAAAACAGGGTGAAAATGCTATCTTTAGCCCCGTAACTTTTAACCGGCGATGCAAGTCGCCAAAGAATCAAGAGGTAAAACAAATGGCAGTTTCTTACAAGGAACTCGGCTTGGTGAACACCAAGGAAATGTTTGCAAAGGCTGTTAAGGGTGGCTATGCTATCCCGGCTTTCAACTTCAACACCATGGAACAGATGCAGGCCATCGTGCAGGCTGCTGTCAAGCAGAAGTCTCCGGTGATCATGCAGGTCTCTAAGGGTGCCCGTAACTACGCTAACGGCACCATCCTCCGCTACATGGCCCAGGGTGCTGTTGAATACGCCAAGGAACTCGGCTGCGCCAATCCGCAGATCGTGCTCCACCTCGACCACGGTGACTCTTTCGAACTCTGCAAGGACTGCATCGACAACGGTTTCTCTTCCGTGATGATCGACGGTTCCGCTCTTCCGTACGAAGACAACATCGCCCTCACCAAGAAGGTTGTTGAATACGCCCACGCTCACGACGTGACCGTCGAAGCCGAACTCGGCGTGCTCGCCGGTGTGGAAGACGAAGTCCAGGCTGAAGAATCCCACTACACCAAGCCGGAAGAAGTGATCGACTTCGCTACCCGTACGGGCTGCGACTCCCTCGCTATCTCCATCGGTACCAGCCACGGTGCTTACAAGTTCAAGCCGGAACAGTGCACTCGCGACCCGAAGACTGGCAAGCTCGTTCCGCCTCCCCTGGCATTCGACGTGCTCCACGCCATCGAAGAAAAGCTCCCGGGCTTCCCGATCGTTCTCCACGGTTCTTCTTCCGTGCCGCAGGACGAAGTTGACACCATCAACGCCCACGGTGGCAAGCTCCCGGATGCCGTCGGTATTCCGGAGGAACAGCTCCGCGAAGCTTCCAAGTCCGCTGTTTGCAAGATTAACATCGACTCTGACAGCCGTCTCGCCATGACTGCCGCTATCCGTAAGTATTTCGACGAACATCCGGAACACTTCGACCCGCGCCAGTACCTCAAGCCGGCTCGCGAAAACATGCAGAAGATGTACGAACACAAGATCGTCGACGTTCTTGGTTCTAACGACAAGCTGTAAT
>JBGUQN010000036.1:0-5429 GCA_045131085.1 Fibrobacter sp.
CAATTCAACCGTATAATCTCCCGAAGCCTTGCTAGTGGAGTTATAAATCCAAGCCGTCGTCTTCAGGATACCATCCTTGTAATTGCTGGCGAGAGTCGCATCAATCTGGAAGTCCTGAATGTGCACTTCGGGAACAGCATAGATGTACACATCGCGCATAATACCCGAAAGGCGGATAAAGTCTTGGTCTTCGAGCCAGGAGCCATCGCACCAGCGGAACACCTGCACAGAAATGTTGTTTTCGCCCTTGCGCAAGTACTTGTTGATATCGAATTCATGACCTGTGAAGGAATCTTCAGAATATCCGACGTAGTTGCCGTTCACCCAAACGTAGTAAGCAGATTCAACGCCTTCAAAATGCAGGCGGATGCGCTTGCCGTCCCATTTTTCAGGCACGGTAAAGGTACGGCGGTAATGGCCCACCGGGTTAAAATCAGTCGGAGCACCTGGAGCAGAAACCCTGTTGTTTTGCGCCCACGGGTAAACAACGTTCGTGTAAATCGGATGGTCGTAACCGAGCAACTGCCAAGAAGACGGCACCGGGATTTCGTCCCAGCCGGAAACGTCGTAGTTGTCTTTGTAGAAGTCGTTGTTGCGCTGGCTCGGTTTTTCTACGTGGAAGAACTTCCAATTGCCCGAAAGCGTCTGGTACCATTCAGAAGCATGGCGGTCACCCTTCACCGCCTCTTCCACCGTCGTGTAAGGCATCGAAGTCACGTGCGGAGTAAGCACGTTCACCCCGAAAATACGCGGTTTCCCATTCCATTCATCGTTAGGCTGGGCCCATGCAGAAGCACAGGCAAAAAGGCCAACAAGGCCAACCGTAGCAACAACTTTGTTCATAACATCCTCTTTTTTTATACACCTAGAATAAAAATACCCCCTTTTCGGGAGCAATTCAATAATCCGTATACAATTTCTATGGATGTTTTGTCAAGGGCCCAAATCGTAAACAGAGCGCAAATCAAAAAAATGCCCCGGGATATCCGAGACATTTTTGGGTGTGTGGGATTGTGAAACTTAGAAATTCTTGCACTGGCCTTTCCACTTGCCAGGCTGGCCGATAATCGCGCCATCGATGTACTTGCCGCTAGTGCCTACGAAGTCCTTCTTGCGCCAGTCTTCGCCACCGAGGTGCCAACGCATCCAGGCAACCGTAGCAGCCATGCCGCCCCACGGGCCCGAACCGTGGCCCCAGCCACATTCGCCGTTATAGCATTCATTGCCCTGACCGCCAGTCATCTTGAGGAGGCAAGCCGGAGCCTTGACGTTATTGTTGTTGTAGTCGCCTTCGGCGTTCGGGCGTTCCATACCGCCTTCACCGTAGACGATTGCAGCAGTCTTGGAAGTAGAGACGTTAGCCAATTCCGCATGGTTGAATGCACCGCTGTTGTTGAGGACCGCAGTGACCACGCGCTTGTCCTTGACAAGCATCTGTTCGGATTCGAGACCGCCCATGGAGTGGCCGGAACATCCCACCTTGGTCATGTCAAGCTTCTGGTAAAGCGGGTCACTCGGGTCATTATTCTTACTTTCAAGCCAGTCAATGGCAGGCTTGCCTTGGCTAGCATCACCCGGAGACTGAGGAATAGCAACCACTACAAAACCGTGGGAAGCCAAGCGTTTAATGATTCCGCCATATTCCTTGGGATCAGAGCCGCCACCGGGGCCCCACATCACGACAGCATGCTTCTTGTCAGAAGAAAGACGCTTCGGGTAAGCAAGAATCCTGCATAGATTCCTGTTTTTGTCCTTATCCCAAATGCACGGTTCGATATTTTCGGTGTACGAAATTTCCATCTGGTCCTTGTTCTCGTCCGTGCCTTCGGCAAGGAAGACTCCGGCAGGCTTCACTTCTTCGCTGGAAGAAGAAGCGACCACTTCGCTGGAGCTAGAGGCCGGCGTCACCGTTTCGCTAGAAGCAGGGGGGACCGTCTCGGAACTAGCCGGATTGACAGTTTCGCTAGACAGCGGATTGACTGTCTCGCTGGACTCGGGAGCAGCAATTGTGCTGGATTCCGGGCCCACGGCAGTGCTGGACTGCGGATTGACGGACGTGCTAGATTCCGGGCCTACAGCTGCGCCGGATTCCGGATTGACAACGGCACTGCTAACGCCATCCCCTTCTCCCGGATTTGCAATTTCTGTACCTGTATTGGTTGCTGGTGCCACAGCAGTATCGTCGCAATTGACGAGAGCGAGAGCACTAACCAGAACCAGACCCTTAAACACCATGGACTTCATGTGTACTCCTTTTCCTAGTTGTTTGTACCCTTAAACTACATAAACGCTCCCCCCTTCCCTACACGCCGCAAGGCAGTTTTCTTGGACAAAAAATCCATAGTCCAAATTTCCCCCTACAAAGAAATTGCGCAAATTTCTACATTTTGGGCATGCTCTTTGAACAAGCCATCGCCCACCAAATCCCCAATTACACGAAAGAATCCGATTCCGCCTACGGCGAAACCCTCGCTCCCCTCAGCTATAAAGAAGAGCTGAAAGTCAAGAACGAGGCCATCCGCGAATTCTGGGATGTAAACCGCCTCCCCCGCAACCCGCAGCCGGTAATTGCAAGCCCCATGCCCCGCAACTACCGCACCACCAGCAAGAGGCGCGTCGACATGCAGCCCGGCGACCTGCGGTTCAACGAATACGACAGCATCCTGGAGCCCGAAGAGCACAACGCCATTTACCGCCTGCTGTTCGACAAACTCATCACGCCATCGTACAAGCCCCTCGCCTACGCGCTCAACTGGATTATCATCCGCGGCACGTACAAGTACAGGGTCGTTATATTCAATATCAAGAAAATCGATGCCGCGATCGTCCGCAAATTGAAGCAAATTGCCGAAATTTTGCAAAATTCGCCGTATCACGTGACTGCGGCGCACGCCTACATTGACACGACGGAGTCCGATTACTACCTCGAAGCCAAGCGACCGACCGAAGGGCTCTCCTTCAAGCAACTCTTTGGCCCGCGCGAACTTAGCCTGAATCTCGGGCATTTCAGTCTCAAGTACCCCGCCACCGGCTTCAGCCAGGTGAACGAGAGCCAGATTCACAACCTCATCAAGGCTGCTGGCCGCCTGCTTTCGCTTACCCGCGAAGACAACTTCCTCGACCTGTACTGCGGTTACGGGCTTTTCAGCTTCGCGCTGGGCGAAGCCGCAAAATCCGTGCTCGGCGTCGAGATGGAAGGACCTTCCATCGAATGCGCGAAGGCTTCCGCACGCTACCTCAAGAAGAACTACCGCTTTGTCGCAGGCAAGATCGACGAGAACTTCGTGCAGACAAGGCTCCCGCGCCCCGTAGCCGGCGAACCCGAGAAAATCCTGCTCGACCCGCCCCGCAAAGGCTGCGAACCCGGAGTCATCCACGCGCTCGCCATGCGCAAGCCCGTACGCGTATGCCATGTTTTCTGCGGCACCGACGAAATTCCCGCCTCCATCAAGGAATGGGAACGCTACGGCTACCGCGTCAAGGAAGTGCAGCCGCTCGACCTGTTCCCCGGCACCCCGCACCTGGAAACCATCGTGGCGCTAGAGAGAAAATAGACGAGAGATTGTAGGAAACACGTCATAGCGACCTGAAGGAAACACGTCATGGCGACTTATAGTAAAGACGTCATGGCGGCCTTGAGCCGCCATCTGGGTTCCGGCTCGAGGCCGGAATGACGTAATGGGAAAAAATGTCTAACGCTAATTCGACAAAAGGAACTGCAGAAAAGAAACCTGCCCTCTGGACGCGGAACTTTACGACCTGCGCGGCGGCGAATTTTTTGCTGTTCTTCAGCTTCTACCAGCTGCTGCCTATCCTCCCGATGTTCATCATCGAGAAGTTCCAGACCGACAACGCGACGGCGGGCATCGTCATTTCGCTCTACACCATCGGTGCGCTCGCCTGCAGGCCCTTCGCGGGCTTCCTGGTGGATACGCTTAGCCGCAAGCCGCTGTACTTCTGGACGTTCTTCGCGTTTACCCTGTGCTTCATCGGTTACAAGACGCTCGGGCTCATCCCGCTGCTTGCCGTATTGCGTTTTATGCACGGGCTGTGTTTCGGAATTTCTACGACAGCAAGTAACACAGTCGCCATCGACGCGCTCCCTGCAAGCCGTCGCGGCGAAGGCATTGGCTACTTCGGTGTCAGCGTGAACCTCGCGTTCGCCACAGGCCCCATGACAGGCATGTTCCTGTACGAAGCCTTCGGCGACACCATCGTATTCATCATCTCCATCGCACTCTGCGTAATCGGCCTCATCTTGGTGCAGACACTCAAGGTCGCCCCGAAAGAGAAAAAGCCGCATGCGCCGCTTTCGCTCGACCGGTTCTTCCTCACGCGCGCCATCCCGCAGTTCGTAAACTTCATCTTCGTGGGGTTCGCCTACGGGCCCGTCACGAACTACATCGCGCTCTACGCGAAGGAACTCGGCATCGGCGGTTCCGGCTGGTTCTACGCGCTCATTGCGGCAGGGCTCATTCTGAACCGTCTCACCACAGGGCGGCTCATCGACAGAGGTTACCTCATCCACCTCGTGGGTACTGGCATGACACTCAACATCGTCGCCTACTTCCTGCTCGCCTTCAGCCACTCGCCCGTCACGTTCTTCTCATCGGCATTCCTTATTGGCACGAGCCTCGGGCTTATTTTCCCGGGCTACCAGACCATGTGCGTGAACCTCGCCCGCCACGACCAGCGCGGCACGGCCAACAGCACCTACTTAAGCGGCTGGGATATAGGCATCGGTATAGGAATCCTCGCGGGCGGTTCCATGGCAGAACACTTCGGCATGCACCAGCAGGTATTTTTCGCCTGCGCCGTGGCACTTGTCGTAGCCGACATATTATATTTCACATGGACCGCAAGGCATTACCTGAAATATAAACTGGAAGGGTAAAGCCTAATTCTTCGACAAAAACGGCTTTTCGTTGCCGACTTTCAGGATTACGGGGTAAAGCGGCATGCGGATAGCTTCTTTTGCAATGCCCGCCTGGATGACCCTGCCGTTCATGTCGAAAATGAAGTACTTTTGCCCCATCAGGCGTTCTGGAATATGCGCCAGGCCGTTTTCAAGAACAATTCCCGCGGCACCATTTTTCTTCACTTGTGCAATGGGAGCCTTTGCGCAGGCCTTTTTGGCCCAATCTACAGCTTCGCTTGGATATGGGTAGACCGCGTCTGATGCCCGAAGCCCCAACGTTTCAAAAAAGCCCTTTGTTGTCCAAACCGGGTCTGTTAGATAATTATTTAATGTTTGTGCCATCGGCTCTATCAGTGAATCTGCCTCTTCATAGGTCATGTTCAGCATTCCGCATTGCTGCCAATGAAGGAACTCAGTTTTAAATACGTCTCCTAATCCGTGGGTTGCCATGGGAACGCTAAAGAGATAAATCATTTTTTCTGTGCGATGCGGATAATAGATTAATATGTTG
>JBGUQN010000037.1:0-6410 GCA_045131085.1 Fibrobacter sp.
CCGCTAAATCTACGAAAAAGTAAATCGTTGGTGTATGAATAACGAACCGAAGTTTTCGGAACTTAAAAAAGGCGACAAGGCCGAAATTATTGGATACAACACGGGTGATTCTCAGTACAAGTCCAAACTTTTGTCGATGGGGCTTGTGCGTGGCGTGGTGCTGCAGGTTTTGCAGGTGGCCCCGCTCGGCGACCCGGTCGAGGTCAGCGTGCTTTCGTACAGGCTTTCGCTCCGCAAACAAGAAGCCAATGTGCTTAAGCTGAGGAGGGTCTGATGCCTATCGAGAAAGAGATTTTCACGATTGCGATTGCGGGTAACCCGAACTGCGGAAAGACCGCGCTGTTCAACTCGCTTACCGGCTCGAACCAGATTGTGGGGAACTGGCCGGGCGTGACCGTCGAAAAGAAGGAAGGTCAGTTCAAGCTCGACAACCACACGATTCGCGTGGTGGACTTGCCGGGCATCTATGCGCTGTTTGCGAACTCCGAAGATGAACGCGCCGCTCTCGATTACTTGCTCAAGGGCGAGGCGGACCTGGTGGTGAACATCCTAGATGCTACGAACTTGGAGCGCAACCTGTTCCTGACGAGCCAGCTGATGGAAAAGGGCGTTCCGATGGTCTTGGCTGTGAACATGATGGATATCGCAGCGAGCCGCGGCGTCCATGTGGACCTGCACAAACTCGAAGAAATCCTCGGCGTGACGGCGATTGGCCTCACGGCGGTGTCGCCCAAGAGTTGCGAAGGATTCGTGAACGACTTGCACAAGTTGCTGCACAACAGCCGCGAATTGCCGCTCCCCAAGGCGGTCAAGCATTCCGAAGTCCTTGAAAAGCTGATTGAAGAAATCTCGGTGCCGCTCAAACCCGTGGCCGACAAGCTCGGCGCAAGTCCGCGCTGGACGGCCGTGCAGTACCTGGAACATAGCGGGCGAGTGCTTGAACTCGCCGACGAACTCGGTGTCGAAATCCCGCATGACAAGATTGAAGAGGACTTGGGCGAAGAGGTAGAATTTGCGCTGGCAGATTCCCGCTATTCCTACGCCCGCGACATCGCGAAGGCGGTCATCCGCGACAACACCAACAAGCGCACGCGAACCGACAAACTCGACAAGCTCTTCCTGAACCGCATTTTGGGAATTCCGCTTTTCCTTGTCGCCATGTATCTGGTGTTCTGGTTTGCGGTGAAGGTCGGTAGCGCGTTCATCGATTTCTTCGACATTTTGTTTGGTGGAATCTTTGTCGACGGCATGACGGAACTCCTGACGAAAATTGGCGCTCCGGGCGTTGTCGTGGCGCTGTTGGCGAACGGCATCGGTACGGGTATCCAGACGGTGTCGACGTTCATCCCGGTCATCTTCTTCATGTTCCTTTGCCTTTCGTTCCTCGAAGATTCCGGCTACATGTCGCGTGCGGCGTTTGTGGCGGATCGCTTTATGCGTTTCCTCGGGCTCCCGGGCAAGGCCTTTGTGCCGATGATTGTGGGCTTTGGCTGCTCAGTGCCGGCGCTTATGGGCACGCGTACGCTCGAAAACAAGCGCGAAAGATTCTTGACCTTGTTCCTGGTGCCGTTCATGAGCTGCGGCGCTCGCCTCCCGGTGTATGCGCTGTTTGGTGCAGCGTTCTTCGGCGAAAGTGCGGGAACGCTCGTGTTCGGAATTTACTTGACGGGCATCGTGATTGCGTTGATTTACGGCCTGCTTTTGCGCCATACGGTTTTCATGGGTAAGGAATCGACATTCATTATGGAATTGCCGCCTTACCATTTGCCCAAGGTGCGCAACCTTTTCCGCCATGCATGGCTCCGCCTCAAGGAATTCGTTTTCCGCGCGGGTAAGGTCGTGCTCATCATGGTGACGGTGCTCGGCTTTATGGGTTCCGTTGGAACGGACGGAAGTTTCGGTAACGACAACAACGAAAAGTCGGTGTTGAGTGCCGTGGGTACGGTGATTACGCCGGTGTTCGAACCCTTTGGTGTCGAACGAGACAACTGGCCCGCATCGGTGGCCCTCTTTACGGGACTTTTTGCAAAGGAAGCGATTGTCGGTACACTCAACTCGCTGTATGCCATCGAAGGCACGGGCGACGCTGACGCTGCAGAAAAAGCGGGGGAGGCCGGCGCGGATGAGACTGCGGCGGATGAAGGCTTTAGCCTGAAATCTACGGTAAAAGAAGCTCTCGTAAGTATCCCGGCGAACCTGGTGGAAGTCTTTACCTCGATTGCGAATCCGCTGGGAGTCAAGGCTGCGATTGAAGAATCTGAAGGTGCCGGAAACGAAGGCGCGTATAAGACGATGCAGGCGCATTTCAACCTCGGGCGTTTCCAGGTGCTGGCGTACCTGCTATTTATATTGCTCTATGTGCCGTGCCTTGCTGCCATGGGAACCGCCTTCCGTGAACTCGGGCGCTTCTACGGAACGCTCATGATGGTGTTCCAGACGGTCATCGGCTGGAGCCTCTCGGTGCTGTTCTTCCAGGTGACCTGCGGACATTCTACCGCATGGATTGTCACCTCGGTCGCGTTGCTTGCCGGCGTTGTCGTGAGCCTCGTGCTAATCGGGCGTGACCAGCGCAAAAAGAAGGTCTTCGAGTAGATTTTTGAGGGGCGAGTATCGTAAAGGGCGGCAGCGAAAATGCCGTCCTTTTGTTTTACATATGGTGTAAATGCGTTATAGTGTTTTACAGAATTTGAAATCTAAAAATCCTCAAAACGGGGTGTGAATCCGTATCTTTTACATTTTTGACCATATTTTCAATAATTGGCGGATGCTTTACATAATTGGCACGATTTTTGCAAATAAAGAGCGCAAAAAGCAAGAAAAGGACTTTTATGAACGCTCAAGCTCTTTACGATCCGATGAACGAACACGACGCCTGTGGTGTCGGCCTGGTCGCTAATATTAATAATGTTGCCTCGCACCAGATAGTGCTGCAGGGCATTACTGTTTTGAAAAGGCTCATGCACCGCGGTGCAGCAGGTGGAGACCCGGAAACCGGCGACGGTGCGGGTCTTTTGCTTTCTATGCCGCACAAGTTCTTCCGCAAGGTGAACGCGAACCTGCCGGAACGCTATGGCGTGGCGATGTTCTTTGTGGACAATACGCTCGAGGCTACCGCCTTTGACGCGAAGATCAAGGAGATTGCCGCTGCCGAGGGCATGCCGGTGCTGAACTTCCGCGAGGTTCCGGTGAATGCCGACAAGATCGGTCGCACGGCCCGCGAAACCCTGCCGCATATCCGCCAGGCGTTCTTCGATGGTTCCGCCTTTGAATCCGACAGCGCGTTCGACATCAAGCTTTATGTGGCGCGCCGCCTGATGGAAAAGGCCTGCAAGGGCCTCTACATCTGCAGCTGCAGCCGCCGTAGCATCGTGTACAAGGGCCTGTTGCTTGCAAGCCAGATTGAAGGCTTCTACAAGGACTTGAACGACCTCGATTTCGAAAGCCCGATTGCGCTTGTTCACCAGCGCTACTCCACGAACACTTTCCCGACTTGGCCGCTTGCGCACCCGTTCCGCTACCTCGCTCATAACGGCGAAATCAATACGCTGCGCGGTAACCTCAACAGCCTGCGTGCTCGCGAGCCGCACCTGAAGAGCGATATTATCGGCGATGACCTGCAGAAGCTTCTCCCGCTCGTTCCGGCGGGCCAGAGCGACTCGGCTAGCCTTGACAACATGTTTGAGCTCCTCGTCGCAGCGGGTCGTAGCCTCCCGCATGCGATGATGATGCTCATGCCTCAGGCCTGGGGCAAGAAGCACTACTTGGGCCGCGACGTGCGTGGTTTCTTTGAATACGAATCCATGCTCATGGAACCGTGGGATGGCCCTGCCGCCGTCGCTTTCTCTGACGGTGTGAACGCCGGTGCAATTCTTGACCGCAACGGCCTCCGTCCTGCTCGTTACACTTTGTGTAAAGACGGTCTCTTCGTGATGGCTTCTGAAACGGGCGTGCTTGACCTTCGCGACGATGAAGTGGAAGAAAAGGGCCGCCTGAAACCCGGTGAGATTATTTACCTCGACCTCGAAAACCACCGTATCTTGAAGAACGCCGAAATGAAGGCTCAGGTGGCTCGTAGCAAGCCCTACCGCCGCTGGGTCGCCGAAAACAAGATGAGCGTCCGCGGGCTCTTCAGCGAAATCAACCCGTCCGACGTTCCCGAAGATATCCTGGTGCAGCAGAAGCGCTTTGGCTATTCTGCCGAAGACCTCTCCATCATCTTGCAGCCGATGGCCAAGAACGGTGCCGAACCGATTGGCTCCATGGGTAACGACGCCGCGCTTGCCGTGCTTTCGGACAAGCCGCAGCCGCTGTTCAACTACTTCAAGCAGCTGTTCGCCCAGGTGACGAACCCGCCAATCGACCCGATCCGCGAAGAGCTCGTGATGAGCCTTACGACCTACATCGGAAACCACGGCAATATCCTCGAAGAAACTCCGGAGCAGGCGCACCTTATCAAGATTCCGCGCCCGATCGTCACCGAAGATGAAATCCGCCGCTTTGAAAACATTGGCGACAAGGCCTTCAAGGCGAAAGTGCTCAAGATGCAGTTCCCGCTCGGCGGAAACGGCGAAGTGCTGGAAGCTGCCCTGCAGAACCTCGCTGGCGATGCCGTGCGTGCGGTGAACGACAATTACGATATCATCGTGCTTTCGGACAAGAACATTGACTGGGGCTACGTGCCTATGCCTTCGCTCCTTGCGACGGCTTGCGTGAACCGCGCCCTGGTGGAAGCGGGCGTGCGCCCTGAAATCGGCTTGATTGTGCAGTCCGGCGAAGTCCGCGAAGTGATGCACTTTGCTTTGCTGCTTGGTTACGGCGCGACGGTCATCAACCCGTATCTCGCATTCGAGAGCATTACCAACATGTGCCACAACGGCGACCTGGATGTGGATCCGGTGACGGCTGCCGCGAACTACGTGAAAGCTGTGGACAAGGGCCTCCTCAAGATCATGTCGAAGATGGGTATCTCCACGCTCCGCAGCTACCGCAGTGCACAGATTTTCGAAGCCGTGGGCCTGAACCACGAACTCATCGAGAAGTTCCTGCCGGGTACGGCAAGCCGTATCGAAGGTATCGGCCTCGAAGAGATTGCCCGCGAAGTGGGCGAACGTCAGAAGATCGCATTTGCCGATGCAAGCAAGGTTTTGCAGTCGGGTGGCCAGTATGCATTCCGCAAGGAGGGCGAAAAGCACCTGTGGACTCCGCAGTCGCTTGCCGCGTTCCGCCAGGCAGTGCAGGGTGGCGACTACGAGAAGTTCAAGGTCTACAGCAAACTTATCAACGACCAGTCTGAACGTCAGGCAACTTTGCGCGGGCTCTTCAAGTTCAAGAAGGCGACCCCGATTGATATTAGCGAAGTTGAATCTCGCGAATCCATTATCCATCACTTTGTGGCAGGCGCCATGAGCCTTGGCTCCTTGAGCCCGGAAGCCCACGAGACGATTGCCATTGCAATGAACCGCATCGGTGCTATGAGCAACTGTGGTGAAGGTGGTGAAGACCCCGACCGCGATACTCCGGCAGCCAACGGCGATATCCGCAGTTCTGCCATCCGTCAGGTTGCCTCGGGCCGCTTTGGCGTGACCATTGACTACCTGCGCCATGCGAAGGATTTGCAGATCAAGATGGCCCAGGGCGCAAAGCCCGGTGAAGGTGGCCAGTTGCCGGCACACAAGGTGAACGAGTTCGTGGCACGTATCCGTCACTCCATCCCGAACGTGTCGCTGATTTCTCCGCCGCCGCACCATGATATTTACTCCATCGAGGACTTGGCGCAGTTGATTTACGACTTGCGCAACGCCAACCCGAAGGCCCGTGTTTCCGTGAAGCTCGTGTCCGAAGTGGGTGTGGGTACGATTGCCGCGGGTGTCGCCAAAGCCCATGCCGACGTGGTGCTGATTTCCGGCCACGATGGCGGTACGGGTGCATCTCCGCTCACTTCCATCAAGCATGCCGGCCTCCCGTGGGAACTCGGTATTGCCGAAGCGGAACAGACGCTCGTGCTCAACGATTTGCGCGGCCGCATTAAGCTCCAGGTCGATGGCCAGCTCAAGACGGGCCGCGACGTGGTGGTGGCCGCTCTCCTCGGTGCCGAAGAATTCGGCTTTGCAACGAACCTTCTCGTAAGCCTTGGCTGCGTGATGGACCGCAAGTGCCATACGAATAAGTGCCCGATGGGTATCGCCACGCAGGATCCGGACTACCGCAAGCGCTTTGCGGGCAAGCCCGAATACGTGGAAAACTTCCTCTTCTTCATCGCCGACGAAGTCCGCGAAATCCTCGCAAGCCTTGGCCTCAGGAGCCTCTCCGAAGCCTGCGGCCGCAGCGACCTCCTGGAACGCGACGAGGCGATTGCCTTCTACAAGGCTCACAACCTCGACTTCTCCAAGATTTTCGAAACCGTCAATGGC
>JBGUQN010000038.1:0-10016 GCA_045131085.1 Fibrobacter sp.
GATCGTGAAGAAGGCAAACCAGCTCAAGGCACTCGGTCTCCCCATCCACTGGGAAAACATCGGTGACCCGATCGAAAAGAAGTGCCAGGTTCCCGACTGGATTAAGGATATCGTTGTCGACCTCGCCCGCACCAACCGCAGCTACGGCTACTGCCCCTCCAAGGGCATGCTCGAAACACGCGAATTCCTAGTGAAGGAAAACAACAAGCTGGGTGGGGCCCAAATTAACGTTGACGACATTCTGTTCTTCAACGGCCTCGGCGACGCCATCGCCACCATTTACGGACTTCTGTCCATGACCACCCGCATTATCGGACCGGCTCCGGCTTATTCTACACACAGCTCCGCCGAAGCCGCTCACGCCCACACGGCCCCGATCACCTACCGTTTGCAGCCGGAAAATCACTGGTACCCGGACCTGGAAGAACTTGAAAACAAGGTGAAGTACAACCCGAGCATTGCGGGCATTCTGATCTTGAACCCGGACAATCCGACGGGCATGGTTTACCCGCTCGACATTCTCCAGAAAATTGTAGACATCGCCAAGCGCTACGGTCTGTTCATTATTTGCGACGAAATCTACAACAAGATTACGTACAATGGAGCTCACGCCTACGCTCTTGCCGAATACATCGGGGACGTTCCGGGGATCGCTCTCAAGGGTATTTCTAAGGAATACCCGTGGCCGGGTGCTCGTTGCGGCTGGGCCGAATACTACAACCGCGACAAGGACGAACAGTTCGACGCCTTCTGCCGCGCCATCGACAACGCGAAGATGGTGGAAGTCTGCTCGACCACGCTCCCGCAGATGACTATCCCGCGCGTGCTGGGCGACAAGCGTTTCATTGAACACCGTACCGCGCTGAACGAGAAGATTGGCCGCCGTAGCGCCATCATCAATGAAATCCTTTCCGACATTCCGGAACTGTACTTCAACCCGACCTACGGTGCATTCTACAACACCATCATCTTCCGCGAAGGCACGCTCAACAGTCACCAGAGCTTGAAGATCGACAACCCGATCATCAAGAAAAAGGTGGAAGAATGGTGCAGCAAGACCACGAACCTGGACTACCGCTTCGTGTACTACCTGCTGGGCGCGAAGGGCATCTGCGTGGTGCCGAGTACGAGTTTCTGCACCGACTTGAAGGGCTTCCGCGTGACGCTTTTGGAAGAAGACGAAGACGAATTGCGCAGCGTGTTTACCACGATCCACGACGCCATCGTGGAATACCTGCACAGCTAATACACAGACTGTAGGCAAAGATGGACGCGGCACTCGAAAAACGCCTCAAGAGGCAGGTTATCGGGAAGCCGCATCTTTTTTTGGCGGTCGTCCCGCTCGGTTTTGAACAAACTCTCGTCAGGGAGTTAAAAGACATTGGCATTGAAGCCACCGCAGTCGGAGACGGCAAGGTTGAATTTACGGCGAAAATCGTCGAAGCCTGGAAGGCCGTCGCCTACAGCCGCATCGCAAACCGCATACTGATGCACATCGCCGATTTCAAGGCCGAAAACTTCCGCGAACTCGAGAAGAAAGCCGCCGAAATCCCGTGGGAACTTTACCTCCCCTCCGGCCCCGTTACCCCGGACACCGTCGCAATCCACGTCACCTGCAAGCATTCACGCCTGTACCACAGCGACGCCATCGCGGAGAGGCTGTACAAGGTAATCGGAGGGGGAAGCCTCCCCCTCGCTTCTGTTTCGCCAGGCAACGCAAACACAAAAGATAGTGAGCCAGTCGAAACATCCGCTACCCCCTCTGCGGGGGCACCCCGCAACGCCCCGCAGAACCTCTACGTAAACTTCCTGGATGACCGTTGCACCCTCTGGCTCGACCTCGCCGGCGAAGAACTCTACAAGCGCGGGCACGAGCGGCACGTCAACGACGCCCCGCTCAAGGAAACTATCGCAGCAGCGATGCTTTTCGAGGTATCCGCGCTCGTCGCCGCACCGATTGCCGTTTTCGACCTTATGGCAGGCAGCGGCACATTCAGCCTCGAAGCCGCATACAAGGCAAGCGGGCTTATCCCCGGCGTGTGCCGCGACTTCGCGCTAAAGCACCAGCCAGCCTTCAAACCCGCCACCTGGAATCACATCGTCACACCGAAGCACAATGCCTCCCCCGACGTCACACCGAAGCGCGAAGCGCAAGTGTGTCCACTTGCGGCAATAACCACAAGCGACATCTCGGAACACGCGATAAGCATCATCCGCCACAACGTAGAAAGCAGCCCGCTCGCATCGCTCCCGCAAGGCGCAAACGCTCCGGCCATCGCGCCGCAAATCAAAGACTTTTTCAACTACACCGCCCAAGACATCGCAAACACCTGCCCCGCCGGCACGCGGCCTGCAATAGTTTTGAACCCGCCCTACGGCAAGCGTCTCGATTTCGACACCCCGAAACTCTATACGCAAATTGGCAACAAGCTAAGCGAACTCGCCCGCGAACTGAAGGCTGCGGGCAAGCCGCTCACTGTCGCAATTCTCGCCCCCAAAGACGATACGCGGGCTGGTGCAAAATACACTTGCACTGCGAATTTGTTGCGAGAATGCCCCATGCTCGACCCTGCAAAAAACGCGCAAGCAAAAAATATCATTACGAGCCATGGCGGGCTCACGCTCAACACGTTCATCGCGGCCCTTTAATACCATTACAAATTGCGTTTTTTGGGTGAAAAAGTTACGCTTTTCTGTCACCGATACTATTGCTCTCGAAATAAGGAACACCTAGAGAACACTTTGTATTGCGCCACGTCACCCTAACATTTTTTTTACAACCCAAATTCGACATATGTATATATTTTATGGGCGGGAATATTTGGGCCAAAACATGAGGTTATGATGAAATTTCCATTTTTTAAAGCATTGCTGCTTTCCAGCGCGTTAGTGATCGCATGGAACTGCTCCAACGACGACCCCGCATCCCCAAACAACGGTAACGAAGCTTCGGCTCCGGTAACTGGTTGGTTTTTCTCTGGTGACCAGAATTACATGATCACCCCGACCGAAAGCGGTGCTTACATGGTCTCGACCACCGATGGCACACCTTACGGTACATACGATGCACAAGCTAATGCCATCTTCGACATGAGTGGCACACCCGTTTTCGCAGAAGTTGACTTGAACACCCTTCCGTTCATCACCATCAATACCGATGGTTCCATGACGGATTCGAACGGCAATGTCTTCGACCCCACCAAGCCGAACATTCCGGACCCGGTTTCCAGTGCTGTCGCGACAAGTTCCGAATCGCTCCCCGTGGCATCTTCCAGCAGCGTCAAAACGCCGGCATCCTCTGCTGATCAGCCCAAGAGTTCCGAGCAGGCGAAGAGTTCTTCTTCCGAAGCCAAGTCCTCCTCTGCCGAACAGCCGAAGTCTTCTTCTTCCCAGAAAACCGCCAGTTGCAGCGACCAGCAATGCTACGACGCCCCGTCGGCAAAGTGCGTTGCCCATTACGCCGAACAGACTGGCCCGAAGGGTGAAAAATACGCATACGACAACTCTTGCGCCGTAAAATGCTATTACGACCCCAACAACAAGGAATGTAAGGATCTCGGTGCCTCTACTACTCCGAAGAGCAGTTCTAGCGCAAAGTCCTCTAGCAGCGCCAAGTCTAGCAGCAGCGCTAAGAGTTCCAGCAGCCAACAGACACAGTCCAGCAGTTCACAGCAGCAACTGACCGGCGGATGCCCGAACATCAAAACGACCGGTGGTAAATCCGGCTCCGGCTGGGCTACCCGTTACTGGGACTGCTGCAAGCCCCATTGCTCCGGAGCGACAAACACCTCTTATCATTCCAGACAGTGCACCAACAAGGGTAAAACAGAAAGTACTGATTGGGGTGCAGGAAGCGTCTGCAGCGGCGGAAGCATGATGGCCTGTACAAGTCAGATTCCATTCACCATTGACGGCTGTGACGAATACGGTTTCGCATTCGCCGCTGTTCCGGCTGCTGACGGTGGATCCTGCGGCAAGTGTTTCCAGCTCACATTTACCGGCGAAGGTCACTACAACTCTACGAACGCCAACACCAAAAAACTCAAGGGCAAGAAGCTCATCATTATGACGACAAACATCGGTGGTGACGTTCAACAGGGACAGTTCGATATCATGATCCCGGGCGGTGGCGTCGGCATGTTCAACGGCTGCTCTTCCATGGGCTGGGGAGCACAAGGCGCACAATACGGCGGCCTCCTCTCCGACTGCGAAACAGAAAGCAACTACAATGCGGGCACATATGCAAAATGCCTTACCGACAAGTGCAACAAGGCTTTCAGCAACGATGAACAAGCCAAGAAGGGTTGCATGTTCCTTGTCGATTGGATGCAGTCCGCAGGCAACCCCGAGCACAACTACGTGGAAGTGGAATGCCCGCAGGTGCTGAAAGACAGATACTAATCAATATACCCCATGTTGAAAAGGCCTCGGCTTATGCCGAGGTCTTTTTTTTACCATTTAAAACAAGTCGCGGATCGACCCTTTCCGGAGCTTGATGCGGATAGGTATCGAACGTAAAAAGTTCCGCCAGTATAACAGTTCCCCAAAGATGACCTCTGTCGGCGCGAACGACCAGAAGCGCCATGCTCGCCTACGCCGGTAGAACCATCTCGGAATCATCGAGAGGCGCTCCCCCTTCTCGTAAAAGCCGAAGTTGCCGCCTCGGATAATCTGTTCCAGCATCTGCTTGCCGAGCTGTTCGTCGGGGGCGCAGAGCATGCATTCGCGGTCGAGCCCGAGCGCATACCCGAGCACCCACATGAGCGCACGGCACGTACGGGAAAGCCCGAACTTGCGCAGATTGCCGGCAAATTGCTTGCGGTCGGCTTCCTGGGCGTTCTGCAACAGCACAGAGTAGTCCACCACCTGCTTGAGCCCGATTCCGCCAGCAACAAAATGCCGCTGGATGTGCGAGAGTTGCATCGCGAGGGCGAACTTGAGCGACGGCACGCAGAATCCCTCTGGAACAGTCTCCGTATGTTCGAGCTCGCGGGCAAGGAAGCGCTGCAGCCGCCTATTCGTGAAGGGGTTATAGTTGCCCGAAGACGGCCGGAAATGCACCTCGACGCTGACACCGTTCAGCTTTTGTGCGAGATGCACATGGTGGCCAGAAACAGCCAGGTGCCGTTTTGCCTCAAGGTAGAGTTCCTCATGCGACTTGTTGCGTGAGAAGAAGAACGAGCCCGTAGGCGCAGGCGACATCATCTTGAGTTTCTGCAGGAGGGCGACGACCTTCTCGCGGCCACCATCGACCCAGATATCGATGTCGCCGCACTGCCGCATAAACTTGTCCGGGTACAGGCGCGCGTTGGCGGCCCCCTTCAAGATGGCGGTACGCCTCCCCTGCTTCTCGAAAAGCTCGGTAAGGTGCGCAGCCTCTTCGTTTATCAGGCGGTTATGCCCGCGGATAGCCTCGGCTTCGCTCGCCCACTGGAACGCGAGGTCCAACGGCGGCTGCCGGTCCTTCGACAACTTGCAGACCCCCGCATACGCGATGCCCACTACAGAGAGCTTGGACGCCAGGGAATACAAAAGAGACCACTCTTTGGCGGTCTCTACTTTAAAATGCGTACAATCCCCCTCGGCCGCACCGAATGCGAGCCGAAGAAGGGTGAACAAAGAATCTTCAAGCAAAATAAAAATACACCCTTTGGAGAATACAGGCATCACCCGCCACCACCGCTCTCATACCAAGGATCCTTGTTAGAATCCTCAAGAAGAGCGGCTTTAGCTCTGAGTTCAACCACCTCCATTTTGGGAGCGATATATTCTTTTTTCATTCTAGTTCCAAGGCTTTAAAGCAACATCCTTTAAGGATTTTCAGGATTTTCAGAACCCTCACCATCGTTCCAATGAACATCGATGGATTCCTGCAAAAGGTTCGCTCTATGCGAAACCTTTACAGCCATCATTTCTGGACACGTGTATTTCTTCTTTTGTTCCCTTTTATTGTTCATTTTACAATCATCCTTTTATTGTAATATGCACCTTTCGCCTTTGGAGTCCCTTCGATACGACGACCATTCAAATCATAAGTACGTTTCATCTTGAAAATCATCGGGGCAACAATTCCCTTCTGAATATCCGTCGTTTTCTCACTTACAATCACATCACTTTCATCATCGTTCCAATTTACATCCAAATCTACAGGTTTCACGCTTGCTCGATAGCCCCCAATCGACTTAGCCAACCGCGGAGCAGAATACGTTGTATTCACAAGATACGCACGCATTTGAGCAAACCAGCATCCAGCTTTAAATCTAGCAAACTTTCCTTGCGGCAGACCATCTGTCGCCGTACCCGTAAAGCCATAGATAGCCCCTTCTTCTTCCTGAGATACAGTTTTGTATTCATAAACACCACGGAATTCCCAGTTATCGACCTTTGTCACAGGAGCAACAGTCTCTCTTAGAACAACAGGACCCTTAAATTTGATTTCCGTCTTTAACGGTATAATCATATAAGGCGTATTTGCTGATAGAGTTCCATTCTTGACAAGATTTGCCTCAACAGAACTTCTTCCATCATTTACAGAAACACCTCCGAATGCATAGAATTTAGCGCCATCAACATTTGCAACCTCAATATCAAAGGGGAGCGTGAATGTCGAAGGAACATAAGCCGTAAATTCACGAGTAAATACAACTGAATCAACAGGAATATCCTCAGACAGATTTACAACCTTATCGCCCTTATATTCGGCCTCAATTTCAGCAGTCAATTTGCCATTTTCGTCCTCATAAATCTTGAGGCCACCATAGTCATTGACCAGGAACGGATAAACCTTTTCCCAATTGGCGTAGAAGTTGGCCTCGCCAGTAGAACCAGCCTCAATACCATCAACATATTCAGTCGAATTCTCAGTTAGCGACCAGCCCAAGAAGTTGTATCCAGGCTTAGAAGGACTATTGAGGTCAATATTCCCATCTTCAACAGTGTACGTTTCCGGATTCTCCGTTTCGAAAGTCGCCCCTTCGATATTGTGGTAAACAATCGGGAACGCTTCGGGAGTCCACTTGGCATAGAACGTCTTGTCGCCAGAGGAACCTAGCGGGACTTCCGTCACGGCATCGCCTTCGAAGTCAGGATTATCGTACCAGCCAGCGAAGGTGTAACCTTCACGGCCCGTAGCATTTCCCAACGCGAAGGTTGCCGTTTCGCTCGTGTAAGACGTTCTGCTGTTAGCCTTCTCACCACCATTCAACACATAGGAAAGGGTATAGACCTTAATCCACTTTCCGTACAGAGTAATGTTACCATAAGAGCCCTTTGCAATCTGCGTAACCTTTGTTGTATAATTTGTTTCTTTATACCAACCACCAAAATCATAACCTTCACGCGACTGGGGATACTTTATGTCCTTTTTATCATTAATCGTATATGTCGTCGGATTCTGAGGGTTATTTACACAATCATCACATTCGTAAGTAATCGTGTAAGTCACTATACTCCACGTCGGGTACAGCGTAACAGGAGCCACAACTGTCACGGATGCGCCAAGTTCATAGCCCTTTGCTCCACCCATAGTTGTCGACCAACCATTCTGTTCGTAACCTGCACGGCGGAAGATACCTGCAGATTCAAGAGTGATGGTGGTTCCATGTTCCACAAACTGGTCCGAAATGGAACCGTAGGAATTATTGTCGGCCAAATACATGATCCTGTATGTTTTCTTGGACCACTTACCATAGAAGGTCTTGTCACCCGTCGTCCCCTGGATTACCTGAGTCGCCTTGTTGGTGAAAGCAGCGTCATAGAACCAACCTTCAAACTCATAGCCTTCGATATCAGCCGGAGCCTTCAAGGCAAAAGATGTATCGATGGTATAAGAACCGGGATTGTCGCCCGTATCCGTGCCTTCATTCATTACATAACTGATATTGAAGTGCTGGAGGCCCCACTTGGCATACAGAATGATGCTTGCATGAATTTGCGATTCAAATTCGTATGCATTTACGCCATTCGAATCTGTATACCATCCATCAAATACATAACCATCATTCGCAATCGGGTCCGTCGGAGCCGAAACCGTATCGCCAGCACCCACACGGACATAGTCCACCGTGGTCGTTCCGTGTTTATTGGCATTGTAGGTCACTGTATAAGTTTCCACATCAGTCCATACGGCATGCAAAACAAGTCCGTCAGATGCAGTCACGGTATCCAAAGAAACCGAATCACTTTCGGGAGCACCTGCTGTCAGCGCCCAACCAGTAAAGTAGGACCACGTTTCGCATTCATCTTCCGATCCCGATACATAGTTTTTGCAGCGGGATGACGGCAAGGTACCAAGCCCCTCAACAGTAATCGTTTCTCCGCTAATAACTTGCTTCGTCTTTTCGCTTTCGTTAGATTCCGGGAAAACACCGGGAGCAACATTGAAGGTTACCGTATAGACCGGAGCCCAGACAGCAAAGACCGTGTCGCTCTTGGAAACAGTACCAAGATTAGCAGCCGGAACTGCAGAATCACGGGTCTTAGCCCAACCAGCAAAGCTGAAATTTTCACGAGTCGGATTTTCTACTTCATCGGCAGTAATCGCCATTCCACCATCAAGGAATTTATTCTTACTCGATTTTCCATTGCCAAAGACGCCTCCATTCGCATCAAAGACAATCTTGTAACCGTCTGCACCATATCCATTGAGCGAAAGGGACGTTTCACCAACAGACCACGGCTCCGTCTTGCAGGCGCCAGTTGTTGCATCTATTCCATTCAACGCGCAAGCAATGGAATCCTCGTTGATTTCACTCGTATTTACGGTGGTGTCATTCACCGTACAATCTGTACAAGTTTTTCCAACACCAGAAACAGCGTTGCCCTGATAAGTAAGCCCTTCACCCTCATAATAACTGTCAGTTGCAGTCATCGTTCCAGACCAAACGTTTCCGGTAATTCCGCCAACAGAACCTTCCGAACCTGTATTCGTGAGTCCAGGACCAGCATAAACACAAGAGGTAACAGTCACATTCGTCTTGGTGATACCGATAATGCCTCCGACATACGCCTTACTTCCGCTCGTCTGGATTTCGACAAGGCTCATGCAATTGGATATCGTACCATTTTTAGCATTACCCACAATGCCACCGACGCCCTGGCTTTTGCCCGTCGTCTTGATGGTTCCCGAAGTAATGCAGTTATCAACGACATTGGTTCCTTTATCGGACATCCAGCCGACAACAGCTCCGACCGAAATCTGGTTGTCCTGATTACTAATAATGGTACCAGCATTCGTCGTGGCCTGGATATCCACATTTTCAAGGACCAGATTCAAGACTTTTCCATCACCCAGCACACCGACAAAGCCAAGATTTTGGGCATACTCCTTATTGATAGCAGATAGTTCATCTCCATTTACGTAAAGATTCTTGATGATATGGTTCTGACCGTCAAATATCTTTGAATAATATTTATCGCCCTTTCCAGCTGCTAGCGGAATCCAAAGATGTCCACCCAAATCCAAATCGGCAGTCAGCTTCGCATTGCCACTATTATAGTTCGCGCCATACCAGGCCAGCTTTGCTTCGGTGTCAATGATATAATAGCCGCCTTCCATAGACGGTTGAACTTTCGAGGTGCCGTCCCATGCGGCAAAGGCCTGCCCTATTCCCAGAAGGCAGAACATCACACCCAATACGTATTTTTTTATCACGAATTTCATAAAACACCTCACTTTTTCGCTCCAAATATAGATAATACGCAAAAAATTTAAAGATTTTAAGCAAAAAAACGTAATTTTACCCCTTGAAATGTGATTACATGCACTACAAAAAAGCACTTTTTAGTGCTAAAACTCACATATGCAATCTTGACGGGCCAATGGCGTTTCTCGGCCCTTTTTCTATATTTCGCATAAAAAAATTTGAAGGTTGCGCCCCAAAGCGCAGGCTCCATTCAATATTACAAAAAGGAAAAAATATGCCGAAACTTCGTTCGCTCAAGACTATGGAAGGCCGTGAAATGGCCGGTGCACGCGCCCTTTGGCACGCAACTGGAACCAAGGTGGAAGACTTTGG
>JBGUQN010000039.1:0-30238 GCA_045131085.1 Fibrobacter sp.
AGAAGTACTTCCGCCTCAAGCCGGATGGCGAAGTCCGCCTGAAGGGCGCCTACTTCGTGACCTGCAAGAGCGTCGAGAAGGATGCAAACGGCAAGGTGACGGTGATTCACTGCGAATACGACCCGCAGAGCAAGGGTGGCGAGACTCCTGACGGCCGCAAGGTCAAGGGCACCATCCACTGGGTTTCTGCGGCACACGCCGTGGATGCCGAAGTGCGCCTGATTAATAACCTATTTACGCTCGAAGATCCGGCTGCGGTTCCCGAGGGCGAAGACTGGCACGATTACCTGAACCCGGAATCCATGGTCATCAAGCAGGCCAAGGTGGAACCGAGCCTCGCGAACGCCAAGCTCGAAGACCGCTTCCAGTTCATGCGCCAGGGCTACTTCTGCCTCGACAGCGAAGATTCCAAGCCGGGCCACCTGGTGTTCAACCGCACGGTGGACTTGAAGGATTCCTTCGCGAAGCAAGTGAATAAATAATTCGCCGATAAACTTCGCAATACTGCGTCACGCGAACTCTCGCTGTATGTCAATACAGCGTCGGTTCGCGTTTCTTGTCTTGCTCGTTTCTAGGTGAATTACTGTTTTGGCTCTAATCCGAATCACGATTAGGTTGATTGTTGCGACGTTCGAAGTGAATTTTATAGCATCGTCATGGCGGCCTTGAGCCGCCATCTCCCAAACAAATTAAAGGTGGCTTCGTGCTGCTTTTTTTTTGCTGTATAAAATAAGGGGCGTCCTTGCGGGCGCCCTTTTTGCATTAAGCAAGGAGTGTAATTCTATCGGCTGAGCATCTTTCCGTTGAGGGTTGCAATCCACTGCTGGTTGCGTGCCGCTCGCGGAATCTGGAGCGACATCGTGCCTGCAGGAATCGGCTTCTTGTAAAGCGTCTTGCCGTCGAGCGCGATAAGCCTGAACAACCCGCCATTTACGCTCTGTACTGTGAGCGTGTTGCCTTCGCGCGTATAGAAGTTCAGACGTGCCGCATTAATGTAGCTGCGGTTTTCCCTGTGAATATTGGCAATGCCCGGATCGTCCTCTTCGGATTCCTTGTCGTAGTAGTTCCAGTCATCGATAACGAGTGCTTCGGTCACAATGGGGGTAGAGGGTTCGCTGAAACTCAGTTGCTGGTCAATCCATGCGAATCTCTGCTTCACGTACTTGCGCAGGTGCTCGATTTCGGCGTCCCATGTGGGCTCGTTGTAGTAGTTCATCTTCATGCCCATGCAGAAGCCGCCCATGCCGCCTCCGCCCCAGCCGCCCCACATGCCGCCGTTGTTGTTTCCGCCATTGTTGCCGGAATCCATCGGGTCGGCGTCGCAGGTGCCGCTTGCTTGGCCCAGGTTCGGCCAGCGTTCAAAGTTGCGGTCGGCGCCCTTCTTGAGGTGCGTCTTGAGCGAGTCAATGAAGTGGTCGATGTTCTTGGTGTGCCACACGCCGCTGCGGAGCTCTGCCCAGCGAGCCTTGTATTTTTGCTGGAAAGAGTTGTTGCTCCAGAGGTTCTGTACCCACTTGGCCACGAACCATTCGCCGGAGCCGCCCTTTGCGCTCTGGGGTATGCGCCAACCGTCGGACTTTTCGCCACCGACGCGCTGGTAGGCGCCAAAGCCCAAGTTGAAATCCCACGGGGCTCCCAGCTGGAGCTTGCCGCCCTTGCTGTCCTTGTCCTTGAACATGTAGAAACTGCAGATGTAGGCGTCGGTGTTGTTGGTGACGTCTTCGTGCATTATGTAGTCGACGGCAGCATCAATGTCCAAAATGTCGGAGCAGCCGTTGCTCATCACGTCGCCGTTGTCGCAGGTAGTTTCAATCTTATTGAAGAAGTTCTGGATGTACTCCTGCTGTTGCCTGTTGGTGTTCTCTTTTTTCGGGGAACGCATGAGAACGGGGGAGCCGTCCTTGCTCTTGAAGCCTTCGTTGTTGATTCCTTGCGTGGAGTTGTTTTCCACTTTGTCGATGCTGAGCACGTAGCCGCCGGTCACTTCGTCGCCATCGACGTCTTCGTCCTTGAGTTTCGCGATATGCACACGGGACTTGGCGCGCTTGATCTTTTCGAGAAGCACGTACACGCCCTTGTATTGCCCATTCAGGTAGAGTTCGAAGAACTTGAAACGGGAACTGTAGCGGCCCGTACGCTGGTAGAGCCAGTGGGCGAGGGCGTTACGGATAAGGGTCTTGTCGACATACGGGCCATGGAACACCCAGTCGGCATTTTTCGGCATGCCGAGAATCTTCATGGTCGTGTCGTGGCAAGTCGTATCCTTGAGGTTGTTACAGGCCTTTGCCTTGAGTTCTAGGCCGTAACCCTTTTTCGGAAAGTCTGCCGAAGTCTGGCCGCGGATCTTGATGCCGATTTCGATGGGTGTTGCCTTGGAAGAATCCGCAAGGCTGTTCGTTCCGTTGTCTACAATCCGCATTGTACCGGGAATCTTGTCGGCGCCCTTTTCAAGCGTCTTTCCCTTCGTGTTCACCACGATGAGCGGCAAATCGTATGTTTGCGCAAAAGCAGCGGTTGCTATGAGCAACGCTGCTGTGCAAAGTATTTTTGGTAGATGTGACATATTTTCTCCTTAAGCCAAATCTCTTTTTTCTCTTAGCGATTCATCATTCTGCCGTTAAGAGTCGCTATCCAGGCCTTGTTCTTTGCCTTGGCCGGAATCTTTAAAATAGAGAGTCCTTTCTTGATTCGGGTCTTGTACAAGACAACGCCATTCAAGTCGATAAGGGCAAATATTCCACCCACAGACGTTTGAACTTCAAGATTATTGCCATTAACCGTGAAGTAGTTTGTCGGGGAAAGCCTGCTGAAATCGTCCAGGCGAATGGGCGGAAGCGTATCGTTTTGGATGACCGCCTGTTGCGTGGTGTCTTTCTCCCAATGGGGCCAGTGGAGTTCGGGATCAACAGGGCCGGTTACAACAGGATTTGCCGGTTCCGTAAATCCGAGCTTCTGGTCCATCCACTGCATTCTTTCTTTCATTTTTGTGCGGAGGTGTTCCACTTCGCCGTCCCAAGTGTTGGCGTTGTTGCCACCCATGCCGAAGCCGCCACTGCCGCTGCTCGAAGAGCAGTATTTCATCGGTTCAGGATCCTTGTCGCCCTGGCCACTAGATTTGCCCAGGTTCGGCCAACGCTTGAAGTTTCTGTCGGCAGCGTTCTTCAGGTATACCTTCATGGAATCCAGGTAGGCGTCCATGACCTTGGTGTGCCACACGCCGCTGCGGAGTTCGGCCCAGCGCTTTTTGAGTTCGCTCTGGTAATCGCTCCTCTTCCACATCTGAACGAGCCAGTTGGGAGCCTTCAGCGAACTCATGCCGCCGCCGCCCCAGCCGCCCCACATGCCGCCGCCACCACCTTGTTGGGGCGCCTTGCTGCTGCTTTCAATCTGCCAGCTATTGCCTCCACCGTAGCCCATCATGCCGCCATTGCTCATGGCGAGGTTGAAGTCCCACGGCGGGCCAAGGGTCACTTTGCCTTCGGTGTATACGCCTTCCTTGTTGGTCTTGTTCTTGGGCTTGTGCAAGAAGAAGCTGCACCAGTAGGAGTCGCCGTTGTTGGTGACTTCTTGGTGTAGCACATAGTCCACGGCGGAACCGAGGTCTACGTATTTTTCGTATCCGTCTCCGTTCTTGCCGTTCTTGAACAGGGCTTCAAGATCGTTCAGGTAATTTTTCAGGTATTCTTCCTGCTGCTTCTGGATTTTATCTTTCTTGGGGTAGTGCAAAATGACGTTCAGGCCATCAGAGGTGTTGAATCCTTCGGCTTCAATACCGCCTTGGTTGTCGCTGCCGCCGCCACCGGTATTGGTGCCGACTTTGTCGAATGCCCATATATAGCCGCCGGTAAGGCTATCGCCGGCGAGGTCGTCTTCTTTAAGTTTGCTCACGTTCACGCGGTACTTGCCGCGCTTGATTTTTTCGACCATCACGTACACGCCGCGGTACACGCCGTTGATGTAAAGGTCAAAGTGCTTCGTGCGAGGGGCGTAACGGCCTGCCTGCCTAAAGAGCCAGTAGGCGAGAGCGTTGCGCAACATGCTCTTGTCTACGTAGGGGCCGTGCAATACCCAGTCATCGGCAGGCGGGAGGCCAAACAGACTTACGTCTACACTGGAGGTGTCGCTGCCTTGATATTCTCGAACTTCGATACTGTAGCCCGGCTTAGGGAACATGGCGGAAGATTGTCCACGTACCTTGATGCCGATGTCATAGAAGGTTCCCTTGGCGCTGTCGGCCACATTGTTCGTAGGGCCGTCCAGCACCTTCATGGTGGCGGGAATCTTTGCTGTGAGCTTATTGTCAAGACACTGCTTTTTTGTATCTATGAAAATGATGGGCAGGTCGTAAGTTTGTGCAAACGCAAATGAGACTACGCAGAACGCTAGCCCCCAAATAAGTTTATTTTGTTTGTGAATCATGATTTACTCCAATAACCATATACCTAAAAATAAGTTGAAAAGTCCCTTATATGTTGAATATTGCGTTTTTTTTGTTGTAAAGCATATTTGGTTGAATTTTATAAAAAGTGCCTAAATTACGCAGATTTAACGGATTAATGCAAAATTGAATCTAGAATGGTCGTTTTTTCCAAAAGAGTATGGGACAAAATGTTCCGTTTTAAAAAAAGAAAAAAGAGACAGCTCGAAAGTTGCCTCTTTTTTTCTATCAAGAAACTTTAGCGGATCATCATCTTGCCGTCGAGTGTCGCTATCCATGCCTTGTTCTGAGCCTTGGCCGGAATCTTGAGGGTCGTAACGCCCTTCTTGATTTGGGTCTTGAACAAGGTGACACCGTTCAGGTCAACAAGCGCGAATTTTCCACCCAGGTCTGTATGGATTTCGAGGCTGTTGCTGTTCACGACATAGAAGTTGGTCGGGGACAATCTGCTGAAATCATCTATGCCAACGTCCATTGTGCCGTGGTGATGGTGGTGAGAACCTGTGTCCGGCGGTGTGACCGTTTGCTTGGAGGAATCCTTGGCGGCTTCTTCCTTTTCCCAGTCAGGAACATGGATTATCGGTTCTGTAACGACAGGAGTTGCCGGCGGCGTCACGTTGAGCTGCTGGTCCATCCACTTCATTCTTTCTTTCATCTTCTTGCGGACGTGTTCAAATTCGCCGTCCCAGGTAGTTGCGTTGTAGCCGCCCATAGGCATGGCCATGGTCATGCCACCGCCACCCCAGCCGCCCCAGCCGCCTTGGCCGCCACCTTGGCCGCCCTGGCTCTGGTTGCATTCTTTCATCGGTTGAGGGTCGGAATCGTAGGTGCCACTGGCTTTACCGAGGTTCGGCCAACGCTTGAAGTTCCTGTCTGCTGATTTTGCCAGGTACGTCTTCATGGAATCCAGATAGACGTCCAAAGTCTTGTCGTGCCACACGCCGCTGCGGAGTTCCGCCCAGCGCCTCTTCACTTCGGCCTTGTATGTAGCGTCGCTAGTCCACAACTTGTTGAGCCAGGCGGGGCCAGTAAAGCCCATGCTGTAGCCACCGCCGCCAAACTTGCTGCTGCTTTCAATCTGCCAGCCGGTGGTGCCGGAACTGAACATGCCGCCACCGCCGCCCCACATGCCGCCGCCACCACCTTGGCCGCCGCCGTTTTCGGGCTGGGTTCCGTTGCTCATGGCGAGGTTGAAGTCCCACGGCGGGCCGAGCGTTACCTTGCCGCCCTTGCTATCCTTGGGCTTGTACAAGAAGAAGCTGCACCAGTAGGAGTCCGCATTGTTGACGGCTTCCTGATGTAACACGTAGTCCACGGCAGAACCGAGATCCACGTAATTTTCGTAACCCTGGCCGTTCTTGCCGTTCTTGAACAGGCCTTCAAGGTCATTCAGGTATTTTTTCAGGTAATCTTCCTGCGCCTTCTGGATGTTTTCTTTCTTGGGGTAGTGCAGGATGACATTTACGCCATCGGAGGTCTTGAACCCTTCTGCTTCGATACCGCCCTTGTTGTTGTTGCCTGCGCCACCAGTGTTGGTGCCGGTCTTGTCGAATGCCCAGATGTAGCCGCCGGTAAGGCTGTCACCACTGACGTCCGTTTCTTTAAGCTTGCTTACGTTCACGCGGTACTTGCCGCGCTTGATTTTTTCGACAAGCACATATACACCGCGGTACGAACCGTTGATGTACAGGTCAAAGTGCTTGGTGCGGGGGCTGTAGCGGCCAGCCTGCCTAAACATCCAGTGGGCGAGCGCGTTACGGATCATGCTTTTGTCCACGTAGGGGCCGTGGAGAATCCAGTCGTCGGAAGGCGGGAGCCCGAACAGGCTCACGTCCATACTTTCGCCCTTGTCGTCACGGACTTCGATGGTGTAGCCGGGCTTGGGGAACGTGGCAGATGACTGCCCGCGAACCTTGATGCCGATGTTGTAGAAAGTGCCCTTGGCACTATCGGCAACGTTATTCGATGCCCCGTCCAATACCTTCATTGTAGCGGGAATTTTATCGGTGACATTCATATCAAGGCATTTGCCCTTGGTGTCAACGAAAATTATGGGTAAATCGTAGGTCTGTGCTAAGGCATTCGCGGAAAGTGCGAATGCCAACCCAATCATATACAACAATGTCTTCGACAAGCGTGACATGTTACCTCCTGTATCCAATACCTATTATAAATCTATATGTAATGGGGAAAAACAATATGTTAATTGTCGTTTACGCGTTGTTTAGGCTTACAACTCAAAAAAAACGAAAAAACGCAAATTTTATGCAACCAAGTGTTTTATTCTTGCATCAAAATGTTGTATTTTGAAATTCATGTAGGAGGTTAACATGAAAGCGAATGAAACAAATGGTTCCAAAATTTGGCTTGTCGCCTTATTCGCGGTGCTATTGTGTCTGCCATACGCCGCCCGAGCCCAAGGGAACTTTACGCCCTCGGAACTCGACACCCTGGTTGCAAATATTGCGCTTTACCCTGACCCGCTTCTGGTTCAGGTTCTTACGGCGTCTACCTATGGCGACCAGATTCATCCGGCTTCCGTATGGGCAGATGCTCACAAGCACATGACCGGTAAGGATCTTTCGATAGCGCTTGAGCGCGCCAAGCTCCCTTACGATGCGAGCGTGCAGGCGCTAATCCCGTTCCCGCAGGTGCTATCGATGATGGACAACTACCCGGCATGGACCGAGCAGCTTGGCGATGCCGTCTTTATGCAAAAAGACGACGTGATGGCATCTATCCAGCGCTTGCGCCGTACAGCATCGAAGTACGGACACCTGAGAAGCGATGATCGCGTAAAGGTTTCGAATGGCGACAATATTACGATTACGCCAGTGCGTACGGAATATGTTTACGTGCCCGTTTACAACCCGTACTACGTTTACTACCACTATTACGACGGCTATGTGCGCATCACGTACGCTCCGGGTATCTGGATCGGTGGCTGGTTCGGTTATTGGGGCTGGGGTCGTTGCTGGTTTGACTGGAACAGGCGTTACATCTACGTGCGTGATACACGTTGGTACCCGCCGCGCAGGCATGTCCCGCATCACCGCCACTATGCGCCGCCTCCGCGTCATCATGGCCCGCACCATGTTGCACCGCCTCCTCCGCCGCACCACAGGGATCGCCATGTTGGCGCAAGGCTCGACAAGAATCCGCCTCCTCCGCCGCCGAAGGCACACGGCCACTCTAATCCGCCTCCTCCGCCGAAGGCCGACCGTAGGGAAGGGCGCTTGCCGGATAGGGGCTTCGAAAGCCGCAGCGAAAGGCGTTCTGCTTCTCCGACGGTATGGGACGAACCGAGAGACCGCAAGGCAAATGCGTCTTCTTATTCCGCTCCCCGCAGCGAACCGCGTTCTGAACACCGCTCCCAGTCGGTGTCTAGGTCCCAGTTCGAAGAAGAGACTTCGAGAATGTCTAATTCCAGGAGTGACAACTCCCGTGATGACCGTGATTCCAGGTCTGAACGCTCATCGCGTGGTGGTGGATTTAGCGGTCGCGTTATCCAGCGTCGCTAAGATTCCCGAGAGGGTTTTGGACAAACTCGCAATATCTTTTATCGCATAGCGTTCTTGAACTACCCCGTGATTTTTGGGGTAGTTTTTTGTTTCTAGGTAGTATATCCCGTAGAGTACGGGGAGTATGTCGCCAAGTTCCTTTCCGAAACGCTTTTCGGAGGCAGTTCCCTGCGATTCCTGCAAATGTTTGCAAAAATCCCTTAATTTGTCTGCACATTCCTTCTGGAGGGGGGCTTCGTGCGGCCTAAAACCGTCTAGGGGCTTGATTCCGCAAAGGGGAACGTTCCTGTTGGCGATATGCAGGTATTCGAGCGGTGTGGTGTCGAGCGTCTGCATGATTTCTGCCGGGCTGTAGAAGTGGGCGAACTGCAGGTTTTCGCGAGCCGCCCGCTTTTCGTATGCGGCCAGCTTGGCAATTTCTTCGGGGGAGTTGTCCTTTAGAATAAAGCTTACGGTCCAGGGCGAGGCGAGTGCGTCGAAGCCTTCCATGAGGCACTTGCCGGAGAGGAACGCCGAAACGAGATTGTCTCCGAATGTGTCCTTGAAGATTCCGGACCACTGAGACTTTTCGATTTCGCTTACGCTAAGCAACTTCTTCATGTTGTCAAAGAACCCGAACCGACGGCCCCTGCTCCCGACAGCGATGAGCAGGCCAAATACGGCTACGATGAAAATCCACCCGCGGATGGACATCGGTTTTTCTTTCGGTAAGTCCGGCTCGTCGATATTCACGGTGGTGCCTGTTTCGTCGGCGATGGCGAAAACCACCCTTGCGGTGAAAGAGAGCAGGCCGTCTCCGTAGCGTTCCCTGCGGAAGTCGGGCAAGAGTGTTTCCTGTTCAAATTTCTTGATGGTTGCATCGGGGAGGATTCCGCTTGCGGTTCCCTTGGTCACGACAAATTTCAGCCGCTGTTTTTGGGCGACAAAGATCAGGATTTCTCCGCTTTGGCCGATATCCGCCATCCATTTTTCGGCAATATCCGAGGCGTACTGGCGGGCGTCCCTGTCGCCGATGTCGTCTAGCAGGATGGCATCGACGGATATGCCGGATTCCTTGGCGAATTCTTCAGAAAGGGTGTTGAAAAAGGGTACCTGCTGTGCCGGGACCAGCCGGTTCTCGTCGTAGATATGGCTTTTCTCGGGGCGGAGGGGGAGCCCTGCCGAGAGCGAAAATAGGCAGAAAAAGGCTGCCAGGAATGAAAATTTGGCGAATTTCACCTATTCGATGTCCATCAAAATAAGTTTGCGCGTTATGTTAATCTTTTTCGTTTCGTTCTTGCCTTTGAGCGAATTGCGCACGAAACCGTAGATTTCCTGTGAATCCGGGAATTTTTCGGCATCTGCGTAAATGGTGGCGTCGATGGTCTTTGCCGTCATTACGTTCATATTTACGCGCCTAAAATTCTTCTTGAGCAGCGAAACGATATCGTCATGGAGGTCTTCGACTTCTTCTTCGTCGAAATCTCCCTTTATATTTATAATTAGTTTGTACTGAGTACCCTGTTCGCGGTCTTTTTCCCAGTATGCCTGGATTTTCTTTTCGAGCTTGGGCATCGCGCGCTTTGCGGCCCTGTGGAGGCAATCCGATAAGGTGGCCTGGTCACTACCTCCGCAGTCGTCGTCCATTGCGGATTCGCTCCCGAGAAGCCTTGCCGTAGAAGATTCATAGGCGTTCAGGTCTACCGAGATGGTATTGTGGTTTACAGAACCCGAGAACTTGATATACACATCGGCGCCAAGGGCAAGGCCTGCGAGGTAGGAGAGGTCCTCTTCAGTTTCGGCGATATCGTTTTGCATTTGTACGACATTGTCAAGTTCTGCGGCCCCTTCGAGCGATTTTACGTCGTATTTTTTGCGCGTGAGGTATTCGTTGACGGCATCCATCATGGCCTTTGCCATGGGATTGTTCTGGACTACCTGCAGTTCCGAAATGCCTTTGCCGTTCGGTGCGGGTGTTACGAGGATGCTCGGGAGGGTGCTGTTATCTATTGCGGGCTTGACGGGTTCTTCCACTTGCTCAGGGGCAGGTGCAGCCGATTCGGGGGCTGCCTCGTTCTGCGGAGTTCCTGCGCATGCGGCAAGAAATGCGGACGCAAATGCTAGGGTGGTGGAAAAACGCATGCTAATAAGCCCTTATAAATTATTTTTTTCTGTTTTGTTTGTATTTAGGCTGACTTTTGTATTCCAAAATATAATATCTAGAAAAAATTTTTTAAAAAAGTAGTCTTTTTTTGTTTTGCATATATACATTTATCTCGGGATTACCTCATGAATACTTTTTTGGAGATGTGTTTGGAGTAGGACCATGAGTGAAAAGTGGATTTGGCTACCGGACTGGGCGTCCGATCTGTCCCTATGGGAAGACGATCTGACGGATGCGGATGCATCTGCCAAGCATACCTTTGTGCCTTACGAAACCATGGCCGCTCACCTTGATGATGTTTATGCTGTTGACGGCCTCTCGAAGGCGAATACTGTTGTCGGTTGGGGTTTGGGCGCCTTTTTGTTGATGTTGGGGGCAGCGAAACGCCCGAAAGGCCAAAAGTGGATTTTGCTTTCGCCGTTTGCGGATTTTTGTGATGAAAGTGGACCGTGGAATTCCGAGAATTTGTTGTTCAAGGCCCGCGAAATGCATTCTTCGATTGATGTCGGCCTGAACGCCTTCAAGGAGCAGTTTGACGACGAGTTTAGCGACTGGCCCGATGAATGGCTTGCCGCTGCGAAAAAGATGGATGCGACCCTGCTTGCAAACGGGCTCAAGTTCCTCGCCGCGAACCGGATAGAGAATGTAATCGATAATAGCGAAGATTCCCAGGTGCTGTTTGGGCGCATGGACCAGGACGTGACTCCGGCGATGACGCTTCGGCTCAAGGAATTTTTGCCGAAGGCGACCTTCAAGGAACGCCCCAAGTCCGGCCACTGGCCCCCGATGATGCTATTCTAAAAAATACTGCTTTTTTGTTCCCGCCGGGCGAAGCCTTGGCGGGATTGTTTTATATTTGCCGCCGATAGGATGTTTATTAGGAGCTTTTGATGACAAGTATTGTTGATGCAAGTGTACTGGATAGGGAACTGAACCCGGAACAAGCCGCCGCCGCCAAGAAGATTGACGGCCCGATGCTTATTCTTGCGGGCGCCGGTTCGGGAAAGACCCGTGCCATCACCTATAAGATTGCGCATCTCGTATCACAATATCAAGTAGAGCCAAAGAATATCCTTGCCGTGACATTCACGAATAAGGCGGCCCGTGAAATGACCGCGCGTATCCAGAAGTTGCTCGATTGCAACATGCATTTCCCGTGGATGGGAACATTCCACTCGGTTTGCCTGCGCTTGCTCAAGAAGAGCCTTGCTCTGGAATCTGTTACGCAGGCCATGGGCGGTTCTTGGTACGATGCGAACTTTTCGATATACGATGATGATGATCAAAAGCGCTTGCTGAAACAGATTCTCAAGGAAGATCTCGGCGATGACTGCGATGCGGCCGAAATCAAGCGCGTGCACGGAGCGATTTCACGTTACAAGAATACGGTACTTTACGAGCACGGGTCTGCGGTTTTGCAGACGCCGGAAGTGGCAATGGGGCGTGCGGAATTTGCCGACGATGAACGCCGCGCTCGTTACTATGCGGAATACCAGAAGCGCCTTCGTGAGTCGAACGCCATGGATTTCGACGATCTCTTGTTCAATACCGTTCTCCTGTTGCAGAAGGTCCCGTCAATTACGAACCAACTGAAACAATTGTTCACGTACGTGGTGGTCGACGAATACCAGGATACGAACGACGTGCAGTACGAACTGCTGAAACTCCTGATTAATGAAGACAAGAATGTGACCGTGGTGGGCGATGACGACCAGAGTATTTACGGCTGGCGCGGTGCTAACATCAAGATTATCCGTAACTTCCACAGGGATTTTGCTCCGGTCACTATTGTGAAACTGGAACGCAACTACCGTTCGACAAGCAATATCGTGAAGGGCGCAGGCTCCGTGATTGCGCATAACGTGCGCCCGCTTGAAATGGAAAAGAAGGTGTTCTCGAAAGAAGAAGCCGGTGACCCGATACGCGTGCGCCATATGGAAGATGACCGTGCCGAAGCACAGCAGATTGCAGAATTGGTCCTTGCGGCGGGTGTCGACAACTATTCAAAGACAGCAATTTTCTACCGCACCAACGCGCAGTCCCGCGTAATAGAAAAGGCGCTGAACGATTCGAGGATTCCTTCGGTGATTTTTGGCGGTACGCGATTCTGGGACCGTAAGGAAATCAAGGACATCCTTGCTTATTTACGCCTATTGGCCAACGAGAAAGACGATGCCGCTCACCTGCGCGTGATAAACACTCCGTCGCGTGCCATTGGCAAGACTACTGTAGAGGCTGTCCTTGCTCGAGTCCGGAACGGCGAGGGTACCTTCTGGCAGATGCTTGTGGCCGAGGCTAATGGTACGGGGCGAACTGCTCCGAAACTCAAGGGATTTACCGACTTGGTTCAGAGTTGGAAGGACTTGATTGCTGCGGGCGAAACTCCGCTCCCGATTCTTGCTGAGCGGATTATTGCCGATACGGGGTATAAGGAATTCTTGCGCAAGGACGATGAACTTACAGCCGACGAGCGCATCGCGAACATCGACGAAATGGTGAACGCCATCCGTGAATTTGACGAAGAACATCCGGATGCTACCCTCGATTCGTTTATTCAAGATATATCGCTTTTGACCGATGCCGACAAGAAGGTGGACGATTCCAAGGGCGCGGTGACGCTCATGACAATCCACATGGCGAAGGGCCTGGAGTTCAATACGGTGCATATCGCCGGTTGTGACGAGGGCATTTTCCCGCTTATCCGTGAATCTTCCATGCTTACGCCTTCTGAATCGCGTGAACAGCTCGAAGAAGAACGCCGCCTGTTCTATGTGGGCTGTACTCGTGCCGAGAAGAAACTTTATCTGTACCATGCGGAACGCAGGTTCTTCCAGGGCACTATCCGCCCGTTTGCGCCTTCGCGATTCTTGAAGGAACTGGACCCGTCCGTGGTGGAATTTACCCCGTGTATCGGTGGCGGTTCCATGGGGGCTTTTTCTGGCGGATTTTCGTCGGGCAGCCCGTACCCGCGTAACAATAAGGCGCCCGACTTTGTTCGCAAGGCGAATGCATCGGCTGGCCGTAGCTTTTCGGGTGGTTCCACTTTCGGTTCTTCTTCGGGAGGATTCTCGCGCGGAACGTATTCCAAACCGTCCATACCGGCGTCTATCCGCAAGAACGACCAGCGCATTGTTTACAGGAACCCGATCAAGGTTGCCCCTCCGGTGAAACCTGCCGTGCCAAGCGGCCCGCGAGTCGTCTACGACGAGTACAGCGAGAACCCTTACCATCCGGGAGTTCGGGTTCGCCATTCCAAGTATGGTATCGGGACCATCGTCAAGTGCTATGGTACTGGTGATAATGCTCGCGTAGACGTGCGGTTTGGCAACGACAATACGGTGAGGACGATTATCCTCAAGTATGCCGCCCTGCAGATTGTGGGGTGATGGTTAATGAGGAATGTGTAATGTGAAATGTGTAATGTGGAGTGAGAAAAAAATGATTTCACACTTTGCGTTTCTATTTTGCTATATTACGTTTTGAACAAAACGAGGTTTTTATGCTCGAACGTGAAGAAGTATTGAAGTTGGCGAAGCTCTCGAGGCTCGAAGTTGCGGAAAGCGACATCGATTCCGTGAAGGGTCACCTGGATAAGATGCTCGACCACATGGAAGCGCTCAAGGCGCTCGACCTGTCCAATGTCGAACCGATGACCGGTGTCGAGAACGGTGCCACCATTCTGCGTGAAGATGTCCCGGTTCAGGGGTTCTCGCTGGACCAGGCTTTCGCGAATGCGCCCGCGGTGGAAAACGACCACTTCGCCATCCCGAAGGTTATCGGCGGCTAGTTCCCGCGGCCTAACGCCAAAAACGGCCTTATTGATTTTATGACTGCAGTACACTGCATAGTACCCGCACGTATGGGGTCTTCTCGGTTTCCTGGGAAGCCCCTTTTTAAGTTATGCGGTAAAGAAATGATTGTCCGGACCCTTGAAAGGGCCCGGCTTGCGGAATGTTTTGACCGCATTGTGTGTGCGACCGACAGCGAACAGATTGCCGAGGTCGTTTCGAGGGCGGGCTTTGAGTTCCTGCTCACCGGGCCCGCGAATACGGGTTCCGACCGCGTTGCCGAGGCGGCCAGGGCCTTGGACCTCGATTTAGTGGTGAACCTACAGGGCGACGAGCCCTTGGTGGAACCCGATGTGCTTGTCGATGTCGCGCACGAGCTTGCTGCCCACCCGGATTGCTGGGTCAGTGTCGCATGCCCGCTTGCCCCTTCGGATGCCGAACTTGCGACCGTGGTGAAAGTCCGGGTCGAAGACGGCTTTGCCATGGACTTTACCCGCCACGTGGAGCCAAGTGATGCTCCGCGCTGGTTCCAGCACCAGGGAATATATGCGTATTCCCGGGTGGCGCGGGATGAATTTTCTGCTTTGCCGCAGAGCGCGGTAGAGAAGGAACGTTCGCTGGAACAGATGCGCATCATGGGTAGGCGCCCGATACGCATGGTCATGAGCCGCTATCCGTCGGTGTCGGTAGATGTCCCTTCCGATGCCGCTGCGGTGGAGGCGCTCATCAAAAAACAATCGCTTGAAAACAAGTGGGGATAAAATGAATACAAGCATGCGCGGGTTCGCCCCGCAAATCCCTGGACTTCGTTTTCGTTTAGTTTATCCGGTCTTCCTCTCCTTTAACCAGGCGAGGGGGCCCGATGAACGCTGCTGAACGAAAAGTCCTTCATGTTGCATTGGCCCTCTTTTTGGTGGGAATCCTGGTGAGGTTCCTGCCGTGGGGGCTGCCATCCGTCGATTTTATGGACATAGGGGAGCGCCCGAAGAGGGCCGAATCGCCTCCGGCGCAGTCCAAAGTGGAATATGCCGCCAACGATTCCCCGGGGACCCTTGAAACTGACGAAAATGTAACTGAAAATTTACATACAAAGAAAGCCAAAAAGCCGCGGAAAAAGAAGGCAATCGTCCGCTTTCCCTTGCATATCAACACCGCGACGGCGGACGAACTTTGTGCGCTAAAGGGCGTCGGACCCAAGCTTGCAGAGAAAATTATCGCCTTCCGGGAGCAGCATGGACCCTTTACAGGGGGTGCGAGCCTGCAAAAAGTGCCCGGAATTGGCAAGAAAAAATTGGAGGGTATACTTCAGAGCGTAATTTTTGATTAGTTTTATACTATCAAAATCTTCATAAGTCGTTGAGTATATGAGTGATACGAAATTGTACCTAGGTATTGAGGTGGGGGATGTCTCCCTGAAACTCGCCTTGTTGGACGGCACTGAAAAGCGCGTCCTCAAGACTGCTGTTCTCCAGACGGAAACCAGTCCCATCGATGACATCTACACGTTCGAAACGGTCCTCCAGGGCTGGATGGACGAGTGCCAGCTTGAAGAGGTCGAGGCCATTTCGGTCACCGTCCCCGCCTTCAGGTCGATTGTCCGTCAGATATTCGTACCGGCAGAGGCTGTCGCGAATATCAACGAGTATGTACAGTGGTACCTTGGGCTCGTTACCAACGGCGACAAGGATTCCTATATCGTTGACTATAAGGTATTAAGCGGTGATGCCACGTTCGGGCAGACCGTTCTGCTTATCGCGGTCCGGCGTGAATGGGTCGATGCCCTGCGCAAGGGTTTCCGCAGCAAGAGCCTTGTCCCGAAGGGGATGGAAGTCGACGTGCTTTCGCTGATGAACCTCATGGACGTGGCGGAAGGCATCAAGGAAATGGAATGTGTCATCAAGGCCGACTACTTCGGCGTGACCTTGCTGTGGCTCAACAAGGACCACCTGCATGCGCTGCGTTGCGTTTCTACGCTTTCCTTGGTGAATGCCTCGATGGAAGAGGCTGCCGCAATCCTCGCTGACGGTATCTGCGAACAGATGAAGCTTGCAAAGGAACAGAATTCCGTACCAGACGTAAAGCAGGTGCATATCTGCGGCGAAATGGCTATGGAACCGCTGTTTGTTCAGAAGTTGCGCGAAAAGCTCGCGGACAGCTGCCAGGTAGCACTCATGGATTCTTTCTCCAATCTCAGGCTCCCGGTCGACGAGGCGGATTCCGCCGCCGTGCTTAATTGCGCCGGTGCCATAGGAACCGCGCTTGGCGTGATGGAGGGTGTATGATTCATTTGAATTTGATGGAAGCCGCGGAACGCGTTTCCGTTCTTGATGTCGTTACGCCGGTGCGCGTGACCGATGTCTCTGCGCAGGTCAAGACCTCCAAGAAAAAGACTTTGCTTGCTGTCGTTATCGTACTGTTCGTGTTCGGTATGTTCAGCTGCATTTTAAGCGTGTGTGGCGTGCCCAAGCCCCTTCAGGGGATTTTGCCCGGCCCATACCTGGCCATCATTGGTGCCGAAGACCCGAGCCGCAGTGCCCTTACCTTGAGCAACGGGCAGCAGACCTCTGCCGGTGGTTCGCTCGAGGCGCAGGCAGCCGCTGCCGAAGAAGCCATCAAGCGTCGTAACGCATTGTCTGTGAACCAGGTAGTGAGCGAAGTCAAGCCGCAGGTGTTGTTCAACAACAAGCGCGACGATTACAATTCGTTCCTCCCGATGGAAAAGATTTCGTTCCAGCGTGCGGCGATCAACCAGTTCTTTACCTTCCTCACGACGGCGACCCCGGACGATGTCGGGTTCTCTGACTGCGTGTTCCAGTCCCCGAATTACTTCTACGTGCGTGGCGTGTCGGTGAAGCCGACTTCCCAGCGTACGTTCCTGGAACGCCTCAAGTCCGTGAGTGGCGATTTCCGTACGCCGCCTCTGCCCGAGAACGCGCCGGCAACCGACATTACTGCATTCGGCTTGTTTAATGTGAACAACGTAAACAAGGCTGCGGTTACGAACTTTGTGAACGCGAAGGATATCGCCGAAGAAATCAAGGCTTTCAAGGCTATTGCTTCTGCGAACAAGGTAACGATCAGTGGCTTCGACAAGCCCGCCATCGAAGAATTCGGCGTGTACAAGCGCTTCACCTACCAGGTGGCGACCACGGCGGACTTCCCGGAACTGCAGTCTATGATGGCTGCCTTGGATGCATCTCCGGTGCGTGTCGGCGTCACGAAGGCTGAACTCAAGCTTGTGAAGAGGACGCTCAACACCGCCATGACCTTGGTGATGTTCGTCGCTCCGTAATATGCCCATTCGCATTACCGGTGGAACACTTCGGGGGCGTAACGTCCCCTCTCCCGATACGTCCAAGACAAGGCCTACGGGTTCTCGTACGCGCGAGGCCCTGTTCAATATTTTGCAGGGCGTAGAAAATTTCCGCGTGCTCGACTTGTTTGCGGGGACGGGCATCATGGGAATCGAGGCTATAAGCCGTGGCGCTTCGACGGTTGTCGCCGTCGAGATGGCGCATGGCCAGGCACGCCTTGTTTTGCAGGCCTACAAGGCGCTTGCGCTCGAAAAACAACTTACTCTGCTAGAAAAGAACGCCCTCACGCTGGAAAAAGAATTACTTTGTTCTGAATGTGGTTTTGACTTGATTTATGCCGACCCTCCGTTCAAGGACATGGAATACCCGGACCTGCGCAAGTATTGGGAATGGCTTAACCCCGGTGGCGTCGCCGTGTTCGAAGCCCCTAGCCGGAATCTGCCTGCATGGGTGAAAGAAGCCTCCGAAGCAGGCCTGGTGCAGGTTCGCCGCTATGGCGAATCCTCGCTGGTGATATATAGGGGCTAGCCGTAAAATTTCTATATTTACGGTATGCAGAAAATTGCCGTATTCGCGGGGTCGTTCGACCCATTTACGCTTGGTCACCTAGATATCGTGAAGCGCGCCGCAGCGCTGTTTGACGAGTTGTACGTGCTCCTTGCGGTGAATGCGTCCAAGAAGTACCTTTTTGACGAGGAAATCCGTGCAGACATGGTGCGCAAGGCCGTGTCGCAGTTCCCGAACGTGAAGGTGGATTGCTTCGATGGCCTTACTGTCGATTTTGCAAAACGCGTCGGCGCGAAGTACCTGGTGCGTGGCATCCGTAACGCTGCCGACGTAGATTACGAGCAGACAGTTGCCTGGAACAACAAGATGCTTTGCCCGGAATGCGAGACGGTGTTCTTGTCGAGTGCCCCCGAACACCTGATGGTATCTAGCACTGTGGTGCGCGAACTTTTGAAGGCGGGCGTTGGCGGCGGCACGGAAGGTGGCAAGTTGCTTGCGAAGTACGTGCCCGAAGAAATCGTGAAAATACTTCTGGATTCTTGCAATTCAAGTAAACAGAGATCAATAACCAGTAACCAGCAACCACTATGAGACCTTTTCAATTTTTACCTAAAGTCGTCCGCGTACTGCTGATTATCAATGCCGTCGTTTTTGGTATAGCATTTGTAGGTGGCTCTGTGCTCGGCCTGCACTTGAACTTGCCTGGCCTTGGCGATGGGAATGTTCGCGACTACCTCGCGTTCCTGGGCGCCTTCTGGCCGTTTGCGCCGGAGCAGGCTTGGCGTTTTGTGACCTACATGTTCGTGCACATAGACTTTTGGCACTTTGTATTCAACATGCTGATGCTCTGGATGTTCGGCAGTGAAGTCGCCGACATGATGGGAGGCCGTCACTTTACCGCAATGTACATGTTCTGCGGGATTTTTGCGGCGGTATTCAGCCTGGCGATGTACCTGATGGGGCTTACGAGTGCCCCGATTATCGGTGCGTCCGGTGCCCTGATGGGAATATTCGTGGCGTACTACAAGTTTTTCCCGAACCGCATGCTGTTGCTGTTCTTCTTTTTCCCGATGCGCATAAAGTATGCAATGTGGTTTATGGTGGCAATTGATGTGCTGATGGCTCATTCTAGCGACGGAATTGCGCACTTCGCGCACCTGGGCGGTGTCGTGGGCGGGTTCCTTTATATGTGGATATACGAACGCGGTTTTGGCCGCACGCTGGAAGGTTTTGCCGACAAGGTAGAAAGCGGTGTGCGTCGTGCACGCCGCCCGAGGTTCCGCGTACATGTAGGCAGGGCGCCGGAAGAAACGGATTCTGATGTGCGAGACGGAGAACCGTCGCAATCCCGCGGGGACGAACCGCTCGAGGGCGAAGTCTTCTACATGGACGAACAGAAGCGCATGGATGAAATTCTCAAGAAGGTGAATCGCGAAGGGATAAATTCTCTTACCGATTCGGAACGTCAATTTCTGCTGCGTGCAGGCGAAAAGCTTCGCCGCCGTAGGGGAGGAATGTAATGAAGAAAGTTTTAGGTATGGGCGCAGCCCTTGTAGATATTTTGGCGAATGTAGATGACGCATGGATTGAATCGCAGGGCGTGCAGAAGGGCGGCATGAACATGGTGGACTGGCCGCAGATGGAAAAGTTCCTCGCGGCGCTCCAGAATCCGCTGCGCGTGCCGGGTGGTTCTACCTGCAATACGATGGTCGGGCTTTCTCGCCTGGGGGGCAAGGCTGCCTTCATCTCGAAAATCGGTGACGACGAACTGGGCCGCATTTTCCGTGCGCACCTTGAAAAGAATGGCGTAGAATCCAAGCTTGGAGTGAGCGATGCCGCGACGGGTTGTGTGTTCTCTGCAGTGACGCCCGATGCCCAGCGCTCCATGTGGACTTACCTTGGGGCTTCGGACTTCCTTGCTAGCGATGACTTTGTGCCGGCGCTCTATGACGGCGTGGGACTCTTGTATGCCGAAGGCTACCGTGCATTCAATGCGGACTGCTTCAAGAAGTCGTTCACGTTGGCCCGTAGCCTGGGTGTGGAAACGGCACTCGACTTCAGCAGTTTTGGCGTGGTGGATGCCTGCCGCAAACTGTTCGACGAACTCTTTGCCGAAGGTATGATAGACATCATTATCGCAAACGAAGACGAAGCTTTTGCCTATGCGGGCGTTAAGGAAGAAGCCGCACTCGACGTGCTTGCGGGGAAGGCTAAAGTTGCCGTGGTAAAAATCGGCAAGCGCGGCGCCCTGATTGCCAAAGACGGCAAGGTGGTGCATGTGCAGGCCGGCCCTGCTAAGGCCATCGATACGACGGGTGCTGGCGACCTCTGGGCGTCGGGATTCCTGTACGGCTACATGAATGGCTGGGACATGGAACGCAGCGGTAACCTCGGAAGCGTCGTCAGTAACGAAGTGGTGCAGGTTATGGGCGCCCAAATCCCCGAAGACGGCTGGAAGCGTATACTCACCCAGGTCTAAAAAAGATATATTTCAAGATATAGCCAGGGAGGTCTTATGAAAAAGTTTGCTGCCACTGCGGTTCTCGCATTTGCGTCTGCAATTTTTGCCCAGGAGACGACTGCAATTCATAACGTCTGCGATTCACTTTCGCTAGGCGGTCAAAAGAAAATTGAATTGGTTCCGGCATACTTTCAGGAAACCAACTGGTATGGTGATATCCGCACCCAGAGGCAAGATTCTTCTAGAACGGTTTATCATTCGTCTTACGATTCGCTGATAATCAACGTCAAAAAAAGCGCTACGCTTAATGTACCGATATCCATAAAGGCGGAGTGTCGCGAAACGGAAGGCAACGATGTTACGTTTGCCGTGTGGAATTCGAATCAACGGTGGGTGACAGATGTTGTAGATGATTATGCTACGGGCTTATATGATGTCCGCTGGCTAGAGATGCCTGGCCATGATTCGACGAACACGTATAACCTGTTGGTTTTCGTCCCTGGATCGATTCCTTCGGATTACAGTTTCCAATCGAACCAGGTGCTGTTCTCTAAAACATTCGAATTTGCTTTCGAATGGTGGTTTGTTGGCGCTTCGTACACAGAAACCATTGTACATGATTCCCTTCATTCTACGCTAAGACATTATTATGGAAGTTCAACGGGCAATGATTCCCTGAAGGTCCTGGCGAATGCAGTGAAGGCCTTGAATGTTCCTGACTCAATTCCGACAGTTCGAATCCAGACGCTCAAGGTGGTATTGACCGATTCCCGCAAGCCGATCGAGCCGGAATCCTCGTCTTCAAGTCAATCTCCGGTTTCTTGCGCATCGGGAGAGTCCAGCAGTTCTTCTTCCAACGTAGTTCCGCCGTCTAGCTCTAGTTCGAAAATTGAATCTAGCAGCAGCTCGACCCCGAAGTCTTCGTCCAGCGACGTGCTGTCGTGCTCGTCTACTGTTGCCAGCAGTTCGTCTCAGGCAAGTTCTTCGTCGAAGGCTACATCTTCGTCGAGCGAAACTCCGAAGTCTAGTTCTAGCGCAAAGCCCGCAAGTTCTTCTTCCAAGGCGAAGTCTTCTTCGAGTGGCAAGCAGTCGAGCTCTTCGAAGGCAAAGTCCTCTTCGAGCAAAAAGGATGACAGTTCCTCTTCTGAATCTTCACGCATTGTGCTTACTGCAAGCCCGGCTGATGGGCTGCGCATGTTGCAGGTCCGCCGTCTTGACGGTTCCATTGTCCGCGATGGAAAGATGCTTGACGCCGGAGTTTACTACGTGAAGTATTCCGATGGTCTCTGGAGAAGGACGGCTGTGCTGTCTAAATAGGTTGTCTAGTTTATGCATGTTGTGAAACATTTTCTGGTAGTTCTCTTTTGCGTAGTCGCATTTGCATTTGCTGCGGGCAATGCCCCGGCAAGCGATGTGCCGGCGGCTAATGCACCTGCTGCAAGTGAAGCATCTGCGGAACAGGTTCCTGTGGATGTAATGCAAGAAGAACTTGCTATGCGCGATAGCGTGATGCAGATTCGCGATAGCCTTTGCGCAATCGAAAAGGATTCACTCCGCAAGGCGGTTGTTGTCGAAGAGGCCAAGTGCGCGAACTGGGAAAAGAGCTACCAGACGATGAAGCAGAACAATGAGGTTTGTGCCCAGGCATTGGGCGTTGCTTTTGATGTGAACGAAAAGAGCAAGGAAAAGGTTGACGATGAAAAGAGAAAAGCCGCGACTATGAGCGGGTCGTCATTCCTTGGCGGTCTTGGGATAGGACTATTGGTGATGTGGTTAATCATGAGGTAATTTATAGGGATTAGTTATGAGGAAATTCCCCGTTGTTGTTTTTAGCCTGCTCTTAGTAACAGGCTTTTGTTTTGCAAAACAGAATGCTCAGTCGGCTGGCCCGTTCCAGTTGGGTAAGGTCTTGACTCCGCTTTCGACGATTTCGATGAAAACTGCTGAAATTTCGGACTTTATGCCCGGCAAGAACAAATTATTTGTCGTTGGCGATGCGAAAGTTGTCGAGGTGGTGGACCTTTCCAATCCGGGAATGCCGAAAAAGATTGCTGAAAAGGAAATCCCTGGTAATGCATCTAGCGTTACGGTCCATGGCGACCTGGTGGCAGTCTCGATGCTCGAAGACGAAGAATGGAAAGATGGCCAGGTGCAGGTCATGCGCTATACGGACAGCCTTGAAGTCGTAGGGCTTTACAGGGTGTGTAGCCAGCCTGACATGATCAAGTTTACGCCCGATGGCAAGAACTTGCTGGTGGCTTGCGAAGGTTCGCCGAGTACGGATTTTACGGAAGACCCCGAGGGTGGAATTGCAATCTTGTCTGTAGATAAGGCGGACGATGCCGATTTGTGGAAGAATGCCGTGTCGACAGTAGTCCGGTTCAATAAACTCGATACGACAGCACTCAAGAAGGCCGGCGTGCGCGCCCCCGGTGTGCAGGGCTTCGTGAAGTCGCTGGAACCCGAATACATTACGGTGTCGGATGATTCCCGGTGGGCCTGGGTCTCGTTGCAAGAGAACAATGCCATTGCAAAGCTGGACGTGAAGGCGAAGAAGATTACGAAGGTGTTCCCGTTAGGGTACCTGGATTATTCTGGCGGAGCGACAATCGATGCCGTTAGCAATGGCTTGATTGAAATGAAGAAGTACCCGCTTCGCGGGCTCCGCCAACCCGATGGCATTGCCGCTTTTGCGATTGGCGACAAGTACTACGTGCTTACGGCCAACGAAGGCGCTCCGGTCAACGATTACAAGGCTTGGACCGACGTGACGACCCCGATGATGCTTGCCGAACAAGGGAGGCTGTATCGCCCGGTGTTTACGGATTCGCTCTTGAACGAACTGAAGGACTTGACGGTGAGCGGGCTGGAACGCGCCTGTGACGGTGAACGCACCAAGAGCCTTGCGTGCAAGCACATGTATATCTTCGGTACGCGCTCCATGAGTATTTTCGATGGCGAAACAGGGAGGCTTGTCTGGGATACCTACGATACGTTTGAACGCATCCTGGCGAAAATTGCTCCGGAATATTTTAACTGGAACGCCAAGAAGGACAAGGTCAAGATGGACAAGCGTAGCAGTGACAAGGGCTGCGAACCGGAAAACGTGACGGTGGGCGAGGTCGGTTACAAGCGCTATGCCTTTGTCGGCCTGGAACGCACCAGCGGGATTATGGTCGTCGATGTGACGGAAGCCGAAACACCTAGATATTTCAAGGCTCCAAAGCCAGAAGAATACAAGGGTCCCAAGGTGGTTGACTATTACTTGGACCCGCTGGATCGCGGCCCGGAAGGCATTCTCTTTATTCCGGCGGACAAGAGCCCTCTTGCGAACCAGGCCCTGCTTATTGTCGGTTACGAATACAGCAAGACGCTTACGATTTATATGGTGAAGTAATTCCCGGCAAGGCTTTCAAAAGAAAAAGCCCCGCAATAGCGGGGCTTCGCTTATATCTGGCGCGAAGGAATTATCCGAGGAGTTCTTCCTTGCTGATTGCCTTGAAGTTCGTGGCCTTCAGGGCTTCGATAGCCTTGTCCACGTCCTGGAAGCGCAGGATCATGATGTTAGAGCCGTTCAGGGTGGAGGGGTAGGCGTACATGTAGTCAATCTGCTGGCTGCCCACTGCTGTGGAGAGCAGTTCGGCGAGGCCACCGATGGCGGCGTTCACGGGGCAGGCGACCACGTCGGTGATGGTGGCGCTGAGGCCCGCCTTCGCGAGCACGTCGACGGCCTTTTCCGGGTCACTGACGATAAGGCGGATAAGCCCGAACTCGCCGGAGTCGGCAAGCGTGAGCGAAAGGAGGTTCACGCCGGCGTCGGCAAGAGAGCGGCACACCGCCTGGAGACGGCCAGGACGGTTGGAAACGAATACGGATACTTGCGGAATCTTCATGTTGTACCTCCTTACATCTTCTTGCGGTTGTCAATAACTCTCTTGGCCTTGCCTTCGCTACGCGGCAGCGAATCGGGTTCGCACAGCGTGACGATGACGGAAATGCCGAGAATCTGTTCGATGGAGTGCTTGAACTTCTTGTTCAGCTGTTCCATGGCGCTCATGGAGTCGCTCACCATGTCGCGGGAAACTTCCACCTTGACTTCGAGCGTGTCCATGTTGTTCTTGGTGTCGAGCACAATCTGGTAGTGCGGCAAAGCCTTCTCCGCGCGGAGGAGTGCCGTCTCGATCTGGCTCGGGAACACGTTCACGCCGCGCATGATGATCATGTCGTCGCTGCGGCGGCCAATGCGGCGGATGCGGCGGATGGTGCGGCCACACTTGCACTTGGTCTTCTCGATAGCGGTAATGTCGCGGGTGCGGTAGCGGATGATGGGCATGGCCTTCTTGCTGAGCGTCGAAAGCACGAGCTCGCCCTCTTCGCCGTCCGGCAGCGGTTCAAGAGTTTCCGGGTCCACGATTTCGGGGTAGAAGTGGTCTTCGAAGATGTGGATGCCGTCGCGGCACTCGCATTCGCAACCCACGCCCGGGCCTACGATTTCAGAAAGGCCGTAGATGTCGTAAGCCTTGATGCCGGTCTTTTCTTCGATGTAGTCGCGCATGCCGTCGCTCCACGGTTCTGCACCGAAGATGCCGCGCTTTACCTTAAGGTCACGGATGTCGACGCCCATCTTTTCGGCGACGTCGATAATGCGGACAAAGTAACTGGGCGTTCCACCCACCGCGGTGACGCCGAAGTCCTTCATGAGCATCACCTGGCGTTCGGTATTGCCGCCGCTGATGGGGATAACGGTCGCACCGAGGGCTTCGAAGCCGCCATGGATGCCGAGACCGCCGGTAAATAGGCCGTAGCCGTAGAAGTTCTGCACGATGTCTGTGCTGCGGAAGCCGCAGGCGAGGAGACCGCGCTTCACGACCTGGGCCCACACGTCCATGTCTTCCTTGGTGTAGCCAACCACGATGGGCTTGCCGGTAGTGCCGGAACTGGCGTGCAGACGCACGACTTCGCTCATGTCGACGGCGAACAGACCATACGGGTAGGTGTCGCGCAAATCCTTCTTCATGGTGAAGGGGAGCTTTGCCACATCCTTGAGGCTCTTGATGTCTTCGGGCTTGAGGCCTTTTTCGTCCATGCGTTCACGGAAAAGCGGAACCTTTTCGTAGGCGAGTTTCACAGTGGCGCGCATACGCTGCAGCTGCAGGTCGCGCAATTTTTCTTCGGGCATGAAGTCCAGGGCCATTTCGGGCAGGACCTTGTTTTCTTCGTCATTCCAGGCGGTAGAACGCATATAATCCTCAGTTGTCGGTCTTTACGACCGGGTTTAAAATTACAGACTAGAATTTATCTTTTTTTCGGTGTGAAAAATTGGGTAGGGCAAGATTTTTTTTGCAAAAAAATGATTTCATCTCTTTTAACAAAAAGTGTAAAACCGCCCGTTTGTTTTTCGGAGTTGATTTTGAGCCCGCTTTTCGGTTTTGATTGTGGGTTTTTCGCCGTTTTTTTTGTATTTTTGGGCAGAAATTTTGTTTAAAAAACGATATAGGTAGGTTTATTCTGCACTCGCGTCTGTTTTTTCTAGTGTTTGTTTTTGTCGGGCTTGTTCAGGCCCAGCTGTTGGACATGTCCCAGATGCCTACGGACTACATGGCCGAAAATACGGTCCGTAAGGTCAAGGTCGAAGGTAACGTGAACATGGACCAACGTTCGGTTCTAAGCCGCATTGGTATTCGTGATGGCCAGACTTATTCCCCGACAGCGCTTTCGGACAAGGTGCAGGAGGCTGTTTCGGCCCTCTACAAGTCGGGCCTGTTCGACGATGTCTCTGCCTGGGTCGACTACGTGGACAACAGCACCGAGGTAGACCTTATTTTCAAGATCAAGGAACTTCCGGCGCTCGATTCTGCCATCTTGGACGGTTGCGACGAGGTTTCCGAGGAAGACCTGCGCCTCAAGTTGCGCATGCTTCCGGGCCAGGTATACAGCAAGAGCCAGCTCGAACGCGACCGCCAGGCGATGATTGACTACTACCATTCCGAAGGCTTCCTGCTTGCGGAAGTGGGCTACCGCGAAACTCCGGTGGATGACAACAAGAACTTGGTGACCTTCATTATTCGCGAAGGCGAGAAGGTCAAGGTACGTGAAATTGATATCAAGGGCAATGACAACGTGCCTGCAATTGACATTACCGACCACATGCTCACGAAGGTGGACCAGTGGTACGGCGGTGGCGAGTTCAAGGAAAACGTATTCGAGGCCGACCGCGATACCGTGCTCAACGCCATCCGCCATTTCGGTTACTTGGATGCCGAACTGACTGATTACCGCGCTGAATACCTCCCGGATTCAAGCTGCCTGTTCTACCTTGGGCGTATGGTGCCGGTAGGGGAAAGGCTGCAGCCGCTTTATGACCAGCTGAACCGTGCCATGTCTGACCCGACAACGGCCATGCACAAGATGGCGGGCAAACCCACCATGGAAGTTTCACACTTCTTCCGCCGCACAAGGGAAGCCTCTAACCACGGGTATGTCACCCGTCCTCTCCCGCAGGTCAAGGAAGAAGAAGACGCTCTTAAGCTCTTGAACGACATTATCCGTTATGAGAATTCCCGCAAGGAATGGCTCAAGATTGTGGATGGCCACAAGTTTAATAACCCGAAAATCGATTCGCTCAAGAAAATCAAGAAACTTTCGGAATACGAAGAAAAGTTGCTCGTGCGCTATATGATTGAAGAGATGTTCCCGCTCTTGAACAAGTACGACAACATCAAGACATCTAGCGCCATCTGTATCCACATCGGCATGAACGAAGGCCGCCGTTACTACATGGGTAGCGTGCACTTCTCCGGAAACGAAGTGCTGAATGACAAGGTGCTTGGATTTACCTTCCGCCTCGACAGCGGTGCGGTGTTTGACCAGTACCTGTACGAAGCATCCCGCAAGGCATTGATTGATGTGTACCGCGAAGACGGTTACCTGTTTGCGCAGTTCGATGAAGAACGTACGTTCGAGAACGACTCTGTGGTGAACCTCACTTACCGCATGCGCGAAGGTTTGCCGGCAAGCATCCACAAGGTTTACATCCACGGCAACACGAAGACCAACGAAAAGGTCATCCGCCGCGAAGTGCGCCTGTACCCGGGCGATACCTACCGCCAGTCTGCATTGGAACGCAGCTTCCGCGAAATCATGCAGCTCAACTACTTCGACATGGTCATTCCTGATATCAAGGTCTATGGTGAACAGGAAGTCGACCTCGACTTCACCGTGCAGGAGAAGGAAGCCGGTACGGGCCAGTTCAGCCTGGGCGTGTCGTACAGTGAAAGCGATGGTCTGGTGGGTACGGCTAGCGTTTCTATCCCGAACTGCTGTATGGGCGATGGCCAGGCGGCGAGCCTGAGCTTGGAATACGGTGCCGACAAGAAGAGTGCATCTCTTAGTTTCCAGGAACCCTGGCTCATGGACAAGCCGATTACTCTCGGTGCAAGCCTGAGTTACACCTGGTGGAACATGGAAGACTACGGCGACCCGGACATTACCCGTTACGGTGGAAGCGTGTACCTGGGTAAGCGCCTCAAGTGGCCCGATGACTACTTCTACGGACAGATCGGTTACAGCTGGCTCATGAACAAGCAGGGCCCGAATATCGACGATAGCTACGTGGTGTACACCGGTATCGAATCGGCTATCAACTTCCGCTTGGTGCGCGACGACAAGAACCTGCCGCAGTTCCCGACTGAAGGTTCCCGCTACGTGCTTGACGTGCAGATTGCCGATGACCTCCTCTTCAGTGACTTTAGCTTCATCAAGACGGAACTCACCATCAAGTGGTGGTTCCCGCTGTTCCGCGACCGCTTGGCGATTGCTCTTACCAACGAGTACGGCGTTATCTTCGGTGACCAGTTGCAGTACCGCACACTCTACACGATGGGCGGCGTGATGGGCTACGAAGGCAACATGCGTGGTTATAGTTCGGGCTCTATCGGCTACCGCCGCCTGGGCCGCAGCTACCAGTACATCGGTGCCGAACTCCAGCTGGGTATCGTTCCGCAGACGTTCTACCTGTTGCCGTTCTTCTTCGATGCGGGTAACGTGTTCGGTGAACGCTATGACCCCAAGACGAAGGTTGCAAAGCCCAGCAGGAACCCGCTTAGCGAATGGGATCCGTCGAGCCTCAAGAAGGATATCGGTTTCGGTTTCCGCGTAGTGGTGCCGATGCTGGGTATCATCGGGTTTGACTTCGCATGGCCTCTGGATATTGGCGAAACCTACACGGGCCTGCAGCGCACCAACGTGGGCGACATGGAATTCAACTTTGTCATTGGTCAGGGATTCTAAGGAATTTGGAGGCTCTATGATTCGCAAGGTTCTAATCGTTTTGATGATGGTGTTCGCAAGCGCGGTTTTTGCCGAAGATGGCTTGCGTATCGCGCACGTGGATTCCAAGCTCATCTTCGACGGCTACAAGGGCACGAAGAAGGCTCAGGAAGAATACGACCGCCAGGTGGCCAAGTGGGAACAGCAGGCCAACCTGTTGCAGAAGGAACTTTCTGCCATCAAGGAAAAACTCGACAAGCAGATCCTGATGCTCAGTGACGAAAAGAAGCGCGAGCTTGAAGCGGAATACAACAAGAAAGATACCGAACTCAAGACGTTTATCGACCGTGTGTACGGCCGTAAGGGCGAACTCATCACGCAGAACGAGAAGGTGAGCGCGCCGATTATCCAGCTTATCCGCAAGGCAATTAACGAGATTGCACTTCAGGAAGGCTACGACATGGTCGTGGACCGTGCGACTGGTTCTGTTCTCTTCTGGAAAAAGGAGAACGACCTCACGAGCAAGGTTCTTGATTATCTGAATAACAGATAGTTTTTTGCAATTGTCAGGCCGGACCCCGTTCCGGCATCGTCTTTTTTATTCATAAAACATAAACCTATAACCTAACACCCAAATATGGCCGAAAACAAAGCAGAAAAATTCGTCTTCTACATGTACAAGATGACCAAGTCGTACCCGCCTAACAAGGAGGTGCTGAAGGATATTTCCCTCAGTTTCTACTACGGCGCAAAGATTGGCATCATCGGCCAGAACGGTGCCGGTAAGTCGACGCTGTTGCGCATCATGGCGGGCATCGACAAGGAATTCCAGGGCGAAGCATGGATTGAGCCGGGCCGCACTGCGGGCTACCTGCCGCAGGAACCGCAGCTGGACCCGAACCTGACCGTCAAGGAAAACGTGATGCAGGCTGTGGCCAAGAAGCAGGCCGTGCTTGACCGCTTCAACGAAATTTCCATGAAGTTCGCCGAACCCATGGAAGACGACGAGATGAACAAGCTTTTGGACGAACAGGCGAAGCTCCAGGACATCATCGACGCGCAGGACTTGTGGAGCCTTGACCGCAATATCGAAATCGCGATGGACGCTCTCCGCTGCCCGCCGGGCGACTGGCCGGTGACAAACCTCTCCGGCGGTGAAAAGCGCTGTGTGGCCCTCTGCCGCCTGCTCTTGGAAGAACCGGATTTGCTGCTCTTGGACGAACCGACGAACCACCTGGATGCCGAAACGGTCGCCTGGCTTGAACGCCACCTCCGCGAATACAAGGGCTCCGTGATTCTCGTGACGCACGACCGTTACTTCCTCGACAACGTGACGAACTGGATTCTGGAAATCGACCGCGGCCGCGGCATTCCTTGGGAAGGCAATTACGCCCAGTGGCTCGACCAGAAGCTCGAACGCCTCCGCGGCGAAGAGAAGGGCGAGTCCGACAGGCAGAAGCGTTTGGCTCGCGAACAGGAATGGGTCAAGCAGAGCCCGAAGGCACGCCAGGCCAAGAGCAAGGCTCGTCTCAAGGCTTACGAGGAATTGCTTGCCGAAGATTCCCGCGAGCAGATCAAGGTGGCGCAGATTCACATTGCAAACGGCAAGCGCTTGGGCGATATCGTTATCCAGGCGGAACACTTGCAGAAGGCCTTTGGCGACAAGGTGCTGTTCGACGATTTGAACTTCAACCTGCCGCGCTCCGGCATTGTGGGCATTATCGGCCCGAACGGTGCAGGTAAGACAACGTTGTTCAAGATGATTATGGGCCAGGAAAAGCCCGATGGCGGTACGCTC
>JBGUQN010000040.1:0-5177 GCA_045131085.1 Fibrobacter sp.
CGGCCAAGAGAAAGATACTTGCGATAAAGAACACCATACCGATGTGCCCAACGCATTTTAACGATGACAAAAGTCCAAACTTCTTCAACATAAAAACCTCACTCCTAAATATAACCTATACCCCGCCCCAAAACAACCACCCCGTGCCCCAACACACCGGCATTTCAAAAAACGTAGAGTTTTGGTTAAACCGAAAGCCTTGGAGATCGCAAATTATTAAATATAAAAAAATCCGTAGGGGAGGTCAGCACAAAAAGGGCCTAAAATTTCTTTCGCACATCTGCTGCAGAAAGCCATCCGCTTTGCTCGGCGGATCGTTCGCCCTCGGCAAGAGCCTTCTGGAGTTTCAATAAAGCCCCTTTCTGCTTCGGATCCGCCATAATCCTATCAAATGTCGATATTGGTTTCATCATCATACATCAAATGTATTTTCAGATTAACCCATTGTCAAGAGATTGGTTTTATCATGAAAAAATCTTGCATTGAAGCTATCTCCGAACTCAAAAACGGAGTACCCGTAGCCGATGCAGAAGAATTCATCAAGGGATTGATGTAATCGTCAAACGTCTTCGTAATGTCCTTTGCACGAAAGGATGTCAATGAACTCGCCGTTGATACGATAAATTAGCCGATTTGCGTCATCGATTCTGCGGCTCCAGAATCCGCTGAGGTTGCCCTTCAATGCTTCGGGTTTTCCGATGCCTTCAAAATTGTTGCGTTCAATGTCTTTAACAAGCTGGTTAACTCTTTTTAGAGTCTTTTTGTCTTGTGTTTGCCAGTAGAGGTAGTCGTCCCAGGCTTTGTCTGACCAAATTTTCTTCATTAGTCGTCCACCTCGATGAGTTCGTGTTCGACACCCTTCCCGGCGTTAAGTTGCTCGATGCCTTTCTTGAGGGCTTCGATGTCGCTTGCGTTGTAGCGGGGGGAGGGCTCGCGGACTTCAAAGGGGATGCGGCGCTCGTTGATGACGTTTTTCACGAACATGTAAATGGCGGCAGAAGTGGACAGCCCCACATTGCTGCAGAACTTGTCAAAGCTTTCTTTGTCCTTGCTGTCGATGCGTGCGGATATCGTTGCCTGTGCCATATAATGCTCCTTTGTTACCTTACAAATATACATTTATTGACTGCAAAAAGCAATAATTTTTAATAAAAATACTGCAGTTTTATTCAATATTCTGCAATTTGCATAAAATTGCATTAAACTTTGACACTAAAAACCCCGGCCTTCGTTACGAGAGGTCGGGGATTTTTAAGGCGGGGGTGGCTGCGCGCGGTTTAAGATCCGCGGGAACTTATTCCCCGACTTGCAATTTCAGGGTCTTTCCGGCGGGGTTGCGGACCACGTAGACGCCGCTCCCGAAGCCGGCGGTCTTGAGTCCGGCCTTGAGGTCCGTGAGCGTCGCGCCGGCGTTCAGGCGGATGTTCCCGAGTTCGGAGCCCATCAGGTCGAATACCCTGTAGCTGCCTGCGGCCCTTGCGAAAGCATTTGCCATGCCCGCGGCTCCGGCGCCGTTTAGGGCGATTTTCGGCACAATGTCCGTTTTCCCGTTTCTGATGTCCTCAGCGCTGCCTTCGCTTTCGCCAAAGGCAATCCAGTCGAGGTTCACGTAGTCGCTTGTCACCATCACCTTGAGCACGTGCTCGCCCTCGGTGAGTTCCTTGGTGGTCGTGCCCTTGAAGGTGCCGTAGGTGTCGAAATCCCCGGTGCCTGCGAGCGTGAGCGTGTCGGTAATCGGCTCGTCGTCCATGAACAGGCGCACGCCCGTGTTGTCCATGCCGCTTGCATAGCTGAGCTCGAAGGGGAGTTTCCCGCCGGCCTGCACGTTCACGGTGTATTCCAGCCATTCGCCCTTCTGCGTGTAGCCCACGGCAAATCCGTCGCCGTTCTTCACGATGTCCACGCGGTCTTCGCGGTATTCGCCGCCCTGGTTCTTGGTATCCATGTCGTAGTAAGCCTTGCCGGCACCGCCCACGTCGTAGTTCTCGAAGTCGATGAAGTTGGCCGTGCCCTCGACCTTCGCGCCCACGACCGGCACGTCGCATTTAGCCTCGGGGTCGCTGAGTTTCGCCTTGCAGAACGGACCCTGCGGAATGGAAGTCTTGCTGTCCTCGAATTCCCAGTAGTCCGCCTCGAAATCGCCCGCGAACACGAAGAACACGTCGTGCTTGCCGACCGCACCGGTCAGCGGCACCGTCACCAGGCCGTCAGCGCTAAATTCCGCCTTGCCGACGATTTCGCCATCCACCTTGTCCAGGCGGACGGTGATGCTCGATGCCTTCTTGACGCTCAGAACGGATGCCGAGAAGCTTTCCGCGCCCGCGTCGCCGAATTCCACGCCGCTAATCTTGGTGTATTTTCCTTCGGAAAGATTGGTGATGACCGTATTGCCGGCAGCGCCGCTCTTACGGACCCTCACGTCTTCGCCCCACGACATGGTTTCCGCTTCCACGCGCTTGTACGGGTCGAAATCCTCCAGCTGGGCCACGCCATTGTCCGGCCAATAGTCAATCTTTTGAATAGTGCCGTCGGCGTTGTACTTCATTTCGGAAAGGCCGACAGAACGACGCTCCTTGTGTTGGAATTTCTGGCCCATCTTCTCGGACTTGTAACGCCAAAGTTCGTAATTTAGGCCGAAAACGTAGGATTTCCCCTTGAAATCGATGATACCCGGGTGGTTTCCGTTACTGCGCGAAGAATGCGGCATAATGTCGCCCTTGTAGGTCCAGGGGCCCGTAATCTTGTCGCTCATGGCATACCCGATACCTTCCGCACAGCAGGTCGATGCGAAAGTCATGTAGTAATTGTTGCCGTGCTTATAGACCCAGGGGCCTTCCTGGTAATCCTTGATCTTGGGGTAGGTGACGATGGAACCCTGAGTACTAATCATGTCCTTGTTCAACTTGATCATGTACAATTCGGGGTTGCCCCAGTACAAGTAGGCCTGTCCGTCGTCGTCAATCCAGACGGTAGGGTCGATATCGTTCCAGTGCTCGCGCTGCCAGACCAGGGCCTTGTTCAAAGGTTCCTTGAAGGGGCCGTAAGGGTTGTCCGCCACCAAGACGGAAATGCCATTGCCGTGAATGGGGACGTACATGAACCACTTGCCGTCGCGCTCGATGACCTGTTCCGCCCAGGCCCCGTTGGTTTTTGTGCTCCACTTGATGTCTCCCAGGCTCGCTACGGCACCGTGACTGGTCCAGTTGACCATGTCCGTAGAAGTGTGCAACAGCCAGTCGTACATCATGAACCCGTCGGCATTGTCCTCGTCGTGGGTCGTGTACAGGTAAACCGTATCCCCATGGACATAGGGCGCCGGGTCCGCCGTATAGTTCGTCGTGATTACAATTTTCTGAGCGAAACCCGTACAAGCCAAGGCCAATACGGAAGAAACGAATAAGATATTTTTCATCTTAATCTCCAAACATGTTTTACACCAGAGATAAAGATATATCGCGAAAAGCCCCGCGGAAGCCCCGGGATTAACTTATCATTGACATTTTTTCAAAAGGGTAGGTGCGGGGGAGTCTCGCGCGGCTCCGGATGGCAGCGCCGGCTTACTTTCCGGAAGAGACGATGACCTTCGCGGTCTTCAAGATCTTGTTCTTGAGCTTGTAGCCCTTCTGGAACACGGTGACCACGTGGCCTTCGGGCACGGTATCGCTGGGCTGCTGCATCAGGGCTTCGTGCATGTTCGGGTCGAATTCCGCGCCGGTCGGGTCAATCTGTTCGAGGCCCGCGTCGGTCAAAATCTTCGCGAACTGGTTGTAAATCATCTGCATGCCTTTTTCGAAGGCTTCCAAATCCTGGGCCTTGTTTTCGCTCGCGAAGGCGCGTTCGAAGTTATCCTGCACTTCGGAGAGTTTCTCTAGGAGCTTGCCGTTTGCCGTTTCGATGAGTTCGAGCTGTTCTTTGGCGGTACGGCGGCGGTAGTTGTCGAATTCGGCCATCAGGCGCAGGTTGCGGTCGTTGGCGTCGGCGAGGGCTGCCTTGAGGGCTGCAGTCGGGTCTTCGGCAGCGGGTTCCGCGGGCTGTTCAGCAGCGTCTGCGGGCTGCTCGGCGGTAGCGTCGGCAGGTGCGTCCGTGGATTGGGCTTCGTCAGCCTTATTAGCTTCGGCTTCCATCTTCATGGCGTCTTCGGCGGCCTTGAGCACGTCCTGTTCGAATTTTGCCTTTTCTTCTGCTGTCGGTTCCTGTTCGTTCAAATCTTCTGCCATTTCTTTAACCTTATCTGATTGCCCGCGAGAAAATATCCGTCGGGCATACGTTTTACAATTTTCGGCACAAATTTAGCAAATGGCGAGTGTCGCGGCAAAACAATTATGTTTTGACATGGCCGAGCCTAGCTAAATGCGCTCTTTTCGAGCGCAAAATAGCAAATAACGTGCCAATATAAAAGGCGAGGGTTTTGGCTGATTTTAGGGAGTTTTGCGCGGCTGGCGGTTTTATTTTGAAACAAAACGCGCCCAGAAGCGCGATTTTGCCCTTGGGGCGTATAAAACTTGCGAAACGCCCCAGTTTATATGCCCCCACGAGCGTTTTTTGCATAAAAAAAGCCCCAAAAGCGGCTGTTTTGCATAAAATGAGCATCAAATAGCGCAAAAAACACCCCAAAATCCACTCTAGGGGCGTATAAGCTTAACGAATTGCGCGTTCTTATATGCCCTTGCAAAAAATCGCAATATCCAAAAGCATATAAACCAGCACCAAAAAGCAAATTTATACGCCCCGACCATCGTTTTTCCGTGTATTTAGTTTACATAATCCGCATTATCGGCAACAATTCAACCAAAAGAAAGCGGGGCAGAACTAGCCCCGCTATATAACCTTACGACACGAGCATCATGGAGAACACCATGACGAACAGTGCGACGGTTTCGCCGACGCCAAGCACCATCAGGTAGTTCACGAGGCCCTTGCCGGTTTCGCCGAGGGCGTTGCAGGCGTCAGCCGCCGACTTGCCCACGTACCAGGCAGAGGCCAGCATGCCAATGCCACCGAAGATGCCCACGCCAAGGTATGCCGCCCAGTTTTCCGGAGCTGTCTGCGCCTTGTTCAAGATGTACATCATCAGCAACATGCCGTAGATCGTCTGCGCAATCGGCGCGCCCACGAAGATGAGCAGCGTAAACAGCGCGTTCTTACCCTTGAGATACGCCTTCTTCCAGGCCCCGATG
>JBGUQN010000041.1:0-31890 GCA_045131085.1 Fibrobacter sp.
AGCGGTGTAACCTTCGGGGTGACCCACATGGAGGCCAGCGCCACTCGGGTACGGGAACATGTCCAGGCAGTAATACTTGGGCTTGGACTTATCGGTGCCCGTCTTGAAAGTTTGATGTTCTTCCCAGTAGGCTTGCCACTTGGTTTCGATCTCTTGCGGATTGTACTTTGCCATTTGCTTTATACCTCAGGTTGGTTCTGCCAGACGAGAGACGAAAGACGAAAGACGAAAGACGAAAGATTTCGTCAGCAGGTCAATCAGCAGCCGTCAGCAAAGCCACTTTAAATTTTTCGGGGTAAAAGATAGCAAGAAAAAGGGACGGCGGTCAGCCATCCCGATGGTTAAAGCCCTTAAAAGAGCGTGTTAGTCTTCTGCCGCAGTAGAATCCGCCGGAGCGTTCAAGAGTTCCTCGCAAGTTGAGCTAACGCTGCCGCTAGCCTTCGAAACCCACCCCTCTTCGGTATAGACATAACAAGTTAGAAGGTTGGGCATTATCCCAAAAGCCACGTTTCCGCCAGAAATGATACTGCAAACATCTCCGATTTTCGTATCGTCCTTGGTGCACTGTGCATTAATTCGAGCTACCCTTGATTCTTCAGCAGACATTTTTTCCCATTTCTTGTCCTTGCATACAAAGTCCCATTCTTCCTTTGCTGCCTTAGGATTGTCCGGTTGCTGCGAGCATACGACATTCTTCATTTCGCCTTCATTGTCCGCAGTACATGCTTCCTGCGGGTCGCGGCATTCAGTCTCCACCCACTTACCCGCTTCGCAATGGTAATATTTATCCCAAACCATCGCATTTCCATCGTCATACACGGCGAGCGTATCTAATACCGACGCATACACGCCTTCGCTTTCGGCGGGACATTCCTTTCCTTCCTCGGGCTTCTCTTCGCCAGCATTCGAAGAACTGGACAAGATTGTATCGTCCGTCGCGCTGTCATTTTTGAAAGAACAGGTGTCACTATCAACATCTTCGCAATAATAGGATACTATATCAACTTCAACCCAATAACTGAGATTGAGTTTTTTCCTATAATACCGGTTTTTCCCATCGCGAACCAATAAGCATTTTTCGCCATCAATAGCTTTATCAATAGCTTTTTCTTTATTGCAGTAGTAATTGATGGAATCCGTCAACGTCCATTTGCCTTCTGCACATTTATAATATAGAGTCCATTCCCGATAAAGAAGAGAATCAGTGTCGCCCTCTTTTCCTAAGGAACATTCTTTATCTGGAGCCATATCCAAAATTGTCACAAAATCTTCGCAAGAAATCTCGCGCGGAACACCCCGTGGAACGTATTGAATTGTCCCAACATAACTCCAGCCCTCATCTATATAGCGGTAACATTTTGTATAAGGATGTCGCCACTTTCCGACACCTTCCTCCCTCCGACATGTGCAAACATCGCCCACTTCAGGATTCGGGCACTCTCCCCCGCAAAAATCCTTTTCATCTTCAAGCACTGACTGCGACTCTGAAGAGGACGACAGAATTTCACCTTCCTCTGAAGAAGATACAGGGGTATCGTCGTTGCTTGCAGACGAGGAATCGTCGCCGCAGGCGACAAGGGCAAACGACATGGCAGCTGCAAAGGCAATTGCCGAAAGAGGGATGTTGCGGAAGGCTAATGACATACGGAAAGTCCCCTTGTAATACAATTGCCAATATAACAAATTTGTCCATAAGAGACCAACGCGGGTACTCTGTAAGAAAAATGTGCGAAATTGGCGACAGTTTTCTATCATCGCCCCCTTGACCACCTCCTTTTTTTCTAAATTCAGCACCATGAAATTGTTTAGGGTATTTACCGCCATCATTTTTTCGGGGATTGTCTGTTCTGCCTTCGCACAGGACGAATACCCCGCCGAAACCGATTCCGCATGGATCGCCTCGCAGAATGGGGGCAGCACGGAACTGAACGACGGCAACGACGAGCCGAACCCCGACTGCATCGGGGATGGCTGTGGCGAAACCGTGGCCGAATCGGCCCCGGAAAAAACTAAAGACGCGAGCGCCGATTCCGACGAAGAAGAAGACTGCACGCCTGCGGACTCGCTCCTCCCGGAATGCAAGGATTCCGCACCCGATACCAAAGTCGCAAGCAGCGACGACGACGATGATGACGACGACACCTACGACCGCTACACCAACGAGAACGCAGACATTAGCCGCGCAAGCCGCGAAGGCTTTTCGAGCGGGTTCAGCCTGGGCTTCAGGTTCGGCGGCGGTTTCAACCTGATTTTCCTCGGCAGCCATACTGAAGACTGGAGCATCGGATACGAAGCCACTGCCGGAATCATCGCTCAGACAAAAATCGGAATCGAAGGTCTGTACGCCACTGTGGGGCTCTCCTTCAGTTACTTCCGCTACCGCTACGACGCCGACCTCAAATACGAGGACTACAGCGAAGAAGACGAAGCCCGCATTAATGTCGCCTTGTTTGAAATTCCGTTCATCGTCAAGTACGCCATCGGCGGGGGCAACATTACCCTGGGTCTCGGGTTCGACCTTGGCCTCAAACTCACGGGATCTTCGGCTTTCGACCAGACCATCAACACAAGCACGACGACAGAGCAAGACGAAACGCACGACAACACGATTCCCACCGAAAGTCTGGAACTCGGCGGCATTTTCGAAGTCGCCTACAGCGTGAACAAGAACATCTCCGTCGACCTGCGTGTCCTACAGCGTTTTACAAACCTCCTGAACAGCGACGTGGTCTTCGAATCCGCCCTCAAGAAGGCGAATTTGTTAGGCACTCACGTGACAGTCGGAGTCTCACTGTTCCTGTAAGCGAAAAACCAGAAAAAACGGCATAAAAAGTTCCGTTTTCAGGTAAAAAAAAATTTGCCCCTTCCTTTTTGGGACAAAGATATTTATAATAAAGAAGGTGTTTAACTTTCTTTTGTTATAATTCAAGCATGAACCTGAGAATCGTACCTTTCCTGGCCGCGGCAATGCTTGCCGCAACTGTGCCTTCCCTCGCAGACGAATTTGACGATTTCGACAACGACGAAACGACAACTTCCACCGCAAAGAGCGGTGGTGAGGAGTACGACGGTTCTGCTGCAAGCGAATTCGCCGACGACGCAGAGTATGCTGCCGAATACGCGCAGTACAGAAGAGAAAAAACATCGAAAGCCGAAATCAACAGGCAGCGCGCCGAAGGTTTCGCCCGTTCCATTTTGCTTGGCGTGCATGCCAGCGCCGGCGTCAATACGATTATTGGCGCAGAGACCTCGGGCTGGGGGCTCGGGTTCCAGGGAGGCGCGGGTATGCTGGTGCAACTGCCACTCGGGGTCAAGAACCTGAACATGGTCCCGGAACTGGTGTTCACGTACCGCCACTATTCCTACGCAACCGACACCGACTTCGGCGATAACGATGCAAGCCTCGACATCATGATGTTCGAAATTCCGCTCATCGTGCGCTACACGTTCGCCGACCTGAACATGTTCGTAGGCGCAGGCCTGAACCTCGGCTTAAAGCTGACAGGGTCTTCCGAGTTCCACCAGAACCTCGACATGAGCGAAGACCAGACCCGCTCCAACACTATCGTCACCACGAGTTTCGAACTCGGTGCGGCAATCGACTTGGGTTACATGCTCACCCGCTGGGTGCAGCTGAACCTCCGCCTGGTGCAAGGCTTCACGAACCTGTTGAACCCGACCCTGATGTCTGCCGGCGAAACGGCCTTCAAGGATTCCAACTTCTTGACGAGCTACGCTTCGATAGGAATCTGCTTCCTGTTCTAGCAAGTCATTAGTTATTAGTCATTAGAAAAAGCGGGCTCAAACCCGCTTTTTTGTCGTCGCCAGAGAGCCGCGAACGGGCTCACAATCCTATTTCCGGATTGAGCTGCGGCGGAGCTTCACGATTTCACGCTCGATGAGGAACTTCTCCACCGGGAAGAAGCTTTCGTGATTCTTGATGGCATCCTGGTAGATGGCATTCGCGAGCTCGGGTTCGCCCGCAAGAAGCGAGATGAGCAGCACGTTCCTGAGGAAGAACTCGTCCATGTCCTTGATTTCGTACTTCTCGTAGAAGTCCGCCACAAGGCGCGCCGCCGTCGGGTAATCCTTGACGCGGGCGATTTCCAGGATGTTGAACTCGTCGGTGAACGAAGCCGGGAAGGCGCTCATGTCCACGAGGTCGCGGACGCGGTTGTACACCTCGTTGCTATCGCGGGCTTCCATCGGGACTCCGCGGATCCATTCAATATATTCCATGCGGAACTTGACCCATTCCGGTGAACGTTCCGCCACCATGAAGTGCATCGCGGGCTTCGTCGTGTCGGCAACCGCAACGCTGTCCGCGGTCGAGTCAGCCGGAGCGCGAGAGGCTTCCTGAGCCAGCGCAGCCTGCTTTGCCGCATTCACGGTGACCGCAGAATCCACCTGCGCCTGTACCTTGTCGAGGTAAGCCAGCAGGCCGAGCTTCTTGTACGGGTCGACGCCCGCCTGCATCATCTGCTTCACGCGGAACGGACGGCGGAGTTCATTTTCTGCAGAGTCAAGGTATTCGGGCCAGCACACTTCGCAGCTGTCGAACACCTGCACGATATGCGCCTGCGAATGTACGAAGCGCGCTTCTTCGGCCTTGTTGTCTACGATAGGCGTAAAGATGCTGTTCGGGGCCACGCCATCCAGTAGCGACTTCACCATCTTGGATGTGAACAGGAAGTTCTGCTCGCCGAAGAATTCCGGATCACGATGGATACGGTTGAACTCCTTCACGAGGACAGGGTCGGTACTGAAGCGCCCGATGCCCTTCTGGAATACGGGCTGGTCACTTGCAACGATGATGATGTCGGGTTCCTCAGGCGCCTTGTACAGGCTCACGTACGGGAACGCGACGTCGAGCGCCTTCAAGATGTTCAAGAACAGTTGGTCGTTAAACTCATACGTCTGGATCCACTGCACCCAGAGTCCGCCCGGCTTGATGTAGCGGCGCATCTTGGTGTAGAACTCGTGGCTAAAGAGGCTTGCCACGCCGGAGACCCACGGGTTGCTAGGTACGCTAATCATCAAATCGTACTGGCGGCGGTTCGTAAGGAAGAACGTCTGCGCATCGTCGATGTAGATATGGATGCGCGGGTCATCGTAGCCGCGGGAGTTCCACGGGTAGAACCCCTTCGCCAAGTCCATCATCTCCTGTTCAATTTCTACGCAGTCGAAATCCTTCAAGAGCGGGTCGGCAAGCAGGTAGTGCGCACCCATGCCGCTCCCGAAACCAACCATCGCGGCGTCGTAGGGTTCCGTCTTCATGGCCATCGGCATGAACGCGGTCGCGGCCTGCGTGAGTTCGTCGCCCTCGATGGGGTTCTCGCGGTTCTTGCCTAGGCTGGCATCTGCCTTACCGTTCGTCTTGATATAGTAATGCACTTCGGATTCGTGGAAACTGATGGTCGCCGTCTTGCCGTCGCGCACGATGATTTTTTCATCCGGGTGGAGGTTCTTGTAGGCTCGGAAGGCGCCCGAGGTAATCAAGTGCGGGTCGAAGCCTATAAAGACGGAAGGCAAAATCATGAAGGCGCATATCACGTAGAACGGCACGCTATAACGGAAGCGCTTGCGGTAGAACACCAACAAGAAGAAGCCTATCGCAAAGTCGAGCACGGCGGCCAGCACCAGCGCGCCCTTGAGCTGCAACAGCGGGAGCAGCAACAGTCCGCCACCCGCAGAACCGATAATGGAGCCGACGGTATTCCAGCCGTACACCTTCCCGATGGGGGCCTCGCTCCTGAAGGCGCGCGTGAGGATAATCGTAATGAGCGGGAGCGTCATGCCCGCAAAGAAACTCGTGGGCACCATCCACAATACAGAGAGCGCATACTTGAAGAGGCTCCAGCAGACATAGCCGTCGTTGGTGGGGTTGAATATCTGGTTTGCCTCGTTCATCATGCCCCAGAAGGGCTTGTGGAAATACAGCGTGCACAGCGCGAAGAACGCCATGAGGATTTGCGCCATCGAAAGCACCACAAGCGAATCCTTCTTGAGGAGCTTGCCCGAGACGGCACTGCCTATGGCAAGCCCGAGAATAAACGCCGAAAGCATCTGGTCGAAGCTGTGGCTCGAAGAACCCATCAAAAGCGAGAGCAGGCGAATCCATACAATCTCGTAGATGAACGAGGTAAGGCCCGTAATGCCCGCAATCCAGAACCACATGCTCTTCGGGGGCATCGCAAGCTTGTGTTCTGCCACGTAGTCTTCGTTCAGGGGTTCGCGTTCAACGCTGCCCTCACCCACGAACGGGAGGTCTTCTTCATCCTCTTCGCGGGTCGGCGACGTCATGAAGCCGATAAACCCGAACACCATCGCCAGCAAGAAGTTTATAGAGGCGGCAACACACAATGTAACGTGGTTCCCGAGTTCGGGAATGAGCATGTAGCTTGTGACCAAAATGCCAATAGCAGAACCGAAACTATTCGTGAAGTAGAGCATCGGGAGCGAGACTTCGGCACCGCTCTTGCGCATAAGGCCAGCAGCAATGAACGGGAACGTCATGCCAACCGCAATCGCAATCGGGAGCGTTGAGCCCGTGGCCAGCACGACCTTCGCGACTTCGGCACCGGTAAAGCCGAGGCCCGCGACCCATTCGCTATCGAAGAAGAATCCCGTGAGCAGGTTGTAGAGCGGGTGGTAGGCCACACCGCCTATACCGATGGCGAGTTCCACCGCGGCATACCCAAGCAGCGGGCGCCGAACCTTTTCGACCATCTTGCCTGCAACAAAACTACCGATGGCAAGGCCACCCATGTAGATGCAAAGCGTGAGCACCTGGCCGTAGCTGGAATGCCCGAGAAAGAGTTTGAGGTAGCGAGCCCACGAGCCTTCGTAAATGAGGCCCGCAAACCCGGAGAGGGCAAACAGGAAATATACCAGGATGTTCATAATGAAATAATATAGTAAACGAATTCGTTTATTCGTTTACTCGAGCAATGCCTGTGCGGGTGCCGTTATTTTGTTTCGGCTTTTTTAGAGGGCTTTTCGGCCTCAGGCTTTTTAGAAGGCTTTTCAGCCTCGGGCTTTTCTTCGGCCTTCCAGGGCGTAAGCCCCACCACATCTTCTACAGGAATCGAGAACGCAATACCCTGCCCCATCGTGTCAAGGCCCGCCTTCTGGTAAAGCGCATGTAAAACAGCATCCTTGATTTTGGCGTCCACGAGAATCATCACGATTTCTTTTTCGGGCTGGATGGCGATATGGAAGAACGATTCCGCCTCCTTGTTCGCAGTCCCGCGGGCATTCAGGATAGTACCGCCACGAGCACCGGCGTCCTTTGCCGCTTCCATCACGGTTTCCGAAAAGCCGGTGTTCACAATGCAGAGAATGACTTCGTGGTTGACTGCGCTCATGCTTCGTTCCTCCGTACCGCGTCGCGGTTATCGCTCAGGAAGTTGAAAATGGACTTGCCGATGATACTTGCCATCGGAATGGTGTAGGCGATGCCCTTGCCGCCAACGATGGTATTAAACTTTTCCTCGATGCTGTCAAGCGCCGAACGGAGTTTGTCCTCGCCAATAATGCTGAAGATTACAGCGCGGTCCGAATCCGCAAGGCCCATCGCCGTCGCAATCTCGCGCGGGGCGGTTCCCTTCCCGAAAATGACCATCTGCATGTTCACGCCAAAGGACTGGATATGGTCCATGTAGAAATCCGCCTTCGCACGGTTCACGATGGTCACGAGAATCTTGAGACGGTTCATGGTAACACGCGAACGCCCGCTCGCCTTCCCGTATAGCCTTCTCGCAATTCCTGTCCTTTTAGCTTCTGCCATATTCCAACCTACACAAAATCTATAATCTGTTCGTCGTCGGCATCCTGGATACGGCGCATCATCAGGCGGTTTTTAATCTTCTTCGAGGCAATTGCCTTGAAGCCCAACACCTGGATGGTGATAAGCGGGGTCATCGCGACCATCGCCACAATACCGAACGCGTAACTCAGTATGGAATCGCCGCCGTCGTGGATTACGGAACACGCCCCGATGGCAAGCGGCAAAATAAAGCTCGAAGTCAATGGCCCACTCGCGACTCCACCGGAGTCAAAGGCAATAGCGGTATAGAGCTTGGGGACAAAGAACGAAAGCCCGAGCGAAATAAAGTAACCCGGAATGAGGTAGTAAACGAGCGGGAAGCCGTAGAAGATGCGCAACATCGAAAGCCCGATGGAAATGCCCACGCCCACGGAGAGCGCGATGAGCATCGAGCGCTTGGTAACAAGCCCGCCGGTGATTTCTTCAACCTGCTTGTTGAGCACGTGCACCGCAGGTTCGGCGAGCACGACCACCATACCGATGACAAAGCCCGAAACTACAAGGAGCCGCGGGATTTTCGCGAGGGCGCACCCGAGTTCAAACCCGATGGGCATAAAGCCGACCTTCACCGCCGTAAGGAAGATGACGAGCCCCACGAACGTATAGCAAATCCCGAACGACATCTGAGCGAGTTTGGCCCGCGAAAGCTTGAGTGCCACGAACTGGAGGGCAAGGAAGAACACGATGATGAGCCCGAGGGCGATGAGCACTTCCTTCGCGACGCCAGCGACCGTCGGGATGAAATTTTCGCCGAGGAAAGCTTCAATGGAATAGCTCGATTCTACAAGGCGGTAAGTGAGGTCACCTTTTGAAAAAAGTACAAGCCCCATGAGAGCGATGATAGGCCCGATGGAGCAAAGCGCGATAAGGCCGAAGCTGTTTTCGTTCGCATTCTTGCCGCCGATGGCGCCGGCGACACCGACGCCGAGTGCCATGATGAACGGCACCGTGATGGGGCCGGTCGTCACGCCGCCCGAATCGAAGGCGAGCGGCACGAACTGAGCCTTGCCGAACGTAAGCATCAGCATGCCAATCATGAACAGCGCCATGTAGAAGAAAATGATAATCGTGGAGAGGTCTTTTTTCCAGACAATCTTCACGATGGCAAGCAACAGGAACAGGCCGACGCCTATCCCCACCGTCACAATAAGCAGCACGGGTTCCACGGCGTTCTTCACCTGCTCGGCCAGTACCGAAAGGTCGGGCTCGGCAACAGTGATGAGCACGCCCATCATGAAGCATACAGAAAGGAGCAGCAGCACCTTGCGCGACTTGGTAAGGCCCGAACCCACATGCTCGCCCATCGGGGTCATGGCGAGGTCGGCACCCAAATTGAAAAGCCCGATGCCCACCACGAGGAACACCGCGCTCACCGCGAAAATAACAAGTTCCTTGGCCGTAAAGTCAACAAGGGGCGTGAACGAAAGCGCCAGCACAATGAGCGTCACTGGCAAAACCGACGCAAACGCCTCCCTAAGTTTTTCGGCCAGAATCTTGAGCATTATTCGCCAAGGTACTCCACAGCAAATATGAGGGTTGCACCGCCCGGAATGGGGCCCGCGCCGCGGCTGCCATAACCGAGTCCCGGCGGGATAATCAATATACGCTTTTCACCCGGGTGCATGCCCGCCACACCGAGGTCCCAGCCGCGAATCACGCGACCACCGCCCAGCGGGAATGTAAATGCCTGGTCGCGGTCGCGCGAACTGTCGAACTTGTAACCGTTCGTGAGCCAGCCCGTATAGTGCACTTTCACGTTCGCGCCAGCGCGGGCCGGTTCGCCCTCGCCCTGCTGGATAACCGCATAGCGCAGCCCTTCGGAACCGTGTTCGAAGGTAAGCGTTGTCGTATCCGGGAAAAAGTCCATCTTGGCAGCAATCTCGGGGTCGACCATCGATTCTACAAGTTCAATGCGGAACACGAGAGTGGAGTTCGGCGGAATCATCGTGAACGCGCTTGCGCCATAACCCATGGACGGGCTTACGCGCAGCCAACGCACACCGCCTTCGCGCATGCCGTCAAGGCCCTGTTCCCAGCCCTTGATCATCTTGCCTGCGCCAAGCACTACCTCAAACGGCTTGCCCATGTCCTTGGAACTGCCGAACTTGCGGCCCGAAACGAGCCAGCCCGTGTAGTGCACCTTGAGGTTCGTACCGATCATCGCAGGCTTGCCCGAACCGACCTTTTCGTCGTAAATCTTGAGGCCCTTGCCCTTGTCGCTCCATTTTAGTTTGTTCACATCAGCCGGGAACACATCCGGTTCCATGGGCTTTTCGGCAGACACGAGTTCCACTTCAAAATACAGGTCGGAATACGGAGGGATGCCTTCGAGCGAGTTTTCGCCGTACGCCATCACGTAAGGGATAGTAAGCTTGCGTACCTCGCCTACCTTCATCCCGACAATACCCTTGTCCCAGCCGGCAATCACCTGGCCCACGCCAATAGTAAATTCCAGAGGTTCGCCACTTGCATAGGTATCGGCAAACGGGGTAAGCGTATCGACCGGAGCTTCTTCTGCAAGGCTGTCCACGGCAGCGGAATCCGGCTTAACCTCTTCGGCCTTCTTGTCGGCCTTCTTCGAACCCTTCTTTGCATCGGCCTTCGGGGCTGCCGCCTTCGCAATGGAATCGGCCTTGGCAATGGAATCAGCCACGACCTTCAGGCTGTCGAATTTTACAATGTCTGCATACAGATAGCCCTTGTAGTGCACCTTGATGAGCTGGCCCGCACGAATCTCGTCGCCATCACCTGTTTTTACCACTTCTACATTGAAAGGGATGGCCCATACTATGCTGGAAAACAACAGAACAAGAAAAAACTTCATTTTTAACATAAAAACTCCTACCCCACAAGATAGAAAATGCTAGTTTTTGAGAAAAGAGGAATTCTAATATAGAACGGAAAAGATTATGCTATCAGTCATCATTGTCATAGTTATCATCATCCTGTCCGTCATCCTCGCAGGAATTGGAGCCTATGTAGTCATCCATAGTGCCGACGAAAAAGAGGAAGTCAAGCCGGTCATCGACGTGTCCGGCAAGTACGCCGTAGTCGTCCGCCCGGCCAGGGAATCCATTACGGCCGTGAAACCCTCCGAAAACTCTATCCGCGCCTGGCTCGAAACCCAAGAGCAACTCACCCCCGAACAGCGCAAGGAATATTTAGATAAGTGGCATAATGCCATCGAGGAAACCATCAAGACTATCGACGATGGCGACCAGAACGGCACCGTCACTTACAGGATCGAACTCGGCCCCAAGGGCAAGGAATACGTGAAGTTCGTCCACGAAGAAAACTTTATTACCCGCGAACAGATCCGCAACCATGCGGAAATTCTGCCACCGTACGTGCTGGGCTGCGACTGCAAGCTCTTGCCCAAGTTGCCCTGGGAAAACCCGAGCAAGTCCGGCTGGAAAGCGGTCGTCCCCACCCATGGAAGCTCCTATGACGTCCCCGACTGGAGGCATCTTGCGTAAATCTCTACTTTCTGCATTACTTTTTGCACCGGCAATCTCGCTAGCAGCAGGCTCGGCAATCATCACCCTCGAAATGCCCGTTGGCGCACGCCAACTCGGTATGGGCGAAGCAGGCGCCGCGCTGGCCGACGATGCCTCTGCCATGTTCTACAACCCCGCAGGCCTCGCCTTCGGGCCCCTTGCCGATGAATGGAAGGTCTCGTACCCCGCCGACGGCAAGAAGGTTCCCCACTTTACACAGATGGCGAGCCGTTCCAAGAACGGGTTCTTCTCCAAGAGCGAACTCTGGGCAGGTACGGTCAACGGCATTCTGAAATACGACAGCGAGCAGTGGGTGGACTACCACACCGTGACCCTGCAGGGCAACGCGAAGGTGAAAGACGCCGTACGCGTGTTCGCCGGCACCGAACGCGGGCTTGACGAATACACCCGCCAGGTCAAGAAGTTCAACGACATCAAGAACGCCGACGACGAATCGCACGTGGTGGAAGTGAAAATCCCGTGGAACCTCGTGGTGAAGGACACCATCACGGCTATCTTGTACGAGAACCGCACCGAAAAACTCTGGGTAGGCACCCCGAAGGCCCTGTACCGCTTCGACGGCAAGGCCTGGAAGAGCTACGAAAGCGAACTCGGGCCGCACCGCATTACCGCACTCGAGAACCAGGGGGCTTCGCTCTGGATTGGTACCGACAACGGCTTGTTCCTGTACCGTAACGGGCAGTTCGAACAGAAGGGCAAGGTGCTCCCGAGCCAGAAGATTAACGACCTCGTGTGGTCCGAAGAACGCAAGGAACTCTATGTCGCGGTCGACGGCGCCGGTATCGCAAGGCTTGTGCCCAAGAAGAGCGTGAACGACAAGGACCGCTGGAGCCTCTTCACCGAAGAAGACGGCATCATGGACCTGCACCCGACAGCACTCGCCGTAGACAGTTCCGCACACGTATGGGCGGCACACAAGGGCGGCCTCAGCCACTTCAACCTGCGCAAGTGGGAACAGGTGCAGTTCGACGGCAACGTGGTGAACGACATTTCTGTTGACCAGAAGGGACACATCTGGATTGCAACCGACAAGGGCGTTTGGCGCCACCTGCCCGACTACGCAACTGCAAGCGGGCGCAAGGCAGAACTTGAACGCGGTGTCGCCGAACAGGAAGGCAGCGTCAAGAAAGACGACGAATGGCTGCATTTCCATTCCGGCAACGGCCTTAGCACAAACAAGGTGTGGAAGGTGTTACCGCAGGGCAGCGACGTGTGGTTCAGCACCGCCAACGGCATGGAACTCTATAAAGACGCCGACTACCAGCTCGTCGCGTTCTACGAAAAGCTTTTGCCCATCTTGAACATCCCTGACCTCTACCACCTCTTCGGTGGCATGACCGTCCCCGTTGCCGAATGGGGAACACTCGGGTTCTTCGTGAACTTCGTGAGCTTCGGTTCTACGGTGGTCTCGGGCGACATCGATGCCGACGACCTCGTGGCCTACAACAGTTCCGAAATCGTGGGCGGCGTAAGCTACGGCACGCGCTTCCCGAACAACTGGGGCCTTGGCCTCAGCATCAAGCTGTTCTATTCCGACCTGAGTTCTGGTGCAGGCGCCGGCGAAGAAGAAGCAACAACATTCGGTTACGCTTTCGATATCGGCATCCTCAAGAAGGACCTGTTTATCAATAAGTTGAACTTTGCACTCGTGCTTGCAAACATCGGCCCGAGCGTGTACTACGTAGACAAGACCATCGAAGATCCGATTCCGCTTACCTGGCGTGTTGGACTTTCTTACGAGATCCTCTCGCTCGCCGACTACAGGCTCACGATTGCAGCGGACTACAACCGCGAAGTCGTGTACGACGACGAAAAGGGCGACCCTGAACCGTTCTACATTGCCTGCTGGAAATCTATCGGGCATCCGGAACGCGGCGGCCACGGATACACCGCCTTCAAGAACTCGCTGTTGCAGGGCGTGTTCAACACGGGTCTGGAATTCATTTATTCAAACACCGTGGCACTGCGCCTCGGCTACCTCTACGACCGCACCGGCAAGCGCAACGAAGCCGACTTCGGTATCGGCTTCATGATTTCGGACATGCTGCAGTTCGACCTTGCGACCATCATGGACGTGGGTGACAACGACGGTGTGCGTGACGGCCAGATGCGCTTCGGCGCCCTGTTCAAGTTCTAGTCATTGCACCAGCAAAAGTTTAAAAGTCGGGTAACAAGCCCGACTTTTTTGCTATCCCGTTAAAGCGTAAACGCCGACTATTCCACTCGTTCCAGAATTATCAACGCGCGGTCTTGCGTGCTGTTCGGAATCGTGTAGAAATGCTTCCCGACAAACTTGTAGCCAAAATCTTCGGGGTGGAATACCGCAAGTTCGTCAGCGACTCCAGGGCCCTTCATAAAGTAAACGCGGCCACCGACCTTGAGCGAATTTGCAATGCGCGGGAGCGTCTTTTCCATCCATTCGAAAGCACGGCTGATAACGCCATCCACAGGGATGGTCATGCTCCTGCTCGTGACCTTGTGGCCAAAGACGTCGATGCCTTTAAGGCCCATCTTCTCGATGACCATGTTGAGGAAGTTGATGCGGTTCGGGCGCGGTTCGCACAAAGTAAGGCGAATGCGCGGGTTCACCAACTTGAGCGGGATTCCCGGGAAACCGGCGCCACTCCCGACATCTATCATGCGGGCGGGCCACTCCGGAACAAACGCATTGATGAGCGTGCAATCTGCGTAATGGCGTTCCACCATCGTCTCGAACGCATTTAAGCGCGTGAGGTCCTGGTCGTCGTTGTTGGCACGCAACAGCTGGTGGAATTCCCAGATCTGCTTGAGGGAACTTTCCTGAAGTTCCACGCCATAGTAATGCAAGAGCTTGTCGAGGCCTTCAAGCGAGGGCTTCACGCGCTTGCCGTTAAACAGCGGGAAGTCGGTACGCGGCGCCTTGAGGTGCGGCACAAAGTCGCGACCCGCAGAACTGCCCGCGCGGGCGAATGTTTTTTTTGACCAGGACGAGCTTGCCATACTCCAAATTTAAAAAAAAAGTACTAAAACGGCTCATTTTGCCCGCGAAACCGTCTATATAGGTAGAGGACCTATATGAACATGAAAACATTGCGTGCGGCAGCGCTTGCCGCATTTTTCGGGGCAACGCTACTACCGGCACATTCCGCGGAACTCACCGAAGCCCAGGTTTTTGAATGGTGGGACGACGGGTTCATCGCGCCAGAGGAGGCCGACGAAATCCTTTCCCTGATGGACGAAGGCAACATGCAGGAGGCCTGCGCGCTCGCCGAAGTCTATGCAGGCGAGCCGTGCGATTCCAACGGGCCTGCAGACGAACCGCAAATAGAGGCGCAGGCCAAACCCGCTCGCACCAAATCAAAGGCCGGGCGTAGCGAAAATGCAGGGGCGTACCACGGGCACTACGTCTCGAAAATCCGCTTCGATTCCGCAGGGAACGTCTCGGGCCACCGCGAAGAATTCCAGTTCACCTTCCGCAGGCTCACGCTCCGGCTCGGCTCGCAGGAACTCCTCACCTACAAGAGCAAGCGGGGCGAGGCGCACTTCGGGCAGATTTCTACACGCGAACTGCACAGCGCCATCCCACTCGATACCCTCTGGGGTACAGCGCTCGCCTATTCCATCGGGAAGTTCCGGCTCTCTGCAATGCTTGACACCTCGAAGGCGGCAAACCTCGGACTGACTGCAGGGCCGTTCTCCAAGTTCACTGCACAAGCAACGCTTTGGGCGAACACGAAACCAGCGGCAGGTGCGGCGAGCCCAGCGCAGTCTGTTCCCACAACAGACAATGCACCTTCCGCAAGCGCCACATTCTCCATCCCCTCCGGGAAAATTTCGGCATGGTACCAGGCCGGGCAATCTTCCCCGCTGGTGCGATTTTCTTTCCGCGGCAAGGACGCTTCCGCTTTCTCGTGGAGTACGACCGGTTACATCCACGGGGATTCCATACCGGCCCCGGCCCGCCTCAGCGCAAGCATCCTCAAGAACCGCTTCTGGTCCACCCAAAGCGTCACGTTGCGCGCAAAAGATTTCTTCGATACAAAAGCCACCTTAAATGCGCGGGTCCTATCGCCCCTCCATTCCGACAGCATCTCCGGAAGGCTAGACCTGAATGTGGCAGGCGGGCCGGGATTCCTGCGCCCCGCCCTGAAACTCACATGCATCGAAGCCGCAAACGATTGCGACCAGACCGTCCTCCAGGCCCAGGTTGCGTCGGCACATGCCTTCGGGCAAAAGACCGCAACGTTTACCGGCGGGGCGCGCGCCAAGCACAAGCTCGCAGAACATTCCTGGCAGGCACCGCGCCTAGAAATCGGCATCGCGCTCACCGAGAAGCCCGCGCAGTTCTCTGCCACACAGTCCTCTGCCGCGCAATCTTCTACAAGTAACCGCACGCAATCCCCTGCAAGCGGCCGCAACAACACCTTCCGCATATCGCTTGTCGCCCCGGAATCTCGCCCCGACAAAAAGATGCAGGTCCGGACAGAGGCCCGCGTCTACGGCGAGTTTCTCGAATTCACCCTTACGGCCGCCTTCCAGCGCACCGAAATCACAAATTTCCACCCCACTCATGCGCAAGTTTCGGCCGGAATTTTCTTCTAAAAAAACGTGTTTACCGGTTACAGGGAGCCGTGTACACACCCCGAAAAGGGTCATAATTGCCGTTTTTTATCAAAATTCGCCATTTTTTGTCAACCCCATTGTTCACACCCGTAAACAAGAAAGTCGCAAAAATTTCGCATTCACCCCCCGTAAATAGGTATCTTATAGGTACCCAAACACTCCCAAACCCCTTTAGGTTACCTCCTTTACCTGAAGGGGTTATTTTTTATCTTTGTATCATGCTTTTCGTAGCTACCATAACCGGCATTGTCGCCTTCTTGCCGTCCATCGCCCTGAATGTCGCGCTCGCATGTGGCGCACCCCTCGGCATGTACGCCATGAACGGTCGCAACAAGGTCGTCCCTAAAGAAGTCCGCAAGGCATTTATTGTCCCCATCTGCATGCAGTGCATTGCGATGTTCGTCTTGCTCAGCGCAGGTCATATCGTCCCCGAAATCATCCCCTTCGGAATCACGCGCATCCTCGCGTTCTTCTTCGCCGTCTACCTCACGTTCTACACGGCCACGGTGCTCTTCAGTACAAGCTACAAGGAACGCATGGTCATGGGTTCGTTCGCAGTTATCGCCACGGCCTGCTTCTGGATTACCGCATTCGCATCGCTCGACTGGGTTTAGCAAAAGGTCTAGCGACGTGCCCGAAGCTTATCACAATTACCAGCGCGACCTCGGCTACATCATCCGCTGGAACCAGCGCAAGGGAATAGTCCCTACACTCCTGATGCACGCCTGCTGCGGCCCCTGCAGCACCTACTGCATCGAATACCTCTCGCAGTTCTTCAAGATAACGATTTTCTACTACAACCCAAACATCGCCCCCACCGAAGAATACGCCCACCGCGTCGCCGAAATCAAGCGCTTCGTCTCCACGTTCAAGACAAAGTACCCGGTGGAATTCATCGAAGGGCAGTACGACCCCAAAAAATTCTACGACATCGCACGCGGGCTCGAAGACGAAAAAGAAGGCGGCAAGCGCTGCCGCAAGTGTTTTGAACTGCGGCTCGGCGAAACAGCAAAGCTCGCGAAGGAAATGGGATTCGACTACTTCACCACCACGCTCACCATCAGCCCCAAGAAGGATGAACAGGTGCTAAACGTCGTGGCCAAGGAACAGGGCGAAATCTACGGAGTCAAGGCGCTCCCCAGCGACTTCAAGCGCAAGGGCGGCAACAAGCGTTCCATCGAGCTCTCTGCCGAATACAACCTCTACCGCCAAAACTACTGCGGCTGCGCGTATTCAAAACGCGAAGCCGAAGAGCGCGAAGCTAAAAAGAACGAAGGCGATACGCCCTAGAACCAGTAGCCTACCCCGAGCTGGTACTTTAATAGTTTGTAGTAGGTTCCGCCTACGTACTCACTTGATTCAGAGATTACCCTAGATTCAATTACCTCGCCATCTACATCCATCTGCATTTCTTGTTCTACCGATCTCAAGGTGAGGCATTTTTTGTCGCCTCTCACGACGTCCGTAAACTGGTACGTGACATGGGCATCAACAAAGAGCCCGAACGAGAATACGTGACCTATTCCGGCAGAAACACCTACACCGTAGCGTTTGTCTTCGTAACAGCGTTCGCCACGGTATTTTTCAGGCATATAGTGTTCTTCGTCCGAATAAATCAGAAAGTCAACGACAGGCCCCGCCTCCAAATACATAAAAGGCAAGCGCAATTGAGAGAGCATCGGAATTTCCAGGTAAACAAACTCGTTCACGTCTTCGCCGCTCCAAGACCCTCCGCAATCCCCGTCACAACCAAACTCCGTATAGCCATCGTACGAATACTCGCGATAGTTTAACCCCAAAGCCGTATGCAAGTACAATCTTGATGCAATCTGTATAGCGACATCAGCCGAGACCGTTATGCCCGAACCATAGTTACTAGCATAGACTTCGCGTTCAGCATCCGTCTCAACATCATCCTCATCTATGCCAAAATGAAGCCCCACCTGATACCAGTTGCCATCGGACTTCTCAGCAGCAAACGCGGTTGTAGACAAGTTTGTCAGTACTACCAAGGCAGCAAGTCCAACCATGCGCAAAAAATTCATTTACCCCTCCTCAAAAATTCTACTATTCGCTTTCGCGACCGAGAATGCCATCGATGCAGCGCGCGAATTCTTCGCTATTCTGCGACCAGTACGTCCAGGCTCCCGTGTAACTTTCTTTCAGGACATCGGCATTTTCGACACTGCACATATCATCCGACATTTTCGCATATTCGCTATGCGTGCCGACACATTCCGTTTTTCCGGACTCTACGATTACATTCACACTATCCTTATAGTTCAGATAGTTCATCGTAACGTGAATTTCAATATCACCAAGCATAAACGACATGGCGGTTTGTGATTTCGAGAGGATCTTTATTCCGTAACGATTTTTCTCGTAATCTATTTTTGTTCCATAGAACACCGTTTCCAACTGGAGCGAACTGGAGCGGTCTCCTATATAGCGGAACAACTCTTCCATAAAGACTGTCGACATGTAGTCATAATCTGTCTTAGTCAAAACACGCAGCTCCACGTCGCCGCCATCAATCAACAGGTACTCTTCGTACGCGTATTCGCTACAGCGGCGTTCCCCGTCAAAGTAGGAGCACGAGGTCATAAACCATACGCCGTCAAGGCCCTCGTTCTTATCGCCAATCAAGATGCGTTCAACAAGCATTTCTTGCGGTTCATCAAAGCCCTTCTCTATCAAGCTTCTCGTCGAAAGGAATAACGTGTCGTCACTGAAACGGTAACCGTATGTCACGGAATCGCCGTAATAGAAATCCGGGTTCCATACAAATTCATCACCATCTTTTTCACAACCACCCACCGTCTTCATGACCAGGGTAACAGAATCCTTTGCCTTGTTCACAATCAAGTTGCCTGCAGAAACGGGCCTAGCAAAGTGGTAACGATCTTCAATCAGTCCACTGATTGGTGAGGTAGGAAGTTCTTCAGATGCGTCGCCGGCCACGTCTATCGTTATGCCGGTACACCCCGCAGCAATCAACGCCACGGCAAACGTGAATATAGACGTATACCTTGCTTTAGACATCTTGCCCTCCCGATTTCTGGCTAAGCGGAAACAAGTGTAAATTTAATCGATATACGCGGTCGTAGTCTTCCACTTCAGACACAATGGCAGCAATTTTCTCGCGAAATGCGGCTAGTTCCACGGCAATGCGCTCGTAAGCCTTGCGGTCTATACCTACAGTCATCCCCGAAATACATCGTTCATCGCCCTTGAACGAATCTAGGGCATCGGCGGCAAGGTACGCGAACTGTTTTTGCATCGTGCGCACCGCCGAAGAAATGACCTTCGAATCGTTTATCAGGCACTTGTCCACCTGCACATAGCTGCCATCGGGCCTGCGCTCGAGCAAGCCGATGCGTACCATCATCTCGATTGCGTTACGGGCCTCCCCTACCGTAATCGCGGGCACACAGGCCTTGGCAATATCCGAAGGCCTAGCGCCTTTCATGATCGGGGCGAGTTCTCTCACGGTAGGATTCACCCACGAACTGAAGTACCCGAAAGCCTCAGTTCCCAGGATGCGGACCCCATTCTCCTTCGCCAGGGCCCGCATCCGGGAATAAGCGTTCATGCGGACTGTATCATCCGGCGCATCGCAGAATTCCACCATCAGGCAGAAATATTCCGCCTGGAACCCCGCGAGCCCCATCGCCGGAGCGACCTTGATGGCCCCAATCTTGGAGAGCCTGGTCTTGCCGTCACAAACGAGCTTAAGGTAACCCGACGACGAAAAACCCGCAAGCTTCGCGAACTCGCGCCACGAAAAAACAGAAGTCTTCTTCCGTTCTTCGTAGAAATCCCGCAAATAAGAGCGGTAATCTTCGTATTCCGTTATCGGCTTCATCTTCATGAAATAATATAGGTTTTCCATGAAACACTATCTGCAAAATTTCAATAATTTCGCAAATATTTCAAAATATTCAGCCATTTTTGCTTGTTTTATGAAACGCTCCGTTTCATATAGAAGGGAGCCATCCTCCGCGGGCAACAAACACGCCCACGCCCGGCAAGGGATTGCGCGGCCGCTATTTACTAAATTTTGCCCCATGTACGATCCGCGATTCCTCCCCATATGCAAGGAAGACCTAGACGAACTCGGCTGGGATTACGTGGATGTAATCATCATCAGCGCCGACGCCTATGTGGACCACCCGTGCTTCGGGCATGCCGTGGTAGCAAGGCTCTTTGAACACGAAGGTTTACGGGTCGCGATTTTGCCTCAACCCAACTGGCGCGATGACCTGCGCGATTTCAAAAAACTCGGCAGGCCCCGCATGTTCTTCGCCATTTCGAGCGGCATGGACAGCATGGTGAACCACTACACCGCCGCAAAGCGCCTGCGCAGCGACGATGCCTTCACGCCCGGCAACAAGGCAGGGTTCCGCCCCGACTACGCGACGTACACTTACGCAAAAATCTTAAAGCAGCTCTACCCCGATGTACCGCTGATGATTGGCGGGCTGGAATCGAGCCTGCGCCGCGTGACGCATTACGATTACTGGAGCGACAAGTTAAAGCCGAGCATTCTGTTCGACACGCAAGCCGACCTCCTCGTCTACGGCATGGGCGAGAAGCCGCTAAAAGAGATGGTGAGGTTGTTAAAGAAGGGAGTGCCGTTCTCGAGCCTGCATTCCATACCGCAGACAGCCTACTTAGCACCCAAGGGGAGTGTTCCAAAAAGCAACCAGTGGGAAGACATGCGCCTCGCGAGCTACGAGGAATGCCTCGCAAGCAAGCGCACGCAGATGGAAAACTGCCGCAAGGTGGACATCGAATGCAACAAGTGGTTCCAGCGCCGCATTCTGCAGGATGTCGCGGAACAGACCGTCGTCATCAACCCCGCGTACCCGCCGCTCGAATACGGCGAGCTCGACGAAAGTTTTGAATATCCGTACGCACGCGAACCGCACCCGCGCTACAAAAAACGCGGCAACGTGCCCGCGTTCGACATGATCAAATTCAGCATCAATACGCACCGCGGGTGCTTTGGTGGGTGCAGTTTCTGCGCCATCAACGCACACCAGGGAAAGTTCATCGCGAGCCGCAGCCGCGAAAGCATCTTGCGCGAAGTGGATTTGATTACCAAGATGGACGGCTTTGCCGGCACCATCACCGACTTGGGCGGCCCCAGCGCCAACATGTACAACATGCGTGGCCGCGACCAGAGCCGTTGCCAGAAGTGCGCACGAGCCAGTTGCCTCACGCCCAAGATTTGCGACAACATGGATACGCACCACAAGGAAATCCTGGAGCTCTACCGCGAAGTGCGCAACCACCCGAAGGTGAAGCACCTGTTCATTGGGAGCGGCGTGCGTTACGACATGCTGCTGCAAGAGACGGATGACGATGAACTGCGCAAGGACCACGAGGAATACGCACGCGAGCTCATCGACTACCATGTAAGCGGCCGCCTGAAGGTGGCACCCGAACACACGAGCGACGAAGTCTTGAAGCTCATGCGCAAGCCGAGCTTTACGCTGTTCCACAAGTTCAAGGAATTCTTCGACGACGAATGCAAACGCATCGGCAAGCGCCAGCAGATAATACCTTACTTTATCAGTAGCCATCCCGGCTGTACCGAGGCCGACATGGCGGAACTCGCCCTCGAGACAAAGCAGCTCGGGTTCCAGCTGGAGCAGGTGCAGGACTTTACCCCCACGCCGATGACGATTGCGACCGAGATGTTTTATTCCGAACTCACGCCCGACGGAAAGCCGCTTTACGTGGCAAAGACGCCCGAGCAAAAGAAGAGCCAGAGGCAGTTCTTCTTCTGGTACATTCCGGAGAACCGCCCGCAGATTCGCGCGACCTTGGAACGCTTGAAACTCGGGAAAATCGGCAGGCTGTTGCTGAGCCGCAGCGCCAAGGCCGAAGGCAAGGAGTTCTTCCCGAGCAAGGAACGCGAAAGCAATGCCGACTACCGGCAACGTGAACAGCACATGCGCAGCGAGCGTGCCAACGCTCTCATTCCGAAAAAGGAAAAGCCCCGCTGGACAGAGGAAGAACGTGAAAACTTCCGCAGGGAGCGCGAAGAACGCGCCGAGCGCCAGCGCAAGGCAAAAGACCCCGCATTCAATTACGGGCCCAAGAAGAAGGTCCGCTTCGGCAAAAAGAGCCCCTGGGGGAAATAATCCCTATTTCACCTTGACGGTCCGGGTTTTCCCTTCATTACGGACAATGAACAGCCCCGCCCTGCGAACGGGCAGGAGCATCGAATTGCCTGTCGCACGGGTCGTCTGCAACAGAGCGCCCGAGATGTCGTAGAGTTTCACCATCGTGCCGGGCACAAGTCCCGAAACATTCAAATCGCGGCCCGTAGCCGCCACGCGGAGCGCAGGCATGTCGTGGCGGATTTTTGCAACATCGACATGCGTTGTCAAGGTATCCCTGGACTTAGGACTCAACCCCTTAAGAATCGGAAAACCGTCGTTCACGTAGGCCTTGTCCATTTCGAACGCGGCGCCCAGAGTATCTACAAACCAGGACGTTTTCATGGAATCAGCTTCCAGGACGCCTCCCTTCGGGCGATATTCATAACTGATCTCTATACAACCCTCATTGTAAACATCGTAAGAGTTGACAATTTCCTGGCGGAACGAGGCGTTTCCGGAGACACAGACAAGCGAGTTTGTCCCGTATGCACTTGAAAGGAACCGCCAGTTTCCCGTCACATTGCGTTCACGGAGATTTCCATAGATGTTTCCCACTCCGACACCAGACGGAAGATTACCGCGATTGTAGACATTGCTTATCAGGTATTGACTTGTGTCGATTTGGGAATACGAGTCTATATAAATAGTCCCGACAATTCCGCCAGCAGCATCGTCTGTACTGCTTACATTCCCGGTGTTGTAAACCCTGTCTATGCGCGGGACGCCGTGGACGCCCTTAGAAGAAGATTCGTCAAGATCGATAACGCCAATCAGACCACCCGCAGAGAGTTTTTTCGCCGTGACCTTGCTGTTGTCGTTCCAGCACTTTTCCATCTGGCCTTCAAAGAAATACGCAAAAGCAGCAGCGCCTTTACCCTGGAACACGGAATTTTCGATTCCCATATTCTTGACACTTCCGTTAAGAGTATGGAAAAAGGCCGCGATGGTATCTTCCGCGACAACCTTCATGTTGCTCACGGCATGGAAGTCTCCATCCAGGTAGCCATCGAAACGGGTTATCGCCTCCCATCCATACTTCTCGTTTTTCTTCATGTTGATATCCGCAGTCAGCTTGAGATGGCTCGTGGCAAGATAATCCCTGAAATCCAATGTATTTGCAGCCGTTATGTTTCCGCGAGAAAGGCGCATGTCAAGAACGGTCAGGTCATCTGCATTTTCGATAAGGTATGGGGATTCCTCACTGCCGAGGCCCTTATACAGATACGGAACCGGATACCCCTTGCTGTTTGCGGCCGAATCCTTTACGAAGGTTAGCGGCAAGGAATCGAGGAAGGCATCCGACTTCATGAATTCATCGTCCAGGGCAGTTCCCCAGTAAGATTCTCCAAGTTCGCTCTTCTTGTGGTAAACTTTCTTGGGAGCCTCGGAATTCTTTGCCAGCGAATCGTTCACAAGCATATCACCCCTGACCCTAGCCTCGACATCGCCAGCCATATAGACATTGAAGAGCGTCATAAATCTCGGGGTATCGGTCAATCCGTAAAGTCCACCAACAACACTATCGCCGACAACATGGGAGTGGACGGCGGAGCAAGAAAGATCCGAAGTGTATCCATTACCGGCCACGCCCCCGACCACAGATTTACCAGTCACGTCCGCAAAGTCTTGAATATTTGTAAAAGACACGTTCCCGGTATAGCCTGCGATTCCACCTACAATGGTATCCCCGCTGACGGTTCCATATAGACGCACATTGTGCAAGTAGCCTTTGAACATACCTCCGCCCAGCATGCCGACTTCATTGCCGCCAACAACTTCGAAATCCTTCAAGGTCAAGTTGTAAATTCTGAAGGAGGTAATCAAGCGTGCAAAGCCAGCCCTATATTCACCGGGACGGTCAACCTTTATGCCCGAAATCGTATGGTTCAATCCGTTGTAATCGACCCTGAACAGGGAATCGACAAACCATTTCCCGTATTTGCCAGACCAGGCGATGTCGGCAGTCTGCTTGAAATAGAGCGTGTCCAGGCGCAAGAAATCCGATTCCTGCCTAAACAAGACCTCGAAACCAAACAGGTCCTTTTCGCTGGCGATGAGGTAGGGATCGTCCTTCGTCCCCGAACCTTCGGGCAAGATAAGTTCCTTGTGCGTGGGAATGTATAACGGGTAACCGAGATTTTCGCCGCTTCCTTTTTCATCGGCAACGAAGTTGTAATCCATCGGAGAAAGCATGGCGTTGGCTTCTTCTATCGACTTCTTTTTCGAAAGCGTGTCTCCGGCGTTGACGACTGCACCAAAATTGAGGCATGCAACAGCAGGCTCGGTCAAAACGTCATCTTTGCAGGAGTTGGCGCTAAGGCATTCGGCTGTTCCATAGACTCCCCCGACAAGATTTGTCCCGGTAACGGTTCCGGCATTGTAGCTGTGGCGAAGCTTGGCATATTTCGTGCTCTGCGCCATTGCGCCGACAACGCCCCCAACCTTGACGCCCCCGGTCACATCGCCAAAATTGAAAAGGCCTCCATTATTCAAGCCGAAACTGACCGGCTCCTTACCCAGACTCTCCGTCCTAAACATACCGATTACACCGCCAACAGCAGAATCACCCCTAACAGAGCCGAAATTCTTTGTTTCCCATACCATGCTGTAACAGGACGTGCTGACAAAGTTCATGCCCATCACCCCTCCCACGAAACTCTTTCCGGAAACATCCCCATGATTGGCAAGCATGTCCGCGTAGACTCCATTTTCACTTCCTGAGTATAACCCGAAAAGGCCGCCTACAATACGATTTCCGACCGTGGTTCCTTTAAAGACGACATCGTGATAGTTGGTAAAACGCGATACACGGCTTGCAGTGTAAAGCCATTCGGTATTCATCGTGCCGAATATGGGGTCCGTGCGTCTCACGTTGCCTATCACGCCCGCAACACCGCCTACCATGTCGCCCCCTTCCACGTAGACATCGACCGTGTCGTGCACGAATCCGCAAATATCGTAACCATAAGTTTTGTAGATGTTGCAATAATACACGCCAGCCAGGGCTCCCGTAAGGTCGCCTCCCTTTACGTAGCCATTCACCAGATTCAGATTACGAATGGTCCCGTTAAAGGCGCCGAACAATCCCTGTAGCGTGTCGGTCGAATTCACATACAGGCCACTCACCTTGTGCGAGTCACCATCGATAAATATGAGAACCGGTTTTTCCAGCGAACCATAGGCGGTCCACTTGTTTGCCGGCGGATTTTCCGCCCATTCCGAGGCATCGCCCTCATTCAGGATAATGTCTTCGGTCAGTTTGTAGAAAGTGGCGGAATCACCCCTGGCAGCCATCAAGGCGAACTGCTCTGCGGTCGAAACCAAAAACGGGTCGTCTTGCTTGCCGGTACCGCCGTCAAAGCCTTCGGCTAGTTTGCCCGTCCACACCTTGGGCGCAGCAAAAGCCGCCGTCGCTACAACGACAAGCGATATTGCCAGAATCTTAAAATTATTCATGCAATTCTCCTTCTTTTTTGTAAAAATCCCTCTCCAGAATGACAGTCGCGGCTATCTACCGCTTGCCTTCGCGCTTGTAGCGTTCAATGCATTCCTGGTAGAAGTCGTACGTCTGCTTGGCAATGGACTTCCAGCTAAACACGTCAATGGCGCGCTTGCGGCTCACTTCGCCCATCTTCTTTGCAAGTTCCGGGTTCTCCAGAATCTTGTTTAGCTTATTTGCAAAATCAGTCTGGAAGGCCTTCGGGTCGGCCGGTTCGAAATCCGTCTCGGACTTGGCCTTGAGCGGCACCAGGAATCCGGTCTCGCCGTCCACGATAATCTCAGGGATTCCGCCCACCGCAGAACCCACCACCGGGGTACCGCAGCTCATCGCTTCGAGGTTGATGATGCCGAACGGTTCGTAGAGCGAAGGCGTGGCAAACACGGTCGCATGGCTGTAAAGCACACGCAGTTCCGTATGCGGGACGGCTTCTTGAATCCACACCACGCCATCGCGGGTCTTCTGCACCTCTTCGATGAGGTTCTTGCATTCATCGGCAAGCTCGATGGTATCGGGAGCGCCGGCGCAGAGCACCACCTGCGCATTCTTATCGATTTGCGGAATCGCCTGGATAAGCTGGCTGATACCCTTCTGGCGCGTAATGCGGCCCACGAACAGCACGTAGGGGCGCTTCGGGTCCACGCCCCACTTTGTCAAAATACCTTCGTCGAATGTCGGCGCATAAAAGTCCGGATCGATACCGTTGTAGATAACCTTCACGCGGTCTTCGGGCACGCCGTAAAGCTTCATCACATCGCGCTTCATGCCCTGGCTTACCGCAATCACGCCGTCGGCAGCCTCGTAGGCAGTGCGCTCGATCCAACAGCTCATGGCATAGCCACCGTCACCGAGCTGTTCCGCCTTCCACGGGCGGTGCGGTTCCAGCGAGTGCGTGGTGAGGATAAGCGGGCACTGCAGAAGTCTGCTCGCCAGCACGCCGCCAAAATGGCTGTACCAGGTATGACAGTGTATAACGTCGATGTCGTCAAGTGCGGCAGCCCACTGCAGGTTGATATCAAGCGGCTTGAAAATCTTCTGGAAGCGGTCGTCCTTAGGGTCCAGGCCCAGCTTGCGCGAAAAACCGAGAGCGCGAATATTGTCTTCGTCGACATCCTGGTCACCGAAGCAGCGTGCCTCGACATGGCAGAGTTTCGCGAGTTCCTGCGTCAGGAACTTCACGTGAATGCCGGCGCCGCCGTAAATTTCCGGCGGAAACTCATTGGTAAGAATAGCAGCGTTCATACAACAAATCTCCGATTACACCATTAAATTTACTTTTTCGAGGAATTGATGGTCGCCATGAATTCCGCGCGGGTCTTCTCATCGGTCTTGAAGCGGCCCAGAAGCTGGGTCGTAACCATCGTAGCACCCGGTTTTTTCACGCCGCGCATCGTCATGCACATGTGCGACGCCTCGAGCACCACGGCGACACCCCTCGGGTTCAGTTCCTTCTGGATGAGTTCCGCAATCTGGCGGGTCATGCGTTCCTGAATTTGCGGGAAGCGGGCATAGAACTCCACGACACGCGGAATCTTGGAAAGCCCGACAACGCAATCGCCGGGAATGTACGCCACGTGGGCGCGACCCGTAAACGGCAAGAAGTGGTGTTCGCACATGCTCGCAAATTCAATGTTCGGGACGACAATCATCTCGTCATATTTTTCATGGAAACGCGTCTTCAAGATATCTTCGGCGCGGGTTTCGCCCGAAAGTCCCGTCATGAGTTCAGCATACATTTTCGCGACGCGCTTCGGCGTATCAATAAGCCCTTCGCGGTCCGGGTTTTCGCCCATGCCTTCCAGAATCATCCGGAAGCCGGTAGCCATCTTTTGCATATCCATCATGTGCACAAAGATAGAAATAAATGTATTTTGATACCATGACAACGCCGCAAAACATTCCCGACCCGAATACAATCCACCCGATTGCGGGCTACGACAAGGAAATCTACGTGAAGCCGACGCTCAAGAACCCGAATATCATCGTGGGCGACTTCACCTACATCGCCGACAGCGAATTCGAAAGCCACGTGACGCACCTATATCCGTGGAACAACGACAAGCTGGTTATCGGCAAGTTCTGCCAGATTGCGGCGGGAGTGGAGTTCGTGATGAACGGAGCGAACCACCAGATGAACGCGGTATCGACTTTCCCGTTCTACACGCTTGCAGGCTGGGACATGAAGGCGCCCGCCCCTGCGGACATGCCGCTCAAGGGTGATACCGTTATCGGGAACGACGTGTGGATAGGCCAGAATGCGACGATACTCCCCGGAGTGCATATCGGCGACGGAGCAATCATCGGCGCAAACAGCGTCGTCGGCAGCAACGTGGAGCCTTACACGATTGTCGCAGGCAATCCGGCGCAGTTTATCCGCAAGCGGTTTGACGAGGAACTTACGAACCTGATGCTCGAATGGCGCTGGTGGGACAAGCCCATCGAAGAAATAAACTCGCTTATCCCGGTACTCACGAGCAGCGACTTGACAGAAGTCAAGAAGAAAGTTAAAGAGATGCTCGGGAAATAACCCAGCAAAAATTACACGAACACGACTTCGTTGCCGACGCGCGGGGATTCCGCGCGGTTCGGGAGTCCGCTTTCGGTGTCGGCGTAGCCGATGGCAACGGAGGCGTACACACGCTCGTCTTCACGCAGGCCGAGGCCACGCAGGTATTCGAGAAGCTTCGGGTCTTCGTTCAGCCACTTGAGCTGGTTGATGTAGCAACTGCCGAGGTCAAGCTCGTTCGCCGCAAGCATCATGTTTTCGACAGCACAGGCGACATCGGCCATGTTGTTGCCGTATTCCTTCCTGTTCGCGACCACGATCAGCACGGGCGCCGTATAGCAGAACGAGTAGTTGCCCTTGCGGGAAAGCGTGATGGAATTCTTGAGGCTCTTGTACAGGTCTTCGCGGAGTTCCATCGCGGCAAAGGCGGACTGCACCAACTCCTTGAGTTTCGCAATCACCGAAGCATCCGAAATCACGAAAAAGTGATTTGTCTGCGCGTTGCCGCCGGTAGGCCCGAACTGACCCGCCTCGACAATCTGCTTCAACTTCTCGAGTTCAACAGGCTGCGCCTTGAACTTGCGGGTACTGCGACGTGTGCGTATTGCTTCAAGTGTGTTCATGTTCTTTTCCTTAGAGATCCCCGCCTTCGCGGGGATGACAAAAGAAGGCTATTTTTCGAGCGGGAGCACGAGAATACGCGAGTTGCGCTTCTGGTTGTAGTTGTCCCGCTTGCTCTTGGGCAAGTCCTCGACCGTCCCGTCTTCGAATCCGAACGGGTAGAACCAATCGAGAGCCTGCGTCGTGAGCAAGAAGAGCTTCTTGTAACCCTTCATGCGGCCGATGGAAATCAGGTGCCGCACGATGGCGTCGCCGATGCCCGACTTGCGGTAGTTCGCGCCCACGGCAATGCCCGCAATTTCGGCCATGCCATCTTCGAACTCATGCAAGGCGCCGCAACCGTGAATGCTGTTGTCGATGCTGTACACCACGTAGTCCTTGAGCTTTTCGGAAATGCTTTCCTGCGTACGCGGAACAAGATAGCCCTTCGCAATGTAGTCCTGCATAATCCGGAGGATATCCGGGATATCTTCGATGTTCGCGGGCCTGATACTCGAGTACTGGTTCGCGTACACCATGGTACCATCACCGCGTGCGCTAAATACTTCTTGCAGCACGCTACCCTGGAATTCACCGCTTAGCAAGTGAACGCGGTTCGCGCCCGCCTCGCAAGCATGGATGGCGTTCATCAGGTAATCCATCTGCGCAAAGTTCAACACGTCGGAATTGAGTTCCAAGAGTTCCTTGGCCTGGTCCACATCCAAAGCCGAAATCACGCCCGATTCGGTGGGTTCCAGGTACTTGGTGTTCTTACCCGTCACAAGACCCCGGAGCTTGATACCGTTCTCGTTACCGATGAAGAACAACTTGCCCACCTTCATGTACTTGCAGATTTCGGTCGCAAGTTCGGTGGAACTAATGTTGTAGGCATGCCCTAGTTTGTTCCAACCGATAGGCGGAATAATAGGCACGAACTTCTCGTTCAAAAGCTGGTCGAGGATATCGCGCTGGATACGTTCAATCCTACCCGTCCTCATGTAGTCCACGCCGTCAATGACGCCAAGGCTCCTTGCCAGCACCCAGTTGCCCTGGATACCGCTGAGGCCGCTTGCCGTGAGGTGGCTCATAATGCGCTGGGCAACACCCAAAGACGCCTGCTCAATGAGAGGCAGAGCTTCTTCGCTCGTAAGCCGCACGCCGTCGTGGAACTTGGACTCGATTTCCCAAGCCTTGAGCTGCGCGTCGATACTCTTGCGCGTCCCGGGCACGATAATAATGCGGATACCCGCCTTGTGCAACAGGGCGATATCTCGCATGAGCACCGGGAACAGGGGGTGGTCCATCAGGCTGTCGTCAATCTTCAAGATGAAGAGCTGGCCCTTGAACCGGTCCATGTAACCGAAGACTTCCCGGATGAATCCGGCGACTTCGAAGTGCTGAGAGTAAAAATCAGACGCAGACTTGTTCATGGTACAAAACTTAATAAAAAACGGCACCCCTGGGGCGCCGTTCTGCAAAAAACTAGTCCTTACTCTTCAAGGATTACTTCTTCTTGCCCTTCGCAGGCTTTTTTACTTCCTTTGCGGGCTTGGCAGGCTTCGTGGTTTCCGGAGCCGCAGGTTCAACAGAAGTGACCTCGCCCGTCTTGGCCGCATCGGCCTTCGCGGGTTCAGCAGTTGCAGCGCCAGCTGCAGCAGCATCTGCCGGGGCGGCAGGCGCCACGGCGGTGGTATCCACTGTCGGAGTTTCGGTATAGACCTTCAGGAGTTCGACTTCGAACACGAGGAGTGCATTCGCCGGAATCATCGGCGGCACGCCGGCCTCGCCGTAGGCAAGGGCGCTCGGGATCCAGGCCTTGACCTTCATGCCTTCCTTCATCACCTGGAGCAGGTCCTGCCAGCCTTCGATGACAGCACTCACCGGGAATTCCAGCGGTTCACCGCGCTTCACGCTGTTGTCGAACTCGGTACCGTCAAGGAGGGAACCGATGTAGTGAACCTGCACCTTGTCAGATGCCTTGGGCGTAACGCCTGCACCATCCTTGATAACCTTGTACTGCACGCCCTTCGTCGTGACCTTCACGGTAGAATCCGTGATGTTCTTGGCGAGGAACGCAGCCTGTTCGTCAAGCGCCTTCTTAGCGGCGGCCTTCTCGTCGGCCTGCTTCTGCTGCTGCATCTTCAGGAGCAAGTCCTGCAGGGCCGTTTCCGCAGAGGAATCCGCCAGGAGCACAGTGCGGTTAGAATCCACTTCGTCCTTGATGGCCTCGATAATCACATCGAGCTTGAGCGGCACGTTGATGTTCGCGATAGCCTTGCCCAGGTCCATACCCAGGGCGTAGCTGTAGCGGTCAATCGCGCTATCCAGCGAAACCTTCGGTGCGGTTTCGGTGGCGGCAGCAGGGGCCGTGGCCGGAGTCGGGTCGGTCGCAGGGGCGGCGTTCTTGTTCCCGCCACAGGCAACCAGGGCGGTGCAAGAGACGGCGGCGAGCGCAATATAAGTAAACTTCATAGAAAAAACCTCATTTTTCGTGTGACCTGGGGCACTTTGACAAAAATAGGATTTTTGCCCCAAAAAGACCACCTCGCTCAGCCGTAATTGCCCTTTTTCGTATAAATTATGCAAAAAGCGCCATTTCCTGCAAAAATTGCACACTTTGAAATCCAGTGACGCATTTCACGCAAAAGCCGAAATGTAAACATTCAGAAACAAATAGCCTTGCAAACTCGTAACAATATTTTTATTTTCTTATACAAGGATAGCGAGTAAACCTATGAAGCACAGTTTCATGGACATAGTTTCGAAAGCCTCGGCCAACAAGAGCCGGTTCGATTCTTCTGTCGAAGAAATCGCAGGCGCCCTCGATATCTCCATCAAGGCGGCATCGCACAAAAAATGGGTCACCCCGGCCCACCGTGCCCCGCTCCAGACGACCGGATGGCTCCGCGGTGCGCTCTCTTACCCCTGGGTTGTCGTAACCGCCATCATCCCCGCCGTCCTTGATACCATCATATAACCCGCCCGATTTTTGAGAATGTGGAGTGCTCCCCTTTGAGGGGAGTTTTTTATTTCTATCTTTGTCCCGTAAACTTTGCGCACCCGCGTACCGGAGACATTATGGCAGCACTCATCCTCGACGGCAAGGCACTCGCCAAGACCACTGAAGAAGAACTCAGCGCCCGCGTGGCGAAACTCAAGGAAAA
>JBGUQN010000042.1:0-103424 GCA_045131085.1 Fibrobacter sp.
ACCCTCAAGAAGGGCGACATGATCACCAACATGGCCACCGGCAAGAAGGTGTCCGTGGGCCGTCTCGTGCGTATGCACGCTGACGAAATGGTGGACATCACCGAAGCCGGCGCTGGCGACATCGTTGCACTGTTCGGTATCGACTGTGCTTCCGGCACGACCTTCACCGACGGCAAGAACCACTACAACATGACTTCCATGCACGTGCCGAACCCCGTGATCGAGCTCGTGATCGAAGCCAAGAACCGCGACGACCTCGACAACATGTCGAAGGCCCTCAACCGCTTCACCAAGGAAGACCCGACGTTCCAGGTCGAAGTCAACAAGGAATCCGGCGAAACCATCATCAAGGGCATGGGCGAACTTCACCTCGACGTGTACATCGAACGTATGCGCCGCGAATACAAGGTCGACGTCCAGACCGGTGCTCCGCAGGTTGCTTACCGCGAAACCATCACTCGCGAAGCCAAGTTCGAATACACCCACAAGAAGCAGACCGGTGGTTCGGGTCAGTTCGCTAAGATGTCCGGCGTGATGCGCCCGATGCCTGTCGAAGGCGACTCCGAAAAGGTCTACAACTTCATCAACTCCGTCGTCGGCGGCCGTATTCCTAAGGAATACATCCCGTCTTGCGACAAGGGCTTCCAGAGCTGCATGCAGGCCGGTTCCCTCATCGGCTTCCCGGTCGTGGGTATCGAAATGGAAGTTCAGGACGGTGCGTTCCACCCGGTGGACTCCTCTGACATGGCGTTCCAGATTTGTGCCCGTATGGCCTTCCGCGAAGCTTTCGCCAAGGCTGGCGCCCAGATTCTCGAACCGATCATGAAGGTCGAAATCGCCACCCCGACCGAATTCCAGGGCAACGTTGTGGGTAACGTCTCCCAGCGTCGCGGTACCATCACCGGTACGAGCGAAGAACTCGGCACGACGACCATCACCGCCGAAGTCCCGCTTTCCGAAATGTTCGGTTACGCTACCGACCTTCGCTCCATGACTCAGGGCAAGGCCGAGTTCACCATGGAATTCTGCAAGTACTCTCCGGTGCCGCGCAACATCCAGGAAGAACTCATCAAGAAGTACGGCGACAAGGTTAACCAGAGAGGTTAATCTTTAAGCACCAAAGCTTAAAAAGGCTCCGGCACCGCCGGGGCCTTTTTTTTGACCGCTCGCCTAGAACAAGGCATAAAACAAAAACACCCGGCGCAAGCGCCGAGTGCTTTTGGAATAGAAAGTGTACACCCAATAAGTCCTACCCCGCGGTTCGATCCGGCATCCCTTCTCCAGAACCAGGACTGACTGGAAGCACACCCATAATATACTCGCGGCAAACAGCTTATGAACAAAAAAATCTTTACAAAAGTGTTCCTATATAGAACACTCCAACCTAGAACAAAGCAAAAAACATAAAATTTTAACAAAAAAACGTAAAAATACGCCCTGGCGAAACCTATCTTATAAGTGTAACAAAATGCAAGGAGAAAAATTATGTCTATCAAACTAAAGAATATTTGCTCTATACTGATAGTTTCAATAGCGACTTTTGGCCTGCAGGCATGCGGATTTGCAACCGACACCTGTTCCGATGTCCAAACGGGTACAAACAAACTACATAGTGCGCAAAAAAAAGTCGGCGGCTTCAAGAAGGAGAACACCGCACACTACGTCCATTCCGATGGTTTCGAGTTCGACTTGACTGTCACCAAAGACACGAATTTCATCCATAAATACCGGGATTTCTGCGTGGAAATAGATAGGGAGATTCAAAGCCGCCAGCTCACCTCCACCTACCCCGTCTTGAGCGTCAACGTAGAACTTGAGGCAGACGGAGAAACCTTCAGCACCCTCAAAATTTCGCACGATGGAACCGACTACCAGTTCAGCATGAACAATTCTGCGAAATTACTTGAGACAGAACATCACGTACAACTGCTTGACACCATAACGTTCAACGGGGTTACCTACGATAGCGTCTACGCCGTAACTTGCAATAGCCATTATTACTACTACGACAACGACGATTACCAATACAACCAACCCTTAACCCCGCTGACGCGCCTCTATTTCTCGTTCAAAAAGGGTATCCTGAAATTCGAAACCGAAAGCGGGAAGGATTTCACCATCAAGGAAGGAGGTGACGATGAATAAGTTTTTATCACTGGCAGCATTTGCCATATTGAGCCTGACACTTTCTTCGTGCGGAATGCTTGATTCTTCGGATGACTACGTCGGTGGAGATTTCGCTAAACTTGTCAAAGGCGAAAAAGATTCATCGAGCACTATCTTCATGGTAGACAATCTCGGCATCGAAGACATATACGAAACGCGCATATTTAGGCATAACGGGGAGCACTACAACTATACCGCAAAAGGTGACCTGAACGAAATCAATATAGAAGTGCGCATCGAATGCGATGACAACGGAGGCACGCTAACCGTATTCTGCGGAACCTATGACGAGGTATTCCTTTCTAACGGTCCCAAGATAGTCTTCAAGAATCTCGATGGGAACAAAATGACACACCGGGACGGTTACGTCATCAAGATGCTTGATTCCCTTACAGTACAGAACAAGACCTACAAGGACGTTTTCGAATTCGATGCCAGCGATGTCGAAGACAACGAATGTATTTACGACAAACTATACATTGCCGCAAAAGAAGGCCTTGTACAGATTGACCTGCAGGATTCCATCATTATCGAGCGGAAGCCTTAGCCTGTTTCCAGAGCTGCTGAAGGCCTTCTAGCCCTATTTCGGGCACGGCCTTCCCCTGCTCACCTGCCAGGCGTTCCACTTCGCGGAAACGCTTTTCGAACTTTGCATTCGCGCGGCGGAGCGCCACGTCGGCGTTAAACCCACAATGGCGAGCCACGTTCACGAGGCTGAACATGATATCGCCAAACTCGTCTTCCAGGCGGTCTATGTTCTTGTCGTCCGGAGTAACCTTGCGCATCTCGTTGCGGAACTCCGTGAATTCTTCCTGAGCCTTGTCGAAAACGGGTTCGCTCTCTCCCCAGTCAAAACCGACCTTCGCGACCCGGCGGATGATATCTTGCGTGCGGGCAAGCGTCGGCATACTCTTGCCCACCTTGTCCATCACAGACTTGCCGGCATCTTTTTTGTGCGTAGCCTCTTGCGCCTTTATCTTTTCCCAGCGGCGGCTTACTTCGCCCGCAGTATCCACCTGCGCATCGCCAAATACGTGCGGGTGCCTGCGAATCATCTTTTCACAGATTCCCTGCACCACATCGTCGACAGTAAAGTCGCCCTGCTCGCGGCAGACCTGCGCATGGAACACCACCTGCAACAACACGTCGCCAAGTTCCTCACACATGTGGGCCTTGTCGCCCTCGAGTGCGGCATCGATAAACTCACTACTTTCTTCTACCAGGTACGGCAACAGGGAATGCGTATCTTGCTCACGGTCCCAGGGGCAGCCGTTTTCGGCACGGAGCCGCTTTAAAATATCCACCAAATCGTCAAACGTATATTTCATGACGTAAAAGATAGATATTCAAATGCTAAGCAATGTGAAATGTGTAATGTGAAATGACTAATTATAAATCGCACATTCCACATTACACACCACACATTATTGCTATATTCACTGTGGGCCTTAACTAAATTCAGGTACCGGAATTCCGGACCCGGGCGATTGCCGGCCAGCGTTAATCCTAAAAAACGCGCGGCATGTTCCTTTAATTCATTTACGCAACTTATTGCGCGATTACTGCACAATTTAAACTGCGCCGCTTATTGCGCGAATTAAACAACAACGTTTATCTCGCGAATTAAACAACAATGTTTATCTCGCGAATTAAACTGCGCCGAAAAGGAACACCATGAAGCACGAAATATACCTCGTACCGCCCGAAAAATACCCCCTCGCCCTTGGAAAATCCATCTACAAGCCCAAGGTCCTTTACGCGATGGGGCAACTACCGCCGCCCGCCTCTACCGAAGATGGACGCACAGGCACGCCAGACATCGCCCGCACCGATACGCCCGTCGGGATTGCAATGGTGGGCACCCGCAGGCCCGGAGCAAGCGCAAAACTGCTCTGCAAGAGGCTCGTAGAATCCCTGCGGGGCACCCGTGCCGTAGTCGTCTCCGGCCTTGCGCAGGGCATCGACAGCTTTTGCCATGAGGCGGCACTCGATGCGGGCATCCCGACTGTCGCCGTACTCGCGCAGGGGCTAGGCACCCGAATCGAAGGGACCCGCGGGGAACTCGCCAAAAGAATCCTTGAGGCGGGCGGCGCTCTCGTTAGCGAATTCGAACCGGACGAACCCGCATACAAAAGCAACTTCCCGGCACGAAACCGCATAATATCGGGCATGAGTGCGGCAACCCTTATTGTCCAGAGCAAGGCGAAGGGCGGAGCGCTCCTTACCGGCGAATTCACCCGCAAGGAAGGCAAGATACTCTACGCCATCCCGGGGGATTTTGACAACGAGGTCGCAAGCGGGCCAAACACGCTACTCGACAGGGGCATCGCAAAGCCCGTATTCAACCCGGACAGCCTGCGTTCCGTGCTCGGATTGCCGAAAACCGACGGGCTAAGCCTGCAAGGGCTCACACTTGCCGGTTTAAAACTGGACAAAACGACACTTGACTTTTTCAAGCGCGTGAACGGCTTCCGCAAAACTTTTTCCGAACTCCAATCAGAATTTGACTTTAACATAAGCCAACTTTTAACTATATTGACAGAGCTGGAAATGGCGGGGCTCGCCCACACCGACGACAATTTCGTTTTCCAGTTCGACGGAGTCAACTAATGCACAAGAGAATCTACATCGCCGTTATCGCTTTTATGTTCTTTATCGGCATTCTCTTTTTGCAGCTTTTCTTCAGTAAGGGAAACCTGATTGAGCAGCGCAAGGTGGCGCAGCAGATTGCGGAATACGAATTCAAGGTCGATTCCCTCAAACAGATTATCCAGAAAGATTCCCTCGAAATAGACCGCCTATTGAACGATTCGCTATACAAGGAAGAAATCCTCCGGACCAGATACGGCATGAGCCGTGAAGGCGAGAAAGTTTTCCAGATGGTGAAATGAGAAATTTTTCTAAATTATACCGCGAAAAATAGCCCGGCAAAGGGCCCTGAAATTTGAAAGGTATTCCTATGGCAAAGAAAGCTACGACCGCAAAAAAGAATTCTAACGCCCAGAAGGGCACGCAAACCAACATGTGGACCGGCCGTTTTGCTAGCGGCATGGCGCAGAGCATGGTGGACCTGAGCTTCAGCCTGCAATTCGACGCCGAACTCATCGAAGAAGACATCGAAGGCAGCATCGGCCACGGCAAGGGCCTGGTAGAATCCGGCGTGCTCAGCAAGGCGGAATACAAAAAGATTTGCGACGGCTTGGAGAGCATCCTCAAGGACTATCACGCCGGCAAGAACCTGTGGAAGGAATCCGACGAAGACATCCACATGGCCGTGGAACGCGTGCTCACCGAACGCATCGGTGCCCTCGGCAAGAAGATCCACACGGGCCGCAGCCGTAACGACCAGGTCTGCACGGACTTCAAGCTTTACATGCGTCACCGCGCCGCCGAAATCCGCGCCCTCGAAGTTTCTTTGATGGAAACGGTGCTCGACCTCGCCAAGAAATACTTCGGCAAGATGATGCCGGGCTACACCCACTTGCAGCAGGCACAGCCGATTTACTTCAGCCATTACCTGATGAGCATGTTCTTTGCCGTGAGCCGCGACGTGAAGCGCCTCGACAACTTTTTGGAACTGCACAGCGAACTCCCGCTCGGTAGCGGTGCCATGGCCGGTTCCGCCTTCCCGTACCACCGCGCTTTGGTGGCGAAGGAACTCGGATTCAACAGCGTGAGCCCGAACAGCATCGACGCCGTAAGCCACCGCGACATGATGCTCGAATTCGAAGCCGACCTCGCCATTATCGCGAACACGATGAGTCGCTACGCCGAAGATTTCGTGAACTGGAGCACCAGCGAATTCGGCTACCTCACCCTGCACGACGCCTTCTCCAGCGGTTCCTCGATGATGCCGCAGAAGAAGAACCCGGATTCCATGGAACTCATCCGCGGAAAGTCCGGCCGCATGCTCGGCAACTTCAGCGCCCTCTACACTCTGGTGAAGGGAGCGCCGCTCAGTTACAGCCGCGACCTGCAAGAAGACAAGGAGCCGGTATTCGACTCCGTCCATAACGTGAAGGTGATTCTCCGCGTCATGAAAGAAGCTTTGGAAAGCGCACGCTTTAATTTCGACAAGATGCACGCGAAGATGCTGCCGGCGCTGCTGGCTACCGACCTCGCCGATCTTCTCGTCGAATCCGGCGTGCCGTTCCGCGATGCCCACCACGTGGTCGGTAGCCTGGTCGGCGAAGCCGCCCGCCAGGGCCTCGAATTCACGGACCTTAGCGACGAGGCCTGGGCAAGCGCCGGCGTCCCGAACGTCAAGCAAATGAAGAAGACGCTCACCTTCGAATACAGCGTTTCTCGCCGCAACATCGAAGGCGGCACGGGCCCCAAGTCCGTGAAGCAGCAGTTCGGCAAGGCCGAAGCAATTTTAAAAAAATTTAAGAAATGAATTCTAGATTCCGGGTCAAGCCCGGAATGACGTGGGAGCCGAGTGCCGCCCCATCTACCTCAAAATGAAAAAGCCCCGTTACCGGGGCTTTTCTAATGTCTTGATTTAAGTTCCAGACTAGTTGTCGTCGAGGTCGGCGAAATCTTCTTCCGCTTCCTTCAAGTCTGCTGCGTCCGGTCCTTCGAAATCCTCGTCATCCGCCTCGTCAAGCGAATCACCGCCCATGGCGCCGAGAGTGTATTCCACCTTGCGGGCTTCCTTGGACTGGCCGAGCTTGAGGATAGCAGCACATTCTTCGCAGTAACCGAGATGCTTGTCGACCCAGAATTCCGGAGAAACAAGATTGCGGTTGCAGCGGGTGCACATCTGCGTTGCGGCTTCGCGCGTGAACGCGGCGTTCTGTTCTTCAAGTTCCTTGAGGATGCGTTCCGTCAGTTCCTCCTGAGTTTCTTCGGCAAGCGAAAGCTTGTGGCGGATTGCCATCGTGGGCTTGCGTTCGAGCTTAGCATCGGAAGAAGACACCTTCTTCTGGTTGGTGCGGTCGGCATCTTCGGGAACTTCCGTGAACATGATGGTCTTCGAAAGCTTCTTGCCGCCTTCAAGAAGAACCGCATAGGCGACAACCTTCTTGTTGCTTGCAGGAGCCGGAGCCGGTTCAGGCTTCACGTCTTCTTCGATAACTTCGACCTCGGGCTTCGCACTGGCCTTGGCAGGCTTCACCGATTCTTCGACCTTCGGCTGTTCCGGTTCGGGCTTCTTGACACTCTTGGCCTTGGATTCTTCCACCTTGGTTTCCGGCTTTGCAGCAGGCTTCTTCGGTTCGGGCTTAGTCTTTACTTCCTTGACTTTCTGTTCCTGCTTGGGAGCGGACTTGGCCTTGGACTTCGGGAGTTCCTTCACTACAGCCTTGGCATTCTTGGACTTGTTGTCTGCCGGTTTTGCAGCAGCCTTCGGAGCGACCTTCTTGGTATCGGCCTTAGCCTTCGCATTACCCTTGGCAGGCTGCTTTGCAACCTTCGTGGCAGCCTTCGGAGCGGGCTTAGCTGCAGGCTTCTTGGCAGCGGCCTTCGGAGCGGGCTTGGCAGCAGGCTTCTTGGCAGCGGCTTTCGGAGCAGGCTTGGCAGCAGGCTTCTTCGCAGCAGCCTTCGGAGCGGGCTTGGCAGCAGGCTTCTTGGCGGCCTTGGGAGCGGCCTTCGCTGCGGGTTTCTTTGCCGGAGCGGGCTTGGCGGCAGGCTTTTTCGCAGCCGACTTAGATGCGGGCTTGGCAGCAGACTTTGCAGCGGGTTTCTTTGCGCTGGTGGCTTTCTTGGAACTCATAGTTTACTTCTTTTCCACGATGGTTATGTTTAAAATGGGGTCGAAAGGTTCAATACGGCATACAACGTCGAGGCCGCTGACAACCTTGCCGAAAACAGTGTGCTTGCCATCCAGGTGCGGCTGGGGCATCTGCGTAATGAAGAACTGGGATCCACCCGTATTCGGGCCGCGGTTCGCCATGGAAATCACGCCAGTTTCATGTTTCAAATCATTCTTTTCGTCGTCGATGGTGTAACCCGGACCGCCGGAGCCGTTGCCTTCAGGGTCGCCGCCCTGGATCATGAACCCGTTGATGACGCGGTGGAACATGAGCCCGTTGTAGAAGCCCTTGTTCGCAAGTTCGACGAAATTCGCGACCGTATTCGGAGCGGCCTTGAAATCGAGTTCGACGACAATGACGCCTTCATGAGTGGTGATAGTTGCTTCGATGGACTTGATGTCCGAGTAATCCTTGTTGAAAACCTTCCCTTCGGCAAAGCACAAACAGAACATGCCGGCGAGAGTCAGTATGAACGAAATTTTCTTTAGCACTTTAACACTTCCAATATAGTTATCGTGAAAGATTCCTAGAATGTCAAGAGAATATAGTTATTTTTTCGGGCTTTGTCGCCCTGCGTTTTAAAAAATGGCGCAGGATTTCTATATTTGCACTCGTTAAAAAACTAACGAATAACGATTCTATGCCGCAAAACGACAATATCCGAAATTTCAGCATTATCGCCCACATTGACCACGGCAAATCTACGCTCGCCGACCGCATGATCGAACTGACCAGGACCGTCGCGAAAAACGAGATGACGAACCAGCTGCTGGACGACATGGACCTCGAACGCGAGAGGGGCATCACCATCAAGGCGCATGCCATCCGCATGGTCTACGAAAAAGACGGCAAGGAATACATCCTGAACATGATCGATACACCGGGGCACGTGGACTTCACGTACGAAGTGAGCCGTTCCCTGGCAGCCTGCGAAGGCGCCATCCTCGTGGTGGACGCAAGCCAGGGCATCGAGGCGCAGACGCTGTCGAACCTCTACCTCGCCATCGAAAACGACCTCACGATTATCCCCGTACTCAACAAGGTGGACCTGCCGGGTGCGCAACCCGACCACATCGCCGAACTCGTAGGCGACCTCCTGGGCTACGACCCGGAAAAGATTCCGCGCATTTCCGCCAAGACCGGCCTGAACGTGGAACAGGTGCTCGACAAGATTGTGGACGAAATCCCCGCCCCCACGGGCGACAGCGGCAAGCCCCTGAAGGCCCTCATTTTCGACTCGGTGTACGACAGTTACCGCGGCGTCATCAACTACATCCGCATTGTAGAAGGTACGCTCAAGGCCGGCATGAAAATCCGCATGATGAAGACCGGCGGCGAGTACATGGTGACCGAAGTCGGCACGTTCAGCATGCGCCGCGACCCGCGCGAAGAACTTTCGGAAGGCATGGTGGGCTACGTGCTCGCAAACGTGAAGACCATCAGCGACGTGAAGATTGGCGACACGCTTACCGACGCAGCCAACCCTGCCACAGAACCGCTCCCGGGCTACAAAGACATTCTGCCGATGATTTATTCCGGCATCTACCCCATCAACCCGGAAGACTACAAGGACTTGCGCGAAGCCCTCGAAAAGCTCCGCCTGAACGATTCCGCCATCAGCTGGGAACCGGAAACTTCCGAAGCGCTGGGATTTGGCTTCCGTACAGGCTTCCTCGGGCTGTTGCACATGGAAATCGTGCAGGAACGCCTCGACCGCGAATTCAACGTAGATATCATCACGACCGTGCCGAACGTGGAATACCACGTGTACATGAGCGATGGCACGATGGTGAAAATCGAAAGCCCCTCCAAGCTCCCCGATGCTAGCCGCTACGACCACATCGAAGAGCCCTACGTGAAGGCCCAGATCTTTACGCCTAAGGAATTCGTGGGCGCACTCATGACGCTTTGCGACGAAAAGCGCGGCGAATTCGAGACGATGGAATACATCGACGAAGCGAAGGTCATCCTCAAGTACGACCTGCCGCTCGCCGAAATCATGTTCGACTTCTACGACCGCCTCAAGTCCGTGAGCCGCGGCTATGCAGGCCTTGACTACGCCCCGAGCGAATACCGCAGGAACAACCTCGTAAAGCTCGACATTCTTTTGAACGGCGACCCGGTGGACGCCTTCTCCGTGATTATCCACAGGGACAAGGCTCACACCTATGCAAACGCCATCTGCGTGAAGCTCAAGGACCTCATTCCGCGCCAGCAGTTCGACGTGGCCATCCAGGGTGCAATTGGCGGAAAGATTATCAGCCGTTCTACCGTGAAGGCTGTGCGCAAGGACGTGCTCGCCAAGTGCTACGGCGGCGACATCACCCGTAAGCGCAAGCTCCTCGAAAAGCAGAAGGAAGGCAAGAAGCGCATGAAGAGCATCGGCTCAGTCGAAGTGCCGCAGAAGGCGTTCCTCGCCGTGCTTTCCTTGAGCGACGATTCCAACAGCAGCGGGGACTAGTCTCCAAAGCGGGCAACAGATTTTATGGCGAACCTGAAGAGAAAAGTACGGACTCTGCAGTGGAAAAATTCCAAGGCGTGTATTATCGTACTCTTTCTCGGAATTCTAGCCAGCTTCGCCCTCGCATGTGCAGTCCGCTTTTATGCACTCGAGCCCGTGCAGATTCACGATTCATCCATGTACCCGCGGCACAAGGACCGCGATTACTTGTGGATGTGCAAGCTCCCGCAATGCCTCGCGAAAATCGACTACGACGAGACCGTCTGGGCTACACTGCGCAATGGTGAAAGCGTCGTGCGCAAGGTACTCGGCCTACCGGGCGACCGGCTTGATTTTTCGGACAGGGGGCGCGTAAAGACTCCGCACGGCAAATTCCGCTGGAAAGACGAGAGCGCCTTTATACAGAGCCGCCAGCTCCATATTCCCCGCAAGGGCGACACGCTACACCTCGACCACCTGAACGACATCGAAGAGGATTTCTTGGTGAACCTGATGCATGAGGCCGGCAAGAAATTCTTCGTGAAGACGACCCTCTGGCAAGGCGAGCGCGAAATCGGGGTCGAAGTCCTCGGTGCGACAAAGCTCGGCAACAGGCAGGTTAGCCTCCAGGAAATCGACTTCCTGCCCTGGCAAGACCGCTTTTTACTCGAGGAACAGGTGTTCCACTCCGAACCGGGCGATGCCCCCATCCAGATGCGTCGCGAATTTTTCAACGAAGAAGATTCCACGCAGATAACCGAGTTCGTCGTGCCCGAAGACTGCTTTTTCCTCGCCTGCGAAAAAGGCGCATTCTGCCTGGACAGCCGCGAAGTGGGTTACTTTACACAGAGCCACCTCCGCGGGCGCTACGTAAAAGAACCGCGCATCGCCATCAACTACGTAAAGCAATTTGCGGCAAAGTTGCTGACGACGCCTAATAAAATTTCCGTAAAAAAAGAGTCTCCCGACACACCAAAAGCACTCCAAAAGCAAGACAGGCCCGAATCCAGTACCGAAAACTAAATGGCCGAGAGACAACGAAAAAAGCCCCCGAAGGGGCTTTTTTTTTGCGAGTTTAAACTTGCAAGATGCCGCTAGATACCCTTACGTTCGAGGTCAAGGAGAAGTGACTGCAGGGAGTCTTCCACGGAATCACGGAAGTTGGCAGAACCAAGGCTACACGAAGCAACCACGTCGCCATCCTTGGAAATACGAATGACAGCATAGCCATTCTCATTAGAAAAAGTGACACAAAGGCCTTTCTTCAGGGCTTTTTCCAGCAAGTCGCGCATATAGACTCCTTTATTTTAAACGTTTGCAGGGCGAAAAACCTGCGCCCCCTTAAACTAGGCTTTTTATTCCGAAAAAACAAGCAAAATTTGTAAAAAAAAGATATTTTACGGGTAAAATGGAATATTTCGACAACCATATCCACATTACAAGGCTACGGTACCCCCTAGAAATGGCCAGGGAGCTCCACGAACGCGGCTACAAATACATGTCCGTGGCGTGCGAACCGTGGGAATGGAAAGCCGTGCAAGAACTGTGGGAAAAGGCCTCTGCCGAGGGGTGGCTAAGTGGTTGCGGATTTTCGTTCGGGGTACACCCGATGGTCGCCGCAGATATTGCAAGCAAAAGTTCTTCTGACGACTGCTGGCCGGAAATGCGCCACCTGCTTGAAGCGTTCCCGGACGCCCAGGTCGGCGAGGCGGGCCTCGACAAGCGATACGCAGGTTACGAACCAGGCGGAACGCAAGAAGAGGTTTTCCGCAAGCAGGCGAAAATGGCTCTTGAATTCGGGCGTAACCTGCAAATCCATTGCGTTGGCGACTACGGGCGCGTAGTCAATATTTTGCGGGAAGTCGGATTTTCCGATGTCCGCGCAAGCGACGCAGCATGCGGAAAATGCGTTGCTGGCATTAAACGGCCGCGCCCCATATTCCACAGGTTCGGCGGGGACGCAGGCATCGTAAAGGCGGGCAAGCCGCTGGGCGCAATCTTCTCCATTCACGCGGATTCTTACCGCAAGAAGGCGACGCGCGAAGCCCTCGCGCTTATCCCGGCAGAATGCTTGCGGTTCGAGACCGACGCCGACGAGACGTTTGTCGCTTCACATGGGTTAAAGGACTCCGACTCGCCCAAGGATATCGCAAAGGCGCTCGAAAGTGCGCTCAGAGACGTTTTCACAAGATTCTCGCCTGCGCGAGAATGACGAGATGCTGCCCTAGCTCAGGATATTCGTGTCCTGAAAGAGCGGGTTCGAAGGTTCGGCCTTCGGCGGCGTAAGCGTGATGTCCTCGAAACCGCGGAAGAGTTCCGCAATCTTTTCGGCCATTTTCTCGGCAGGGGCTGCACCCAGTTCGAAAACTGCCTGCAGGGGCGACGTGCCCACATAACGCATGGGGCAAGAGCTCTTGCCCGCAATTTCGCCGAGTACGCGCGTCTCGATGGGCGGGAATTCCACAAACGTCGCCACAAGGATTCCCTTGCGCTGCTGGATCCCCTGCATGCGGAGGCGCCCTGCGTGAAGCGCGATTTCCGTAACCAGCAGGAGCATGTTTGCAGCCACCGGCAGTTCACCGAAGCGGTCGGCAAGTTCCTGACGAATATTCTCGACTTCCTCGGAACTGGAAATGCGGGCAATACGCTGGTACATCCCGATACGCGTGAGGCCATCCTGGATGTAGTCTTCGGGCAGGTAGGCATCCACGCCAATTTCCACTCGCGGCTGAATCGGCTTTTCCCTCGAGCCGCCGCGCAAGGCGTCCACCGCCTCGCGCACGAGACGTACATACGTCTCGAAGCCGACCTCGGCGATAAAGCCGTGCTGTTCTTCGCCGAGCAGGTTACCTGCACCACGAATCTCTAAGTCTCGCATCGCCAGCTGGTAACCGCTGCCGAGGTCGCTGAACTGCTCGAGGGCCTTGAGCCTGCGCATGGATTCCTGCGATATGCCGCTATTCGCCGGTATCACGAGAAAAGCCTTTGCCAGCACGCTGCTGCGGCCCACACGCCCGCGCATCTGGTAAAGCTGGCTTATGCCAAAGTGATGCGCGTTCATGATGATAATCGTATTCGCATTCGGAACATCCAAGCCGGATTCGATAATACTCGTGCTTATCAGGATATCGAATTCCTTCGAGAGGAAGCTTTCCATCACGCGTTCCAAGTCGCGGTCGTTCATCTGCCCGTGGGCAACAGCAACGCGGGCTTCCGGCACCCACGATTCCACGTCTTCGGCCAGCATGTTGATATTCTGCACGCGGTCATTCACCACGAACACCTGTCCGCCACGCGCAAGCTCGTCGCGGATGGCCGCCGCAAGCACCACGTCGTCGCGCTTCAGGAGTTTTGTTTCTACCGGCAGGCGATTCATCGGGGGCGTATTGATGAGCGAAATATCGCGCACGCCCGTCATGCTCAGGTGCAGCGAACGCGGAATCGGTGTAGCGCTCATGCTGAGCGTATCGACCGTCATGCGGAGCTCGCGCAACTTTTCCTTCTGCTTCACGCCGAACTTCTGTTCTTCGTCAATCACGAGAAGGCCCAAATCCTTGAACTGGTTCTTCTCGCTCAGAAGCGCATGCGTACCGACGACAATATCGATTCCACCCTCGCTGACTTTCTTGAAAATCTCGCGTTTTTCCTTCGCCGTCTTGTATCGGTTTACAAGCGCGATATTCACCGGGAAGGCTGCAAAGCGGTCGCAGAAATTCTCGTAGTGTTGTGCCGCAAGGATAGTCGTCGGCACGAGAATCGCCACCTGCTTTTTCGCGGTAATGCACTTGAAGGCGGCGCGCATGGCGACTTCCGTCTTGCCAAAGCCCACGTCACCACAGACAAGGCGGTCCATCGGACGGCGGCTTTCCATGTCGCGCTTGATTTCAGCGGTAGCCTTCACCTGGTCGGGTGTCGGGTCGTACTCGAAGGCATCCTCGAATTCCTTCTGCATCTTGCCATCGGGCGGGAACGCAAAGCCATCTACCAGTTCGCGCTTCGCATAGAGTTCCACGAGGTCGCGCGCAATCTGCACCACCTTCTGCTTGACGCGCTTCTTGAGGTTTTCCCACGTCTTGCTGCCGAGGCGATCGAGTTTGGGCGCTTCGCCTTCGCGCGGTTCGAGCCTCTCGATTTTCTGCAGGTCCGATACCGGGAATTTGAGACGGTCACCGCCATCGTATTCCAGCAGGGCGCAGTCCACGAGACCGCCGTTCACCTCTACGCGCACAAGCCCGAGGTAACGGCCCACGCCGTGGTCTTCATGCGCCACCAGGTCGCCGCGGTTGAGCGATTCCACCATCAGGGCGGTAGTCACCGAACCTGCAATCTGGCGCTTGCGCGATTTTGTCGCATGGCGGTTGAAAATGCGCGTTTCCGTAAGGAAGGCGACCTTGTCGCCATCGAGCCAAAAGCCTTCGGTAAGGTTTCCGACAAAATAATCTTCTACCGGCAATCCGGTAAAGACGTGCTTTAAGCGGGCCAATGCGCCAGGTGTCGGCGCTACCACATACACTTGCCCGCCTTCGGCATAGAAGTCTTCGATTTTCTTTGCGACTTCTTCCGTACCTGCGCTGGCAAAATCCTGCGGGCGCGACTGCACGCTGTACCAGTTGGAAGCATCGGCCTCCACATGCGTGATATCCATCGAGGCATGTCCCGGGAACAGCGCAGAAATTTCACCGAAGCGCCACCAAATTTTTCCCGACGGCACAATATCCGGTGCAGTCGTGCACAAGTCTTCGAACGTACTGTCGTAAGCCTGGTTCAGACGGGAAGCCGTCTCGGCAAGCGAAGAGAGTTCCTCGAACACGAGGCTTACACCGGGCAGGTAATCGAGCAGGCTAGAATCCAACTGCTCGTAACGGCCTCGCTGCCACCAAATGCCAGCAAGGTCCCCGTTGAATTTTGCAAGTTCCGCATCCGGAAGCGTCCATTCCCCCATCGGGTAAAGCGTCACGCGTTCCATCTGTTCTACGGAGCGCTGCGTAAAGATGTCAAAGCTGCGGATGGATTCGATTTCGTCGCCAAAGAATTCGATACGTATCGGGTGCGGGTACAAAAAGCAGTTCACGTCCACGATGCACCCGCGGATAGAGAACTCGCCCACCGAACTCACCACAGGCTGTTCCGTAAATCCGTGATCCAAAAACCACGGGCGTAGAGCCGAGGGCTCAAAGACATCGCCCACCTTCAGCATGCGCATGTTTTTCGCAAGTCCACCCGGCTTCGGCAACTTCATGAGCAGAGCATCGAGCGGGCACACCGCCACAATTGGCTTCTGCACGTTGCCCGCATCGCGGAAGAACCTCAGGCGTTCTTCAACCACGCCCTCGAACGGAACCTTCTGCTCGTAAGGCTTAAGGCCTATTGACGGGAAAAAGCGGACAAACTCTTCGCCCACGAGGCTCTGGAGGTTTTCCATCCAGACTTCGGCATTCTTGTAATCCTTCGCCACCACAAGGATTGGGCCCGGCTTCTCGAAAAAACGCTGCGCCACCATCATGGAAGCAAGCGGCACAGAAGCGCCATTCACATGAATGGCTTCACGCCCCGCATCCGCAAAATGCGAAAGCGAGGGAATCCGGCAATCCTGTATGAATTCCTGAAGGGTCATCAGGCGCTAGCCTCAACCTTTGCCTTCTTGGCTTTCTCTACGGCTTCCTTCGCTAGTTTATCTACAAGTTCATTCCACTTGACACCGGTATGTGCAGCGACCTTTTCGAACTTCACCCTGAAAAGGAACGGTTTTACCGCCGCCACATACTGCCGCGCAATATTGCTCTTGGCCTGCCATTCGCCTTTTGCCCAGCGGGCAATGCCTTCGTAGTCATGGCAGATTGTCGCATACTTGTCGTTATGGTCAAGCCAGCGCATGGCCTGGTAACTTGCCATGCATTCGCCATCAATGTTCCTGCTTTCTGCCGGGAAGGCCGTAAAACCTGAACCGCGGGCAACTTCCTTGCCGTCATCTATAACGACAAACGCCCACCCGGCCTTGTCACAACTCGGAGTGAAAGATCCATCCACATAAACGCGGACACCTTTCGGTTCTTCGGCGGTTTCTCCGCTCAACCAAGCTTCGGCTTCGACCCTTGTCGAAAAAGATTTATACTTGACACCCTTCTCTCCACGGACCAACGTTTCGCAAACTTCCCAGGAATCTACGATTTGCCCCCCCTCGGGGCGCTTGATTGCATAAAATTTCTGCTTAGGCATATGTCCAAATTTATATATTTCTACCAAACATTGGAGTGATTTTGAAGCCGTCGCCGTATTTTGCAGACCAGTTCCGTTTTTTCTTTAAACGATTCTCAAGCAAGGAGTCGCTGTTCAAGTGGTTCTTGAAAATGGCAGGGGAAGATTCGGCGGCATTCAGTTTCCCGGAAGCACTCAGGAACAATCCGAAAACGCTAGTCATCTTGCCGCGCGACATGGAAAGTTCCGCAGGGTTCCTGCACAAGATGCCCAATTCATGGTTTGCAAACGTACTTTGCGTCGCCCACGAATCGCTCCACGCACTCATTTCTGCCAAACGTGCACACGCCGTCTATTTCAGCGATGCGGAATGCCGTTACGGCGAACGCGTCTTTGAAGAAATCGAACAGAAGGTTCTCGAATTCGCACCCACGGTGTGCATCTACCTCGGCCAGCCCTTCCTGCCCAGGCTCTACCTCGCCAAAAAATGCGGCGCGGGCCTGCGCATCGGGTTCAATTCCGAAAATCTCTATCCGTACCTGAACATAAGCCTCCATCCCGAGCATCTTAGCGAAGCGGAACTCGTGGCTCAGTATTACGGAGTCGGCAAGTGAACCGCGGAGGACCAATCATTACCGAGAGTGGAGGATACGCGGATCTGCACCTGCATACCCGCCTTTCCGATGGTACTCTCTCCGTAGACGAACTCCTCGCCCTTTGCAAGCGCAAGGGACTCCGCTGCATTTCCATCACGGACCACGACAATCTGGATTCCTACAAACTCGCCGAAGACAAGGCCAAGGAAATCGGACTCGAGCTCATTCCGGGCATCGAGATTTCGGCCGTATGGCAGGGCAAGGACATCCATATCCTCGGGTACTTCTGCGACCCGACGAACCTCGCCCTGAACATGGAACTCGAAGACTTTGCGAAGCAGCGCATCGCCCGCGTAAAGGCGATTATCAAGAAGTTGAATGCCCTCGGGATCGACATCAGCTACGAAAAGGTGCATTCCTACTGCAAGGGCAAGGTCATCGGGCGCCCGCATATCGCCATGTCGCTTGTCGACGAGGAATACATCGGGAACTTTGCCGAAGCCTTCACCAAGTACCTCGGTGACGGCTGTGTCGCCTTCGTCGAAAAGAAGGGGCTCAACCCGCAGCAGACCATCCGCCTCATCGAAAACGCGGGCGGAATCGCCGTCCTCGCCCACCCCTACAAGTCGGGCCTTTCCGACGAATTCATCGAAAACATGGTGGAATGGGGAATCAAGGGCATGGAAGTCTACAGCCCTGCACAGAAGGGCGCCGTAGGCCGCAAGTACAAAGAAATGGCCCTAAAATACGGGCTCGTGGGCACCGGCGGTTCTGATTTCCATACCGAAAGCGGAGCCTACCCGCCTGGCTGCATGAAGATGCCCTACACAGTCGTCCAAGCCCTCAAGGAATGCCGCGAGAAATCCCGTGCAGAATGGTTCTAGAATGGTAAAGAGCATAATCCGCGCCATTACCGCCCTCATTGTTGCCGCAGGCCTTGCACCGACAGCCTTTGCGCAGGTCTTGCCTGTACAGCAGTACACGCAGCCCGCCCGTCAAGATTCCGTCATGGTCGTCCCCGACCGCCTCGACCCGCAGGTACGCGAAAACGACGCGGGCCGTTTCGGGCTCATACATTCCGAAGTCATGCAGAGGCTCTACGACGTATCGGGCCAGAAATCGGAATGGACACTTGGAACATCCATCCTCGGGAATCCGGAACTCGCGCCGTCGACAATGGGGCTTGCAAGCGCCAGCCGACGCTACCCCGCCATGCTTTCGGGCATCTACACCACGCGCCTCGGGTTCGACCCGTCGCAGCTCTCGCTCAACGGCGAAAATGGGATCCTCTTCGAAGAACGCCACGGCGTTCCCGTCGATACCCCCGTCACAGACGTTGCCTGGGAACGCGGCGCCTTCGGCGGCAATGCGCTTCACTTGGATTTCCGCAGGCTCGTCACCGACTCCGTCATGCTCGACTTCGGCGTGCAGAGCCGTTCGAACAAGGACTCCAAGGAATACGACTACCAGAACGTGACGAGTTCGCCGTACTTTGCGCTCGGCCGCGACTCCTCGAGCATCCCGTTCACCGGCAGGAACATCGCCGTGAACTCCATGCACATCCAGCCCATCCTCACGTGGCGTTTCGGGTACGGCAAGGCTTTTTTCAAGATGAACTTCCTCTCGCTGGAAAACGCCGACAACACCAGCTACAAGGTATTACTCGACACGCTGGACCTCGCTAAGCGCACCTTCCAGAAACCGCCCTACACCATTGACGAAAAAATCGTCACCTACGGCGGCGGAATCGAACTTTACCCCATCAGGAAACTCACGGTTGCTACAAGTTTCCATTACGGCACGCACGAAATCGAAGAGGACTCGCTTACAAAAATCGGGTACGGGACCAAGACCTGGAAAGATTCGCTCGGCATTCAGCGCACAGACAGCCTCTACTACGACACCACTCATGCCTATACCTACAACACGGTACTCGGTGATGCCTCAATCCGTTATGCGACGCTCCTCAACCCCACCGTCCGTTTCCAGTACGAATTCGTGAACACGGATGACGAACGTTCCGACCGCCCCAAGACCTATTACCAGGACCGCGAAATCGGATACGGCGAAATTTCGGACACGCTCGGATTTACATTCTTCCGCGTGCAGGCCGGTATGCAGCGCAACAGTTCGCTCATGGACCGGGTCGATTTTGCACCGGCATATTCCGCCGACGCGACGTTCAATCTGCCCTTCCACTTAAAACTCAATGCAATGCTCCGCCACGACAACAAGTTCCCCGACGTAAAGGAACTCAAGCTCGTCGAAACCGGGCGTCTATCCTTCCCGAACGAAGACCTCGACTTCGAAAGGCGCAACAGGCAGGCACTGAACATCGGGTGGTATTCGCGTGAGGTATTCTACGGACTCGGGCTCAGGCACGAAAGCGCCAAGAACCTAATAAAGCAGCGCTGGGTGCTGGGCGAAGGCATGGAATCGGTAAACGAGGCGTTCCGCTGGACAAACCTCGGCGAGGCATCGACCTGGGACTGGCTCTTTAAAATCGGCTTCAGGCTCGGGAACTGGAAGTTCTACCTGGAACGCGGGCAGGTCCTGAGCCGCGAAGAAAAGATTATCGACACGCCGGAACTCTACTACAAGGGCGGAATCCATTGGCAGAACCGCTTTGTGCAGGATAGGCTCGGCGTGAGCGTCCGCGTGGACTGGCAATGGTTCGGGCCGCGCTACGACTGCACCATCAACGAAGAAGGCATGCCCGAGCTTGAATACATGAAGAAGTATCTCGCCCTCGATTTCGAGGCCCGCATGCAGATTCTTTCCTTCGAACTTTACAGCCGCATCGAGAACTTCAACCACAGCATCTACATGCCGGCTTCGGGATACACGCCCGAGGGGCTCCGCTTCGCCTACGGCATTGTCTGGACCTTCGGGAACTAATTTTTTGTATATTATCAAATATTATGAAATTTTTTGAATTCCTTGCCTCAGTCTTCTTGCTCTGCGTTTCGGCGGTGTGCATTCCGTTCGCGCTCGCCTTTAGCGGTGCAAAGTCCTACGCGAAAAAGCTCAACTGGTTCGTGCTTATCGGCATAGCCCTCTTTTGCATCATTCTCGCCATCGTAAACAACATCCGCGTCGGCGAAGGCAAATCCGTAGAATGGATTGGCACTCAGGACGTGATGGAAAAACCGGCGGACATCCTGTAGGGGGCACTATGAGCGAAGTTTCTACAAAGAATACAAAGCGCACCGTCTTCTCGGCAGCCCTCCTCGTTGTCGCAAGCCTGTTTGTCGCCTTCGGCGTTGCCGAAATCAGCTTCCCCGAGAGTTTCCTCACCTTTACCGACCAGGACTGGCTCCTCGACATCTGGCCCAAGGCCTACCGTTACAACATCCATGTGGGTGTCGCCGCCTGCGTCATCTGCGGGTTGCTCATCATCCCGGCTTACAAGATCCAGAAAGATTTCGCCGTCCGCGCGCTCGAAGTGCTCTGCCGCATCGGCATCGGTGGCATGTTCATTTTCGCCTCCATCTTCAAGATTCAGGACCCGCACCAGTTCGCGACCCTCGTCGCTCAGTACCAGTTCTTCTCGGCACTGCACGTAGATTTCGTGAACAACTTCTTTGCGCTAGTTTATCCGCAATTTGAACTCTGGTTCGGGCTTGCGATGATTTTCACGCCATTCGTGAAGGAATCCGCATTCGCCATCTTCTGGATGTTCGTAAGTTTCATCATCGCGCTTGCATGGGCACTCTGGAACGACCTCGGCATCACCTGCGGCTGCTTCGAGCTCGAAGGCGCACAAGACAAGGCCGAAGCCTGGACAAGCCTTATCCGCGACCTCATCCTCATCTGGCCCACGCTCTGGCTTGCCTTCCGCAAGAACCGCAGCCTCATCGGCATCTGGCGCAAGTAACGCAACAGTCCGCGACAACCATTTAAAAAGCCTCGGCATCGCCGAGGCATTTCTTTTACACAGATGTCCGCCTCCGCGGACAGACGAAGCACTTTACTTCTGCCCTTCGCTGGTGCTCAACAGGTAGGCATTGATGAACGGCTTGATTTTCCCGTCCAGCACGCCCGCCGTATCCGAAGTCTCAACGCCGGTACGCAAATCCTTCACCAACTGGTAAGGCTGCAGCACGTAGCTACGAATCTGGCTACCCCACTCAACCTTCTTCTTCTCGGCCATGCGGGCATCGCGCTTGGCTTCTTCTTCCAGGCGGTAGTGCTCGGCGACCATCGTCTTGAGCATCTTGTAACAGGTTTCGCGGTTCTGGATCTGGCTACGTTCCGTCTGGCAGCTCGCCATGATACCCGTAGGCAAGTGCGTCATGCGCACCGCGGAATCCGTCTTGTTGATGTACTGGCCGCCAGCACCGCTACTGCGGTAGGTGTCCACTCGCACATCGGCCATGTCGAGGTCGAATTCGATGTCGTCATGTTCGGGGTACAGGTACACGGCGGTAAAGCTCGTGTGGCGGCGGGCATTGGCGTCGAAGGGGCTGATTCGCACCAGACGGTGCACGCCGATTTCAGAACGGAGCAGGCCGTAGGCATTCTCGCAGGTCACTTCGATGGTTGCGCTCTTGAGGCCGGCATCTTCGGCTTCCTGGAAGTCCACCACCTTGAAGTCCATGTTTTCGCGTTCGAAGAAGTGCGTATACATGCGGAAGAGCATCAGCGCCCAGTCCTGCGACTCAGTACCGCCTGCCCCCGGATGGATGGACATGAGGCATGCACAGGCATCGTCGGGCCCGTTCAGCATCTTCTTGAATTCCATTTCCTCGATACGCGCCTTGAGGGCGGCAATATCCGATTCAATGGTTGCGGTCAAATCAGCGGATTCCTCAGCCTTGCTCATTTCGTAGAGTTCGGCGAGGTCATCACAGCTCTGCGAAACCTCTTTCCACGCATCAAGAATAGCGCGCAGATTGCCGATTTTTTTCATCATCGACTGCGCTTTTTCTTGGTCGTTCCACAGGTTCGGGTCGGCGGAATCCTTTTCAAGAACGTAAAGTTCTTCGGTCTTCGCCTCTAAGTCAAAGATACCCCCAGAGCTTGTCGATACGGCTGCGCAGTTCGATAAGCCCGGTGTGAGTAGTCTGGAAGGCCATTACTTGCCCCCGATAGCCTGCGGCGGGGTGTACTTCTTGTCAAGGTACTGGACCTTGTAGACCTTGGCAAGTTCGTCGAGGTAAGCCTTGAGTTTCATCTGGCGTTCCTGTTCGGCCTGGAGTCGCAGGTAGTATTCAATCTGGACCTTGTAGCTTTCGTACTTGCCGTCGTTGCGTTCGGCAAGCATAAAGATGTAAACGCCGTCCTTGTCGGTGATAACGTCGGTAATTTCACCGACCTTGATCTTGCTCACTGCCTTCACGAAGGCATCACCCTTGCTCTTGGCGGTAAACTTCGGCATCATGCCGCCAGTCTTCTTGGCATCCTTGTCTTCGCTGTAAATAGCGGCGAGCTGGGCAAAAGTAGCCTTCTTGGTACGCACCTGGGCGGCAAGGCCCTTGAGCATGTCCTTCGTGTCGTTGATTTCCTGGGCCTTCTTGCCCTTGGTCGAAACCCAAATACGGGCGCCGCTGATGGAGTCGTTGATGACGGCCTTATCCTTGTTCAGTTCCCAGAAAGCCTTCTTCTTTTCTTCGGTCGGGTCCGGCGGGAACGGGACCTTCTTCTTCAGGAGTTCTTCGCTCTTGAGCTGGTCTTCGATCTTTTCGCGGAACTGGGCCATTGTCTGGCCGCTCTGCTTGAGCTGCTTCTGGAACACGTCTTCGCTCGGGAACTGCTTCTTGAAGAGCGTAGCGAGGCTATCCACACGGGCAGCCGGAACCTTGATGCCCTGCTTCTTGCATTCGAGCTTCACGAGTTCCTGACCCACGAGGTTGTCAATCACCGCATAGCGGACCTGGGTCATGGTTTCGTCGTTCACCTTCTTGCCCTGGAACTGCTGGAGGGCGAGCGCCTGGGTCAGGCTATCGATACGGCCGGCAGAAAAACCAGTCTTTTCGACACGGATGACATCGATGCTCTTGCTATTGAGAAGCTGTGCGGAGGCAATACCCGCGGCCATGGCCACGGCAAGTAAACTACGAGAAACAAGTTTAATAGACATTATCTATCCTTTTTAAAAATTCCGCCTACAATATAGCAAAATCATTCTTTAGAAAATTCATCCATACAAAAATAGCCGGCAGCAAGCGCTGCCGGCATTAAAAGCGTTCAAGAAAAAGGCTTATTCTTCCACGCCTTCCTCACCTTCCTCGAATTCTTCGCCTTCGGGTTCTTCAACCGGGGCAGAAATCTCACCCATGAGGGCGCCCACATCGATGGACTTGAGGCCAGAAAGCGTCTTCAGGTCCGTCTTCTTGTCGGTATCGACCTTGTCGAAAGTCGAAACGATGAAGTAGGCGCTGGTAGCCTCGAAACGGCGGGTCTTGTTCGCGATGCTGTTTGCACCCTTCGTGGTCGGGAAGTACTTGGCCTCGAGCTTCGCCATATCCTGCGAAGTCTTTACCGTCTGGTTGGCCTCGACAGCCATCGCCCACAAGAGTTTGTTCACATCGACAGAGTTGTTCACGTATTCGAGAATCTTCGTGGCACCCTTGAACGTGCTGTTCGTGTTCTTCTCGTAATGTTCCGTAGCCTGGCTAACATAGTTGCCCTTCTGCATGAGGACCGTTGCCGCGACAAGGACAAGGAGGACGGAAAGTACAATAGAGATTGTTTTGATATTCATTGTTCTGTCTCCTTATTCGAAATGGTACGGGGCCGGAGCATCGACCTTGAAGTTGTCTGCAAACTTGTATTCAAGAAGGGCCTTGTAGTCACTCTCCTTGAGCTTGCCCTTCACGAAGGTGAACTTTGCCACGCAGTTCTTACCGCAGGCAACTTCCTTCACGCCGCCTTCGTCCTTGAGCAGGAACTTGTCAGCAAGGCCGACAGCAGCGATATCGTTCTGCACCTGTGCCGGAATGCTAGCCGCCGTATACATGTAGGAAACCTGCTTGAAGCGGGCTTCGTTGTCTTCGAAAATCTTCTTCACGTTCGCATCGAAAGCCGCTTCGGTCTTCGGGCCGGACGTGAGCGCATAGATGAGCTTCCAAGCCATGCCGTACTGGTCCATGGAAACCCACTGTTCCTGGAGCGTGCTGTTGACGGCGGTCTTGTAAGCAGTAAGCTGTTCCTTGACCGACGACTGCGCCTGGTCATTGTACTGTCCCTTGAGCGTGAACATCGCAATGACCAAAGCGACGATGAGCACAGCATCGACGATGGCTAAAATCTTGAATTTTTTCATATTCATATAAAATCCTTCATAAAGAATGGTTTTGATTAGAATTTAAACAATAATTAGAAAAAAGCAAGCAATTTTTTTTTGATAATTGGTATATTAGCACCATATGAGCGAAAATAACGTAGAAACTAAACTTCCTTCACAAATTATTTTCGAGAATTTGAAGGAATTCCTGCGGGCGAAGAACGCCGCGCACGAATCCATATTCAAGTTCCACTGGAAAAAGATGTGGCCGTTCAACCGCATCTGGCCCCAAGTGGACTTTGAGCGCATTGTGCGCCTCATGGCCGAAATCCGCAAGAACATCATCTCGCAGCAGAATTTGGTAGTAGTCGCCAAGGAAAAGGCGAAGGATTTTGAAAAGAACTTCCTGAACGCAGTACCTGCCTACCTCGAAGCGCTCGACAAGAGTTGCCAAGGGCTTGGCGACATCGCCCAGTGGAAGCAGGACATGCTCTACAAGAAGATCCACCACGAAGCAAAACTGGTGCGTGACTCGAAGAGCTACAACGAACTCCTCAAGACCTACGAAAAAGAACAGGCAGACCTAGTCCGTGCGGGCGCTTTTGTCCAGGCCGGCTGGATCGAGGTGGTAAACGCGACGAGGCAATAAGCCATGCCCGAAATAAGCGTCGTCATACCCGTATACAATACGGCGAAATTCCTTGCACAATGTCTGGACAGCATCGTACGTCAGACCTTTGCGGATTTCGAAGCCATCATCGTAGACGACGGCTCAACCGACAATAGCATCGATATTGCCCGCGACTACGCTAGCCGCGACGGCCGCTTCCGCATTTTGCAACAAGAAAACAAGGGACTTTCCGAAGCAAGGAATTCCGGCATCAATGTCGCCTGCGGGGAATGGATAACCTTCGTAGACAGCGACGACATGATCGCTCCGGCGTTCCTTGAAACGCTCCTGAATGCGGCCAAGGCGGCCCAAGCCGACATCGCCTGCGGGGGGAAAGTTTCGTTCGGCGAAACATCCGAAGTCAATATGCCCGAGGGGAAAAACAGCGAAAACCAGAATGCCGCGCCCCCGAAAGCCCGCGTTCTTACTCCCGAAGATGCGCTTGCAAACGCGCTGTTCCAGAACGACAGCCCGGACTACTCCGCCTGGGGGAAACTGTACTCCGCAAAACTCTGGCAAAAACGCCGCTTCCCGCCGGGAAAATTCTTCGAGGACATGGCGACCATTCCGCAGGTGTTCCTCGATTCCACAAGCGTCACCTTCACGCCAGGCCCGCTGTACCTTTACCGCAAACGCGCCTCGGGAATTCTCGCCACCCCGTACACCCTGAAGAAGGCGGAACTCTTCGATATCGCCGAAAGCATCTGCTCGTTTGTCCGGGGGCGCGGAAAAAAACTCGAATGCGCCGCCCAAAGCAACCTTTTCAGCGTGAGTTGCAGCATCCTCAAGCGCACCCCCGACACCGAAGAATTTGCGGATTATCGTGCAAAATCGTGGGAAAACATCAAGAAGTTCCGTATAAGCGCAATTTTTAGCACACAAAATAGACTTCGCAATAAAATTGCCGCCGTAATCTCCTTTTTGGGCAAAAAAAACTTAGATAGTGTTCTACGGAGGTTCGCATGATCCCTAAGAAGATTCATTTTTGCTGGTTTTCTAATTCACCCTACTCGGAGAAAGTGGCTCGGTGCATGGAATCCTGGAAAAGAATCTTGGGTGATTACGAAATAGTACACTGGGATTATCAAAAGGCAATTGCAACAGGAATTCCATGGGTTATCGAGGCCCTCGGGCAAAAGAACTGGGCTTTCGCAAGCGATGCCGTACGCCTCTACGCCCTCTATAACGAAGGCGGAATCTATCTTGATGCCGACGTAGAAGTCTTAAGACCCTTTGACGACCTCCTCGACCGCCCCTACATATTCGGTTACGAGAACGGCTCCAAGCGAATCGAAGCTGCCGTAATGGGTTGCGAACCCGGAAACGCAATTATCAAAGAAGCGCTAAGCTACTATCTAGGCAAGCATTTCGAATACAGGGAAGATCGTGTCGACAACATGGTGCTCCCCTATGTGCTAGCACAAGCAGTGGACAAGTTCAGCGGCGTGACCATCATGCCGGAATGGGTGTTCTCCCCCAAGAGTTTTATCGACGGGAGCATCAGCACGGCCGATGAAACCTACTGCATCCACCATTTCCACAGTGATTGGCGCCCCGAAGCCGTACGCAAGGGCATCAACCGCAGGCAATACCTGTTCAGCAAGTTCCCTCGCCCGATTGCACAACTGCTCGCGTTACCGCTTTCCCTATGGACAAACCTCACGACCCTCGGGCTCGGCGGCACCATCAAGAAAATTTTTAGGTAAGGCGCAGGCGTTTACCGCTTGAGCAAAAAACGCGGAATAAACAGTTTGGGGAACCGTTTTAAAAACGGCAGCGAAAAAGACCACAGCTGCGGAAGCTTGCGGAGCGCATCCTTCTTGTCACGGTAGGCAAGCATCGAGAACCAGTGCGATTTCCAGATGTTCACCGCCTCCTTGTAGCGAGGGTGGTCACTGTAGCGCGCAAGCACCTTCAGGAACGTACCGTACATGAGCGTATTGTCGAGCGACATGTTGTTGCCATGCTGGCGGTAGTAACAGCAATTCACCGGCAATACCGGCAAGGAACCGCAAATCTTGAAGAACTTGAGCCACTGCGGGAAATCCTCGAACGGAAATTCGGAATCGTAACCGCCATGCTCGCGGAAAAAGTCCAGGCGGATCATCTCGGAACAGCCATGGACTTCTTTTTTGCCCATAAAAAACTCATCAAATGTCACGCGCGGTACAGAGCGCGTATAGCGCGGGTCAAATTCCTCGCCATGCCGGCCTTCCCCGTCCATCAGCACAATCTGGCCAAAGCAAAGCGGGTCTTCTGGGTGCGCCTCCAGGTATTCGCTCTGCTTCTGGAGCCTGCCCGCCGGCATCATGTCGTCGGAAGCAAACGAACAAAAATACTTACCCCGTGCCATCGAGATAAGTTCATTCATTGTCGGGACAAGCCCCTTATTCGGGCGATGGACATAGGTAAAGCGCAGTTCATCGCGCAGGCGTTCAAGAATCTCCGGCGAAGAATCCGTACTGCCGTCGTCAATGACAATCAGTTCAAAAGCCACGCCCTTCTGCGCCATCACGGAACGCACCGACGCTTCTACATACTTTTCATGGTTGTAGCTAGCCATCAGCACCGACACCAGCGGGGGCATTTCGCGCTGTTCCGTTTCGGAGCCCTGCACAAAGGCCTTCACGTAAACATTCTCGTCTATCTTCTCGGCAAACATGTTCGTTATGGAGTATTCCATTTCAGCCTCCCGACAGATATGACAAGCGCAATGAACGTCACAAGATTTTCAAGAGCATAGGCAAGCATGGGCCCGTGCATTTCGTACAGGTGGACACCCGCAACTGTCGCACCGGCAAACAGCAGGTTCGCACCGACCTCGATAATGAGGAACAATTTTGTTTCGCGACGGGCGATAAGGACCATTCCAAAACACCAGCCGCCAGAACGCAACAGGTCGCCAAGCAACTGGACCGGCATGTAGTCGGCTGCGGCAGCATAGCTTTGCGAAAGTAACAGCGATACCACGAAACTGCGCGTAAAGTAGATGGCAACGCAGCATACAAGCGTCACACCCATCATGCGCAAGAATATCGGGTAGAATTCCCTGCGGAAATCGACCTTGCTCATTTCGCGGCTAATGCGCGGCAGAATAAGCACTCCGAGAACCGCCGAGAAAATGGAGGCGAAAAAGTCCGAAATCTTGTAGACGCCCTGCCAGATACCGGCGGCGTTCCAGCCGAGTTCCGCCCCCACGAACGAACGCACGAACATGAGCACCAGCGGGGCGATAATCATCGGCACGAGCCCCATCACGGCATACGACATCCACGGCCCACGAATGTCCAGCACCGATTCCCTGAAGGTTTTGATATTGAACCCGGCACGCGCCGCCACGCGGGCAGCAAAAATACCTGCCACAATAGACTGCGTGGCAATGATACTCAGCACCGAAAGTCGGCCCGAGTACAAGAAAACAGCGACCCAGAGCATCTGGAAAAGTGAGGCGACAATCTGGATAAGCGCCCAGCGTTTCACAAGCCCGAGGCCGTTCATCACGGCAGAACAGATGGCAACCATGTTCGTCGCCAAAATCCCGGGCATAGCAAACAATATAGCCGCCTGTGCCAAACGCGAATGCACACCCGGCAACATTTTTTCGAGCGGTGCGGCAAAGCAAAAGATAATCGCGGCAACACAGGTAAACACAGTCGCAAAGGTCGTTAGGCGGAACCCGCCGCGCCACACTCCGTGCAGTTGCTTGAGATTGCCCTTATTCTGTGCCGTAAGGCTCACCCATCCGTTCTGCATCGCAAGGCTCGATGTCGCCTGCCCGATACTCATCCAGTTCATGAACTGGCCCACGCATGCAAACGCAGCAGGGGGCAGGAATACGGCGAGCAACTTATTGATGACGAAGGCACGGAGGGTGTTGAAAAGCGTCACCGAACCCGAGCCAAAGAACAACTTCCAAATTTTCGAGGATCGTTCCACCGTCACCGCCTACTTGCCAACGTTTATTTCGCGAATGACACGTGCGGGCACACCGCCAATGACGACATTCGCCGGGAACTCGCCGGCAACGACGGCTCCCGCGGCGACGACAGAATTCTTGCCAATTTTCGAGCCCTTGAGGATTGTAACGCGGTCACCAATCCAGACGTTATCTTCAATAACGACCTTGCCCATCTTCGGGGTTCCCGAAAGCCTGCGCTCCGGATCCACTTCGTGGAAATCGGTATCGTAGACACTCACGGATGTCCCGACAAGGACGTTATCGCCGATTTCTATGCCCGGGCCTTCGCAAATGGCCGTAAAGTGGTTGCAAATCTGGCAGTTCTTTCCGATGGAAATTTTCGATTCAGCAGCACGCGGGTTCAAGAAAACATACGATGTCCAGAATTCCGCATCTTCGATATAGCCGAACGAGGTCCCCTCGCCCACCACGATACGGCCCTTGCCTTCACAGAGCACGGGAGCGATGGCGCAAAACTTGCCTTCGGGCTTTGCAGTCGAGATGCTCCTGAAAAAGAGGACGCTCGACTTGCGCGTCAACTTGCGGATGATTCTAGCAAACAAACTCATTCAACGCTCCAATGATTTCGCCAACTTCATCGTCAGTAAGCACCTGCGATACGGGGATACTGATGACGGTCTCGGCCATCGTCTCTGCAATCGGGAACTTCGGGTCCACCGGCAGCAGCGCACATTCCCCCTCAGGCCCAGCCGCGTAGGCCTGTTGCCTGTGCGGAGGAATCGGGTAAAAGATGAGCGTCCCGACACCGCGGGCTTCAAGATACTTTTGCAATTCTTCGCGCACCCGACGGTCCGGCGTACGCAGGGTAAACACGTGCCACACGTGTTCCTTCGGGTCTGCAGGTATTTCGGGCAGGCGCAACAGCGGATTGTTTATTTCACGGCAGTACCGAGCCGCAATTTCACGGCGGCGCTCGTTCCATGCATCGAGATGCGGGAGCTTTGCCAGCAGGAACGCCGCCTGAATCTCGTCCAGGCGGGAATTGACTCCGCGGTAACGGTTCACGTACTTCTTTTCGGAGCCGTAGTTGCCGAGCATGCGCACTACGCGGGCAAGTTCTTCATCGTCGGTGACGACCATGCCGGCATCGCCCAATGCGCCCAAGTTTTTTGTCGGGTAGAAACTGTAGGCAACGGCGGAACTTTTCATTGCGGCACTTTTTGCGGCTTTCGCTCCATGGGACTGCGCAGCGTCCTCGAACACCAAGAGGTTACGGCTCTCGGCAAATTTCCATATGGCGGGCATATCCGCAAGGCGCCCGTACAAGTTCACCGCAAGTATCCCGCGCGTTTTCGGCGAGCAGGCGGCCTCGAGCTTCGAAGGGTCAATATTGAAAGTCTTTTCGTCGGGTTCTACCAGCACGGGAACGAGACCCGCGGCATTGACCGCAAGGACAGTCGCTATGTAAGTATTCGCCGGCACCAGGATTTCATCACCGGGAGCGATACGCCCGAGCTCAATTTCGGCGCGTAACATGAGGGTGAGCGCATCGAGACCATTCCCGACGCCCACGCCATGGGCATACCCGCAGTAGGCGGCAAATTCCTTCTCGAAGCGTTCGACAAACGACCCGCGGATGTACCAGCCGGATTCCACGACAGCAGAGGCGGCACTTTTCAGGGAGTCCATGTAGGGCGCGTTCACCTGCTTCAAATCGAGAAATGCAATCTTACGCATCGGCATTCCCTTCCGCGCCCGCGCGCGTACCATCAAATTCGAAAGCATATTTCAAGTCAGCGAAGCAGCCTACGCTTTCCTTGAACGTACAGAGTCCCTCGCTCGCAATCCCGTCCGATGCCGCCGGCCCGAGATCGAGGTAGTCAAAGCCCTGTTCCTGGTAATACCGGAACATTTCACGGGCAATCACATTCAAGGGGCGCTTGTCCAAAACGGACTGGTCAGCCCCCCAGTAAATCATCTGCGCAATCTTTTCGCTGACCCTATAGATGATTGTCGACGCAACGGGCGTTCCATCCACGCATAACAGGCAAAAATCAATGGGAACTATTTCGGCCGTTTTAAGCAAGTCCTCGAACTTCATCCACAGCGTATAGCCCTTCGCCTTGTAGTGTTCCTGGATAAAGCCGTAGACGCAGCGCTGCTGTTCTACGGAAGTTTCCTGCGTAAACACACACTCGCTATGGGCAAACTGCTTGTAATTCCGCGCACCCATGTAATGGAGGCGCTTTTCGTACGGAGTCGAGTCCGTAAAATCAAACGCGTAATTCAGGTTGGCATACGATTGTTTGAATCCGTTCTGGAGCAGCGCCGACACGACCTTGGAATAAAACATCCGGTCATAAAAAATCGGCGGAAGCGTAACCTTCAGGGACTTCTTTTGCGAGAGCAACAAGTCCTTCAATTCGCGCATGGCAGAATTCAGGCAAGCAATCGTCTGTATCTGGGGGCACACAAAACCGCAAAAAGGCGCCGAATAGGGAGAAAGCCACTCGCTACCCTTCTCGCCCACGGCAAGGCCAACGCGCAGTCCATTGTCTTCGTAAGCGAAGAAGCGCACCGCATCGACCTTCTCCGCATTCAACATGTTGAAATCCGCCTTCATGTAACAGGCAGCAGGATTTGCAAAATGGCGAGCGTATTCGTCCGCTGTAATCTCGAGCCACGCCATCTAAGCCTTCTTGAACTCCAGATACTTGTCGTAACTACGCCAGTAGTCGCTCTCGTCGAACTCATGCGAGGTCAGCACCAGGCAGATGGAGCCCGAAGAGAAATTCAGTTCCTCGGCCCAGACTCCGGGCGGAACATGCAGGCCATAATACGGGCGGTCCAACCTGTAAATCTTTTCGTTCTTGCCATCAGAGACCCTCACGTCGAAGGCTCCGCTCGCCGCCACGAGCATCTGGTGGCATTCCTTGTGGGCGTGCCCACCGCGGTTCTCGCCACCGGGAATATCGTACAGGTAAAAGATGCGCTTCACATCGAAGGGAATGTCCTTCGAGTTTTCGAGCGAAGTCAAACTGCCCGAACGTTCGCTGTGCCGCGGAAGCGTCATCAACACGCAGTCGTCTATGGTCGCGGCCTTCACTGCAGCGATGTCCGGCTTCTGCGCGCAATTCGCTTCTGCAGCATCATCCTGTAAGGCAGGTTTCCACGAGGGCTTCAGCCGACAGAACTCATCTCGCTCCCAGATGTAGTCGTCTTCGTCATAAGGCGTCGAAGATATCACGAGCGCCAAGGAATTCGTCGAGAAGTTGTCGAGCGTGCGGTAGTGCATGGGCGGTAGGTAGAGCCCGTAATAAGAGCGGGAAAGCGAATACCGCTTTTCTTCCTTGCCGTCGTGAATGACAGCATCGAAACTACCAGAAAGGGCAACAATCACTTCGTGCTGGTTCTTGAAGGCATGGCTCCCGCGGAGTTCGCCGCCGGGAACATCGTAAATCCAGTAGCAGCGACGGAACCGGAAAGGCACCTGCTTTTGCGATTCCACGACACTCAGGTTCCCGCGTTCGTCCAAGAACTTGGGAAACTGAACTATTTGCGCTTTTTCTTCAAAAATCGGCATATTATAGGTGTAATATACAATTTTTCGGCACCTAGAACACCGCCCACAAGCGACTTCTAGCTTTAACGCATAGGTAACTATAACCGGAATCTATAAGCAGCCATCCATTAGTTTTTACTATATTTATGCATATGAGTGAATATTCGCATAAATCCAGCATCGGCCCCGTTGAGCCGAAGGACTTCGTCAAGGACTATGGCGAGGCCGGTTTTGTGCTGGAAAACGGTAAGACGCTCCCCGCGCTTACCATCCGTTACGAGACTTACGGCAAGCTGAACGCGGCTGCCAACAATGCGGTGTGGGTCTGCTCGCCGCTCACCGCCGACGCGCATGCCGCCGGCTGGTACACCGAAAGCGACAAGAAGCCCGGCTGGTGGGACGAACTCATCGGCCCCGGCAAGGCAATTGACACGGACCGCTTCTTCGTAGTCTGCAGCAACATCCTGGGTGGCTGCAAGGGTACCACAGGCCCTGCAACCATCAACCCGCGCACGGGCAAGCCCTACGGGAGCACCTTCCCCACCATCACCATCGGCGACATGGTGCACGCCCAAAAAGAACTCGCCGACGGCCTTGGCATCAAGGAATTCTACTGCGTCCTGGGCGGCTCCATGGGTGGCTTCCAGGCCATGAAGTGGGCTATCTACTACCCCACGCAGGTCAAGCGCATCGTAATCATCGCTAGTTCACCGCGTTTCTCGAGCCAGGCGCTCGGTTTCGAAGTCGTGGCCCGCGACGTGATTACGCAAGACCCGAACTTCAACAACGGCGACTTTTACGACAAGGCCGAGAAGCCCGACGTGGGCCTCGCGAATGCCCGCAAGCTCGCTCACATCACGTACCTTTCTGCCATCGGCATGGAACAGAAGTTCAAGCGCGCACAGGCGCAAGAAAATAAGAGCCACGCCGTCACGTACTCTACGCCGTTCGACCTGAACCTGCCTATCGAAAGTTACCTGCGCTACCAGGGCAAAAAGTTCGTTGACCGCTTTGACGCGAACAGCTACCTGCATATCGCGCACGCGACCGACGCATTCGATTTGGAAACGGAATACGGCAGCATCGAGAATGCCTTCAAGGATATCGGTGCCGAAGTGTTGAACGTGAACCTCTCCACCGACTGGCTGTTCCCGCCGCACGAAAGCCGCCGCATCACGAGCGCGCTCTTGAACGTGGGCAAGACGGTCACGAGCCTCGAACTCGACACGCAATTCGGGCACGACGGGTTCCTCATCGAAGTGGGCGAACTCGGCAAGGCCGTGGGGCGTTTCCTCGATTCCAAGATTATCCCGCAGCAGGGCACGCAGGCAGTACCCGTGTTCCACGAGGAGAGCGACTTCAAGCTGCTCGGCAAACTCGTGAAAGAAGGCAGCCACGTACTCGACCTCGGCTGCGGTAGTGGCGACTTGCTCGACTACCTCGCCAAAAAGAAGAACGCCTCGGGATTCGGCATCGAAAAAAGCATCACCGGCATTTTGGACTGTATCGAAAAGGACGTGCAGGTTATCCAGCGCGACCTGGACGAAAGCGGTATTTCCGACCTGAAGGACGGAAGCTTCGACTACGCGATTATCAACCGCACCATCCAGGAAATCCGCGACCCCGTGGCGCTCCTGAACGAACTCCTGCGCGTTGCGAAAAAAGCCATCGTCACGTTCCCGAATTTCGGGCACTGGACCACCCGCGGGAGCCTCATGCTCCATGGTCGCATGCCCAAGTCCAAGGAACTGCCGTACGAATGGTACGACACGCCGAACATCCGCCTCTTGACGGTGAAGGACTTCTATACGCTCTGCAAAAAGGAAGGGTTCCGCATCGAGAACATCAACTTCCAGAGCGAGCACACGCTGAGCAAGTTCCTCACCGCCATCGGCATCCCGAACTTCGGTGCAGAACACGTCATCGCGACAATCAGCAAAAACTAGAACAGCACCCTATAGCGGGTAAGTTTTTCATACCGCCGACCCTTGAGGTCGCGGTATTTTTTGTTTTGGGCAGGCAACCGCATATCGTTGCGCGGAACAACACGGCGAATTGATATCGTCGTGTCCTTCACGCCTTCGTCAAACTTGATATTGCCGAGGAGCGTTTCGCCGCCGAGACCATCTGCGGTCAGGTAGAAGTCCTGCACGCCCTTGAGTTCCGGCAGGTTGGAGCAGCGCACGTCAATCCACTTGCTCGCATCGCCCGCCGAGGGCAATTCGCATTTCGATATCACGTCGCCCTTCTTGCTTTCCTTGCGCAAGCTTAGCGTACCGCCGGCGCCGTTCTTCACCTGCACAAGCACGCCCGGGCCCACGATGGAATCCGTAATCACGTTCTCGAAAATTGCATAGCCGCCATCCTTGATGGCGAACTCGTCTTTTTCGGTGAGACGCACGCGGATACCGTTATCGAATCCGTTCGCCGGAATCGTATCGCGGATGATGCGCAAGAAGTCGAGACGGTCCAGTTCCGCATAATGCTTGCCCTTCGTAATCTCGATGAAGTTTGAACCGCGCTTGAGTTTCGCGGGGATGTACACCACCGACTTCTCGGGGAATGCGCTCCACGCGCCCGTCAGCGGCAATTCTACTTCCTGGTTCTTGCCGTTAATGCTCACATAATGCGAGCTTCCGTTCGCGCCGTCTTCGGTCCAGTCGTTGTCATAGCGGTAGCGGATCAGGTAGTCGCCCGCCTGCGGGATAATCATCGGCAAACGAATCTTGCTGTCTTCGTAGTTGATGTAGGCACAGAACTCGCCGTTAGACGCCTTGGAACTGCTCGAAATATCCACATGCGTCAAGGCACCGTGTTCCGCCTCGGCGCTCAGGTAACGCCCGAGGAAGGGTTGCCCCAGTTCCGGCCAGCCGTCGTCGGTGTAGACGATGTCGCGGACTTGTATGTAAGAATTTCCGCCGTCGTTCTTGTCGTAGTAATGGTTCACGAAGCGCTGGCGGTTCACGTCCTGGAACGCCTCGCCGCCCGCAGGCCCGTAGTAGCGCCCGTAACGGCTCAAAAGAATCGTGCCACCGCCATTCAGGAGAGCCTTGCCGCTGCGGTCCACATACCCGCCGTCAATGCGGTTGGAGCGCCCCACAGTCGTCTTGTAGGAATTGTTCTCAAGGTCAGCACCCTTCTTGCAGCAGTTATCCCACGCCGTGAACAGGTAGTAGTAGCCGTCGTGCTCGATGAGGCTTGCGCCCTCGATTCCCGAGCCGCCGCGGTTCGCGATGTTGATCATCTTCGCACCGTCTTTCACTTTGCCTGTTTCTTCGTTCAGTTCCAGAATGTGGATACCCGTGCCCCACGAACCGAACGCCATCCAGACCTTGCCATTCAGGTCCTTCAGCACAGCCGCGTCAATCGCGTTGTAGGCGTCGCTCTTGATCGTGTGAATCACCTCGCCCATGTCCGTCCAGCCGTAGCCGGGCTTGGTCGGGTCGATTTCCTTGCTCGCCATGAAGCCCATGCCCGATGAGCGGATGCCCATCTCGGAACCGCAATAGTACATGCGGTATTCCCCGCCAATGTAATGAATATCCGGAGCCCAGATGTCAATCATGTTCGGCGCGTACTTGTAGAGCCATCTCGAAAATTCAGGCATGGCGGGCTCGCCGTTCTTCCAGTTCAGCGCATCCTCGGAAAACTGCATGAGCATGTGGTTGTCCGTCGTGGCAAGCGCATAGCCGTCCTCGTAACGGATAATGTCCGGGTCATGCCCTGCCCAGCGCGTCTCCTTCGCGTACCAGTCGGCGGCAAAAGACGCCTGTGCGCACAGAGCCGCAGAAAGTGCAAATACGGTGTTGAATCTCCTCATAAGACCTCGCTTCCACACACCACCGATTTAAAGATACACTAAAAAATATCGCTATGCAAGCAAATAAATTCCAACGAACCTAGAACAACACCCTGTAACGTATCTGCTTATCATACCGGCGGCCCTTCAGGTCGCGATAACCCTTGCGGTCGAGCTGTTGCAAGTCATGGCGATGGGCGCGCTGCAAAATCGCATCCGTCCCGCTGCTAGAACTTTCCGGTGCAATCTCGCTAGAACTAGAACTGGACACTACCGTCGCGGTATCCGGCAGCACAGCCTTTTCAAGCTTAAATTTCTGATTATCCGTACCCGTGCGCACCCATGTAATCACAGGCATGCCGGAATCCTTCGAGATGTTCAGCACATCACCCACAAAATCACTGTCGTAATCGCCGTAAAGGTAATAGCCCTTGTTGACAGAGGCATTTTCAATGCGGATTTCGCAAGCATTCGTCGAGGTCTTCACGGTGTCAAGAAGTTTTGTCGGCGGGCAGTAATAGCGGCCTGTGCCGAAGTTCTGCAGCGTATAATGGCGGCGTTTTTCGCTCTGCGTGAGCACCCACAACTGCGATTTGGAGCGTGCATCCGCAGTATCTTCTACAAGCGGGCGCTGCACCACGATTCCATTCTCATCTTCCAGCGTCAAGTTGCTATGAGAAACAGTCATGCGGTAGCCGCCGTTCTCCACGAGCGCGTTATTTACTTTGTCTACACCCGTCGTGGTACGCTTGATTTTCTGAATCACCGCATCACGATCATAATACAGGTAGTCGATATTCACGGAACGGCGGTAAGTCCAGCCGCCCGGAGAATTCGCGCCATGATACATGAAGTACCAGTGCCCGAGATACTTGAAAATCGCCTGGTGGTTCGTCTCGGAATTGTCGAGTTTGTCGTTCAGCACGCCCATCTGCGTCCAGGGCCCGTTCAGACTCGTCGCCATCGAGTAGTTCGTGGTGGAAGGGTAACCCGAAGCGTAACTGAAGTAGTAGTTCCCGCGGTACTTGTGCATCCAGGGAGCTTCGAAGAAATCCTTGATCTTGATGTCTTCGGGTGTACTCGCGAGCTCAATCATGTTTTCCTTGAGTTTCACGCGACGGCCCGCATTCCACGAGCCCCAATACATCCAGATATCATCGCCATCATAGAAAATGGCGGGGTCAATATTCAACTTCACATCGTTCGGCGTATTGTCGGTAATGAGCGCCTGACCGATGGCATCTTTCCACGGGCCCGAGGGATGGTCGGCAACGGCCACGCCTATCGCGAAGCCTTCGCTCCCGTTTTCTTTGATGGTCCCGTGATGCACCGCCACGTACCAGTAGAACTTTCCGTTACGGTATTCGCAGTGGCCCGCAAAGGCGCTGGCGTTCGCCCACTTAAAAGTCTTCACGCTGAGCACGGCACCATAATCATGGTAATTTTCCATGTCATCGGTCACGAGCACGTGCCAGTCGTTCATGATGAACGCCTTGTTGTTATTGCCTTGGGGGCCCTGTTCGTCGTGGCCCGCAAAAATAAACAAACTATCGTTATGCACAAGGGCGGCGGCATCGGCAGAATAGAATGCCGTCGTGAGCGGGTTAGCGGCAAAGGCCGCGGTTGCGCAAAGGGCGATGCTTAAAAAATATTTGAACATAATTAGAACATCACCCTGTAACGAATCTGTTTGTCGAAACTACGGCCCTTCAAATCGCGGTAACCCTTACGGCCACGCTGCTGCAAGTCGTGGCGATGGGCTCGCTGCAAAATCGCATCCGTTCCGCTGCTGGAACTTCCGGGAGCAACTTCGCTGGAACTGGAACCCGGCTCCCCGCACGGTTCCTCAGTGCATTCAATTCCCCCAGGCGCGCTTGCGAACACGATGTTCTTAACAAGCAATTCGCCCGAAATGCCCGAAGCCGTCAGGTAGAAGTCCTTCACACCGCCAAGGCTCTTGAAGTCCGAGCAAGCAATTTGCGTCCAGCCGTTAGCCGATGACTTCGCGTTGGCAGCCACCAGTTCGCATTCCGAAAGGACCGTCCCGTCCTTCTTCCCGTCGCGAATGCTGAGCTTGCCGCCCGTCACGCTCTTCACCTCGATAGCCACGTCCACAGACTTGATGGAATCCGTCACCACGTTCTCGAAAATCGCATAACCGCCGTCCTTGATGGCGAACTCGTCGTCCTTCGTGAGGCGCACGCGGATACCGTTGTCAAAGCCGTTCGCCGGAAGGGTATCGCGGATGATGCGCAAGAAGTCGATGCGGTCAAGTTCCGCGAAGTTGCCGTTAGGCGAAGGTTCGATATCGATGAAGTTGCCGCCGCGCTTGAGCGTCGCCGGCACAATCACCACAGACTTTTCGGGAAACGTGCCCCAGGAACCCGTAGGCGGGAGCGTCACCGTCTGCGACTTGCCATTCACCGTCACCTTGTGCGTCGCGGCCGCATCGCCGCCATTCGCGTAGCGGTAGCGCAGCAGGTAATCGCCCGCCTGCATGATGTTCATCGGCAGGCGAATCTTGGAACCCTCGGTATTCACGTATGCGAGGTATTCCCCGTTCGAGGCCGTATTGCTGCGCGTAATCGCGAGGTCGCCCGAAACGGCGCGGGTCAGCACGCCGTGCTCCACCTCGGCACTCAAATAACGCCCGAGGAAGGGCTGTCCCATCTCAGCCCAGTTATCCTCGGTAAACACGACATCGCGGATGTGAATGTGATTGTACTTGTCGCCATTCAAATCGTAGTAGTGGTGCACAAAGCGCACGCGGTTCAAATCCTGGAAAGCCTCGCCACCGCCCGGGCCCACATAACGCCCGTAACGTTCCAGCAGAATGGTTCCGCCACCTGTCGCCATATCATAACCGGCGCGGTCCTTGTACGGCCCTGTCACCTTGTCGGCACGGCCATAAGCCGTCTTGTACGTGGTCTGTTCGATGTTCGCCCCCTGTTGGCAGCACTTATCCCATGCGGTGAACAAGAAATACTGGCCATTGTGCTCAATCAGGCTCGGTCCTTCTTCCGCGCCCTCGCTCGCCTTGCTCGTGCGGCGGGCAATGTTATAGACAGTCTTGTCATCATTTGCCTGATAGCCCGTATTTGCGTCCAACTTGATTAGCTGAATGCCTAGCCCAAAAGACCCAAACGCCATCCAGTAATTACCCTCAGTATCACGCACCACGTCGGCGTCAATCGCATTGTACTTGTCTGTGGCCACCGTATGGAAAACATGACCATGGTCCTTCCAGCCATAGCCGTTCGTTCCCGGCACAATAGATGTTGTCGCCGTATAGCCAATAGCAGACGTGCGCTTGCCAAAAACGGAAACGCAGTAATACACGCGGAACTCGCCGTTCATGTAGTAAATATCCGGGGCCCAGATGCCCTCGGTTCCCGGCGCGTAAGTGTAGGCCCACTGCGGAATCGCGCTCACCGTAGACTTGTGGTTCGTCCAAGCATAAGCATCCTCAGACGTCCACAGTTGAAGGTTGTTGTTCGTGCTCATCAGAGCGTAACCATCTTCAAACCGCACCATGCTCGGGTCATGGCCTTGCTGTAGGTTGTCCTTCGCGTACCAGTCCGCGGAGAAAGCAACCGACGCCCCAAACACGACCCCCAGGCTCATGGACCCGAACACTGTGCGCACGCTGCTGCGTGATCCCATACGAAAAAACATAAAAGGCTCCCTTTTATTGTTCCACCCCTCTAAATATAAATCAAAATAAATAAAAAGTCAACATTTAAAAGCAGATTTCATTAGATTTAACACAAATATCAACAATAAATTCAATAAAATAGTCCACATTTTAGAAAAGAGACAAAAATCACAACAACAAAAATTTTACACTCACTTCGTTATTTTTTGTTTACTTTAATGTTATGTTGTTCTACAAATCCTTTTTCGCAGGAGGCGATATGAAAATGAACAAGCTAACTTACATCTCGGCAATTGCTGCCGGGCTTGTATCGCTCTCAGCTTGTGGCGACCAAGTCACCAACATTACCGAAAAAAGCGATGTACTCGTCGTCGCCAAGTTCAAGAATCTTGAAAAATGCGAAGATGACATGGTTGGAACACTTGCCTACGTAAGCGATTCCGCAAAATCCTACGTCTGCACCGAAGACGGATGGGTTACATTTTCTGGCGCTGACGGAGAGGTCGGTCCCAAAGGCGAAGACGGTGACGATGGCAAAAACGGAACCTCTTGCACACTGAAGGAACTCAAATCAAAAGACGGCTATAAGATCATCTGCGGCGACGACTCCGTCGGAGTCGTCTTGAATGGCGAAAAAGGTGACAAAGGCGATCCCGGCGATAATGGTAGCGATGGCAGCGGATGCACCCTCGCCGACAACCAAAGCGGGATTGTAACCGTAACATGCGGCACAACAACCACGACGCTATACAAGGCCTTATGCGGGACCGTTCCATACGAACCCACTAAAAAGACCTGCAGCAACGGCATGCTCCTCGATATCAACCCGACAACACCTACGCCCACCAGCATTTGCGGGATGACCATATACAATACATCTACACACCAGTGCGTCAACGGCACTATTACTCCCCTGCCTACAACACCATCTATAGCCTATTGCGGGACACTCACGTATCTCCCGTCAGTTCAGCAATGTTTAAACGGCACCATCGTTTATATTAACAACACCACACCCACATTACCCGGATCTTCTTGCGAAAGCACAGACTTATGGTGCGAAGACACATACGACCGCGTACAAACGGGCTTCACCGAAAGCAACGAACATGCCGGATACTGGTGGAGCTACGACGATGGTGGTGACGGCGGAGCATCCTCAATCGCCTGGCCTGCCGAACTGGACGAATACATGACCATGGCTCCGATATTCGAAACATGCAACGGTCTCTGCGGTACAGTAAGCCTAGGCCAGGGAACCCTGACTAGAACGCCCTTTGCAGGGGTTGGCTTTGATGTCGCCGGAAAAAATGAATCCGATGCGCCCATTCCAGCGGACATCAGCGATTGGAACGGAATCTGTATCACCTACACATCCACCATGGCCGCCCATCTGTATCTCAGGCTCGCCGAATCTCAAGAGGAGGCTCTTGGATATGACGTGCCCAATGTTTCCTTGCCAAGGACCGCCAGCGCCCTAGAAAAATGCTTCCTGTGGTCGGATTTCAGCCAGGCAGGCTGGGGCAAGGCCGGCAAAATAACCGGAACAGAGGCTGCGACACAAACCACAAATATCAGGTTCGAAATCCAAGGAGTTGATGGAACTTCTGGCGAATTCAACATCATTCGTCTGAGAAAGAACGACGAAGGAGAGCATGATGTAACCATCCCCTGCGGCGATTTGTGGTGCGGCCCCGACGGAATGACCTCAGTTGCAACCGATATCGGTATAAGCGGAGAAGGTTACTGGTGGTTCAAAACAGACGATAATGAAGAAGAAGAAGGCGACTCCTACTTCGAATGGCCTGTCGAACTAGGCAACGATTACTCCGACGTAGCGCTAGACCCTGTCATCAAGCAAACGGGAGCATTGTCCGGCAGCATCACCCTTGGTAACGCCTACGTGTACCCTTATGCAGAACTCGGCTTCTACCTGGACAACGATACAGAAGACGAATACGACATCACCGAATGGGAAGGCTTCTGCGTAGTTTACACATCGAGCGCGGCTTTCAAGCTGACGCTCGTCCCCGGCGATGAAGAAGAATACACCAACTACGACAATCTGAAGGCCTCCATAGCAAAGACAAACGACATCAAGACAGTCAACCTTCAATGGTCAGCTTTTGCCCAAAGCGGATGGGGAAACACCGTCGACAAGGACGAGGCTCTAACTAAAGTCAAAGCAGTCTCGTTTAGATTCGATGGGAAAGCGGGAGAATCGCCCAATTTCAAAATCTACTCCATCGGCAAGCTGGGTACGTGCGGAACGCCATAAACAAGCCAAACTCTCCTCCCCCCATACAAAAAGTCCTCGGTTTAACCGAGGACTTTTTTAAAAGTTTATTTCTGCACGACATTCGCGCATTTTAAACATTACGTGTGAGCAACAAACGCCTCGTATTAACGAGGCGTGGTTGCGAGAGCGAGTGCCAGCCCTGTACTTGTTATACAGATTCTAGCACGAGCGGTCTTATTACGTATGAGCGTCGACCCATTCAGCGTTCTTGCGGCAGGCGTCAACAGACTTCGCGAAAGCAGCCTTTTCTTCGTCGTTCATGGAGACTTCGAGAATCTTCTCGACACCGTTTGCACCGACCACGACCGGCACGCCGCAGTAAAGGCCCTTCACGCCGTATTCGCCGTTCAGCTTGGCAGCGCAAGAGAACACGTTCTTCTTGTCGAGGAGGTAGGCTTCAGCCATGTGCACGGCAGAAGTAGCCGGGCTGTAGAAGGCGGAGCCGCGACCGAGGAGGTTCACGATTTCGCCACCGGCACCAGCAGTGCGCTTGGCGAGTTCGGCGAACTTTTCCTTGCTCATGAGCTGAGAAACCGGGATGCCACCGACGGTGACGCATTCCATGATGGAAACCATGGTGTCGCCGTGGCCGCCCATCACGAGGGCCTTCACGTCTTCGACAGAAACGCCGAGTTCGTCGGCAACGAAGCAAGCGAGACGAGCAGAGTCAAGCACGCCAGCCATACCGATAACCTTGTTGGCCGGGAGACCAGACTGCTTCTGCATGTTGTAGACCATGGCGTCGAGCGGGTTGGTGATCACGATGACGAATGCATCCGGAGCGTTTTCCTTGATGGCTTCGGCAACGGTCTTGATAACGCCGCAGTTCTTGTCCAGGAGGTCATCACGACTCATGCCCGGCATACGCGGGAAACCGGCGGTAACGATCACGACATCGGAACCCTTGATAGCGGAGTAGTCGGTAGAACCCTGAAGATCCACAGAAGAGTTGATGACTGAGCGGCCTTCCATGATGTCGAGAGCCTTGCCCTTAGGCATGCCCTGAGTCTGCGGAATGTCGATAAGAACAACGTCGCCAAGATTCTTCTGGGCGATAACGAGAGCCATTGTACCACCGATTTGACCAGCACCAACGAGTGCAATCTTCTTTCTTGCCATGATTAGACCTTCCTTTTAAGGTATTGAATTTTACGGGCTACAATATAGCAATTTTTGGTTACAATTGCTAGACCATCGCGGCCACAAAATCGGCTTCGCACATCAGTTTTTCACCCGAGAAAGCCTTGCCCGAATACTTGAATATGCCGTGGCGCACAGAAAGGAGTTTTACCTCGAGGCGGAGGTCCATTCCGGGGAGCACCGGGTTCCTGAAACGGCAGTTTTCGATACCCATGAAGGCGGGGCGCTTGCCAGTCACGTCGGCTTCGCGGGCAATCATCGTAAGGAGGGTCGCCGCCTGGGCCATGGATTCCACCTGGAGCACGCCAGGCATCACCGGATTGCCCGGGAAATGGCCCTGGAAGAACTTTTCTTCGCCAGTCACGTGGTAGAGGCCCACCAGAGAGGGGAGCACGTCCTTGCCGTCACCCAGTTCGAGGCTCAGAACCTCGTCGACAAAGGCAAAGGGAGCCTTCTGCGGGAGCAGTTCGTGGACCACGTCGGCATCGTAGACAAAACCGGCTTTTTCAGATTTCTTAAGGGTTTCCAGTAGAGACATAAGGCAGAAGTTTCTCCATGATTTTATGGTGAATGGTATGGCCGCCGTTCAGTACCTGAATGCGTACCTTTGGTAAAGCAGGGCATGCAAAGGCGATATCGCCCAGCAAGTCTAGAATTTTATGGCGGGCAGGTTCTTCGTCCATGCGGTAACGGGCAGGCGAATCCGCCCCCAGGAGCATTCCGCAGCTCTCGTCGACCCCGGAGAGGAGTCCAGAGGCGCGGGCAGCCTCATAATCGTCCTTGAAAATGAACGTCCGTGCCGAGAAAATGCTGTAAAGGTCCTCTGCGGAATAAACCGCAAGGCTTGCCGCCGAAGAGAACCCATCGGGTCGCGTGATTTCGTATTCCACCTCGAAGGTTTCCGAGGGCGAAACTTTCACGTAGCCGCGGGGCAGTTCCCAGGAGGCATCGACAGGGGCATCGTAAAAATGGATTGCCTGCGGGACACCAGCAATACGCCGCAAAGCATGGAAAAACGGCAGCGCGCTCCCGTCCATCATGGGGATTTCGGCATCGCCGTTCTGCTCAAGGACGCGTACATCGAACCGCAATTCGGGCCACGCGAGGAACACGGGAGCGAGATGCTCCGGAGAATGGAGGGAAAGCCGGCGGTCGAGGCCCGGTTTCGAATAAATTGCCGTCCGAGCCACATTGTACTCCAGTTCGGCGTAACAATGCAAGGCATCTGTCGAGTAAAATTGTTCGCCCGAAACGCTCCAATACACGCGCGGAGCACGGTTCGAGTCACGTTCCAGCAAATCGACCTGCACGGTCGCGTTCTTGAACGAAAGCGACGGCGAAGAGAAAGCAATAGTCTTGAAAGCCGGCATGCTACTTCTTCCCCATCTGGCGGAGGCGCACCATCGAGCGGCGCCAAACCGTAATGTCTTCTGCAGGGAACCCGGAGACTGTCTTGCCTGCGGGAATGCTCTTGGTGACACCCGCCTTCGCGGCAATACGCGCGCCCTTACCGAGAGTGAGGTGGCCAGCCACCTGCGCGCCGCCCGCAAGTTCCACGTCGTCTTCGACTATCACGGAACCCGCAAGCCCCGACTGCGATGCCATATAAATGTTGTTGCCCAGACGGCAGTTATGCGCCACCTGCACGAAGGAATCGAAATGGCAGCAATCGCCTATCGTGGTGGGGCTCAAGAAACCGGCGGCAACCACCGTGTTCGCCCCGAAACTGCAATTGCGCCCGATGCGCACGCCAGCAAGGTGCGGGACAGGCCGACGCACGCCCTCGTATTCGTAAAATCCAAAACCGCGCGACCCGACGACGGCGCCCGCCTGGAACACGCAATTCTCGCCTATCACGACATTCGGGTAAACCGTCACGTTGGCCTCGAGTACGCAGCCTGCGCCGAGCGTTGCCCCGCGCATCACCACGCAGCCGGGCCCGATATGCACATTTTCGCCCACGACGCCCTCCACCACGGCGCTCCCATGAACGGAGGCCGTCGGCGCAACAAAGCTTTCGCCTGCAGGCTCACCTGCAAAGCATTCGAGGAAGCGGACCATCGCATGGTACGGATTTGCAACAGGAACAACACAGCGCACAGAGGGCAAAACCTTCGAGGCCGCAGTTACGCCACCTTCGATCAACCCGTGCGGCACGAACAGCAAGCCGGCTCGCACCTGCGCCAAAAGCGAAGACGCGTAGCCATTCGCATTCGTTTCGCTCTTCACGGTATCGCCCACCCAGAAACTCGCATCGCTATCGCATGCCAAGTCTACAGATGCAAATCCCGCTATTTCAAATCCATCTGGAACGTTATTTACAATTTCTGAAAAATCGGCCCCGTCCAAAAGTCCTTCGGACTTGAGCCATCCCAACACATTCAACAGAGAAATAGGCTTCACCTAGTCCCCCAACCGAAGCATCTGGACCTGGCTTGCAAATTCGATTGCAACCGTATTGCCCAGCTTGCCGCTCACATCCTCGCCATCGAGTTGCAGGAACTCGCCGTCTTCAAAAGAAAACTCGAGGGAACGCACCTTCGTCGACTTGAGGAAATACTTTTTGTACAAGTGCCCGATAACAGGGACGGTACCAATTGCAATGGCACACAGGAACGCCGGCAAATCAGGCACGTCCACCACTTCCAAATAGCCATCCGCCATGTTCGAACGGAAAAAGGGATTTGCACCGCTGGCAAAACTCGGGATATTCCCGACAATCACCGTCCGGTGCCCCTTGAGGTCAACCGTAACCTTCTTGCCATTTTCATCGACGTAACGCAACGTTCCGCCCTTCAGGCAATAATTCCTGTCGGCAAAAAAGCGGCGCACGTAATGCAGCTTGTTGGCAATCACCGAATTCGAAGATATTGCGCCAGTTGCGCGGTCTCGGTTAAAATCATGCGCGATACGGGCATCGATACCGCCCGAAAAATAGTTCGCAAGCGCATAAGTGCCGTTCACCTTCCAGATATCAAAAGGCACGGCAGATGCTCGCAACAGGCGACGCACCAGGAATAGCAGGCCCTGGTCCACAAACGGCTTGTAGAGGTTCAGCACGCGGGCAAGGTCGTTCCCGGTGCCAAGCGGGATAAGCCCGATTTTCACCTTGTTTGAAAAATCGTAGGCGAGCATCGTCGAAAGCACTGCAGAAACAGTCCCGTCACCGCCGACCGCAATAAGCGTTTCCGTAGACGACAGCGCCGTCAGAATCTGTTCCTTCATCCCCTCATAGCGGGTAAATTCAACCTTCCACTCGTCGGCAACAAAGTCCATCGACTCCATGATTTCGGGCAGGAATTCCTTGATGACTTTCCCTTGCCCGCCACCGCTAATCGGATTGATCAAGAAGTAAAACTTTAGTGCCACGCTATGCCCCCAGGAGTTTATCCTTTATTTCGACATAGCGTTCAACACCACCGCGCACACCCTCGATTTCTTCGGTCGTGAGTTCGCGCACTACATGGGCCGGGGCTCCGAGCACAAGCGAATTCTCCGGGAATTCCTTCCCCTGCGTAACAACGGCGCCAGCCCCTACGATACAATTTTTCTTTATGTGCGCACCATCCATCACAATTGCGCCCATGCCCACCATCACGTTATCTTCGATAGTGCAGGCATGCAATACCGCATTGTGCCCGACAGTCACCTCGTCGCCCACGACGACTCCCATTCCGGTAGACACGTGGACAGTGACATTGTCCTGGATGTTGGTGCGTTTCCCGATGCGAATCGGAGCAAGGTCGCCGCGCAAAACGGCATTATAGAACACGGAGGAATCATCCCCCACTTCCACGTCGCCCACAAGTACCGCCCCATCAGCCACAAAGGCGCGGCTTCCCAGGCGGGGCGTCATTCCATCGAGTGCAATCAATTTAGACATGCACTTAATTTACAATTATTTTTTGCAAGAAAGGAATAATTTTTATTCAGCCGGGGTTTCTGGCTGGGGTTCAGGCTTGCTTTCGGCCACGGGCAACGCTACGATTTTATTCCATTCCGCAGCATCGGACGGGCGGAGCAACATCGCACCGGCATAATCCTTCAAAGCCTTGACAGCCTTAACCGTATCGCCGTCTTCCAGAAGAATCTTGGCATCTTCAAGAACATCCTTCTGGGCGTTGCGCATATCGGCAATTTGGCCCTGACGGTTCTGGCGGAGCACTTCCATGGAATCGCTCACGAATCCAAGATCCCAGGTGCTGTCGTAGCAGGCTTCGACCTCGGGGTACTTCGTCGGGTCTTCTGCCGCAGCCGCATAGAGAGCGTCGCACCTTGCAAATGTTTCGGCACTGTTCTTCTTTGCGTACTGGTAGTACTGGTAACCGCCCACGATAAGGCCGATAATCACCAGGAGGAACACGCCATCCTGCCAGCCCATGATAGGACCGGTGGGCATTTTCGGGCGACCGTTGATGGTCTCGCCCGCTTCGAGTTTTTCTTCAGCCTCATCAAAGGGGCTCTTTCCGTTCAAGAAGCTAACCATATTTTCCCTACTTTTTTGAAATCGCGTCATAGACGCGGGCATATAAATAAATCTGTTTCACGAGACTTGCAAACCCGTTCGAACGTGTCGGCGAAAGCCCGACATTCAAGCCGATATCCTGGAAAAACACCGGGTCGAGCGAAAGGATTTCGCTAGGCGGCAAGTCGTTGTAGACCTTCAGGGCAAGCGCTCCGAGACCGCGGCTGATAAGCGGGTTCGTCGTACCGCCTTCCACGTCCATCTCGAAATGCAAAACGCCATTGTCAAATTTCGGCACAAGGTACATCGTCGAGGCGCACCCCTGGATGATGAACTTTGCATCCTTGAGAGCAGCGTCCATGCCCTTATGCGCACGGGCAAGGTCAAGCAAGAATTTCCACTTGTCATCGGGGTCGGCAAATGACGCAAACTTCGCGCGAACTTCTTCTGTCCTTTCTGTAATCAAACTTGCCATAATTCCCTACTTTAAGAACGAACGCATTTTCCAGATGAGCGACGGGCTTGCGCAGAGTACCGTAAAGAATATGCGGAACAAGGTCTGCTTTTCGCGCGGCAGCTTCGAGAGGCTCTTTGCCGCACGGTTGAACTGAGAATCCTTGATGGCGTTGAACCCAGGTTTTGCGCGGGCAATCTGCAAGTGAGTCCTGCCAAGCGCTTCCATCCAGCGGTCAAGAACCGACGCCTCGATTTTTTCACGCGCTTCGGGGGTAGGCGCAGCAAGCCATTCTATGGCAGATTCCGCGACAAGCTTTCCGCACTGCATCGATTCCACAATGCCCGAACGGCTGATGGGGTTCACGCAGCTGGCGGCATCACCGGCCTTGAAAAGGCCGCAGCGGGCCATGGGCCGCTTCGATTGCCCACAGGCAATCATGCCGCCGTAGATGCCCTTGACATTGGCCTTCGGGTAATTTTCTGCGATAAACGATTTCAGCTTTTCACGCAGCGACACGCCCACGTTCGCGTTCTTGCCGAGCACGAAACCGATATTCACTTCCACGCCGTCACGCGGGAAAATCCAACCGTAACCGTCGGGGAACTCGCTACCGAAAAAGAGTTCAATATGTTCAGGACTATGCTCAATGCCCTCGGCAACCGCAAAGATTGCAGGTTCGAGATCGGCATCGCCCGCCTCTATACCATCAAGGCATTCAACACCGCGAGTAATGCGCGCACCCGGGCCAGTCGCATCGACAATGGCCTTTGCATTTACAGTTTCTGTAACGGATTCTGGGCCCTTCACGCAAACGTTCCACGTGCCGTCATCATTGCGTGCAAGCGATTTCACGAGCGCGTCGAAATGGCATTCCACACCTGCTTCGGCACAGCCGTCCGCAAGCGCATGGTGGAATCCGGAACGGTCCAGAATAAGTCCGCAATCCTTGCTGTAGAATTCCGCCCTGTGGCGGTCGGGAGACGTAAAATAAATTCCAGAGATACGACCACGCACCCAGGACCGGTCAACGGGCCACAACTTGGCAAGCCTATTTGCCGAGACCGCCTCGGCACAGAAAATAGGTTCCTTCCAAGGCGCCTTCTTGTCTAGCAAAAGAACGCGGCCAGCACCTTTCGTCTGCCTAGCATACGTACAAGCAGCCATAAGGCCAGCAGGGCCAGCCCCGCAGACGACCAAATCGTACGTTTCAAACTTAAAAAAGGACATTGTAAGCGCAAAATTAGTTTTTTACGCAAAAAATAATGGAGTTTTTTTAAATAAGTGATTGTTTTTCCATTTTTTTAGTTATTTTAAGGCTATACGTTATTGGTTTTCCATAAAAGGAACAGTTTATATGAATATGAAGATGATTTCGAAACTCGGTGTATGCCTTATCGGCGCACTGGCGATTGGCGGTTTTGCCCAGGATTATTCGGGTCAGGATCTGAACACATCCTTCCGCGACAAGCGCATCGACGGTTTCAACTTTTCTAACGCTAAGGCCAAGAAGGGCGTGACCGACTTCCAGCGCAGCGCTGGCGAAGGCCCCAAGTTCCAGGAAGCACAGCTCCCCGAAGTCTCTTTCCAGAACGCAGTGATTAGCGAAGCCAACTTCAAGGGCGCAAACTTGAGGAAGGTCATCATCAGCGGTGCTGACATCCGTAATTCGAACTTCAAGGGCGCAGACATGGAAGAAGGCAACCTCTACCGTGCAACGCTCCTCGGCAGCCAGTTCCCGAACGTGAACTTCAAGAACGCCCGCCTCGACGCCATGAAGGTCGCCGACAACACCGACTTCAGCAAGAGTGACTTTACGCAGGCATCCGTCATGGACGTCGACCTTACCCGCGCCGACCTCTCCAAGGCAAACCTCACGAACGCAAACTTCTCCCGTTCCCTGATGGGTGAAGCCAACCTCAAGAAGGCTACCCTCGTCAAGACGGACTTCACCGCATGTAACCTCATCGCCGCCAACTTCAAGGGCGTCGACCTCATCAACGTGAACTTTGCGAAGGCCGGTCTTTCCCAGGCCAACTTCAGCGGTGTTGAATTCCAGAACGTGAACCTCCAGGAAGCTGACCTTTCCCTAACCGAGTTCGACGACGTCGACCTCTCCAAGACCCAGCTCCAGAAGGCCAAGTTCGCCCAGTCCACCCTGAGCAGCATGAAGTTCCAGGGCCAGGACCTCACCGGCGTTGTGTTCGACAAGGGCGTGGTCAAGAAGTCCAACTTCGACAAGGCCAAGCTCACCAAGACTTCCTTCTTCGATACCGAAGTGAGCAAGTGCGAATTCCGCGGCACCGACCTTACCAAGGCAGTGTTTGATGGCGCCTACGTCAAGAAGAACATCTTCGACGGCGCAGACATGGACAAGGCCAACCTCGCCAACTCCACCATCTCCCAGACCGACTTTATCGGCACTCAGCTGAACGGCGCAAGCTTCGCCGGTGCTAAGCTCGAAAACGTCCGCTTCACCAACGCAAAGATGAGGAACGTCAAGATCGACGCCGACACCAAGCTGTTCAACGTTGACTTCTCCGGCGCTGACCTGAGCGACGCTAAGATTGAAAAGTGCACCGTCAAGAAGGTTATCTACGACAGCCGCACCAAGTTCCCTGCCGGCTTCGACCCGCGCCAGTACGGCTTCACCAAGCCGGGCGAAAAGGCTGCCGAAGTGGTTGTCCAGAACAGCGGCAAGAGGTCCTCTGTTGCTGACGACGCTATGCCGAAGAAGAAGAAAAAGAAAAAGAAAAAACACGTCGATGAAGACGATGAATAATCGCTACACCTAGACAAGTTTTAAATAGCCCCGCACTGCGGGGTTATTTTTTTTCATGTTCCAAATGTCGGGCTAGGGCATGCCCGTGCAACTACAGATTGACTCGCGCAACGCTCTGCGGCGCCAATGTCTGTTCGGCAATTCTCGCACAACTACGGCGCCGATTCTCGCCTTACTTTTTGTCCATGAGCCAGGAGATTGCTTCGGAGAGGCTGTGGACGCGCACGACCTTCATGCCCTCTAAAGTTTCAGGCAGTTTGCCGTTTGCAGGCACTATGGCCTCCACCATGCCGAGGCGGCGCGCCTCCTTGAGCCGCTGGTCCAGAAGCGCGACACTGCGCACCTCGCCCGAAAGGCCAAGCTCGCCCACCGCGATGGTCTGCCGCGAAAGCGGAATCCCCAGGTGGTTGCTTGCAATCGCTAGAGCGAGCGCCAAGTCCGAAGAGGCGTCGGTCACCTTCATCCCGCCGGCGATACTCGCGAACACGTCGGAGGCACCAATCGATACACCGCCGAATTTTTCGAGCAGGGCAAGGATAATCGTGAGGCGCTTCGGGTCGATACCTGCAGCCACCCGCTGCGGCACGGCAAAACCCGTCTGGTTCACAAGCGCCTGCGTCTCGAAGAGGAGCGCCCGCGAACCCTCGAGCGTACAGCATACAACGCTCCCCGGAGTAGGCGGCGTGTTCTCCTGCAAAAAAACTCGGCTCGGGTTCGCCACCGACTCAAGCCCATGGCTAGTCATCTCGAACACGCCGATTTCGTCGGTAGCACCAAAGCGGTTCTTGATGGTACGCAGCAGGCGGTACTGGTGATTGCGGTCGCCTTCAAAGTAGACGACCGTATCGACCATGTGCTCGAGGATTCGCGGGCCAGCAATTTGCCCGTCCTTCGTAACATGCCCGATGAGGATGGTAATGCACCCCGTGTTCTTCGCAAAGACCATCAGGTCGAGCGTACATTCGCGGAGCTGCGTCGCGCAACCCGGAGTTCCCGAGAGGTCGCCCTTGTAGACCGTCTGGATGGAGTCGATGACCATGACCTGCGGCTTAACCTCTTTCGCGTGTTCCACAATCTTCTCGAGGCTCGTCTCGCACAGGAGCAGCATGTCGGACCCCGAAACGTTCAGGCGTTCGCTCCTAAGCTTCACCTGGCAGGCGCTCTCTTCCCCGCTCACGTACAGCGTTTTAACGCCGGCGGCTGTCATCGTGGCGAGAGTCGTTAATACCAGGGTGGACTTGCCAATACCCGGATCGCCACCGATGAGCACCAGGGAACCTGGCGCAAGCCCGCCACCGAGCACGCGATCGAATTCCGCATTGGCGGTGCTCAGCCGCCGCGTGTCTTCCGTAGCCACATCGCGCAAAGGCACCACCTGATGGACCGGACCGCCCAGCCCACGCCCGCCGCGCGCCGCACCCGTATTGACGGGTTCCACTGCATGCTCCTTGAGGGTGTTCCACGCCCCGCAGAACGGGCACTTGCCGACCCACTTGGGCGTCGTGTTGCCACATTCCGTACAGAGGTATTCAATTTCTTTCTTCGATTTACTTAGTGCTACCATGTGCACTAATATAATAAATTCGAGCGACAAAATATGTCATCCGAATAGATAATGCACAAAAAAGCAGTTTTTTTTGACAGACTCTGTCAGGCTAATTCGTACTTTTTTACAAAAAATGCCAAAACGCTGCGATGGTCAGATTGCCTTTTTCAGCAAAAATTCTGCAATTCTGTAGTGAATAAACAGTTTTGGAGGGGCTTACGAAACCGACTTTTTTTGCTAAGACCGCCCGATTGTACAAAATGGCCTGACAGAGCCGATTTACTTAGTGCCACAATGCGCACTAATACAATAAAATTGGGCGACAAAATATGTCATATGAAACAATCCGTTTCATTATTTCTCAATTTTTCCCGTCAACCCCCAAAAGCGTCTATTTATAAGTTTTTTCATACTTTGCACTCTTCAGCCCGTATAATATCTTTATTAGCGCCCCGTGCGGGCGCAAAAGCTTGAAGGAGTAGCAAAAATGAGAAAAAGCATCGCGTTTACTTTATTGATGGTTGCATGGGTAGCCCTGTGTTCGTGTTCAGACAACGATAGCGGCATACCCTACGAGCTGAAGACCGCTTGTCTAGTAGAAGACCTTGACGATTTCGAGGACGAGCAATCCGCCAGCCTATTGCCCGAAGTTCTGCGACATCCAGCCCCACAGAATGAGGAAAATTCCATTTTTGACAATGCCATTACAGTGGACACCGTCTATTTCCGGAAGAAAGAGAATGGCGCCGTGTATACCGAACTGAAAATAGCAACATACTGCGGCTTAGACTTTTCCCTACAAACAAAGAAAGTCGCCGACACGCTTTTTGTTGACACCGAATACGACACAAATGATCGCCCCGCTTGCAGTTGCACGGCAGTTGTCGATTTTGAAGTCCCTGACGACATGAGTTCAGCCAAAATCCTGTACACAGACAGGAACAGAAACCACCCAAAAGTTATTATCCACGAATATTAAGGATTCGCAACACCAAGCCCATTCATTTTAAATAACGACAAAAAAACCGGTTTCCATCCTCTTGATGGAAACCGGTTTTTAATTGACGTAAAATTCAACTACTTCGCCGCGGGCTTCGAGACCACGGGGCGGATGCGCTTGCCGCAGAGGGTCACCACGATGTGGGCCTGCGCGAACATGTAGTAGGCGGTATCGCGGCTGTTGTTGAGTGTGGACTTCGGGTCGTAATCGTCCTTGGTCACAAAGACTTCGGCAACGCCGGAGAGGCTCACGTCAAGCGCGCAGCGTTCGCACGGGAACCCAATCACGTACAGTTTGGAGCCGGGAGGCACCTTTCCGCGTGCATAGTGCAGCGCGTTGATTTCGGCATGCACCATGAAGGGGTACTTGTTCGCTTCGAACTCGTGATGGCTCAACAGTTCACCCGTGTCGGCATCGAGCAGGTCGTAGGCCAGCAACTGCTTTTCGCGGGTGTACGGCACCGTTTCGTCGTCGAAGCCCGCCGGGGCACCGTTGTAACCGGTGCTTATCACGCGGCCTTCGGCACTCACGAGCACCGCCCCCATCTGGGTATTCTGGTCTTTACTGAGGCGCGCCTGGGCGCACATCATCTGGGTATATACTTCGTCACGAAGCTTGCTGCGGGATTGAGAATTGTTCATGCCTAGAAATATAGCAAGGAATTAACGCAATGTGACGGGAACCGAGCGATTTCCGCTGGGAGTCGTGACGCGGACCAAGAAGCGCCCAGCCGACGGCAGGCCTTCCAGGTGCAGCAGGTTGCCCGACGCATTCAGGCTCACCGGCAGGCGCCTTCCGTCGTACGAGAACACTCCCGCACGCACACGACCTGCAGCAAAGGACTCCATTCCGGGGATTTCGAGGGTGATACGCCCCTCGCCCACCTGCGCCACGCGGATTTCCATAGATTTTGCGACAACAGGCATCGGAATTTTGACTTCGTCATTCCCAAACACAACCGAGCCTTCGTTCAGGCACGAGTTGGTCAAGAGGCGGACTCCCGAGAAAACAATGGCATATTCACTCGTGACAAGCGTCTGATCTGCCTTCCCATCGATTTTAATATCGCCCTTGTTGGTACAGCTGTCCAGCTGCGCGAAATCCAAGGAGTCCGTAGCGCCAACCAGGCCCGCAATCCTGCCGTCTACGGCAGAATCCTTCCTAATTGTGATTTCGCCATTGTTGACCGACTGCTTGAGGGTAATGGATTTCGTACCGTCACGAACATAGCCGACAAGTCCGCCCACATAGGGATTGTCGGCATTCTCGACAAGGATATTCCCGAAGTTCTGCAGGCGGCTACCCGACGTGGTTTCCCACAAGCCAGCAATGCCACCAACATAAACAATTTCCTGCGACCCAGTTCCATGATAAGCGATGTCGGCCTGGTTAATGCAACTGTCTAGGGTCAGAGTAGAATCTCCCTGGATCAACCCGAAGAGCCCGCCCAAGGAGGCATCCTTGCCCGTAAATTCGATTTTGCCGTAATTGACATTACCGACATACGTATTCCGGGAACCATACACGGTACTGACACCTATAAGGCCACCTACAAAGGAGAGTCCACTGGCCCCCTTCACCTCGATGTCGCCCTTGTTCGTATTATCCTTAATCACGGTCGAAGAAATATTCTGCCCGGTCAAGCCGCCTACGGTTACATCGGAACTTCCTTCGACAGTAAACTTTGCTTCATTCGTATTGCCGGTAAAGTTTCCATTCGCAATCAAAATTCCGACAAGGCCACCCACATACATACCGTCGGTAGAAGTCACCTGGAAGGAACCCTTTATCGTATTGTTGTAAAAACCGGCCCAACCGGAAACCACATTACCCACGATGCCGCCGACCTGAGAACCATTCGCCGACACATCAGAACCGGACTTGTACTCCAGATCGACTATATTATTCCGCACAACAACGACGCCTGACACTACCTGCGTTATAATCGCACCAGTAGTCCCTGAAACATGAAGATAAGCCTTATCGACAACGATGTTCTCGAAATAGAGCGTATCATCGGAGTCAGCCATGATAGGGCCAAAAAGAGCCGGACCCATGGCCACATTCACATCTTCGTCGACAAACAGGTTCGAAATCTTGAAGCCACCGCCATCATAGCTCCCGGCAAACGGGCCAATAGCCTTCCAATTGCCTTTTTCGCGACCGTACTTGGTCGAGAGATCGATATCCGCGGTCTGCTTGAAGAACATGCCTTTACCCATATCCGGAACGGGCACTCCCTTGTATGCAGTCCCGCTAATCACGGCCAGGCGCAGATCGTCAAGATCCTCCGCAGATTCCACGGTAAGCGGGTTCCCCCTGGTACCATTTCCGGCAGCCCAGGCTCCAGCCATGAGCAACATTAATGCGGCAACGAATGAACGCATATTAGATTCTCCTTTTTTCGTTGTGAAGATCATGGTAGTTTATTCAAAAAAATTAGTTTATTTTACGCAAAATAAAAGTCTATCGGCATATCCGATAGACTTTTTCCCAAAAATACGAGAATTTCGGTACTACAGCGCTATTATTCCGTATTACGCTTCGACCTTCTTGCCCTTTTCGACGGCGTCGGCAAGGGTCATGCCGGTGAATTCCTGGGCGCTGAACCAGCGACCGCTCTTCTTGTCGTCGAGCAGCACAGAGACCATAGAACCCGGAATAACGGTTTCGGGGGCGTTGGGGGCGTTCGGGCCGCCAAGGTCCGTACGGAGCCAGCCCGGGTCCATCACATTCATCATCACGTCGGTGCCGTTCAGCTTGCAGGCAAAATCCTTCACGAACTTGGTGAGGGCAGCCTTAGCGCAGGCGTAGCCCATCAGTTCCGGCTCGTTCGCAATGCCGCTCGTAGTAAGCTGCATGCGGCCAAAACCGCGCTTGATCATGCCCGGCAAAAAGTGGTAGGCAATCTTGACGGGGGCAAAGAAGTTCACGGCCATCGCGTGGTGAAAATCGTCCATCGTGTTGGTGAGGTAGTCGGTGAAGTAGTGGCTCATGAGGCCCGCATTGTTGAACACGAGGTCCACCTGCACGCCCCAGCTATCGATTTCGGCGAGAGCGGCATCGATTTCGGTTTCGCTCTCGAGGTTGCAGCCCACGGCACGCACTTCCACGCCGTACTGCTTGAGTTCGGCAATCACGGGTTCGGCATGCGCCTTGTCGCGGCCCTGCAAGATGATATTTGCACCGAGTTTAGCCATCTCGATAGCGGTAAGACGGCCTACACCACGGCAGCCGCCGGTAATCAAGGTCCATTTGCCCTTCACGTCAATCATTTCAATCCCTTTGCGCGTTTGCGCGACTGCGGCACCCCTGAACTTTGCGTGTAGCTCGCGGGGAGCCGGTGTTCTGGGTAATAAAATAGACTTTTGAGGGGCCGTCCGGACATTTTTTGCCGAGGAAAACGTTTACAGGCGTAAAAAGGGCCGCAAGTAGCCGAAAAAGCGTCGAGCAAGCCCTTCAAATAGGGAAAGAACCACCAAAATGGGGACCAAAGCACTGATTTTGCAAGGAGCCAGCGTCCATTTTGTTAATTTGTACGTCATTTTCAAGCATTTTCCTTTTACTGGCGGGCCGCAAAAGCCTTAATTCACCTTATTTGGCACCAAAAAATGCAGCACCGAAGGCCAAACCACCCCCTCTTTAGCGAAAAATATGTTAGTTTGTTCAAAAACCAAGGCAACAAAAAGCCCCTGCCGGGGTGACAGGGGCTAATTTTGTAGGCGATCGACCCTAAGTCCTCACGCTTACAAAAATAAATATAGCAGTTTTTTCTCAAAAAACACACGTAAATTGAGAATTTACAAAAGATTATGTTCTCAACGCGTTCCCGATTTTATGACAAAAAAGATACGCCGGAAACAAGCCCTAGACCACACCGGTGCTTCCGAAACCGCCGCGGTCAGCACCTTCGAGCGGGCCTTCCTCGAACGTGAGCGTGGGCTGGATTTCCATGATGCGGAACTGCGCGATGCGGCTTCCCTTCTCGATGGTCACGTCGCGGGTGGCGTACACGGGCATTCTCCACCAGTCATTCGCACCGCAGTAGCTCGAGTCCACCACGCCCACCGAGTTCGCCTGCAGGATGCCGAAGTTCTTGAACGTGGAACTGCGCGGGGCGATATGCGCCTCGTAGCCCTCGGGCAACTTCATCGCCACACCCAAGTGGATAAGCTTGAACTCGCCCGCCTTGAGCGTCACGGTCTCCGCTGCGGCAAGGTCTATCCAGTCGGACTTGCCGCCAATGTAGGTGAGTTTCGGGATGGAATCATCGAGATATTGGATTTTAATTGTCTTTGTCGCCATGGTGCAAATATATAATTTACAAATAGCAACAGCCTGTTTCTTGATTTACAAGGGGTTCAAAAGTATATTTAGCCCGTACTAAAAAAGGAGTTTAAATGCAGACCTACGAAATTCTCAAGAACATCCGCGAAAAGAACAACCTCACGCAAGACCAGATGGCAGAACGCATCGGCGTGACGCGCCAGGCCGTAAGCCGCTGGGAAACCGGCGAGACGCAGCCGAACACCGAAATGCTCAAGATTTTGTCAAAGGAATTCAATGTTTCCATAAACACCCTGCTCGGGGCCCCACGCCAGCTCTTTTGCCAGTGCTGCGGCATGCCCCTCGGCGACGACGCGATGATCAGCCGCGAGACCGACGGACACTTCAACGAGGATTACTGCAAGTGGTGCTACGTAGACGGCAAGTTCACCTACACAAGCAAGGACACCCTACTGGACTTTCTGCTTTCGCACATGCCTAACCCCGAAAACACGCCGGATGCAGAAAGGCGCAAGTTCTTCGACTCGCACCTTTCGCAATTAAAGCACTGGGCTAGATAGCCGTATCAGATAACAGCGTCAATCTTTTCATTCCAGTGGTCCGTGGTTTCACGGGCCACTTCGTTTCCGCAGTCGTAGATGCAAAGGAAGCAGATTTCGTTCACGACCTCGTAATCAGAACCGCCGTTAAACACGTTGGCATTGCCGTATTCCTCGCGGTCTTTCCACAGATAGACTTTGCAGGCGTTCTGTGCAGAAACCGCCATGCAATAGGCGGAGAGCATGTCTTCCGTGAGGTCGGCCGCAGTTCCTGCACCCGCTGCAACAGGCGACGCGAAGATTTCGGCCAGCGTTATGATGCGCGAGCCATCTTTGGCCAAGATTCGCCCAGCTATGTTGAATTCGACTTCCATTAAATTGATTCCGAAAGAATCATCCCTTCACACAACGAACAGGCAGCCCCGTATCTCTATACTTCTGAACTGACAAAGAACGCGTCCAGGAATCGGTTACAAAGACTGCCCATGCATAGAGGGAGCCGGCATCAATATTCCACCAAAATCCCCCAATTTTGCCAAGGTCTGCATATTTTTTACCATGAACGTAATAACCCGCAGGCAAAAGCGAGAACCCCCTAACATTATCGCGATTGCCATCTCCATCCCACCCCGTACTCGATTTAATCATATCATATTCTTCATAATCACTGTATGGTTCGCGCAAAAACTCAACCAGATTATCACGATCGACCGAATTAGGAACACGCCAACCAGCAGGACAAATACCTCGAGCTGAATCAGCGCAAATGCGCGTACCAAAGGTGTCCATACCACAACCTTCAGACTCGTGGGTATATACAGCAGAAGAATCCATCATCGCACTATAAATGTACAATCTACCAAATTTGGCACAATTTTCTATATCGTCATCGTAACAGAAACTTGATGAATCAAGCAACGTCGTCGGCGCCAAATAAGCGAGATTTAAATTTTGAGCAAACCAAGTTTGTTTTTTCCCCAATTTGGTAACAAAAGAAATTGTCTTATAAACATGATAATCTCGTTCATCTAAAAATTCACCATAGTCAACATTTGGGTTTAATTGAGCTGTAGGAGCATAGGTGCAGATGACCCCTTCAGGGCATTCTGTAGTATAGGGAATTTCAACTCCTTCAATTTCAATAACTTTCTTAGTCGAACTCGAAGAAACAAAAGACGATGAAGAATTTTCACTTGAACTGCTCAATTCATAGTCGCTGGAATACGGCATCACAGCCGAACTTGATGAAATAGATTTCTTTGAACTACTTGACTGAATCACAGAACTCGATGAAACGGATTCTTTTGAACTACTCAAGCGATCCTCAGAACTCGATGAAACAACTTTTTTTGAACTGCTTGAGCGGACCTCAGAACTCGATGAAATAATTTTTTTTGAACTGCTTGAGTAAATCTCAGAACTCGATATTTCCGCAGAATTTTCGCGAGGAAGAAAATCCGCCGAAGTAGAATCATCGCATGCGAAGAACGCAAAACCAAGCGTACCCGCAAATACACAAGTCACAATTTTTTCTATAAAATACTTTTTCACGAGTCAACACCTATCTGCAAGTCAAAATCAGTCCTTTACAGAGTTTTCAGTATTTGCAGCCTTCTCTGCGGCGGCCTTGTCGGCGGCTCGTTCGAGGCGGGCAGGCTTCCCCGCAAGGTTACGGATGAGGCCAAAAAGTGCCGAAAGTTCGTTGCGGGTCGGGTGGATGCGCTGCAGGAGCGTGTTCAGGAAGTTGTCGCGCCAGGCCTGGTCGTGGTATTGGCCCGTCAGGTAGCGGTCCAGGAACTTCTTGAAACTATCGATCTGGTCGATGGTCGCCGGGGCCGTCTCGCAGGCACCCTTCGTGCCACGCTTTGCACGCCCCTCGCCGTTCGCGAGCGCGCCACTCCGGCAAAGTTCATACAGGCCGACCGTCACCGCCTGCGCCAGGTTGAGGCTCATGAGCCCCGGCACCGGGATTTCGCACTGGTACGTGCAGGCGTTCACCTCTTCAGTCTCGAGCCCGCAGGATTCGCGACCGAACACGAGCGCAATCGTGCCGTTCTCGGGCAAGAGTTCCGAAAGCCCGGGCATCATCGTGTGCTTGATGGCAGAACCGTAAATGCGGCGGCTGAAAGCGACCGCGCAGGCGCAATCACCAATGGCATCCTCGAACTTGTGCACAATGGTCGCCTTATCCAGGACCTCGTGGCTGTTCGGTGCCGTGTGGTAGGAATTTTCAATCACCTTGTCGCGCTTCGGGTAGACGATATACAGCTCGTCGAGGGCGTAACAATGCATCGCGCGGGCCACAAAGCCCACATTGTGCGGGTGTTCCGGTTCAACAAGTACAACTCTAAACTTTCGCATATACTAAACCTTCCAAATAAATCCCTTACCGCGGATTTCGTTTTCAATCGTTTCGCCGGGCTGAATCTCTGCACCAGCATAAATCACAGAATGCCGGATTTTCACGCCTGCGGGCAGTTCCACGCCGGGTACGACGACGGCTTCGTTCGGGTCACGGCCCAATTCCTTCAGACGGGCCTCCACCGCAGACATCAAGCCCTCGGGCGACCCCATGTCTATCCAGGTGGCATTCAGCTGGCTCATGTCTACAAACGGAGCGCAGCCACGGGCAATTTCCTGCTTCCAGAATTCGCGTATATCGGATTCGCCTTCCCGGATGCGCGAGAGGGCAGCATCGCTGTACCACGATACGCCGGAGAACGTCGCGGGGGTCCCGGAAGTCTCGCCGAAGCGCCCGGCAATTCCTGCCAAGCGGCCATCTGCACCTACCCGGAAGGTATTCACCTTCGGGAAGTCTACGGCAAGGAGCGCTACCTGCGGGCCATTCGCCTGAGCGGCCAGTTCCTGCGCGTTGCGGACAAAGGCCACTAGGTCAAAACTGCAGTAGGCATCGCCATTCATCACCAGCAGGCCACCGCGATACCCCGCCGCAAAAATGCGGCGCAACGGCCCCGCCGTCCCGAGGATTTCGGGCTGTTCCACCCAAACTTTCTCAAATCTGAGAGTCTCGCCCGCCGCGACCACCTGTTCTGCCAGGTAATGCGCGTTCGCATGCAGTCGCACGTTGCCAATCGCACGCGCCTTGCGGGCCTGCAAATCCAAAATTGAAGCATCTACTACGGGCACGAGCGGCTTGGGGACATCGTTCGTGAGCGGGCGCAATCGCGTCCCGAGCCCAGCCGCCAGAATCAAGACATTCAGGGAATCGTTTTCCATCACGCCAAAGATAGATTTTTCCCTACTACTTGTAACTCCGCCTGTAGTTTTCGAATACGATATTCACGTTGAAATACTCTTTCCGTTCATTGCCATCCGAATCAACAACTTCCATGAGGTCGCAGGTAATATCGCCATCGCTCACCGTATGCTGGCGTCTGAGTTTCCAGCCCATTATCTGCATCACGAAGTATTCCTCCTCAACATCGATGACAACCTTCCCTTCCCGGCAATTCGCCCCGGAACCGCTTTGCCCGATAGAGCGCAGCAGCCCAAGTTCAATATCGAGGTGGCGTTTAGACTCGACAGAATCACCGAGAGCCTTAAACGACCACGAAAGCATCTTGTGCGCACTCATGTTGAGGTAATTTAGGTCCAGAATGGACTGGGCTAGTTTCTTGACCTCCGCATGCTTGCCCGCATTGACCGCTTCAAACATTTCCTTACGGATCTTATCTATTTTGGTCTGCTTTCGCTGCACATACCAAGATGTCCGTCCGCAGTTCTGCCGCAGGGCCGCATAGTCCACATCCGTCTCCCCATTCTTTACTTTGTTCAAAATTTCAGAACAGGTCTTTTCGTATTCATCTGCATAGGACGTTACCGCCAGGAACAGGGCTACAATGATTGTCAGGGTCAGGTGTTTCATGGGGGCCTCCTTTTTTGAGGAAGGTAGTTATTTACACCGCTCCAAGACCACACTTTCCATATTCCAAACCGCAATATTAGAAGCCTCTAGCGCCAACGGCTACGGCCCCCAAAACGATATTTTTCTATCTTTTCGCGCACTATGAGCATTTCTATCCCTCAGCTGCCCAAGGGCACGCGCGATTTTTACCCGGAAGCGCAACGCATCCAGAACTACATTTTCGATACCTGGCGCAATGTCGCCGAATCCTTTGCCTACGAAGAATATGAAGGCCCGATGTTCGAGCATCTGGAGCTTTACACCGGCAAGTCCGGCGAAGAAATCGTAAGCCAACTTTACAACTTCAAGGACAAGGGCGACCGCGAAATTGCGCTCCGCCCCGAAATGACCCCGACACTCGCCCGCCTCGTGATCCAGAAGGCCCGCGAACTCAAGAAGCCCTTCAAGTGGTTCAGCATGCCGCGCCTTTTCCGTTACGAGAAGGCTCAGAAGGGCCGCCTGCGCGAGTTCTTCCAGCTGAACATGGACATCATTGGCACCGAGAGCATCTACGCCGAAGCCGACCTGCTCGCCTCCATCGCGACGATGCTCCGCAAGTTCGGCCTGAAGGATGGCGAATTCGCGATTGGCGTCTCTAGCCGCAAGCTTTTGGCCACCTACCTCGAAGAAATTGGCGCCCCGAACCCGGCACTCGTTTACCCGGTGCTCGACCGCCGCCTGAAAATCGGCCCCGAAGCCTTCGCGAAGGCCCTCGCCGACGCAGGCCTCAGCGAAACGCAGATCAAACAGCTCGACGACTTCATGAGCTGCAAGAGCATCGAAGAAGTCAAGACCAAGGTGCACAGCGAAAACGCCACCGCAGCCCTCGCCGAAATCGAAGACCTGTTCGCCACGCTGACGGCAGCAGGTTACGGTGAATGCGTGAACCTCGACCTCTCCATCGTGCGCGGCCTCGCCTACTACACGGGCATCGTGTTCGAAGTGTTTGACAAGGGCAAGTCCATGCGCGCCATCGCCGGCGGCGGACGTTACGACAGCCTCACCGAAAAGCTCGGCGGCGAACGCATCCCGGGCGTGGGCTTTGGCATGGGCGACGTGGTTCTCGCCGACCTGCTCGCAGAACACAACCTGCTCCCGAGCCCCAAGCAGAGCGTAGACTTCTACATCGCTAGCTTCACGAACGACATGAAGAAGGTCTTCGAGACCGCCCAGATGTTCCGCGACGCAAAGTTCGGCAACTGCTCTGTTTCGCACCCGCTCGCCCCGATGAAGATGGGCAAGCAGCTCGACCAGGCGAACTACCAGGGCGCAAAGATTGTCGTCTACGTGGACGGTTCCAAGGCCAGCGCAGGCGAATTCGAATACAAGGACATGCGCGTGGGCGAAATGCTCGTGGGCAGCCCCGAAGCCATCGTTGAACGCCTCCGCACAACTCCGCAAAAAGCCGAATAAAAGCACATGACCCCATTCAAATCATTTCTCAGTATCTTAAGTCTGTTCGTCGTACTCGGCCTCATGGCATGGCTCTACCCGGCAAGCGGTATCTCCATTGCCGATGTGACCTTCAGGTTCCCTGCACTCACCGACATCTTCGAAAAGAACGACCCCAACGCCGTAGCCGAAGACGACAACGCCGAGACCGACCCGCAGAAAGCAATTGAAGAAATGATGGCCGCCACGCAGGCGAAGGAATTCGCCGAGTTCTCTGACTCGCTGAACTTCTACGAGAACTTCTTCAAGAACGGGCGCAACAGGTTCGACCTGCCGAACGACGACCCCACATGGTTCGACCGCCTGTTCCTGCACCTGGAACTTGCAAAAATCGATTCGAATACCGTGCACATCGTGCACTACGGCGACTCCCAGCTTGAAGAAGACCGCATTTCGGCAACCATCCGAGAAGACCTGCAGGCAGAATTCGGCGGTGGCGGACCGGGCATGCTCCCCGCAGTGCTGAACATTCCGTCGCAGACGACAAGTGTGTGGAACAACGGCGACCTTACACGATTCATCATGTTCGGTACAGAAGAAGACCGTGCCGACCACAACCGCTACGGGCCTCTCGCGCAAGTGAGCAAACTCGAAGGCAGCGCCGTCATCGGCATCAAGAAGCGCGAAGACAAGGACGGCAAGTTTGCCCATGTAGGCGGATACGGCATCATCAAGGTGCTTGCCAGCAAACGCGGCAGCCTCAAGGTGCGCCTCGCCTACGAAAAGACCATCGTTGAAAACGAAGGTACGGAAAAAGAAAAGCGCAAAAAGAAGTTCGTCGACGCGGCAGCCCCGACCGATGAAAAGTTCAACAAGCTCCGCGTGTTCACGTGGAAGCTCCCTGACACCACGTCGAACGCAAAAGTATACCTCTCCGGCAATGCCGAAATCTACGCCATCTCCGTGGACGGCCCCTACGGCGTCGCCGTGGACAACGTAGCCATGCGCGGCAGTTCAGGCACGGTATTCAGCCGCATGGACAAAGAACTCCTCGCCGAATCGTTCAAGGCGATGAACGCACGCCTCATCATCATGGAATATGGCGGAAACCTAGTTCCGGGCCTCAACAAGAACAACCTCGACTACAACCGCAAGCTCATCACAAAGCAGATACAGACCGTCCAGAACGCAAATCCCGACGCAGACATCCTGTTCATCGGCCCCGCTGACATGGCAAAGCAGATGGACGGCAAAATCAAGAGCTACCCCGGGCTCGAACTCACCAGGCAGATGCTCCGCGAAATCGCACTCGAAAACGGGCTTGCCTACTGGGACATGTTCCGCGTGATGGGCGGCGAAGGCTCGATGCGCAAGTGGGTCAAGCAGTCTCCGCCGCTCGCCGGTGCCGACTACATCCACTTTAGCCGCAGGGGTGCCGCCTACATGGGTGAACTCTTCGTCAATGCGCTACGCATGCACTACGACTACTTCAAGTTCCGCGACAAGCACAAGATTGACGACGCGAAGCTCAAAGACATCCACAGCTACGCCGAAGGCAAGAAGCCCGTCGACAGTGCTGCACAAAAACCGGTGGAGGCAGAACAGTGAAAAAAGTTGCGCTAATCCTCGCCACCCTAGTTTCTTGCCTCTTTGCAGGCGGCCCGATTGCAACCCCGGCAACCTACATCATTGATTTTTCCAAGTACGATTTCATTGACTCCACGCTCAATATTATCCAGTTCCCCGGTGGCAAGCAATCCTTCGAGCCCTTCTACCAGAAGATGGACTCGCTCGTTTTCGAGAACAAGGGTCAGGTGCGGATTATGCATATCGGCGGTTCGCACATCCAGGCCGACGTCATTTCGGGCCGCATCCGTGAACGCCTCGTGAAGGAATATCCGGGTTCATCCGCCGGTCGCGGTTTCGTGTTCCCGTACTCCGCCGCCCGCACGAACACTCCGTCTAGTTACGGTTCACAGTACAAGGGTATCTGGGACATGAGCAAGAACGTGCTCCGCGAAGTCAAAAAGCCGCTCGGGCTCCTGGGCATTGCCGTGAGCACGAGCGATCCGCGCGCAGAATTCAGCCTTTTGCTCGACAAGTACAATTCATCGCCCATTTACGAAGAAACTAAATTCCGCCTCTTCGGGTACAGCGACAGCAATAACGTCGTCCCCGTTCTCAGAGTCGATTCGGCAGATATCCGCGGCGTGTACGATACCCTCACACAGAGCTACGTTTTCAAGAGCCCCCGCCCGATAGACACTCTGACCTTCGCTTTCCGCTGGGCCGATACCACCCTCCAGGCAAAGGTAACGCAGTACCTCATCGATTCACTTGTACAAGATTCCATCTATCGCGCAAACCTCGATACGACAGCCATTGATTCTGCCGCAGCCAAAGATTCTACGGCCAAGAAAAACGCTGCCATCAAGGAGAATGTCGAAGCATCTGCCGATTCCATGTTCCAGGGAGACTGCGACATCATGGACACCGCATGCCTCGAACGCACCGAGGCACAGAACGGCCTGATGGCCGCCTGCATCGACCTGCTCGATTCCACAAAGAAGGCCCCTGTAGATTCTGCCCAGAAGGTCATGTGCGACTCGCTTATCGCCCTCTCGGAAACAATGTCGGCAGTACGCCCGAGGTTTACGCTTACAGGCGTCCTTTCGGAATCGAACTACCCGGGAATCATTTACACGAACGTAGGCATCAACGGGGCTCGCGTCGCGCATTATTTTGAAGACGTTTGCCCGCTTTTCGAAAAAGAGCTCGCATTCGTCAAGCCCGACCTCGTGATATTTGCTATCGGCGTAAACGACGCCAACGTGGAGAAATTCGACGACAAGGCGTTCCGTGCCAACTACGACACGCTCATTGAACGCATCAAACGAGTCAATCCGAACGCGGCGTTCATATTCGAGACCAACAACGACATGTTCCGCAAGGTGCGCAAGCGCCGCTACGTGCAGCACCCTGTAGGCGAACAGGCCCGCAAGGCATTCTTTATGCTCGCCGAAAAGCACAAGGCCGGCATTTGGGACAAGTTCTCCCTGATGGGAGGCCTGGGTTCCATGGCCAAGTGGGAAAAGGCTAGCCTCGCGAAAAAAGACAAGGTTCATTTCAACCAGGCGGGTTACCACCTGCTCGGCGACATGTTCTACAAAGCCCTGATTGATTCGTACCAGGAACACATCGCAAACTTACCAGCACTCGAACCAACAGCAAAAAAGCCTGAGGACAAACCGAAGAAATAGGAGATTCCCGGGCAGGCCGGGAATGACAACAATCATCAAGTTTTGCACCCCCTCTAAAACAAATGCTTGACTACATAATACCTTACCTCACCCGCACGTTTGCTTTCGACCCGAACAGCCCGCTCCTATTTACGCAGTTCTACTTCTGGGGATTCTTCGCCGTAGTATTCGCGATATTCTCGCTCGTCCATAGGAAGCTTCTGCTCCGCAACGCGTTCCTGTTTGCGACAAGCCTTTTCTTCTACTACAAGACTAGCGGCAGCTATGTGTGCATCCTTATCTTCTGCGTTCTCGCAAACTTTTTCATAGGCAAGGCGATTGAAAAGGCCCAGGTAAAGTGGAAAAAAAAGTTCCTGATGATTATCGTCGTCATCATCGACCTGCTCGTCCTCTGCTACTACAAGTATTCTTACTTCTTCTTGGATGCGCTCTACGACTTTACCGGCATCGAGTTGCATGTTTACAACTTCTTTGCGGCGGCAAGCAACAAGCTTTTCAACACGCATTCGCTGGTCGACACCATCATCTTGCCGGTGGGCATTTCGTTCTTCACATTCCAGGCGATGAGTTACTGCATCGACATCTACCGCGGTAAAATCAAGCCCGTCACGAACATCCTCGACTTCGGTTTCTACCTTTCGTTCTTCCCGCAGCTCGTGGCCGGCCCCATCGTGCGTGCCGACAAGTTCGTCCCGCAGCTCTACAAGCCCTACTTTTTGCCCCGCCGCGCTTTCGGCATGGCCGTATTCTGGATTCTGAACGGGCTTGGCAAGAAAATCATTTTGAGCGACTACCTCGCGACCAACTTTGTGGACCGCGTTTTTGACCAGCCGCTCCTCTACACCGGCCTCGAGAACCTCATCGCGCTCTTCGCTTACTCCCTGCAGGTGTACGCCGACTTCTCGGGCTATACCGACATCGCCATCGGCGTCGCGCTCCTGATGGGTTTCCGCCTGCCGCAAAACTTCAACAGCCCCTACAAGGCGCTCTCCCCCACCGAATTCTGGCGCCGTTGGCACATCAGCCTTTCCAGCTGGTGGCGCGATTACCTGTATATCCCGTTGGGCGGTAACCGCGGGGCCTCTATCGGCACGTTCTTCTGGATGGGATTCCTGAGCCTTGTGGCCATCATGCTTTCGGGCAGCGTCTGGGTCGCCATCGCGCTCGGCGCCCTGTTCCTCTACATTTCCATCTACGCCTACTTCAAGCCCGATTCCCGCAAGTTCATCACCACGAACATGAACGCCATGGCAACCCAGATTGTGGGCGGTTGGTGGCATGGTGCCAGCTGGAACTTCATCATCTGGGGCGGCCTCAACGGCTTTGGCCAGGTGTTCAACAAAATCTGGGTCAAGCGCAGCATCACCTTCCGCGCATCGGCAGCCCTCCTGCTGTTCGCGGTGAGCGCCATCGTCTACAAGAACTACCACCTCCCCATCTGCGCGATTACCGCCGTATGGTTCGGCGTGCTCTTCACGGGTATTTTCTCCGTCATGGTGTTCCGCCTGTTCAGCCAAAAGACGTACCACTGGCTCTATGTGGCCTGGAACGTAACGCTCACCTTCGTGTTCATCACGTTCACGCGACTCTTCTTCCGCGCGGGCTCGAACCTCGACCCCGCCGAAGCAAACGAAGTCGCCTGGAACACGGCCAAGAACATGGTGAACCAGATGGGGTCCGCCTGGAAGTGGGATACCCTCGGCACCATCGCCTGGGAACACATCAATATCATCCTCGTGTTCATCGCGGGCATGCTCATCCACTGGGTTCCCAAGAAATGGAAGAGCCGCTACCGCATAATGTTCGCCTCGCAGCCCATCCCGCTGATGGTGCTTTCTACGGCGTTCATCATCTTCGTCATCTACCAGTTCATGAGCGCGGACAGCTGCCCGTTCATCTACTTCCAGTTCTAGCAAATCGAATGCAAAAAGCGGCGCCTTGAGGCACCGCTTTTTCATATATCTAAACAGATCTAGTCCGCATCGACGGGCTTAATCGGCAGTGGTGCAAACGGAGGTTCGAGTTCAATGCTGATTGGGCAATGGTCAGAGCCCATGACATCCGGGAGAATCTCGGACTTCACCACGTTCTGCATCAAGGCTTCGTCTACGAAAGCGTAATCCAGGCGCCAACCCACGTTCCGGGCACGGGCACCGCCACGGTTGCTCCACCAGGAATAAGCCTCTCGCGTATCGGGGTGCAGGGTGCGGAACGTGTCCACGAACCCGCTTTCCACATACTTGTCCATCCAAGCGCGTTCAATCGGCAAGAACCCGCTCACGTTTTCGTTTTCTTCGGGGCGAGCGATGTCTATCGCCTTGTGGCAGGTATTGTAGTCGCCCACGGTAAGCACGTGCTTGCCGGCGGCAATCCACTGCAGGGAATTTTCAAGGAACGCATCGTAAAAGCGCAGCTTGTAGTCCAGGCGGTCGTCGCCGGAGCCCCCGTTGGGGAAATAGATGGAATTCAACACCCAGTCGGGGAACACGAGCTGCAGCACGCGGCCCTCTTCGTCGAACTCCTCGATATCAAAACCGTAGTTCACCGAGTCCGGTTCAATCCGCGAAAATACGGCTACACCGCTGTAACCCTTTTTGCGCCTGCATGAATTCCAGTACGTGTAGTAGCCGTCCGGCACAAGCAGGCCATCGGCCTGATCCTGTTCGGCGCGGACCTCCTGCAGGCAGAGGATATCGGGAGCGGTCGATTCAAACCATTCCCCGAAACCCTTCTTGAGAGCAGAACGGATTCCGTTCACGTTCCAACTGTATATATTCATTTTATACCGTTTTTTACCCAATCTTTCCAACGCAAAGATAGGTATTTATTTTGTAAGGTAAAGACTCCGGAACAAAAAAAAGAAAGCACCGCCCTACGGCGTCGGCCCTCCGTGTAACTTTTTGTTTTCATAAATTGTTGACCAGCAAGCTATTATGGCTCCACCAACAAATTTTTTTTAGAAAAAACAGAAAAAATAAGTTTTTCGGGGCAGATAATTTATATTTGAATTATGAAATCAAAAACTTTCGCCATCAAGTTGACCACCCTTCTCGCCTCATTGACCCTGTTTGCCGGCTGCGCTGGTTCTTCCAATGGTGACGATCTCGAGGTTCCCACGAACCTGCCCCCCATTTGCCGCGATATCGATTTTGTCGCGAACCCGGATATGCGCGAAATGTGCGGTGTCCGTAAGGCCCATAACAAGGCGTACAAGAACATCCCGCAGCAGCGCTACCTCATCAAGCCCGCAGAAACTTCCATCGTCAAGACTGGCAACAGGCTTGAGCTCCGCTTCCAGAATTCCCTTCCGCTATACCTGGATGGCCCGATCGTGAACGAAATCCTGTTCAACCAGGAAAAGCGACTCGAAAAAATCAAGAACAATTACGACTACCACGAAATCTACAACAAGGCCTCCAGGGAAAGAATTCGCGTCTTCAAGATGGGCATTCCGACCGACCTCGGCGGTATGTACCAATTCTGCTTCCGCATCCCCGAAAAGAAGGGTAGCGACAGGACGCGTAGCAAGGCCATGGGTAACAACATCGAACGCATGGATTGCCAAGATTTCGAATCCATCATCGCAGCGGAGAAGGCTGCAAAAGGCCTTTAACGCAAGCACATATTAAAAGTGAAGCCGCTTAAGTGCGGCTTTTTTTATATTTAGTCGCGGTAAATAACGTGACGACAGAAAGCAAGTACATACACAATGCGCTCAAGCAGGTCCACCTCAAGGCGGCCTGTTCCAGCGTGCAGGGTTTTTCTATCTCGGGGCTTGCAACCTACATGCAGTTCCCCGAACTAAACTTCTGCGTCGACATGGGCGAATGCCCGCTCTCGGCGACCCCGATTGACCACGTGTTCCTCACGCACGCTCACGGGGATCACGCCCGCTGCCTCATGCGTCACCACAGTTTGCGCAAGATGATGGGCGTAGAGCGCGATAGCGTCTACTACATTCCTGAATGCATCTGCGACGGAGCCAAAAACTGGATAAAGGCCGAAGCGCTTTTCGAAGGCGTGAGCGAAGCCAAGTTCCAGTACCCCGAAATCGTACCCGTAAGGGCGGGTGAACGGGTTACCCTCAGTTACCGCAAGGATCTCGTACTCGAGCCCTTCAGCGTGAAGCATTCCATCCCTGCATTGGGCGCGACCCTCCTGCTGCACAAGAAGAAGCTGAAGGACGAATTTCTCGGCAAGAGTGCCGACGAAATTATCAAGTTGCGCCAGGACGGCATAGAAATTACACGCGAAGTATACGAGCCGCTACTGAGTTTCACGGGAGACTGCCTCGGCGAGAGCCTTCTCGAGAACGCCTCCATTTTCAAGTCAAAGGTGCTCGTCACCGAATGCACGTTCATCGCCCCCGAAGACGAACCCATGAGCCGCAAGAAGGGGCACACGCATTTAGACCACATCGTCCACGCCCTGAACGAACTTGGGGACGAAGTCAAGTGCGAACAGATTATCCTGAGCCATTTCTCGATGAAGTACTCCGAAAAGTACATTCAGGAATCCCTCAAGAAGGCCATACCCGAAAAATTCAAAGAGAAGGTTGTGGCGTTTATTTAATTGATAATTGATGATTATTATGAGTGAAGATACAACAAACAAGAACGTAGAAGAATTTGCTGAAAATGCCGGCGAAAAGCAGGTCGTTATTCCGGAATTCTACCGCGACCTGAAGGCCGACCCCGAGCAGAAGGGGCTCTGGCACTACGTGTTCCGCACAAACGGCGACCGCAAGCCCATCAAGACGGCAGACGGCAAGCCGCACACGCTCGACTTCAACTGGAAAGACATGTTCCCGAACGAGAACGGGCACATTGAAGTTGAAATCGGTAGCGGCAAGGGAAACTTCATGACGGATTACGCCGAGAAACACCCCGACTACTTCATCATGGGTAGCGAATGGGACTACACCTGGGCTGCATTTGCCGTCGAGCGCATGACCAAGCGCGGCGTAATCGAGCAGGGCAATGCGGCCATGCTGCGCGGCGACGTGTTCTACTTTTTGCGCGACTGCGTAAAGAGCAATACCGTCGACGCCTTCCACATGTACTTCCCGGACCCGTGGCCCAAGGAACGCCACCACAAGAACCGCCTGCTGCGCCCTGACTTTCTCACCGAAGTCGCCCGCTGCCTCAAGCCCGGCAAGCGCATATTCTACTGGGGTACCGACCACAAGGAATACAACGAGATTGCGCTCGAGACCTTCGACGCATTCCCCACCTGTAAGGTTATCGTCCGCAATACGGCCGAGCCCACCGAGGGCATTACCACCGGTTTTGAACGCAAATACCGGAAAGAAGGCCGTCCGATTTACAGGAGCGTGATTGAATTCGAAAAATGAAGTGTCTATTTTTGACACTCGGGATTTGCTAATTTTTTTACCATGTTAAAGCAACTTTCCATAGATTCGTTCGCGCTCATTTCGCACGCAGATGTCCCTTTCCACGAGGGCTTTACCGCCATTACCGGTGAAACCGGCGCCGGCAAGTCCGTTCTCCTGAAGGCGCTCCGCATGGTATGCGGCGACAAGGCGCAAGCTTCGATGGTCCGTACCGGCGAAGAAAAAGCCGTCATCGAGGGTATTTTCGACATCAGCAACGAGCCGAAGGTCAAGCAGATTCTCGAAGACATGGGCATCGACAGCGACGATGAACTCGTAATCCGTCGCGAAATCCTCGAAAACGGCAAGGGACGCACCCGCGTGGGCGGAAGCGTCGTGAACCTCGCCGACTTGCAGAACCTGGGCGAGCACCTGATACAGATGCACGGGCAGAGCGAGCAGATCCTGCTCCGCGACACGCGTACGCACGCCCAAATGCTCGACGACTATGCGGGTAACGGGAGCCTCCTCGCTGAATATACCGCATCGTGGAACGCCTGGAACAGCATTCTCGACAAGATAGAGGGAACCAAGAACAAGGCGACAGAACTTGCCGCCCAGAAGGACTTTCTCAAGTTCCAGTTCGACGAACTTTCGAAGGCGAACTTGCGCGAAGGCGAAGAAGAAGAACTCGAAGACAAGGTGAGCATCGCCAGCAAGGGCGAAACGGAACGCCACTGCCTAGACGAAATTCAGGCCCTGCTCGGTGGCGACAACGGGCTCCTGGACCAGATGCAGTTACTGCAGGCAAAGGTTCGCACGCTCGCCTCGCGCATACCGCACTACGAAGAAACCCAGAATGCTCTCGCCGAGGTTTCCGACCCGTTCGAAAGCATCTGCAAGGACTTACTCCGGCTTTCGCCTGCGAAGTCGCTCTCGCCTGCCGAGATCGACCGCGCCAACGCGCGCATAGCTACCATCCAGAAACTCAAGCGCAAGTACCGTACCGATGTCGCGGGCCTAATAGCCCTTACGGAACAGCGCAAGCAGGAACTCGAAAGCCTCGAGAACCTCGACGCCGATATCGAGGAACTTTCCCGCCAGATGGAAAAGCACAGGGCCGCAATGGAGATTGCCGCAAAGCGCCTTACCGAAAAGCGCACCGAGGCAGCCCTCCAGTTCGATACCGCCGTGCAAGGGATGTTACGCACCCTCGGGATGCCTAAAGCCATCTTCAAGACGAGTGTCGAAAAGTCGAACTATTCTGCCAACGGCGCCGACAAGATTGAATTTACACTGGCGCCGAACCCTGGTGAAGGCGCCAAGAGCCTGCAGAAGGCGGTTTCTGGCGGTGAGCTTTCCCGTGTACTCCTTGCCATCAAGAGCGTCATGGCGGAACTTGACAAGGTACCGCTCCTCATTTTCGACGAAGTCGATTCCGGCATCAGCGGCGAAGTGGGCAACAGCATCGGCGAAGCGCTCAAGAACCTGGGCAAGCACCACCAAGTGCTCACCATCACCCACCTGCACCAGGTTGCAAGCCGGGCAAAGAACCAGCTTTCCGTAAGCAAGCAGGTCGTCGATGGTCGCACCTACACGTCCGTGAAGGACCTCGACAACAACGGGCGTATCGAAGAACTCGTCCGCATGCTAGGGGACAATTCTGAAACCGTGCGCGAGCACGCCAAGCAACTTTTGGAGAAGAACCAATGACCGAAAACACATCCGATGTCCGATTCAGATCGCGCGTTTGGAGCGTCCTCAGGGCACTCGTTTTCGTATGCGTTATAATCTTCATATGGAACGGCATGGCAAAAACCGCCTGTGCGTTCGTGGCAATTGCCCTCGTAATGGGCTGGGTGAACCTCTACCAGCTCCGTAGCCAAGAAATCGAGAAGCCCTATTACAGGCTATGGCTGAACGTAATCGACGGTGCACTATCCTTCGTGGTCATGACGAGCATCTTTGTGCGCGACCTTCTGCAGAACGAACAAGTAGAAAAATTGCTCGCCGTAGGCTGCGTATTCCTACTTGCTCGACTGATTGCACACACGCTGTTCTCGCTCGGGGTGCTGCGCGAAGGCAAGTCCCTACCGCGCAAGAGGCGTTGGAGCAAGCTTGCCAACATCTCGATTACCATCACGATGGGCGTGTACCTGCTAAACCTCGAGGACTACCAGCAGATTTCGATGGTCACCTCCATCCTGCTTATCCTCGCCTCCACCGCCGCATACGCCTACTGGTACTACCGCGACCCCGCTCACCGCAAGCCGCTTTCTCTCGCATCGCAGCTCACCATGAGCCGCATCGTTCTCACTCCGTTCTTCCTCTGGGTGTTCTTCTACGACAACGACCTGGACTACAGCAACAACAGCATCGTGTTCAAGAGCCTCGCGCTTATCATGGTGCTCGGGTTCATGCTTACCGACTTCCTCGACGGCAAACTCGCCCGCAAGATGGGCGAAGTGAGCACGCTGGGCAAGTACCTCGACCCGTTCAGCGACAAGATTTCGAACATGACGATTTTCATGTGCTTCATCGCTACGGGATATGCCCCCGTATGGATGGTGGCACTCATCTACTTCCGTGAATCCAGCGTGGAAACGCTCCGCACCCTCGCCGCAAGCGAAGGCCTTATCATGCCCGCACGCCGTAGCGGCAAGTGGAAAACAGCCCTCCAGGGAATCGGCATCGTCGCCATCCTCCTCGGAGCGATTGAACCCGTGCGCGCACTCGTGCCCGGTCTGGGCGACATCTGGCACATATTCCCGACTATCGTCATGGGAGTCATCACCGCCATCACGCTCATTAGCGGCGTGGACTACTTCGTCGCAAGCAAGCACATCCTCAAGAAGTTCGTTTAACGCGCGCATTCGTCATGCTCGCGAAGACGAGCATCCTTCACAAAACCGCTGTTTTCAGCGTAATTTCGCATAATTTGCGTTTTCACCCTTGACAAAAAAGGCTCAAATTTCTATATATGGAGCCAACCTCGACGCGGGGTGGAGCAGTTGGTAGCTCGTCGGGCTCATAACCCGAAGGTCGCAGCGTTCAAGTCCTGCCCCCGCTACTAAAAAATCCGGTTCAAAGCCGGATTTTTCTTTTTATATTTGCATGCAATGTTTCTAGAACTCCTCAAGATGACCCGCCCCGTCAACATCGTGATTGCGATAATCACGCTGCTTGTCGGTTACGAATTGCTCGAAGCAAAATACCCTTACTTCATAATGATAACGTCCAGCGAATTCTTTTTTCGCCCCGGATGCATAATTCAGGCTCTCGGCTTTGCCTTCGCCATCGGGTTTGCGAACATCCAGAACGACATACTGGACCTGGAAAGCGACAAGATGAACAGACCGGAACGCCCACTCGTGACCGGGAAGGTTTCGGTAAAAGCAGCCCGTATTACCTGGATTACCCTGTTCGTCCTGATGATCCTTTGCGGGCTCTCCAACACGATTTTGCAGAATATCGGCGTATTCGAAATCCAGATAGATAAAATGAGAATCGTCCAGCAAGCCAAAATAAGCATCCTCCACCATAGCAACGAAGCCCTGGACAGCATCATCGCCAACACATCGCCGCTCTGGTTTTTCGTGCTCCTCGGTGGACTCCTGATAGCCTACAACAAGAAACTCAAGCACATCCCGCTCGTAAAGAACATGACGGTAGCATTCCTCTGCACGACCCCCCTGCTCTTTGCCCTGCTGAACTACCACTGCTTCCTGCAACCATTCGCGCAAAGCATTCCTTCCGGAATCATTCCCGCCATCGGATTCGCATTCCTGCTCACGACCGCGCGTGAAATCTACAAGGACCTGGAAGACGAGACAGGAGACCTGAAAGCGGGCATCATGACGTTCCCGCTTATCGCGGGTTCGGCAACCGCCCGCAGGCTTGCCGGAGCAATAACCCTCTTCACCTGGATTTCGTTACCCATTCCGGTATTCTTCCTGGGTGAACAGCCGCTATTCCTGATTCTCACGGGAATAACGCTCACGCCGACATTCGCGGTAATCCTTTTCAGCGCACACCGCAACAACTACCGACGCGCGCAATCGCTAACAAAGGCCGCCATGTTCCTCGGCCTCATCGCGTTGCTCATTTCCGCACAAACTAAAATTATGTAATTAGACCTGGTCGAACGTCCACTTCACGTGATCGGCCATGAAGTCATGCGCATCAAACACAAGGCCGAACTGGTCCTTGATTTTCTGCACGTCGAACAACATCGGTTCGTCGCCCCAGCCGAGGTCGGTTTCCACAATCTTCGACTTGGACTCCGGACGCAGCGCAAGCATCATCTGGGCAATTTCTTTCCAGCTAATCCACACGGAGCCGAGCCCGAGGAAGATTTCTTCGTTCTTGTCGGATTCGAGAACCTTCATGTAGAGTTCTGCCTGCTGGCTAGCATGGATAAACTGCGTACCATCGTTCTTGACAATCTGGATATCGCGGTCTTCTTTCACGGCATGCGCCATCTCGAAGAACCTGCGGTCGGGCTGCGAACAGCCATCAGGGAACGCCGGATTACCGAAGGTATAGCCCGGACGGATAATATTCCTCTGCATTGTCACTTCGGGGAAATTCTTGCCGTAACCGTGACGGAACCCGAGGACAAAAGCCTCTCCGGCAGCCTTCGTGGCACCGTAAAGGTCCATCGGGAGGTTACTCGTGACTTCACGCATGGACGGGCGCATACGGCCCATGGCCGCAGTGCTGCTGGTCATGATAAACTTCTTGCAACCGGCACGGGCCGCCATTTCAAGGAGCATGACTGTCGCGCGGGTATCGTTCATGAGCATGGTACTCGGCGTTTCTCCCCATCCGAGCGCAATGTGAATACAGGCATCACAGCCATTGAGCCCCTCGCCCAATTTTTCAAAATCTGTAAGCGACGCCTGAACAAAGCTGACGTTGGGATTAACGCAAAGGGAGGGCACTTTATTCGGGTGCCGCGTCGCGACAACCACCTCGTGCCCCTTTTCGAGGAGGGCCTTAACTACATAATGCCCTATAAACCCCGTACCACCTGTAACGAAAACTCGCATAAACACCTCAACTTGGTGCTATAAATATAGATTCCTTTATACCAATTAGACCACATTTTTTGAGCAAAAATCATCCAAATGGAGTAGACAGAATATATGCGTTTTTGTAGATTTATGCATAGAAAACATAAACCCGTTTTTTCAGCGCTTGGGAATGGTCAAAAATGCGACATTCTTTTCGGTGTTGAAAACATCAAGGAGCCATAATGGCACATTATCTTTTTACTTCTGAATCCGTGTCCAAGGGACATCCGGACAAGGTTGCCGACCAGATTTCTGATTCCATCCTTGACGCCTGCCTCGCACAAGACCCGAAGAGCCGCGTCGCCTGCGAAACGCTCGTGAACACGGGTCTCGTCGTGATTTCCGGCGAAATCACCACCAAGGCTGTCGTCGACTTCCAGGAAGTCGCCCGCAATACCATCAAGAATATCGGTTACGTGAATCCGGACCTGCAGTTCGACTACAAGGGATGCGCAGTGCTCGTCGCTATGGACAAGCAGTCCCCGGATATTGCCCAGGGCGTTGACGCCAAGGCTGCCGACGGTAAGGAAGACGATAAGCAGGGTGCCGGCGACCAGGGCATGATGTTCGGTTACGCCGTGAACGAAACTAAGGAACTGATGCCGCTCCCGATTAGCCTCGCCCACAAGCTCATGGAAGAAATCCAGAACCTCCGCGAACAGGGCAAGATCAAGTGGCTCCGCCCGGACGCCAAGTCCCAGGTGACCGTCGAATACGACGAGAACGACAATCCCGTGCGCGTCGATACCGTCGTGATTTCTACCCAGCACGATGAATTCGTGAACGGCAAGGAACTCAAGCACGCCACGATCGAAAAGGAAATCATCGAAAAGCTCATCAAGAAGGTCATCCCGGCCAAGCTTCTGGACAAGAAGACCCGTTACCTCGTGAACCCGACCGGCAAGTTCGTTGTCGGCGGCCCGCACGGCGACTGCGGCCTCACCGGACGCAAGATTATCGTGGACACTTACGGCGGCATGGGTCGCCATGGCGGTGGCGCATTCAGCGGCAAGGACCCCTCCAAGGTGGACCGCAGCGCTGCCTACGCCGCACGCTACGTGGCAAAGAACATCGTGGCAGCAGGCCTCGCCTACCGTTGCGAAGTCCAGCTCGCCTACGCCATCGGCTACAGCAAGCCCGTGTCCGTACTCGTGAACACCTTCGGTACCGGCAAGATCGACGACCGCAAGATCGAAGAAATCGTTGCGAAGAACTTCGACCTCTCCCCGGCCGGCATCGAGAAGATGCTCGACCTGAGGAAGCCGGGCTACGTGGCAACCGCCGCGCTTGGCCACTTCGGCCGCACCGGCGCCCGCTTTACTTGGGAAAAGACGGATAAAGCCTCCGCGCTCAAGAAAGCTGCTAAGGTGTAACTAGATTCCGGGTCAAGCCCGGAATGACGTCGAGTAGGCTCGTTCGTTGAGCCGATCGCGATTTCAATATTTTAAAAGCCCTCGAGATTTCGAGGGCTTTATTCATTTACCACAGAAATACGCCGAAACTCAGGCCGAAGGTATTGACGATAAAGCCTTCGTCATGCACTTTGCTGCTAGAACAATCGTCATAGAAACTTCCGAATTGAGCCATGTACTTGAACCTAAGAATAAAGGCGGCCGACAAACCCAGACCTTCACTCGGCTTCGTCATTGCAAAACGCAAATCGACATTCGCGCCCAGAGCCACCACATTAGACGAGCATTCCCCACAATTCGATGGTCCCTGGTCATCGATGGTCAGGAAATAGTATGTTCCAAATCCCAGGAACGGTTCCACCTTCAGGTACTGTGAATCGAACAACGTATATCCAATATTCAATCCATAGGCTTCGTCTGCAGTCTTATCCATGTACGGGTCTTTCTCGAGGTAGGTTGCATAGGTCAATAGGCCCGACGAATAGAGGAAGGTAGCCGAAATTCTCCAGATTTGCAAACTCGCCTCGAACATAAGCGAGAACTTCATCTTGGATTCAAGATCATCCGTCCCTGCGATAAAGCCCGCCCATTTGCCAACAAAAACCCCCAGGCCACCCGTGTAATACTTGAATGTCCATGGGTCCTTCATGTATTTCACAGTAATATCAAGCGAAGACTCCACCGCGGGAACAAGTTGATCCTTAAAGTAGCGGGAATGTTCAGAATAAGGATAATGGTCTATAAATTTTTTTGCACGTTTCAGGAACACCCTTGTACAAGCCGTATCGCGAACGAAAAAAGAAACATCAAGTTGTCTTTCGGCACCAGGCTCAACATGCACATAAATAGCAAGCCCCAAATACATCAGTGTAGCATACAAATCCTTACTTTCACGATCAACATCAGAAGCCTCGATTAGATTGATAAGAGAATCGACCCGCTCCCTTGTAGCTTCACCATTCTTTTCCTGCAAATATTTATTCAGATTGTCATCTACTTCGAAATTGTCCTTTCTCGTATCCGTATACGAAGAATCAAAAATACTCCGCATGATATCGGCATAGCCCCTGATACCATCGGCATACCGGCCTATTTCCATATCGAGCGCAAACTCTTCCATGGCAGTCAACGAGTTCGCTTCCTTCCGCTTTTCCTTGAGATAGTCAAGAGCTTCGCCCGCCCTCTGCAAATCATTCTTTTTGAGAGATTCCAGCAAGACATTGCGCGCCCTGCGTATAAGCTCCATTTGCGAAGGCTTCTGCAGTTCGTCTTTCAAGAACCCAGGAGCAGACTCCCCCTGAGCAAAGATCAGCGTAACAAGCAGGCTCAATAAGATTAAAACAAACTTCATACTACTACCAAATATAAAAACCTAGTCCAATCCTATAGAACATCGAGACCCCTTTACCCCAAGCCCTATCGTTATTTATATCCGCATACGCGAAACCAAACTTGCCGACCAAAGAAAAACTGGAGAGGACATCGTTTGCACGGAACAGATATGTCGTAAGGAATTTTAAATCTACGTTGACACCCGCTATCAAGGCAGTCCCATCAAAATCAGTCAGTTCGTACTCACCACTATATTTTTTACCTTCGGGATTATCCCTAATATCCGCATAAAAAGCGGTCATGCCGTATTCTACATAGGGCCGTACCTTCAGGTAACGGCTATCAAACACAACATAGCCCAACCCAAACGCAACAGACACAAGGCCCGGGACACCAGGGCTGACCATTTCGACTATAGGTGCAAACCGGTGAATTTGGAGGTACACTTCCGCATCGATTATAGCACCATTCGGTTTCAATGCTTCTTTATGATAGTAGTCCTCAAAAGAATGTGCGATACTTTCTGAATGCAGATAAATATTCAGGCCGAATCCACCCGTATAAAGATTATGCCTAATAAAATCTTCCTTGTCGACAGCACGTTTTGCCATGGCGAACTTGTAAAATTCCATGCGTTTCAGGGGCGCAGAAATACACTGATCTATCCACGGGGAATCAGGGTCGCCGGGATTCTCGTTCACGTAACTCCGGGCAAGCCATGCGACATGCTTGGCAGCAGCATTGCTCTTGTAGGCATCGTTCAAATACACAAGGAGTTCCAGTTTTTTCTTTTCGGCATCGGAAAGTCTTGCTGTTTTCAACTGTTCATCGAACACATGGAAAAAGTGCTTTGACGAATCACGACGAGCAAGTTTCTTCGAAACAAAAGCAGAAAGAGCATCCCAACTGGGTTCCTCAACGTATTCCTCTTGCGTAAGGGGCAAATTTTTGTAACGCTTGACAAGCAGTTCCGTAAGCGCCTTATACATCTTCGAATGAAGGTAAACGACCTCAATTTCTTCAAGCCTTATCGGGCGAAAATGCGCCGTTTCTATTTTTGCAAGCGTATCCATGACAGAGGTGACCTTCACAGAATCCTTCGCCTTTGCAGCAGAAAGCATCTCATCGCGGAGCCTGTACACCAGTTCCATTTCGAAGGACTGTTCAACAAGGCTCTGTTCGAAATCGTTCGCCAGCGCAACGCTGGCTAAAAAGAGCAGGAGGAGGCTAATTCTTTTCATCATTGCCTCCGCTCTTCTTAACCAGGAATTCTACGGTCCGTTCCTTGCAGGGCGCATTCGGGCCAGGGACCTTCACATAGACCACATTCGCACCTAGCTTACGAGCCTTTCTTTCCCAAAAACCTAACTCCCACTCGCCTATACGATAACCAACGACGCATGCCTCTTCGACGAGGCCACCCATCGTGGACACAAGTTCCAGGTTTTCTGGGAGCACAGGAACTTCACTTGCATAAACGATAGTGACCGGCTCGGTATAAGACAGCGGAGGCCGCTCTTCTAGCGACTCGCGCACCGTTGCAGTCATAAAGCACCCGGCAAGCGTTACAGATAAGGTAACAGCAAACAAAAAAGTACAAGAAATACTTAACAACCCCTTCATAGTATCCCGAGATTTTTTTAGTGCTGTTCTACAGTAAAGCCCTTATCGCGCAGCAATTTAAGGACGTTATCGCCCTTACCCGTCATGTGTGCAGCGCCAACGACAATAAACACCTTACGGTCTGCCGAAAGGAAACTTGCAATGGAATCAGCCATGCTCCTGTTGCGAGATATGTAAACGCGTTCTTCGATTTCCGCCTCCATCAGGGAATCTTCAGCACATTCGGCGTCTTCACCCAGGTACATGGCAGTCTGGAACAGCGAAACGTCCCCCTTTTTCCAGGATTCCATCATCAGCGTAATCGAGGAATCCATCATTTGCATTTCCTCAAGCGTAGATTTCAGGTAATAAATTCCAATAGAATCCGGGACGCCTTCACCCGTAAGGGCGTTCACTTGGTCTTCAACCGTTTCAAGTGCAAGAACCTTCTTCTGCTGTTCTTGTGCACGACCCAAGAAGAAAAAATCGATTCCCCATCTAGGGTCATAACCACGCCTCATGACTGCAATGGAAGCTACCGTCATCGCCGTTGCCCACGGCTTATAGCCATACAGGGCTTCTGGCGGAATGTACCAAGAATTGCAGAGGCTATCAAAGGAGCTCAGCAGTTCCTTGGGCAGAATCTGAGCAAGCGACTTTCCTTCTTCCAGTTTGCCCAACTTATCCGTTTGCAAAGCAATTTGCTGCACCACAGCCGTATCGGTCATATCAAGTTCTACAGCAAGTTCTTCGGAAACATCGAACGCATTCGTAATCACCGTATCGAGCGGGTAGAAAGACTTGTCCGCAAAATGGACACTACCCATAAGATACACGCTGGAATTCGAATCGGAAATTTTCCAGAACATATGCTTTGGGGGCTGAGCATTCTCGGAAGTGGAGCACCCCGAAAAAAGCAACACAGAGAATAGACAAACTAACGACATTCTATACAGCATAAAAATCCTCTTTTTTTAATTAAAGTACGTAAAGGGCAAGGAAAACCGTAAATGCGGCAAAGAATATTACAACTGGCAGCAGGAACCAGAAACAACGGAACCCGACCTTCAAGTCATAAAACCACATTTGCCAGCGGCCTTTCTTCGTCTTGCAAATTTCTTCGCGGCATGTGGGGCAAATATTGCCCATCTTATTGCGCACGCGGATTGCCAGATTGCTCTGCAAGGGAGACATACCGACCTTGTCATTGAATTCCTTGCCACACTTTGAGCAAACCGTCTGCATTGAACCCCTCGAAAAAAACTACAACGCAAACTTGGTAGCGTCAGCAAGCTGCACGCTTGCAATGCGCGAAATACCCTTGATTTCTTGCGTCACACCGTAAAGCATATCGGCTTCGGCCATAGTACGCTTGTTATGCGTCACCACGATGAACAAGGTCTGCTTACTGAATTCACGCAGAAGCGCCATGAAACGGCCCACGTTCGCATCGTCCAGCGGGCCGTCCACTTCGTCCAGCACGCAGTACGGCGAAGGTTTTTCCATATAAATGGCGAACAGCAGTGCCGTCGCGGTCAACGCATGTTCACCGCCGGAAAGCGCCTTGATGCCGCGCATCTTCTTTCCGGTCGGGCGCACGTTAATTTCGATATCCGCATCGAGAATATCCATCGGCTTGCCGTTCTCGTCGAGTTTTTCGACAAGGCTCATCTTAGTTTCACCATTCAAGAACAGCTTGCTGAACACGAACTGGAAATTCTTCTGGATGCGTTCAAACGTTTCAAGGTAGCGCGTACGCGCAATGTCATCGAGCTTGGTGATGGTACGGTCAAGCGAAGCGCGAGCACGGTCCAGGTCGTCGAACTGCTTTTCGACCTCTTCCAGGCGTTTCTTTTCGTCTTCGTAATCTTCCATCACATTCACGTTGATGGGCCCGAGGTCCTTTACTTTCGCACGGATTTCACGGATTTCGCGGTCGGCTTCGGGCTGCGTGTATTCCACGCGTTCAATTTCACCGGGTTCCTCGAGGTTCACTTCCCAATCGGCAAGCAAGCGTTCCTTGAGGCGGTCGATGTTTGCCTGCAAGGCTTCGCGACGGCGGACAATTTCGTTTAAGTCCTTCATCTTGTCGATCATGTCGTCACGGAGGCGGTTCACCTCACTACGCCATTCTTCAAGGTCGCCAGCCACAAGTTCATACTTTTCGCGGGCAAGGTCACGCCTATTTTCCAATTCACGGAGGGCAGAATCCTTTGTCTGCACCTGTTCAGCAAGGCCGTCCACATCGACGCGGAGCTTTTCAATACTCTCGTTGTTCTTCGCGATGCCATCACGGTAGGAGTTGATTGTACTCCCGAGGAACTCCACCTGGTCGGCGATGTTCTTGAGACGGCTCGTATTCTGAGCGAGTTTAGAACTCTTGTCGAGTGCGCTGCGTTCCAGTTCGCGAACGTCTTCGTCTTTTTCGCGGAACATCGTTTCCTGTTCGGCGAGTTCGTCGTTCACGCGGCTAAATTCATCTTCGGTACGGTTTGCATCCGATTCAGCTTCGGCGAGTTCCGCATCAGCATTCTTCACGCTTTCAGCTTCTTCGATTCGCTTGCGGGCGCCACTACTCTGTTCTTCAAGCTGGGCAATGCGGCCTTCGCAAGAAGTAACCGTATTTTTCTGGATAGCGATAGCCGCTTCCCCGCCATGCAGCGAATTTTCCTTCTCGCGGATGTCATCCACAAGGGATTCGAGCATTTGGGTCTCTTCGGCAACGTTGTCCTGAATCCTCTCAATGTCGGATTCCATCTGGGAAATCTTCCCCTGCACATCGGCAAGCGACGCTTCGGCTTCGGCAATCTCGTTCTTGCGGCTGAGCGTTCCAGACGTCGGGCTGCCTGTAGACACGAGCCCCGCGGTACGTACCGTAGCATCGGGGGCAACAAAACAGAGGTCCTCGTTCCCGTAGCGGGCAGAAAGTTCCAGCGCTGCATCGAGGGATTCAACCAGGATGTAGCGGGAAAGCAGCCCGCCGAGCCAAGCCTTCGTGGCTTCGTCCGCCTGGACAAAATACTGCATGGGGCCGATAACGCCCGCACCCTCTATGGTCCCTGTAAATGCGGGGCGCGGCTTGGACGTGAGCGCCATCAGCGCCTGGCCCACGTTTTCGGACTTGAGGGAAGAAACTATTTCTGCAAGGTTGTCCGCATTCTCGACCACGGTAGACTCGAGAACATCGCCCAGCGCATTTTCTACAAGGTGGGCGTATTCAGGCGTCGCCGTAATGCGTTCGGAAAGCAGGCCCTGCGTAATGCCCGCCTTGTTTTCGGCAAGCCAGCGGCTAGCATCGGAACCTTCGTTCGCGACACTCTGCAAAACTTCGATACGGGCCTGGAGGCCGGCTTCTTCGCTCTTCAAGGCGGCAACCTTGGCCTGCAATTCACGCAGTTCGGCACTGAGGTTTTCTACACGTTCCTCGCGCACGGACTTCTGTTCGCCCAGATTCGTAATCTCGTTGCGGGCGTCATCCATGCCCTGCTGGATATCGGCGATAGCGCGCTCGGCATCTTCTTTCTGGGAACGGAGCGTTCCTAGTTCGCCATCCCAGCCTTCAAGGTTCGTCTGCAGCATGGCGACTTCTGCGTCCATGCGTTCAAAGCGCCCCTTGAGGGAATTCAACTTGTTAATAGCCTGCACGCGTTCGTTCGAAAGGTCCCTAGACCTCTGGCGCAAGTCGTCGAGCTTATCGCGCATCACCTGCAGGGCTTCGCGTTCGCGCTCCAGGAGGGCGTTCATCTCGTCGACTTCGCTGTCGTTGCCGAGCACCGCATTTTCCTCTTCGAGGCGTTCCTTTTCGCGAGTCAGTTCATCAATCTTGCTTTCGCTGCGGGTAATTTCTTCTTCGGACTTCGCATTGGAAGATTCCATCGACGAAATCGAGTCACGCAAGCGGACGATATCGTTGTTCAGGTTGTTAAGCTCGATAGTCGCGGTCTGAACCTCGCGTTCCAGGTCGCGGTAAGCGTTTTCATCTTCGCTGATGTCGAGCTTCTTTTCCTCGATCTTGGTCTGGAGTTCAGTCGCCTTCGTCTTTGCGGATTCGACCTCATGCTCCATGCGGCGCGACGATGTATCAAGGGTATTCAGGCCCTCGTTAAAATCTTCAAACTTGTCGAGACTGACCGAAAGGTCCAGTTCACGCAGGCGCTTGGTAAGTTTCTTGTATTCCTCGACCTTCTCGGCCTGCGTCTCGTACTGGCGCACCGAACGGCGGGTCGCCCTCAGGTTGTCTTCCACGCGGGTCATGTCCGTCTGGACGCGTTCCAGCTGGCGCACGGCCTCCTTCCTCTGCTGGCGGTACTTGCTCACGCCGGCAGCCTCTTCAAACAGCACACGGCGGTCGTCCGCCTTGTCGCTAAGCACCGCCTTGATCATGTCGGCGTTCATCTGCGAGTAGGTGCTGGAACCCAGGCCCGAGTCGAACAGGAGCGCATGCACATCGCGCAGGCGGCATTCCTGGTTGTTGATGAGGTATTCGCCCGAACCATCGCGGTGTACGCGGCGGGTAACAATGACCTCGGAATATTCAGACGAAAGTGTACCGTCACTGTTATCGATGACGATGGAAACTTCGGCAAGGCTCATCGCGGCACGTTCTTCCGTACCGCTGAAAATCACGTCCTGCATCTTGCTCATACGCAGGAGCGCCGCCCTCTGTTCACCGAGCACCCAGCGGATAGCATCGGTAATGTTGGATTTTCCACAACCGTTCGGGCCGACCACAGCGGTAAGACCCTTCGTAGGGAAGTTGATTTCTGTCCTCTGGGCGAAGGACTTGAACCCAAAAATCTTAAGCTTTGTTATCTGCACTGTAAGAAAAAAGATAGCAAGAAGATTGAACGAAATTTGAAGAAAACAGCGAAATTTCGCTACTTCACGACAATTTCGAGGGAATCCGCATCGCCTTTGATTTTCAGGTAGACGCTGCCGCCTTCTATTTCGATAGACCTGTATTCACTCAAGGTATCGCCCTCTGCATCCGTGCTGTTGGTATAGTCCACACGGAACAGGAACTCACCCACCCAGTCTTCGCGCACCACGTGGCTACGTTCGCCGGGCAAGAGCGTCTCCGTAATCCAGGAAACGGTCTTGGACGAATCTTCGCTTGCCACCGAGACACGGATAATGGAGCAGTCCTCGGTCGCGTTTTCGACCTGCAGGCGCGTTTCAGAATCAAGGAACCAGTGGCTAAGGCAGCCACTCAGGCCCATTGCCATGGCAGCCAGGAATACAAGCCGGGCGACCGTCGGGAAATGCCTGTTCATTTTCACTTTGCACCTCCTTCACTGCCAGCCTTCTCGTAACGCACGCCCTTTGCGGTTATCGTCTTCGTAGGCGCATCGGACGCGCCGGCATTGTTCGTCGTAAGGGGTATCGTTTCTGCAGACTTGTTCGGGGTGTTCTTCTTCTTGACCTGGTTCGTTTCCAGCGGAGCAGCCTGGCGGCCACTCTTTGCGAACAACATATTCTCGATAGAAGCCAAATTGAAGTGGAGTTCGGCAATAAACGTTCCCCTGGCATTGAAAAGATGGTCGTATTCGTACGAGGAATTGTAGCCAACGCGGATAATGGGGAGTTCAATCGCCCAGCCAAACATCAGGTCGTCCCAATTGTCCGCCACAGCACGGCGGCGAACGCAGGTCGCTTCAATCCCGACAAAGCGCGAAGGGTCGGGATAAAACTTGAGTGCCGCAGAATGGAAACCGTCATCGGGGAAATCGAACGTCACTTCTCCATAAAGTTGCTGGGCAAACAGGTTCTGTTCCCAGGTAAGGCGGATAAAGTCGTCATCAGCGCCATCGAGTTTGCGCTTGTACATCGTAACGTCAAAATTCGGCAGATACGTCCTGATTCCCGACGTGACTCCGCCCAACACGGCGCGGTCTTCAAGGTCAACAGACAAACGAAGCATATTCAAGTGCGTACGGTGGAAACTCGCCTGCGCACTGAACCAGCCGACGCGTACGTTCGCCCAGCTATACAAAAGGGAGTCATTTTCGGCAGGGAAAACGTCACCGACGTATTCGCTGTTCTGGTGCTGCATACCGGCAGCAACGGACAACAAGTACGAAGGGGTCGTATAACCAAGGCCCCATGTAGTCACGGAACGCACAAGGCCGAAGTCATTGTAATGCGGGACAAACAGGAAATCTTCCCCATCCCAGCCAGAACGTTCAAACCACAGCAAAGCGGTCAAATAGCCCTGATTTTCGAGTTTGTGCGATGCCATCAATGAAAAATGCTCACGGAAAGCAAAGCCTTCGTGCTCGCCGAAATCACTTTTCAGAGGCAGTTGCGTCGAAAGGGGCGTGTAGTTCGTCCCGATATCGATAAACGAGCCGCTAGCATAGAGGAGCATTTCCCCTATATCACGGAGCTGGTTATCACGCATCCAGAAGCCACCACGTGCAATTGTTTCAACATCAATCGCGCTGGCAAAAACAGTCGATGCGGCAAGTGCGATTGTCGCAATAGCGGTCTTTGGGAATCGGATTAACTTCATGGTTTTAAATATATAAAAGACAAGTTAAAAAACAACTAGGTCATTCTTGTGAATGAGTTCGTCCGGCACATCCTTACCCAGGATTTCGTGGACCTGAGCAGTTTTCTTGCGCAAAACGAGCTTGAGTGTCTCGCTGTCAAAGCCGGCTACACCGCGCGCGACCGCGTCACCCGACGGGCTCAGGACCTCAATCAAGTCGCCCTTGTCGAAATGCTTCTTCACCGCACACACACCCACGGGCAACAGGCTCGAGTGCTTTTCGCGCAACGCCTTCACGCCGCCCTCGTCCACCACCACGGCCCCACGCGGAGTCGTGATAAAGCTGAGCCAGCGCTGGCGGCTATTGAGCTTTTTCTTGGAACCCACAAAGAGCGTACCCTGCGCATTTTCGAAAAGCACCTGGTGCGGCAGCACCTTCATACCGCTCGCGAGGAAGGCATTGCAGCCGCTCTTCGTCACGTTACGGATGGCTTCGAGCTTGCTGCGCATACCGCCGGTACTCACGGCAGAACCCGTCTCGCCAGGCTTGCCGGCAAGGGCCAAAACGGCAGGCGTAATCTCGGGCACGAAGCGGAGCAGTCGGGCGTTCGGGTTCTTCTTCGGGTTATCGTCGAAGAGGCCGTCTTCGTCCGTGAAAATCAGGAGCAGGTCCGCATCGAGGAACAACGCCACGTCGCTCGAAAGCTTGTCGTTGTCGCCCACCTTGATTTCGGCGACGGCGAGAGAATCGTTCTCGTTGATAATCGGAACAATCTTACGGGCAAGCATCGCCTTGATGGTATTCTGCAAGTTCTTGTAGCGGGTGCGGTCGCGGAAGTCTTCGGCAGAAAGGAGAATCTGGCCCACCGAGAGCTGCACCCAGCGGAACATTTCACGGTAGGCGTACATGAGGTCAATCTGACCCACGGCGGCACAGGCCTGCTTTTCGGCAAGCACGGTCGGCTTTTCCTTGTAGCCCAGCTGGCTCATGCCGGTACCCACGGCACCGCTAGTCACAATCACGACTTCCTTGCCCGCTTCCATGAGGCGCGCGACGGAATCGGCGAGTTTCTGAATGTAGCGGGTACGGACACCGCCCTTCTCGGAATCGACCAATATGCGCGAGCCGATTTTTACCACAATGCGATGCGCTTCGTCTAGAATGTTCTTACGTAATTCACTCATATTTGGTCTTTAGTTAATGGTTATTGGTCATTAGTCTTTTATCTGCATACCAGCAGGCGGATTGCGTCAAGGCGCAACTGCGGGTTTGCAACAATCTTCTTGCGGTCACCGACGTTCTTGCGGAGCTGCTTGAGTTCGGCGCTGCCCGCCGCCTTGCCTCGCATGGTAAGCAAGTGGTTCATGCGCTGGTATTCCTGCTCGGCACGGGCCTCGACCGCATTTGCAGCCTTGTCGGCATATTCCTTGGCAATACCGCTCACAGCCTTCTTCGCAAGCGCAAGGCCTTCCTTCGCAAAGTAGCGCAAAGTCGCATCGACGGCCTTGTTGCCCTGCGGCACATTCACGTCGCGAACTTCGGCCTTCGACAACGCCTCCAGATGTTCGGACTGGTCTACGCCCGCAGCATCGACAAGCGCGCATACGTAGCGCGGGCCAACGATATCGGAGACGCCCCATTCTTCGGGCACGGGCAGTTCCACTACGAAGTCGTACTGCATCATGAGCCCGCGCAGGCCGGAATTCGGCCAAATGCAGCAGGCCACGTTTCCATGGTTCACGCCCGTTTCAAAGTCAATCATGCCCTGTGCCAGCGGGTGTTCCAGGCTCAAGAAATCCACCTCGTCGTGCACCATCGCCACATCGCGGTCGAATGTCGCCGTAAGGCAGATATTGTCGGAGCCCTGCTCGTCTTCTTCGTTTTGCGCAGCGACAAGCCCGCGGCTCGGCATGCCGGCAATAGAGCCTTCTTCGATCTGCGGGCCTTGCGTAATCACACAGCAACCGGCAATGGCGCTTCCGTCCACATCGAGCCCGCGGGCATGCAACGACTCCAGGAGCAAGTCCTTCAATTCCGTCTGTGCATCGATGCGAAGGATTTCGTCGGTAATTTCTTTTGCCTTCTCGGGGTTACGGGAATTGTATTCCAGCAGGCGGTCGCGCCCCTTCTCGATGTTCTTGCGCATCGCCTCGCAGTCCTTGCGTACCTGCGGGATAATGCTTTCGACAAAGTTCTCGAGGCCATGCCTCGGGTCAGCAAGAGCCTCAATCAGGCTGTCCGTATACTTAAGGAAGAGTTCGCCTCCGCTCATCAGGGGCGCACCAAAAGCATTCAGGCCATCGTTGTACCAACGGAACATCACTTCTTGCCCGGAGCCCTTCACGTAAGGCACATGCACAATGATGTCTTCGGTCTGGCCAATGCGGTCCAGTCGCCCAATGCGCTGTTCCACAAGCGCCGCATCGAGCGGGAGGTCAAACAGCACCAGATGGTGCGAGAACTGGAAGTTGCGGCCTTCGGAACCGATTTCGGAAGCGATAAGCAAGTTCGCTCCGTTCGGCTTGCTGAAGTTTGCCGCAGCCTTGTCGCGAGCCATAATGGTCATTTCTTCGTGGAACATCGAGAAAGCGCCCTCGCCCAGGTAATCGGTGAGGATTGTTTCCAGCGCGAGCACGACTTCGATGGATTCGCAAATGAGAAGAATCTTGTCGTTGCGGTGTTCCTTCAAAAATCCCTTGAGCCACACGATGCGTTCGTCGAGTTCCCAGCCGTCGGAATAGCGCGTGCAGAGCAGGCCATTTTCCTGAATGTCCGTAGAAGCATCCAAGTCGTTTTCGGCTGCTGCCTCCACCATTTCGCGGTACCTCGGATTCGGTTCGAGACAAATTTCGTCGAGTTTGCGCTTCGGAAATCCGCCCACGCCCTTGCGGGTATTGCGGAACACCACGGAACCCGTACCCATGCCATCCACGATACGGCGTATCCATTCGCCCGCAGTCATGGACTTTGAGTTTTCCTGCTCGAGCCAGGGGCGAATCTTCGAATTCTTCGGGACGCTGTCGTACAGGTCTTCCCAGCTCATCCGGTGATTCGGGTCGGTCGGGAGCTTGGAGAGGTCGTTCACCAGCTTGCGGTATTCTTCCTGCTCCTTGATAAAGGCGTTGTAGTCGGCAAAGCGCGCCGGATCAAGCATTTTCAAACGATTGAACTGGCTTTCGGGATGCAGCTGGAGCGGTGTTCCCGTCAGGAGCAATACGCCCTTGGAGCGAGCAAGCACCGCATTCGCGAGCATGTACTCATGGCTCGTAAAACCGTCTTCGCAAACGAGGTGGTGCGCCTCATCAATAATCGTCATGTCCCAGTTCGTCTTGAGCAAGTCTTCGATAAGGGCGGGTTGGCCCATGAGGAAATCGATGGCCACGATGATGTTATTGCTCTGCAAGAACGGATTGGGCTTTTCTTCATCCTTCCCGACGCCAACAAAAAGACCACGGATAAACCCTTCGTCGACCAGCGTAAAGAGCTGGTTGAACCGGCGCTTCATTTCGACCATCCACTGGTGCTTGAGCGTCTCGGGCACAATAATGAGCGTACGGGAAACACGGCCGCGCATACTCAGCGCATGCCAGATCATGCCCGCTTCGATTGTCTTGCCCAAGCCGACTTCGTCACTCAGCATAAGGCGCGGGAGCGTAGATTCGCTACAGGCTCGGTGACACAGGTAATACTGGTGCGGAATCATGCTCACACGAGGGCCAATCATGCCTCGCACCGGAGAAGACTTCCACATGCACGAAAGTTCCATCGCACGGCGACGACGTTCAAAAGCCTTCGAAGACACGTCTGCAGCATTCGCCGTCGGAGCACCATCGGGTTTCTGGGCCTTGCCAATACTCGTCAAGGCTCGGAACAAATCGGAAGGCCTCGCCATCTGCTTTGCGGTAAGGTCGGCTTCTTTCATTTCGCGGCCACCACGGCCTACGTAGACAACCAAGTCATCTACCTCGCGAAGGCTTTCTACTGCGAAAGATACACCCTTGTCGTTCTTGACGGTCTCGCCCGGCTGTAAAATGAACCTGTCGACTGGAGCATTATCCGTGCGGTAAAGACGCACCTCCCCCACAAGCGGAAATAAAAACTTGACTGTACGGCCCTGAACCTCGGAAACAACTCCAAGACCCAATTCCGGCTCTGACTGGCTAACGAAACGTTGCCCCGGCTTATACATTCTCATGCCCAAAATTTAACAAATTTGCGACTTTTTGGCTGAATACGCCCCTTTTTTGTGCAGGACTTCAACATCATTTTTTTCTATCTTTAGGGGACGTATGAAATGGTTCTTTATAGACGAAAGTATTACCGACGGAGACCGCAGACAGGGGCCCTATTCCATCGATGATATCCGTGATTTTGTAAAGCAGGGTAAAATTACCGAAGAAACCCTAGTTTGGCATAGCGGCATGGAGAACTGGATTGCCTGGAAAGACGCCACCGAAAATTTCGAAAAAGACTATTTTGAGCGCAATCCCGAGCAAGAAGCCATGCTCGAAAACACCATCAAGGCTCTAGAACAAATTATAGAGACCAACAAACAGAAAAAGATTTTCGCAGGCTTCTTTTCCCGTGCATCGGCCTTTATTATAGACAACCTAATTCTGGGCATTATTGGCGGAATCGTACTCTTTGTGCTTGCGCAGGCAGGTCTATACGACCTGGAATCCATCCAGCAGGCAGCCAGCGCCTACATTCAAGACCCGATATCGCCGGAATCGATGAACAAGCTGATGGAAACCCCGGGAATGAGTTCCCTTCTCAGCATCTGGAGCGCAATCCAGGCCGTCTATTTCATCGTATTTCACGCAGTCTTTTCAGCCACACCCGGCAAGATGATTCTCCATATCCACGTAGAAACCGCGGAAGGGAACAAACTTTCGTGGGGCGCATCTATCGCGCGATACCTCTGCAGCGTCATCACCCAGCTTACCATAATCCTGTACGGTCTGGGTTACCTGATTGTCTGCGTCGACCCCAAGCGCCGCGCCCTGCACGACTGGATTGCACGTACTTTCGTCGTATTCGATACCCCGAAAGTGAAACGCAAATCCGAGCCCGAAGAAACTAGTAACTAGAAACTAATAACTACCAACTAAAAATATGTACCAGTTTATCGTTCCGCAAGTCAAGAAGCCCCTGGACGGGGAAGTAGAAATTTCCGGTGCGAAGAACGCCGTGCTCGCCGTGATGGCAGCAGCCCTCCTCGCCGACGGAGTCTCCGAAATAACGAACGTCCCTCACCTGAAGGACATGAAGACGATGAGCGACGTGTTGCGCGTCATCGGCTGCCGCATCAGCGGAGAAGCGCATTGCTTAAGAATTGACACCCGCGGTGCCGACCATCTGGAAGCGCCCTACGAACTCGTGAAGACCATGCGCGCAAGCTTTTACGTGCTCGGCCCTCTCGTGGCCCGCTTCGGCCGCTGCCGCGTCTCGCTCCCCGGCGGATGCGCCTGGGGCCCGCGCCCTGTCGACTTGCACCTGAAGGGGCTCGAGGCGCTCGGTGCCAAGATTACCCTTACCCGCGGTTACGTGGAAGCCACCTGCGAAGGAAGGCTCCCCGGCGGTACATTCCATTTCCCGATTTCGAGCGTTGGCGCCACGGTGAACGTGCTTATGGCGGCAACACTCGCCAAGGGCACCAGCGTGCTGCAGAATGCGGCCCTCGAGCCCGAAATCGACAACCTGGTGGATTTCCTCGTCTCGATGGGCGCCAAGATTCAGGGCCGCGGCACGCGCACCTTGACGGTGCAGGGCGTAGAAGCCCTACGCCCTGGTAATGGCTTCACCATTCCCGACCGCATCGAGGCCGGCACATTCCTCTGCGGTGCCGCCATTACGCGTGGCCGCGTGAAGGTTACCAAGATCATTCCCGAACACATCGCCTCTACGCTTGACGCCTTCCGCGACATGAACTGCAAGGTGACCGTCGGGCCGGACTGGGCAGAAGTTGATGCCCGCGGGCAAGAACTCAAGCCCATTACCATCCAGACGCTCCCCTTCCCGGGCTACCCCACCGACATGCAGGCTCCCCTCATGGCGACACTCCTTTCCGTGCCGGGCAACAGCGTCATTCAGGATACCGTCTATAACGACCGCTTCAAGCATGTGGCCGAAATGGAACGCCTGGGCGCAAGCATTACGCTCAGCGGCAACACTGCCACCATCAAGGGCGGGCTTCCACTCGAAGGTGCCGAGGTGATGGGTTCCGACCTCCGCGCAAGTGCAGCCCTCGTGCTCGCCGCCCTCATTGCCGAAGGCGAAACCAAGATTAGCCGTATCTACCACCTCGACCGCGGTTACGAAGATTTCGAAGCCAAGATGGCAACGCTCGGCGCAGAAGTACAGCGCGTCGTCATCGATGCCGACGAACCGTAAACGAGAATAAAGCGCGAAAACCGCGACTAAAAGTTCAAACAAAAAAGCCCGGCGGAATTCCGTCGGACTTTTTAAGTTTTCAAGTTCTCTTTACTTGGCGGCAGGTTCGCGCACCACGGGGATGCATGCATCCACCTTCTCGCCGGCAGCAGTCTTTTCTTCCTTCTCCAAAATCTCTTGCAGGATTTCGGCGGACTGTTCGAATTCGCCAGTCTTTTCGCAAGATTTCTTAGAAAGGATCTTCTGGAGGTACTGCTTCTGCGATTCGATTTCGCAGCCTTCACCGTAGAGGTTAGCAAGTTTGAACAGCGAAGGGCAAGCCTTTGCCCCGTCGGGGAAGGTTTCCGACAGGTTCGCAAAGATTTTCTTCGCCTTGTCCAACTGGTTCACTTCTATAAGGCAGAGGCCCATCCAGTAGAGTGAATTTTCAGCCAATTCGCCGGTCTTCATTTGTTCGTAAACCTGCTTGAAGCCCTTGAATGCAAGCTTGTATTCACCGCTATGGAAATCAGAGCGGGCCGTATTGAACGTCGCTTCAGATTCCACCAGCTTTTCGGCTTCACGTTCCAGGCTATCGAGCGACATCGGCGTCTGCGGAGCACCGCTCACCACCACCTTCTTCGCAAGAATCTTGTCACTCTTACCAAGCAACATGTCCAAGCGGTAGATGATTTCTTCTTGCCTAGAATCGTTCCTTTCGGACTCATCACTGACTCGGCGCGAAAGCGTGGTAATTTCGGCCATCATGCGTTTCTGAACCAGAATGGATGCATCCAGTTCCGCCCTTAGGGAATCAACACGTTTGCGGAGCGCCTTGTTATCGGACCTGAGCCTATGCACAGAAGAATCAAGTTTGCCGACAACAGTCGTCTGCACGCTATTACCGACGTTCTGCATCTCTTCCGTACGCAGAATCGTCATCTGAGAGCAGCCGACAAGCGCAAATGCAACGACCAGGCCAAAAGCCAACCGTTTCATAGTCACCTTCATAGATAAATTACTGCTGGATGTTTACGCGGAAGTTGGCGCGACGGTTCTGGGAGTAGGCCTCTTCGGTCTCGCCCTGAGCCTTCGGAGCTTCCTTACCGTAGCTGACAGATTCCATGCGCTTGCCTTCAATACCGTAGGCATTCAGGAATTCCTTCACCTTCATGGCGCGCTTTGCACCGAGAGTGAAGTTATAGTCTTCGGTACCGCGGGCATCCGTGTGGCCTTCGATGGTAATCGTGAAGCGCTGTTCCTTCAGCAGGAGTTCTCCCACCTGAGCAAGGAGTTCCTTAGCCTTTTCGGTCAGTTCCGAACGGTCGAAATCGAAGTACACGTCTTCGCTCATGATCTGGTTGATAAGCGCTTCAAGGCGGGCGCGTTCAGCTTCAAGGCGTTCAGCCTCGAGGCGTGCACGTTCTGCAGCAAGAGAATCCTCGTTCACTGCAGGGGCCGGTGCAGCTGCTGCAGGAGCCGGTGCAGGGGCAGCGGCCGGAGCCGGAGCGGGCTGCGGGTTCGTCTCGGGCGGGTTGTTCTTAGAGCAGGCCACGAGAGCGAGGCTTGCTGCACAGGTGATCATGGCGAGTTTTGCGTATAACTTCATTTGTTACCTTCCTTTTTATTGTTAATTTCCTCGTTGAAGAAAGACCAAGTCGGCGCGGTGTTTTCGCCGGAGTTGGTAATACGGGTCACGTTCGCCCCGTCCTTCCTCATGATGTAAATCTGGTATGTTCCGCTCCTGTTGCTCGAGAAGGCAATCAGTTTACCATCCGGAGACCAGGTCGGGTGTTCGTTGTTGCCTGCGTTGTTCGTGAGCTGCACAATGTCGCTCCCGTCAAGTGCGCAGGTATAAATATTCATCTTGCCGTTGTCCATCGACGTATACACGATGCGGTCGCCTTCCGGAGACCAGCTGGCACGTTCATTGTAGCGGCCCATGAAGGTCACGCGGCGCAAGTCGCTTCCGTCGCGGCCCATCACGAAAATCTGCGGGCTGCCGCCACGGTCGCTGGTAAACAGCACTTCGGCTGCACGCGGGCTCCACGCAGGGCTCGTCTGGTTGCTCTTCAGGTAGGCGAACTTGCGCGCCTTCCCCGTTTCGGTATTACCGATGTACAAATCCGTCTTGCCATCAACCGTCGAAGAGAACAGCAGTTCACCCGTCACCGGGTTCACTGCAGGGCTGTACGTCTGGTCGAACTGAGAAAACAACGGACGTTCTGGACCGCCAATGTTTTTCTCGTAAAGGCGCGGCCTATGCGTCTTGAAGTTCACGTACACCAGGCCCCTGTTCCCGCGCTTCCACACGGGCATCATGCTGATGGTCGAATCGCGCGTCACCTGGCTGCGGTGGAATCCGTCGTAGTCCGATACCACGACCTGCTTCACACCGTCAATCTTAGAGACGTATGCAAGCTTTGTGCTAGCCACACCGCGTTCACCGCAAATGGCAAGCGTAGCCTTGTCAAAAAATTCATGGATGGCGCGGCGCAAAGCCTTCTGCGGAATAGTATAACTTTCGCCCAAGCGAAGCGTCTTCGTCTTCGAAACATAAAGGAAGCACTGCACGCGGAGCTTGCCCGCACCAGCGTTTTCCACCTTGCCCGTCATGTAGTAATCCGCATGTTCGCGGCTGAACTTCGCAAGGTCGAACTTCGGGGATGCCACCACGTCGAACCGGCCAGAGAGGTTCGCATCGCGCGTGAGAATCTTGTGCGGTTGTTCTTCGACCCAATCAATTACGCCCTTTTCTTCAAAAGGCACAATACCGATGGGCATCGTCTTGAACACGGAGATGCCAACATCCACGGCAATGGTATCGATAGCAGCAAAGCTTGTTACCGGAGCAAATAGAAGGAAGAAGAAAACCAATACGCCGACCAGCGAATTCCTATGCTTCATTTCCTTGCAATCCTCGTTCGAAAAGTTCATCGTCATATCCTAGTTGGGCGTAAAGTTGAAATGCAACACCAGGCTTGGAGCGCGGTAGTTCGGCGGAAGTTCCGGCACTTTCGAAATCTGCACGGCACGCACCGACAAATGGTCCCACGCCTTGTTGCCCGACGAACGTTTCAAGATCACCGCGGTAATCCCGCCAAAGCGGTCCACCTGGAACTGCACCGTCGTCTTCGCATCGCGGCCCACCTTCAAATCCTTGGGCGGTTTGAAGTTGCCCATAATAATCTTCTTCAACTGTTCTAGATAGACCTGCATCAGCGGATCCATGTCCACAGAACCTACGGGATTCAGGCTGGACGCTTCCACCGCACGCGGCAAGTCCAGATCATCCACATCAAAATCTTCCTCCGGTTCCGGTTCGGGTTCCGGCTCTGGCTCGGGCGGCACATCCTCGTGCACTTCCTCGGGCTTTTCCTCCGGTTCCGGCTTTATCTCGGGCGGCAATTCCTTGTTCACCTTGGGCTTAGGCGGTTCCTTGGGCTTTGGCGGCTCAGGCGGCTTCGGGCGCACAGGCTTGGGCGGAGTCGGCTGCGACACCTGGACCATTTCGAACACGGGAATCGGTTCCGGCTCGGGCTTCAAATTCACGTAGTGCAACCCGATAAAGAAGGCGACAACGGCAAAATGGAAGATAACCGCAACAATGATTATCTTCACGAGCGTGGAATCCACGTCCGAGCTGAAGTACTTTATCCTTTCTTCTTCCTTGCTCATTTACCCGGTTTTTCCTTCGGGTTCAGTGTCAAAAAGCCAAGTTTCGTGACGCCGAGCTTTTGCACCTTCGTCACGACCTTCATCACGAGTCCGTAGTTCACCGCCTCGTCGGCATTGATGACCACGGCCATCTCGCCGTTCCAGAGCGACTTGAACACGGTGTTGAATCCGTCGAAATCCACCTGCATATCGGCGATGTAGATTTCCTCGTTCTTCGTGATGGACACCTTCAAGAGTTTTTCCTGCTCCATAGTCGGGGCTTCGGCCTTCGGCAGGTCGACCTTCACGCCCTGGCTCATGAGCGGTGCAGAAATGATGAACACAATGAGGATCGAGAACACGATGTCAATCATGTTCGTGAGGTTCATCTCCTGCTTAAGTTCTTTTCCGCGGCTACGCTTCACCTAAGCCTCCTAGCCGGCAACTTCTTCGAGTGCAAGCAGGTCGCCGCGCTTGAAGAGACTCAAGACCTGGGAACCGAAGTTGAAGTAAGAGATTTCGTTCTGACCGTTGCAGCTAGTGAAGTAGTTGTACCCTGCAGAAGCCGGAATTGCGACCACAAGACCGCCCACCGTAGTGATAAGGGCCATGGCGATACCCGGAGCGACGACGCTAAGGTCGGCAGAACCGTGCTGGCCAATCTGGAAGAATGCGATCATGATGCCCCAGACGGTACCCAAGAGGCCGAAGAACGGGGCGAGGTTCGAACTCGTAGCAAGGAAGCTCAAGTAGCGGTCTTCGGTAAGGCGCAGGCCTTCGATGGAACGCTGGATAGTGTCTTCCAGGAGCGATGCACGGTGCTGGATGGAGTCGTAACTCACAAAATTACTGAACTTGGAGGCTTCCTTCAGCACTTCGGCCGTCAGGCGGCGCAGCGCACTGTCTTCGGCCGTTTCGCAAAGGCCCTGCAGCTGCACGAACTGGGTTACCGTGCTGAACTTGCGGAAGAATTCGGCGTTGGCGTGTTTGCTCCTGCGGTAAGTGAAGAACTTCACGATGATGATTCCCCAAGAACCGAGCGACATGATGGCGAGAATGCACAACACGACAATCGTCGCAATATCGGACTGAAGTACCATCTGTACAAGAGGTATGGAATTATTCAAAGGATCCTCCTCGAAAAAACACTCTAGGCGGGAAAGACCGCCCCGAACCCAATGTAGCAAAAAAAATTCTTTAAAGCCAAGTTAACGGTGCTTTTTTGTACAAAACCCGCAAGAGCGAGGTTTTAGCCTTCCAGTTCCTTGACGTGGAAGCTCCGGCGATGCTCCGGTGTAAACCCGAATTTACGAATGGCGTCGAGATGCGTTTTGGAGCCGTAGCCCGCATTCTTCTCGAAGCCATATGCCGGATAAGTTTCTGCTAGTTTGTCCATAAAGCGGTCACGAAAAACCTTCGCCAAAATGGACGCTGCAGAAATGCTCGCGATGCGCCCGTCCCCCTTCACGACGGGCATCTGGATATTCTCGGGAACCCCACGGATTTTCAGGTTCCCGTCAACGGCGATAAATACACGGGGGGCGGGCTTGCCGGTCACTTCGGCAAAAGAGCCCTTCTGCTCCACGGGAATCTCGGGCGCAGATTCCGATATTCCCGGCAAGCCAAGCGCCTGCAAGGCGCGGCGCATGGCAAGGAAATCCGCCTCCAGGATGTTCATCTTGTCGATTTCTTCGACAGAGGCACTCGCAATGGCATAGCAGGCGCACGCCTCCTTCACGCCTTCGAACATTTCCTCGCGTTTTTTGCGCGTGAGTTTCTTCGAGTCGTTCAGCGCAGGCATGATATCCGGGGCCTTCAAGACGGCGGCACACGCCACCACGGGGCCGGCAAGCGGGCCTCGCCCCACCTCGTCGATACCCACCAGGATATCGGCATGCGGGGCCATTTCAGCCGCAAACAAATCTAGCGAGAGCGAATTGCCCACACCAGCATCACTGCAAGCATACTTACGCATGGCCACCTCGCCTTCTACCGGCGTGGATACATTTTCTAGGAATGCAGGCAGTTTGAATTTCATTGTTCTACGACCTGAGTTCCGCAGCGTAGTCGCGGATAGTTTTCCAATATAAATTATGTTCCTGCTCGAGCACGCGGGCTGCAAGCACTTCCGGCGTATCGCCTTCCAGCACGGGCACCTTTATCTGAGCAAGGATGCGCCCCTTGTCGATTTCTTCGCTAACCAGGTGAACCGTCGGGCCCGATTCCTTCTCGTGAGCAGCAATTACGGCTTCGTGCACGTGGATACCCCAGAAACCCTTGCCCCCATACTTGGGCAACAGCGACGGGTGGATATTCAAGATACGGTCGGGCATACGGTGAATCATGCATGCGGGCAAAGCCTTCATGTAACCCGCAAGTATAAGCAGGTCTACATCGTACTTGTTGAGCACATCCATCATCGCCGCTTCATAGTCCGCAACGACCGGATGGGTTTTCCCCGAAATATAATAAACAGGTATTCCGAATTCTTCAGCATGCGAAACAGCGCCACACGTTCCGTTATTCGTAATCAAAAACTTGCACTGAGCCTCGAGGTCACCCTCCCCAATGCGGTCAATAATCGCTTTAAAGTTGCTTCCACCACCGGAAGCCATCACGCCAATTTTAAACATGGCGCCAAAGATAGCAAAAGTTACCTGTGGTCAACACCAGGCGGAGTGCGCAAGTAGTATATAACACAAGGCACCACGACGCAGAGCACGGTAACCGCGGCGGTCAGGTACACGAACCATTCCTGCACAGTCACCGAGGGCGGAAGAAGGAAGGTCTTGACGAGTGCAAAAACCACAATGAGGAAAACGCCAGGGAGCAGGTAAGACATCAACTTGTTCATGATTTAAAAGATAATACTTTTTTTGCCCGAGTTCCGTTTTGTAAACACTTTTTTGTTTTTGGGCGAGCCCATTCCTCATATAATTTTTAATTTTTACCACGAAAATTAACCCTATTCATGGAATTGACTATGAGCATTAAAGAATACCTCGCCGGCGCAAAACAGGCCGGATCCGTCCAGAAGCTGATGACCCCGGGCCTCGCCGTGGAATTTATCCAGCCCTGGTACACCCCGCTTTCTACGACTCCCTCCACTACGGGTATTGCCGTCGGCGGTATCGGCTCGACATTCACAGCAACGCCTGCTGGCACCACTCCCGTGATGAACGTAATGCCGGGCGTGCAAGTCCGCACCGAAAAGCCCTCCGACCTCCGTTTCAACAACTTCTTCTTCCGCGAATCCGTGATTGACGCAAAGGCCGCGCTTGAAATCGGCGACTTCGCCGGCTTCACGCAGATGCTCGCCAAGTACCCGCTCGTAGATGCTAAGGGCGAAGCGCTCTTCAGCGCCGCTGAACTTGCCAACCAAAAGAAGGCCGAGGCCAAGCTCAACAAGGCTATCGCCGAAAAGGATTTCTTCAAGAACAACAAGGCCGCGTTTGAACGCTGGCACATCGAATGGAGCGACCGCACCGCCGCCCTCCTGAACAAGGCCGGTGCCGAACTCAACCGCAGCGCCGTCATCGACTTCTTTAACGGTGTTGTGGGCGAAAAGGCCGTACGCCAGGGCGCTCTCACCGCTGCTTGGGCAAACGACAGCGAATTCTTGGGCCAGGCCGGTTACGATGCCGCCAAGATGCAGTACGCCGCCCTCTACCCCGTGAGCGAAACCAAGTATGAAGGCAAGGGTATCTCGATTACCAAGACCCAGTCCAGCTACGTGACTCCGGGTGACGAACGCCTCTCCAGCCTCCCCGTGAACGCAACCGTGTTCACTCTCGAAAATACCACCAAGGAAACCCGCGAAATCACGATCGTGCAGGTGCAGGACTGCATCGCCGGCTACATAGCCAAGAAGGACCGCCAGGGCGTTCAGGACTCTAGCTTCGTGCTCGTACCATCCGCACGTTTCCCGAAGGGTGTCAAGTTTAGCAAGCAGGCCAATGACGGTCGCGAAGTCCGCGGCCTCGAATTCTACAACGAAAAGCCGCTGGCCGAAAGCGACTTCAACGGCTGCATGGGCGTGTCCGTCGCTTGGAACAAGAAGGATAACCTGAACGTTTCCGTGAAGCCGATGTTCTACCAGGATGACGCCGCCTCTGTGCTGAAGGGCGCTCTCCGCAGCGGTCGCGTTTGCGAAGCTTGGGTCAAGAACGTTTACAGTGGCCGCGAAACGATGGCCGGTGCCGTCGCCGTGACTGCCGTCTTGAAGCCGAAGCAGAAGGTTTCTTTCCAGTTCAACCTGGTGCTCGACTTCCCCGAAATCAAGCTGAACAAGCTTACTTCTGCCAAGAAGTACACCGCATTCTTCCCCGAAGCTTATGGCCGCGTGGGCGCTATTCTCGAAGAAGCTCTCGCTGCCGACAAGAACATGGACGCTCGCCTCAAGGCATTCGAAGCCCTCGTTCCGAAGAAGGCCGTGGCCAAGCTTTACAAGACGGCCGCTAAGCAGGACGAATTCAAGAGCCTCGCCATCAACACCCTCAGCTTCCTCGCCGAAGCCACCGTGTGGGACAAGGACGACCGCTTCCTCGTCCGCGAATGCGCCGACTATCCGTTCTTCAACTCCCTCGACGTTTACTTCTACGGCAGCTTCAGCCTGATGGCCCTGATGCCGCGCCTCGACGGTGTGGTGATGAAGCGCTTCGGCGATGCGATTCTCGCCGTGAACGACAACCGTCGCCGTCACCACGAATACGTGAACCACCCGTTCGCAGACCTTCCGGATCCGAAGCTTGAAGGCCCGCGCGCCGTGCGTGGCGCCGTGATTCATGACCTCGGAAGCCCCTTCGATGCAGAACCCGATGCCTACGACTGGCACAACGTGAAGGAATGGAAGGATCTCGCTCCGAAGTATGTGCTGATGGTTCTCCGTCACTACGTGAAGACGCAGGACAAGCAGAACTTGCAGGATTGCAAGGACGCTGTGTATGCCGCCATGCAGTACTTGGAAAAGATGGTGAACGAAGGCGAAAACTTCCCGCTCACCCACGGTACCGACGACACGTTCGACAACCTCTCCAGCCACGGCATTTCCGTGTACTGCGGTAGCCTCTGGATTGCAGG